>JAYQSB010000001.1:0-72944 GCA_038146705.1 Candidatus Poseidoniales archaeon
AATTACAATTTTTATTAGTTTGGCAACAATAGTGTAACCCTTCAAACACCCATGCGTGAGAATCTCATGGTTGAGTACCCATGGAGATACTCAAAAAGGTCCTTCATTTCGCTGGTTCATGGTCAAACAACATAGCCCCCGATTTCTCATGATTTCACAACAGGCCCGTGACCAAGTTAGTGAAATCGAGATCGACGAATTTCTCGCCATGCGAAAGGACGGAGCAAGTCTTGTGGTCATTGACGTTCGTGATGGGTATGAAACAGCAAATGGGTATCTTGAGGGAGCGATTTTGATGAGCAAAGGTATCCTCGAGCGCGACATTGAGAAGCTCAACATTCCAGATGACGAGCGAATCGTCTTGTACTGCGGCGGAGGTTATCGAAGTGCGATGGCAGCCGTGGCGATGAACACCATGGGTTGGTCCAATGTGCATTCGTTGTGGGGTGGATGGCGAGCAATCACCTCTGCAGGCTTGCCTACCAGCACTGATTCACAAGATTGATTCCAGTTGTTCAATGGACAGACTCATAAAGGGGAGTTTAATCGGCGAGACGCTGAGAAGTGGTGAATGCAATGGTACAAGGTCTATACCAGCATATTCGACAAACATGGAAGCGTCCTAAAGACGTCATTCCCCACATGCACCGACAGCAACGAATGGCCGAGTGGCGACGAGAACCTGTAAACTGCAGAATCGACCGGCCAACTCGTCTTGATGCTGCTCGACGCCTCGGTTACAAAGCGAAGCAAGGCGTCGTTCTCGTTCGAACTCGAGTTCGCCGTGGTGGCCTTCGAAAAGGTAAGGTTCACATGAAGAGAAAGCCATCGAAGGCTGGTATCTCCAAGATCACTATGGCGAAAAACACACAACGAATCGCTGAAGAGCGTGTAAATCGCCACTTCCCGAATCTTGAAGTTCTCAATTCGTACTGGGTTGGACAAGATGGAAAACACAAGTTCTACGAAGTGATTCTCATCGACACCCACCATCCAGCAATCGTCAACGATAAGCAACTTGGTGTCTTTTCTGGAGCAAATGGCAAAACATCTCATCGAGGCCGAACATACCGTGGAAAGACATCGTCTGGTAAGAAGGGTCGAGGATTGTACAACAAGGGTAAGGGTACCGAACAACTCCGCCCATCGTTGAAAGCAAATCGAAACCGTGGAAAGTGAAATTGCAAACTTCGCAATTTCTGCATCTTTCTTGAGCATGAATTTATTGATGGTCGACCTCAGCGCTATACATGGTGCAAGGCGTCGAGTCCCTCAATGGCTGGGCTGGACTCGAAGTCTTCCTTCCGAACGGACGGAAATTGGGCGTCGTTCATGATGCGGTCATCGATATTCAGTCATTAAAATGCACACACCTCTTTGTCAAAGACACACCAGATGACCTCGTCGAGGGAGGTATTCACCTTGCAGTCCCTTGGCGCTGGATTCGTGCTATCAACGATATTGTGGTTCTTCGTTGGTTTCCTCCAACACGAATTCCTAGGAATCCGTGAGGAAGTACTATGACCATCGAATCACATATTTTGGGCACATCATCTGCTCGCCCGACGTCCTCAAGGGCAGTCAGTGGTTCTGTTGTCGTCACGGACGAAGGAAATTTTGTTGTGGACGCTGGTGAAGGATTTCAAACTAGATTTCAACATCAACGGAAGCACCTCAAAAACATCGAACCGAAGTCCTCAATCCGCCCTTCAAAAATCAAAGCTATTTTTCTCACACACGGACACCTGGATCATACTTGGGGGGTGCTCCCATGGTTGCAGTCATTGTCACTTGATGGACGGACACAACCTCTCGCTGTCGTTGGGCCCACGAGCCCAAAAGTGATTGAAGCGTTGATGAAATCGACGACGGTACCAGCCGAGGTTCCATCGGTTGACCTCGTCCACCAATGTAGGTATTGGATGTCAATAGTCAATAGCGACCATGCCCTTTCGTATGACGTCTCTTATGTTCTTGGTGACCCTCATTCTCAACAATGGGTTCAACTCTTACCAGATGGTTCTGCTAAGGTTCTCACCGCTTCACTCTCTGAATTCTTAGGCCTTCGAGACGTTGAAGTCGAAGCATTTGGGACCACTCACTCCGTTCCATCGTGTGCTTGGTCTTTTTTGCAAAAAGAACGCCTAGGTTCATTTGACCGAGAGCGAGCGACAGCATTGAAATTATCCGATGCTCAACGAACCGAATTAGCGTCTGGAATAGATGTGGAACATGAAAGCACAATCCTCAACTCATCCTCCTTTCGAGGACCTTCTCGTCCAGCGTTGAGGTTGGTGATTTCTGGCGATACAGCAGAGATGTCACCTTCATTGTCATCCGTACAAGGTTGTAACGCATTGATTCATGAAGCAACCTTTGTTGATGAACAACAGGAACAAGCGAATGCTTTCCTTCATTCAACAGCGAGAGGTGCTATGCGAACTGCAAAACAAATGAACGCTCGCCATCTTTGTCTAACGCACTACAGCAACAGGTTGAGCGATACCGAACTTTCGATTTCTCAAGCACGGTCAGAACACGCAGATATTGTTGTCACTGCAGCCAACGATCACGACAGGATACTTGTGGAAGATTCGGGTGATGTGGTTCACAAATTTTGGGATGGCAAAGGTTGGCGTGAATGAAGCAATGGAGCAAATCTTTGAAAGCAAAAACAGTGAAGCCGTCTCTATGCGAATAGGTTTGGGCTACCTTGTTGTCATTGCCCTTCTCGTTACGCTTCTCGCTCCGATTGCGGCGAGCGAAGGGCGAGCTGCACCTACTTGCCAAACATATGATATCAATTCAATTCCCTCGATTATCGATGTGGACGATGGTTCGTGTGTCATTGTCGAATTAGGCCAGTTAGAATCAGGGAGCGTGCATGAATTTGAGTTCATCATTGTGGATGATGCTCTTGATATTCTCTTCTTTGATGAAAATTCAATCCAAGGGTATCAACTTGGCCAATCATACCGTACCTCATTTGACCAAACAACATCGACCGAATCTGCAAATGGTTCGCTTGAATTTCACTGGCAGGTCCCTGCATCTATCTCTCCAAAAGAATGGTACATTGTTTTGGATAATTTAGCACATGACGGTGATGGAGGGCAGGGCGACCAAGGCGGAGCGACAAGTAAAGTCGGTTTGGAATGGCAGATGAGTAGCGACTCCTACTGGACCCCATTTCATACATTAGTCAAGGTCAGCCCGAGCGATTTCCACGTTCTTCTTACACCAAACGACGCCCAGTTTGACGCTGGAACAGTGGTAGTCATTTCGATGTGGGGTCTTGATGGTGTGGGTGACCTTTTCATCCAAACCACATCAATGCATTCCACCTATACCGCGGGTGAAATTGGAGTTCAGTATGTCACTGGAGGAGCAATTCAAGGTGTTGACAACACAGCATCGCTCACCTATGTTATTCCTTCAGACCTTGACGGCCAAGGTCTCTATTTTGTTCTCGATAATACAGATACGCCCCTCGGCGGCGGCGATGGGTCCACCTTACTTCGCTCGACGGTTCGAATTGAACTTTCACCACCACTATCTCCGGTTTTGGAGGTCAGTTCTACACTTGCATCAACCGATGAACGAATCGATTTTAGCGCGCAATCTACACCGAATTCATTGGGTCAAATCGACTCATATTCATGGGATTTTGACCACCTCACAGATACGAATGGAGATGGAAATTTCACCAATGATGTGAATGCTGTTGGCTTGAATGCTCAAACCTCATGGAGTATGCCAGGAACCAAAGTCGTCACGCTCACTGCGTTTTCTGTTGATGGAAGAAAAACTTCGGTTAGTACCAACATTTCAGTTCAAGACAACGAAGCACCCAACGCTATTATCGCATCTTCAGCAGTTTGGGTCAACACAGCGTTCAATCAACTTTGGGCCCAAAGTGCAATATATTCATGTGTCGAAAGTAGTGATAATATTGGTATTACCACCTGTGAATGGAATCTTGATGGGGAGCCACTCGATGAGAATGTGTCACTTACCTTGAGTTGGGCATCGATTGGGACGCACACCCTCCAACTCATTGTGTATGACGAAGCGATGAATCAAGATAACGCGTCAATTACAATTCAAGTTATTGATACGTCATCTCCAACAATTTCCAACGCAAGTCTCGATGCCCTCCCGACGAAAGCAACACGAGGGCAGGCACAGCGATTTCAGACAGAAGTGTTTGACCAATATGACGATATAGGTCAGTTAAGGGTTCACTGGGACGTCAATCCCAGTTTTGATGCTGATAACAATGGAAATCCAAGAGATGATCCAGATTATTTTGGCTTCAATCCTCAGATCACATTTGATAAAACCGGGCTCCAAGATGTCGTCATTACGGTGTTCGATGAGTCGAATAATTCTGCTTCACATGCGTTTGCAGTCAATGTTGAACTCGCTGAGACCGTTTCTTCAAACATCGCTCAAATGATCTTCACAGGTCTGCTCGTGATTCTTGTTCTTGGCGGAATAGGAATCTTTTCGTTTCGTATGAAGCAACAAAAGCAAGCAAAATTGCTCTTGATGGAGCGTGGACTTCCGGAAGAAGAAGCGTTGTTGAGAATTGAGATGGTCCGCCAAAAGCGAAAGGTTACTCCATTCTCTTCAGCAGAATATATCGCAGGACTTGACCTAGGAGAGGTGCGAACTCAAGCAGCAATCGAAGAAGAACAACGTCGTAAAGAAATCGAAGATATTTACGGATCCGCACCTCCATCGCCCTCTGGCGAAAGCACGATGCAAGCATCGATGTACCAACCACAGCAATCCACAACAATGTATCAGCCGCAAACGTCGATGTCAACTGCAGCATCTGCAGTCGCTTCTGAAGCAGCCGAACTCCTTGGTGTCCAAATGCAGCAACCGATTCAAACAACACAAACGCAGACCATGGCAAACTTCGAAGACCTCTTTGATGATGACGATGATGAACCTTCATCCTTCGAATCGAGAAATGTAGTTGAGCAATCGAAAACGAGCACAGAAGTCCAAAAGTCAAACGTTAGTCTACCCGATTCATTCATTGTATCTTCAACTTCAACACCTGAGCCAGTTCCGGAACCTGTTTCAACGCCGCAGCCTGAGGTGCATCAACAATCTCAAATCGGAGAAAAAACCTCTCGAAAGGTCGTTCACCAGTGCACTGAATGCTCGATTCGATTTGAAATTGATGTTCCTTCACATCTCTCTCGAGTTCTCGTTGAGTGTCCTTCCTGCCATCAAGACCAGACGCTTGGTTGATATTGGCACGATTTCAACATTTTTCTTACACAACAATGCAAATGTTTCTCAAAGGAAGTGGTCCGTAGGTTAACCATGGATGAGCGTGAGCCACGTCTTCTTGTCAAGGGATTGACAAGAAAATCAGATCACCGTGGCCTCTCAATCTTCCTTGTGTGTCTCTTTTTGATTGCACTAGCGCAACCCGTAACAGCGGACCTTTCGGTCAAAAGAGACGATTTTGGCGTGCTTGAAGCCCTTGCAGATACACTCGAGAAGCGAAAGAACAGTGGAGAATCTCTTGTTGCCATCGATGGAGCAACCCAAGCGTTAGCTCTTGTTGATGCAAATGCTCGAACCGTAGAAAGCGGAGACGCAATCGTTGATGCTCAAGCATTCTTGGACGACATGGACATGCGAGAAACCACACCACTCGTCGCACAACATCCAAGGCCGTATCAGTTTCTTCTCGATTCGACGACCCAGCCCGATGGGCTGCCAGCAAATCTGTGGCAGACACTGTTCTCAATCGATAACTTTGGGGTGAGCAACCTGCTTGGATTTGGATTAAACTCTTACGTCATTTACATGAACTTCACATCCAGAAACAACGGCCCAACATATGAGGCATGGGAATACGGCACATTTACCGGAGAACTTCTTGTTGGAACAGATCTTGTTTTATTTGAAAATTACATCGATGTCGATGGTGATACAGATCCTGATGTTTCCGTGGCATTAACGCTCAATGGACTGAGTACATTTGGAGAGGGATGGGGCGTTGAGTTTTCAGATGGCTTAATTCCGAGGATCGATGAGTTGTGGATTAGTCCTACATTCCAATGGGAAGTTGATGTCATCAATCCTGATGATTTACTCTGGGAGAATCTTGAGCGGCTTGAAGTTTCCATGATGAAAGGCTTAGCCTTCGACATAACGCTCTCCAATGCTGAATCATATGCTATTGTCGTTGATACAAGTTTTACTCAACCACCTCACGAAGCAAGTGTTGGTGTTGGTATTGAAGAAATGACATTTGATGTTAATGCAATTTTCACAAGTGTTGCAGACTTGGTTTTTCAATTTGGTCTAGGTAATGTGAATTCCTCTGACCTTTCACTTACCTCTATTTCGGCACCGTATGAAATCTCTGTTCGAAATCCAAACGCACCCGGAACCTCTCGGCAAACTGATTGTGAGGATGAATCGCATTACGACAAGATATTGGACCACGGGGCTGCGAGCAGGCAGCACAAATGTAACTTAGGCATCGGGGTAGGCTACATCCATTTTGATGAAGTTCAAGACCCGAGCAATGTCGATGTTCTTGAGTTGGCCTATCTTGACGTAGGCTTTCATCCAGAATATGACCGGACATTTTTGCCCTCTGAAGTTGATATCACACTTCGAAACGACAATATCGGAAAAAACTCATTTGACACTGTTGAAATCTTCTCAGACACAGGTATAGATGTTTATCTTCATTATTACGAGGACCGTTCAGAAGTACCTGAAGGCGAATCACCATATGGAAATGTCACCGACTCTCGTGCATGGATACGGGGTCTGCCATCAGGAACGATGCATCCAGATGAGATTGAGGCAATTTTTACGATGATTGGTGAAGAACCAAGCAACAGTAATTTCCCTGGTGAAATGCCAGATCGACTTTCGCTTATTGTTGCCATCAAGAATTTCACAGGCGACCAAATTGGAAATGTCAATGACCCCACGCTACCGGTCAATCCAGCACAGCCACCCAACACGCTCATTGTGATTGCAGGTACAGAACAAATCGAAAGATTGACCTATCATTCAACATTCAAACGTGCAGGGTATGAAAGTGATTCTTCCTCGATTCTACTTGATGTTGAAATGCTACCACGTGTTATTGTCATTCAAGGCAGTTTTACCATCCCATCCACTGGACTCAGTCGTGTGAATTTTAATAATCCCAATTTGAACACCATTGCTCAGATTTTTGACAATGCTCTTCTCACTCTTGTCGAGGTCGTTCTTGATATTGGAGCGATATTGAACGGATTGCCAAACGGCATTGTCGGCACTGCGGGCTCTTCGGGAGGGGAGGTCGATATTTCATGTTGGAATCAGGTGAAGCAAAGTTTGCCGTCGTCATCAAGACAACCCGAATCGCTTGGCACCATAGCATTTGCATTTGGAAGCAGCACTCATCCCGTTATGGCGAACACAGACCATGTGCTGTTGTCACAAGATGCCCTGCATTCCACAGTCAACGGTCGTCTTGGGCCTCAAGACCCTCTTGTTCCTGTCGCAATGAGCATGAGAATGTCGGGAATTAACCACGTTCGACAGTATTTTGACCCATCAACAGAAATTCGTGACATCATCTTTGAGGGCTCAAACACGGAATCGTTGCTGCTTGGCTATGTGTATCATGAGGGTACAAATATTGATGACGCCATCAAACAGGCTGCCATCGTATCCAATCGACCGACGACATTACAGATGACACAAACGCCTATTTCGCTCGATTATGAGGCAAGTTCCCCGATTGGAACAATTACCTACGGGGGCTCTTCTGACAATCAACAAAATGCGATCCGGCTCGATGGTCTGCCATCGAATTTTTCCCTCATCCTCGGCGAAACGATCGGTTATTCTGCCCAAGAACCAATGTCGTCAATTCAAATCCAAATGTCGAACGCAAGCGAGCATCGTACGATGGATGGCGACCATTTTAGGTATTGGGTAAACAACGATACAAAGGAAGCAAGCCTCAGTGTTCAAATCTCAAACATCACCTCTGTCCAACGATTAAGTCCACTTGTTCCCGGTTCTACTGGGCCCGAAGGAAATTCAATTATCGAACTCGCACGCTCATCCTCATCGCCGTTTTCTGTCTTATTCGAGGATGAAAGTGACTATGACAATCCATTCCTCGGCCTCAATGGACGGGTTCACATCAATCCACTTCCAGCAGATATTTCGCTTGCATTCCCGAGCGGCCTCAATTCGAATGGGATTGAGTTGCCGAGTTTCGGAGACCAAGAGGGAATTCAAGGTGTTTCATTCTTCCTGAGTGATGTGGTTGAAGTGGGCAATGTCATCAATGATTTTGTTTACCAAATGACCAACGATCTCGCAGGTGTAAATGGTGATGAGCAAACCAACTTATCCTTTGGCCTCGACCTTGTCACCGGAGAAAAATTCGATGTCGTTGCCGATTTGAAGAAGGGTGACAATATTCCGAATACACCAGATTGGCAACATGGTATCGGTGTTGAAGCAGTTGAGAACACATACCTCGAGTTTAACCTCACCCGCATGCCAACCTTTACACTTTCCAACCGTCAGATTATGGAAAACATCCTCGAAGATGGTGCCATTAGTTTAGATGAACGAGCACAAGCAGCCACCATCGTCGAGTTCCTCAATATTACAGGTGGATTAGACCTCGTCTTTGCCTTGGAGGATGGGAAAATCTTCGATACAGAAATACGAGGTTTGAACTTCACACTCCTTGAGGAGCAAGGTGTCACAATCATCCAACGCCGAGCGTGGCATTTGCGTGCTTGGCTACCGAGTTTGCCTTCAGGGGCCATCGATATGGCCTATGAATACACATTTGAAGACGGCGTGCCGGTCTATCAAATTGATATTTCACTCAGTCAATGGCAACCCGAACGAGAACAGTTTTCGATGGTGATCAACGGTCTTCAAGGACGAGACATCGACCTCGTCATCGATGGATTTGACACTTCAAAGAGCAACGATGTCCTCATCAATGCACGATTTTCAACCCAAGATAATTTTAGTGTTCCAAGATTCACTTTTGATTTGCATTATGATATCGGAATGAGGCTGAATTCTGCTCACGTTCTCTTGGTTGACCACCAAGCTCTTTCTCGAGTTGAAGCATTGGTTATGGGCATTCCACAATCAACCGATGTATCGGCAACCATTGGTGACATTCTCATTCTTGACCTCACAGTACCTGAGGAATTCAGAATAGACGGGCATTCGGCAGACTCGCTCATGATTCAACAAATGCGATTTGTTGATGGGTTTTGGTGGCCTTCAACAGCGTTTATGCGCAATCTGCCGGGTGAAATGCACCTTTCGACATTAACCGATTCCCGTTTTGACATTCGAGAACAAATTGCTTTCCAAGGTATGCGAACATTGGATTATTCCTCAAACACAGATGATATGGATTTGTACCTTGAAGCATTTGGCCGGGCCATCGATTCGAAAGGAAACACACTCATGCTCGCTGAAAACCTGCCCCAGCGATTTGTACTATCGCCCACTGAAGATTACGGGCTTCGCATTGCTTCATCAGGAAAAGGTGTAGAGCGAGTGTATCTCAAACAGTCCGACATGCCTTCATCTCCTGGTGTCACAATCAAACGGGTTGAAGTGATTGGACAATACTTGAGTGGTGCTACGATACACATCCACTCTGGTCCGATGCAATATCCAATTATCATCATCGACGATATAACCACCGGACGAATTGTTGCTAGCGCAGAAGCCTACGTCGAGCCCGGAGAGATGTATCCTGTTCTTGATGGGTTCGATCTCAGCGGACGAGCCGTCCTTTTGGACGCACAATTCACAGGCGTTCTACCAACCGCCTCTTCCTTCGGCATCAATGGTATTGTTACTGATTTGTCCATCGTTGGTGAATTAACAGGCCAACGTGTCGAAACGCGGCACATTTTGGTGGTTGAACCACTTACAACGCTCGTCATCAGCGGTTTATCGATGATTCTGGGGTGATCTAGTGTTACAAAAAGCCGTGAGTCAGGAAGAGGATGATGACTGGACCGCCTCACAAGATGCTGCGAAATTGCTCGAAACGGTGCGAAGGGAGGTGACGCCAACAAGGGTTGGTTTTGCAGGTGTGATGGTTTTGCTCGTTCTCGGTGTACTTCTCTCAGGTTGGTATTATGTCCTGCCTAGAGATGATGTCATGGTTGAAACCCGATATATGCAACGCAGCGGCCATTTGATGATGGCACAAATTCATAACGATGGAAGCCGTGATATTACAGATGTATCACTTCAGATATCATTTGAAACAATCGATGGCATCATCCTTGAATCAACTCAAATCGACGTCGACAAGATTTCTTCGCATTCCTCACTTGCTGGAGATGAACTGGAAATGCACGTGATTGGATATTCTGTTTGGGATGACTATGTTATCCACATCGAACTTCAATGGAAAGACTATGATGGTGAGCGACGCCAACAACAATGGTATCATCAAGTTGGCGAGTGGTCTCAAGAAATGTTCTTTGATGAGGCGGATGGCAAATTTTGGCCACTTGGTTAAAGATGAGGCGAATACAATGACTCGACACAAAGCGGTTTTGCTCGTCGTATTGATGGTGACATCGATGTTGTCGACACATCTTTCAGTACCAAATCAAAGCATTTCTTTTGAACTCGATAGCGATTTTGAAATGGTTGAATTTGCAGTTTCAGCAGATACATTCAACGATTTTATCGGTCAAGAAGAAACATATGACCTCATGGAAATCCGTGAACTTTCAGCGTCGAGTTCTATTGGCATATTCAACGCAAATGGTTTCTTTCCATCCCGACCAATTGCAGCAGATTGGCTGACACCGAAGGATTTCAGTCTTATGGTGATCGTCGATGATGCTGTGAAAATGAAAGATGCGAGAAACTCAATTGATGCTTTTTATGGCATCGAGGTCAGAGAGTTCATTGCTCCATCTGGTCTTTTGGTACAGGGAACACACACCGCTTTGATGGAACTTATACATCAACCATACATTCATTCATATTCATCGGTCCCTCTCGCTCTTTTTCTCGATGATAGTCTTCTCGATGCAACCTTATTCACTGACGGTGAAGAGTATATTTCCGGGTTAGCACTACGAGTAGAATCTTGGCGTTATGAGGGGGGGATATCAGACGGCGTCGATATCGACGATGGTGTGGGAGGAACGGTCATTCAAAGTTTTGAGTCTATTACAAATCATCTCGTCGACATAGAGCACCGATGGGATGTCGGCAGGGTTGATGGATACATCGAAGCGAATAACCTCAAAACGCTGGCGAATCAACCTGCTGTACGAAGTATTGCTCTCGTTCCTGAATACCATGTCTTTAACGACAATTCACGAAGTCATATGAGTGTGAATACAATGAAAACGTATTTCAACACAAATTTAGACGGCTCAAATCAAATCATCGCGGTTGCAGATGCTGGACTTGACGAAGACCACGGTGATTTTGGAACGAGAATCATCGGTTCATACGACGTCATAGGTGACGGATCAACAGCGGATAAGCATTCAGGTCATGGCACCCACGTTTCTTGCACCGTTCTTGGCGATGGTTTCCGTGGAGGATACGCTGGCGTAGCACCCGAGGCTGAATTGTATTTCCAAGCAATGGAAAACGACAACACAGGGAATTTTCAGTCGCCTTCACTCAATAGTTTGCTCGATGTTTCCTACAATGCAGGTGCTAGAATTCATACGAATTCATGGGGCTCTTCTCAGGCAAGTCAACAAGGAAAATACAATTCAGACACGGAGGATGTTGATGATAACACCAATTATTACGACAGGTACTATACCGGCCGTGAAGGACTTACTGTGCTGTTTGCCAACGGTAATGACGGTCCCGGTTCTGGAACGATATCCCCTCCTGCGACGGCGAAAAATGCAATTTCGGTTGGTAGCCACATCAATCGCGGTCAAGCCTCTCCAAACACAATTGCAGATAGTTCATCGCGTGGTCCAACTGAAGACAATCGAATTAAACCGGATGTTCTCGCTCCGGGAGGATTCGTTCGTTCCTGCCTCGCTCAAGAAGCAACGGATACTGCAGGTGGCACAACTCAACCAGGTGGATGGTATATTCAGTACTCAGGTACATCGATGGCGACACCGAATGCCGCTGGTGTGGCCTCAATGATACGTGAATATATCATCGAAATTGCACAGCGTCCCTCACCCCAAGGGGCCCTCGTAAAAGCACTCATGGTTCTTGGAGCACAAGATATTGGAAGTAAAAACATACCCAATAACGATGAAGGTTGGGGCCGAATCAATGTTCGAAATTCCCTTGCACCGTCAAACGGTCAAGGTATTTGGGTTGATGATCGCTCGGTCATGTCTGGGACTGGAAACTCAAAGTCGTATTCATTCAATATTTCACAAGCCAATGCAGAACTCAAAGTCGTTCTTGCTTGGTCGGATGAACGAGGTTCAAGATTCTCGAGCACCCAGCTCGTCAATAACCTCGATCTTGAAGTCACGAGCCCGGATGGCCAGACAACATATTACGGAAACGATTTTTCTGGTGGCACATCTGTTGTTACTGGGACTCGAGATTCTATCAACAATCTCGAAGTGGTTTTGATTGAAAATGCTGTTCAAGGTGTTTGGACTGTTAAGGTCGTCGATACCTATCACGGAGGGTCAAAAATCCAACCTTATGCGGTTGCGGTACGAGGACATGGTGTGAATGACTTGCGCCCTGATATTACGGTCATTGCTGGCGATTTTGAAATGAGCACAGCGATTCCTCAAGTTGGTGAGGATGTCATCGTTTCTGTCCCATTTTTCAATTTAGGCAATGTGAAAGCAGATACGTTCAATGTTGAATTCCAAGAAAATGGTGTCGAGATTGACGCAAAGAGTTTCGATCTTGGCCCGGGTTCAACAAAGGTCATTCAGTGGGACTGGGTCCCAACGACTGCAGGTGCAACCACACTTCGATTCATTATCGACCCACTTGAAGAACTGGAAGAAATCAATGAAGACAACAATGAATTTGATTTCGTCGTAAATGTGACGACACCTGGAGTGAAATTAGAATCGTCAAATCAAGAGATTCTCATCACAAGTTCAAACCAATCAACGACAACATGGGAAATTGCTTTGACAAATACAGCCTTGTTGGAAACGAATGCATCAGTAGAAACGGGCACCGTACATTTCGTTGATTCAACCATTGATTTAGGTTGGTATGTCGGAACAGGGGTGTCAAATTTTTCACTTAGTGGTCAAGAAAGTGTCGCACTGAATGTTACACTTGTTCATCCAAGTCCGCCCAGTCCGGGCCTATATGTCGTTGAATTGCTTGGGATTGATGTCGATAATGGGGTGACATATCCATATGAGGTCCATCTCAGGGTTCCTGAAATTGCAAAGGCACGGCTTGAATTTGATTATCAAATCGTTCCTGTTCACCCAATCAATGAGACAAATATCACCGTTCGAATGTACAACGATGGTAATGCTCCGATAGGTTACGACCTTTTCCTTGAAGCACCTGCTGGATGGATCGCAGGATTTTCAGATTTAGGCAGCGAAGCAGGAGCAATTTCTGGTTCGACTGGACTTATTGACGCCGATAGTTATCGTGAGGTTTCACTCACATTTACGCCCCCACAAATCATGACCGCAGCCCAAGCAGAACGAACTGTGGTTCTTACTGCAATAAGTCAAACTGAACATCAAAAATATGTGGAATTTGAGATACCTATTCGAGTTACAGCAATCAGGGACATACAAGTCCAATTGGAAACATCATTGGGCACGATACGTCCAGATTCGTCGGTTACGATGATGCTCAGCATCGAGAATTCTGGGAATCAGGACCTGTATCTCCTACCATCCCTTGAGTTACCATCGGGTTGGACATCACAAACAACGCTTGAACCATTCACACTTGAATGGCAGGAAACCAAAAACATCCTTTTTTCACTCAAGGCAAATATGAATGCCAAGTCGGGCCAAATACAATTGAATTTGGACAATGGTTCGACACGATTTATGTGGAATCAAGATGTGAATGTTGAAGCACTCCCACAACCAACGGTTGATTTTGTTTCACTCGAATATTCAGGGGAGGCGTATGAAACCCTTTCTGGAGCTGGTGCCCAACCGAGTGGGGTCGAACTTGTCTACACTTGGATTCTCAGCAATACCGGGGAAACCAAATGGTATCCATCGACGCTCTTGAATCTCGATCAAAATTTGGTGGGTGATTGCGACCAAGTTGGTGAAATCGGTTTGAACGAGATAGTTCCCGTTAAGTGTCGAATACTCATTCGAAATGACGCTGAGCCGATGTCTCAGCCGTCGTTTACTGTAACGTTTTCAGATGAAAATGCGAGTGTTGTTCGTACGGTTGGCCTCGTAGTTGCACCGGTTGAAAGTTATTCTTGGACACTGAAATCCACACCAGAATTTACAACAGGCGTCGAAGGGGCCATCGTTCTAGAAGTGGAAAACACAGGAAATGTCGCCCTACAGCGCCGAATCACGGTTGAGAGCGTTGAAGATTGGGACATTTCAGTGGATGGTACGGATATTCTCGATCTTGAACCGGGCCAAGATGTTGTCGTGCGATTGAATGTAATATCTCACAAGCCAAGTACACGTGAAGTGACCTTTAAATTATCAGAAAGCGATGCAGATAGTCGCATTTTCCGAATTGATGTTGCATCGTTCGGTGAACCAGTTGGAAGTGGAGATGATGGGTTATCGTCATCGGTTATTGTCACAGGTATTTCTCTCCTCATTTTTGGCTTGCTTGCTGCTGCAGGTGCATTGGTGATGAAGCAACGACGTCAACCAAATCCACAACTTCCTCTACCGCCACTCGGAGCAGCCACTCCCGTTCCCCAAACGATGATGCCTCCACCAATTCAAAAAACGCAGCCTACGTCAGTCGTCGCAACCCCGGCACCTGTTGCTCAAGCAGCGAAACCACTCGTCGTTTGCTGGTTGTGTCGTGACGGAATCGAGGGGCCGTCCCTTGCATGTGGCACTTGTGGAGCAAGGTATCACAACACAGATTCATGCAAACCCAAAGAGTCCGCAACATGTGAAAATTGTGACAACCTTTGTTCAAACTTTTTGCCCGTGATGTCGTGATAATTCTTGCTCATTTTGAATCTGTTAAGGCGAGGCTTTTGATAGGAGAACCTTCACCCATTTTTCATGGGAGAGGCGAAGGCATTGTCGCCGATATCAAAAATCCGTGCAATTGCACTGGTCGGTTTGCTTCTCTTTTCAGTCCTACCACTGATGTCTTCTCCAGTGATTGCAGAAGGAAGAGATGCCTCAATTACCATTCAAGCAATCCCTACATCACTTGAGGTGAATCCCGGCGAGGCTGGCGAATACACCATTCGTGTGTACAACACCGGCTCTGACCCAATCACAGTTTCATTGTCAACAAATGAAGAGGCAACACAAGAGTGCAATGCATACAATTCCGTGATTCAACAAATCTCTGGCCAAATCGAATCAAACTCGTACGAAGAAACTTCTCTCAATATCTCGCTAAGTCAAGTTGCAGAGGGGAGTTGTGACACGACCATCACAGCAAATGCTCAACTTGTCCCTCCCGCTGTCGGTTCCCCTGCCCAAGAATCAGTAACGGTAACGACCTCCGCCGGTGATGGCTCTGGAAGTGCACTCTTTGCGATCGATGTTACCATCAACAATCCAGATAAAAACTGGGATGGCGAAGAATCGCTCGATTACACCATTGAGATTGAAAACACTGGGCAATCTGACGCCAACGTCAATCTCGCATTGAATGATGGAACTGGCCCTGGGTGCACTTCCTCCTCCGACATTACAACAACATTGAGCGAAACAACACTGACCGTTGGCCAAGACGATACAGAAATTGTCACAGCAACAGTCGAAATTCCCGATGGTCAAGCCGCCGATAAGTACTGTTGGGAGGTCGAAGCGGTCGTAACGAACGACCCATCACAAGAAGCGACAGATTCTGAGGAATTTTCGCTCAGTGTGCCAGAACTTCACACATGTGATGTTGTTTTGAGCAAAAATTCAGTGAGTGTTGACCCGGGAAAAGAAGGGTCATTCAAAGCTACGTTTTCGAATACAGGAAACGACGATTGGTCACTAACAGCGGGAGGCGTTGGTGCAAAAGCGGCATGGATTGGAATGGACGAAGGTCAAGCTGCTTCAGGACTTCTAGAGTACGATAACGGTGAAGGCCAACGCATTGTGAACATGATTGTAACACCTGACGACAGCGTCAACGCCGGCTCAGAAACAGTTGTTAGTATCGTTGGCAAAGAAGGGAACAGCGTCAAATGTTCTGCCGATCTTCGTATCATTGTCGGGCAATCTCGAGGAGCCAGCATCAGTGCTTCCACCACATTGCTACCGAACATTGAGCCAGGAACAAGTGGCATGATTACCGTCACAGTTCAAAACGAAGGAAACGGTGTAGATACTCTACGAGTCGCATCTTCTGCCCCGGAGAGTGGGTGGGCTATACGCCTATCAGAATCAAGTGTGAGTGTAGGGTCAAAACATGGGTCCGATGACACAGCCAGCGTGGAAGTGACCGTCGATGTCCCAATCGATGCACTTGCCACGGATGAAATTCCAGTTACCATTAGCGTGTTGCCGCAGAGCGGAGGTGCGGCTTATGACAGTGTTACATTCACGGTCACGGTTGCAGAATACCATGCCATGGATGCTACTGCCTTATCCACAGACCAAACTGGTCGCTCTGCAACAGAAGTTCGTTTCCCTATCGAAGTGGAGAATCAGGGCAATGTACAGGATACCATGCGGTTTGCCATGATGTCTCAAACAGCATCTCCTGCATGGGACACTCACTTTGAAACAGAGAGTGGCTCTCCTTTTACTGAAATTGATGTCTCCCCAAGGACGACATTAACCGTTTATTTCGTCGTCAGCATCGATGGTGAAGAAGAACTCGAATACTCAAGATTTACCGTCCGCATTACAAACAAAGACGACCCTAACTCAGCGGATGACGATGAGGATGGACTCCCAGATAATCAACGCGAATTTACATTCAGGGCTATCCTTTCGAACCGAAACTTTGCAATGGACGTTCGTTTTGATGCACCAGATTTATCCCCAAGAAGTAAATCTATACTTCTTCCACCTGACGGTACAATGACACTTGGTCTTTGGATTCGAAACACAGGAGATGGTGCAGACCGTGCTGTCATCTCAATGAATGGCCTTGAAGGGATTGCAACTCGAACAATCAGTATGTATGGCTTGCCCGTGGATGATGAAATTGAGGTACCTGTAGGCTTTGGAATTTGGAATATATCCGCTTCATCTTTTGAAATGGATGGAACAGGTGAGCCGATTACGGCGACTTCGAAAGCGGGCATTGAAAACAAGATGGTTGAGGCTGGCAAAGTTGAAGGGTACACCGCTCGAGAGTATGAGGTGTTCGTTAATCTCACCATCCGAGTCTCGGCTGGAGCAGAAAAAGGCGAAGGTGGACTTCTTGACCTAGTGGTAACAAGTGTCTCAAATGCAGCAAACCGCTCTGGTGCTTTGAGCGTCGCACTTGAAGTCAACATCATCCATGAACTTTCAATGGAGCCAACAGATTTTGATCCATCTGAAATCGACATCACATATGGTGAACGTTCAACCTACGACGTTATGATTCACAACACTGGAAATATTCGTTCAGAATACAGAATATTTACCTCGGAAGACCTTCGAGGTTGGTCTGTTGTTCTCGACGGCCCAAATGAAGATTGCAGCCTAGAAAATGGTGACCTTATCTGTTGGATTGAGGCGGGAGAGAGCATACCTATCGAAGTCTCAATCCGTCCACCGTATCAATCTGAAATTGATGATATCTACAAATTTACACTCTCCGCAGAACCTGTCGAACTCGAAGAGATTGGACGAGAAAATATTGAATTCAAAGTGTCAGGAACCTCAGCAGATAATCTCCTCGGTTTAGACGACCGCACGACACTTTCAATTGTCGGAAGTGTGTTTGTTCTTGTGCTCCTTGGAAGCTTACTTCTCCGAAGGCGACAAACATAGGACTGCGTTGAAGTTTAAACCTCCTTTGAACCCTCTATAGCATGTGGTTGATGAACAACGCTTATTGAGGGTCCCCAAGTCCGAAAGGGTAAGAGCGTATGCTCTATTGGGTGAATGAAGTGGCCACATTCGATTCTGTACCTGCAGAGTACCTTTCAATCGGCATTTTAACCATCGTTGGAATTTTGATGCCTCTAACGAATTTTATCATCACATGGGTTGTTCGACCACGTGTTGATCCAGCCCGTCCGCACATCACCAAATCGTATTTGCTTGAGGGATACGAACGAGACCACAGTCTGTATCCTCGTCGATTGACGACGTTCGAATGTGGTAGCGAACCAGTCGGTGAAGCGATGATTCAATTCCACTTTCAGTACTACTGGTATGCAATTATTTTCCTTGTGTTTGATGTTGCATTCATGTTCCTTGTGTTAGGAGGCATGCTCGTTGGCGATGCAACCTCAGAAACATTATCTGCGGCGGAACGCAGTACTGCGGTCGAAGATGCTAAAGCAGCCTCACTCGTTCTTCTCGGATTTTTCACCATGGTTTCTCTTGGTGTTTGGTATGTATTTCGCAAGCGAGGTCGAATTTACATTTGAGGTGATATGATGGGAACGCAAGAAGAGAATTATGCTGCATTCAACAGTAAAGCATTGCTTGAGGTCGTTGGAGATGTGACTGATGAGGCCCTCAAGGCTACAAAAATCAAGCAATTTTTGAGCGTGCTCGCCGGTCGATTTTTCAATTGGGCTGGTCGAAAATCGTTGTTCACGCTCCACCTTGGTATCAAGTGCTGCGCTATCGAGATGGCGGCAGCAGCAACCCCTCGATTTGACGGTGACCGTTTCGGTGTTCTTTTCCGTTCATCCCCTCGCCAATCCGATGTCCTTCTCGTCAACGGACCAATTTCGAAGAAATTTGCAGATAAAATCGTTCGACTTTGGGAGCAAATGCCAGAACCAAAATATTGCATTGCCATGGGCGAATGTGCTATCTCAGGCGGCCCTTACTTCCAGTCGTACAACATTCTCGAGGGCGTCGATACCGTCATCCCAGTCGATGTCTATATCCCAGGATGCCCTCCTCGTCCCGAAGCACTCATCGATGGTTTCGGTTTACTTCGTGAGAAAATCATTCGAATCGGTGCAGCACCGAGCTCAGGCCGCAAGGGCGAGAAACCAGTGATTGTAGGGGAGGACTGAACATGGGAATGGCCATTACCCTTGAACAAAATGTAGCAGCTGCAAACGATTGTGTTGCCCGAATCGAGAAACGATTCGGTGGAACTGGTATCACATCGTCAGTCGAACATCATTCAAACGCTCACAAGATGGCGTTTGTTCGTATCACAACGCCACCACAGCATTGGCCGGCCCTTGCAAAATGGCTGCGATTTGATTTGGATGTGAACCATTGCTCAATGATCACTGGAACCCACTTTCCAGAAGGCTCACCAGAACGAGGGTGGGAGGTTGCATATCATTTCATGCGTCAACCGGTAAAAAATCAAGCACCTCACACACATTGTGTACATGTTGCTGAATCACTCAAAGGTGATGATGTGCCGATGGAATTTGAAGTTCTTATCCCTCTTGAAAACAACGACACTCCATCAGTACCCAGCGTGCAGAATATTTGGGTCGGTGCAGATTGGAATGAGAAGGAAACTTGGGATTTGGTCGGAATACAATTTGAAGGTCACGAGAACATGCATCGAGTCCTCAACCCACACGATAGCCCTGAGGGATTTCACCCACTCCAAAAGCAACACAAAATCCGATATCACGATTACAATGAAATGTATGACGATGCACAAGGATTTGCTCGAAAACCAGCGGATGAGGGCCGCGTGAAGTAGGTGATATCATGGCACAAATGTGGATTACAATGGGACCTCAGCATCCAATGACCCACGGGTTGTGGACGCTTCGTGTCAAAGTTGATGGTGAAACTGTTGTCGATACAGAAGCCGAATTAGGATACATTCACCGAGGCGTTGAGAAGATTTGCGAATCAAGAGATTTCACTCAAGTGACGCCCTATTGCGACCGACTTTGTTACGTGAGTGCGATGACATGGGCGAACTCGTACATCTATGCCGCTGAAGATTTACTCGAGGTCGACGTCCCTGAACGAGCAGAATACATCCGGCTTATTGCCGCAGAATGCCAACGTCTTGCCTCTCACCTCATGTGGTTGGGTGCTTACGGGCCCGACATTGGCAGCCTCACACTCATGACGTGGTGTATGCGAGACAGAGAAATGTTCCTTGACTTGCTTCAGGAACTTGGCGGTTCACGAATGCATTACAATTATCCTCGTGTCGGCGGTGTCAAGCGTGATATTCCTGTCGGGTTTGCAGACAGGCTGATTGCGAAAATCAAACTTTTCGAGAAGCGAATTGATGAATATGAGATGATGCTTGACGAATCGACAATTTGGCTTGTTCGACTTCAAGGTGTAGGTTATGCACAAGCCGAGGACATGGTCAATGCAGGCGTGACTGGACCAAACATTCGTGCAGCAGGCGTCAATTACGACGTTCGATGGGCACATCCGTATTCGGTGTATGATCAAGTCGACTGGGAGCCAGCAGTCGAGAAACCGACTTCGGTCAAAGGTGCAGATTGCTATGACAGATACAGAGTTCGAATGGAAGAAATGCGACAATCATGCCGTATGATTCTCGATGCTATTGAGAAAATTCCTGGTGGAAAAAACACGAACTACGCCAACGGCGATGAAATGATTATCGCTAAGGCTCCAACACGAGCACCTGAAGGTGCTACTGGGTTTAGCAACTACGAGTGCACTCGTGGTGCTTCGCAATTCTACATTCAAGGTGGCGGTGATGGCCGAGGAAAGAACCCGTATCGATTGTCGATTCGTTCACCTATGTTCATTACTATTCCATATGTTGCAAAAACAATGATTGGATACAAAGTCGCTGACATTCCAGCGATCATGGGTAGTTTCGACCCGTGTATCGGGGAGACAGACCGCTGAGGTGATATGATGGATGACGCATACGACCTTCGAACATTTCTTTCAGGACTTGTTGACAACATTGTTCATTCAGCAGTCGAGGGTACGGCTCTCGAAGATAATGCAGACGCACTTTCGTTTGGCTTGGGTACATTCCTCGTTGTCAATGTCGTCTTCTTGATGCTCTTCTTTTCGCAATTTGCTATTCTCTGGATTGAGCGAAAAGCTGTTGCCCGAATGCAGGACAGATATGGGGCAACAACTGCTCTTCGGTCACTCTGGGTTGGAGAAAATGGAACAACTGCAGGCGAATGGTGGAACATGTTGCCGTTCGGCCTTGGAAAACCCATTGGAGTAGTCCACGGTTGGCTCAACAAGAAATTTGGAAATCGAGATGAAAAATTTGCAACAGTCGACCGAGTGAACAACCGTTCATGGATGGGTTTCACCATCCTTCCCGGCTTTTTCCAGAACGTTGCAGATGGTATGAAGTTCCTCGTGAAGGAACACATGGTACCTCAGCGAGCTGACAAACTCATCTTTGAGGTTTCACCATTCCTTATTGTATCATCGACATTGTTGATTTTGGGGATGATTCCACTATCGAGCGGAATTTATGCAACGAACCCTGACCTTTCAATTTTGTACGCCATCGCAATCTTTGGCATAGCACCAATCGGGGTATTTTTCGCAGGGTGGTCGTCCAACAACAAATACACACTTATTGGCGGTATTCGATCTGCTGCCCAACTTACTGCATACGAGATTCCTCTTCTTTTGACACTTCTTTCTGTTGCAATTCTCACTGGTACCTTCAACATCATCGAAAGCATTCACTTCCAACACTCAGCGGGCGTTTGGAACCTTTTCCTCATGCCACTTGGTGCTGCGTTATTCCTTGTTACGATGATTGCAGAGGTTGAGCGAGTTCCATTCGACATGCCAGAAGCTGAAGCAGAACTTGTCGAAGGCTGGTGGACTGAATACGGCGGTATGCGATTCGGGATGTTGTTCATGGCAGAATACATACGAACCTATGCTGCTTGTTTCTTGTTCACACACTTCTTCCTCGGCGGATGGCATTTGCCGCTTCATGGCACAATTGGAAGCATCGAATTCCTCGGCATTGGTGCTGCATATCATTTGATTCCAGGTGCGGGTGTAACACTCATCAAGTCATGGCTCGTGTTCCTCATCGTTTTCGTTTGGGCACGATTTGCACTCGCACGTATTCGTACAGACCAAATTCTTGAGTTTGGATGGCGAATGCTCCTACCACTTGCAGTTCTGCAAGTCATTCTCGCTATGGTGTACCGCTTGTACTTCTTTGATGCAGGCGGCATGGACGACTCAGTATCCGGCGGCATGGCTTGGGACTTGTTTGGTATCCCAATGCTTGTACCAATTCTCACAACGCTCTTCTGGACAGGATTGTTCCTCATCTATCTCAACGATGAAGGTAAATCAGTCAATGAAGAACGAATGTTCCATGTCTACACGGTGGAACCAGCAGGGACGGTTGTCCCAGGAACGGAGTGAGGTGAACATATGCCAACACACCCACATGCAAGACCAAATTTCAGAAACCTCTTTTGGTACCCATTTAAGATTACACTGATTACAGCACTGCGAACTTTTCCGTTTTTAGGAAAGCGGTTCGGAAAGAAAATGGGGGCATACCACAACACTTCCCATCCAGAATTCCTTGACGACGGTAGTCGTACACGTGCTAAAGCATCTGCCGTAATGAACGATGTTGAGAAACAAGAATTTGCACCAGACAGAGTGACATCCGACCTTAAACCAACACTTTGGAAACCTCAAACAGTCCAATATCCATACGAGCGACTCGAAGACATGGAACCATGGCTCTTCGTCCCAGGTAACTATAACGGTCGAATTGGTGTCATTTGGGAAACCTGCACCGCTTGTAAAATGTGTGTCAACATTTGTCCAAACGACTGTTTGCACATGACAACCGAACTCAGAGTGGACGTTCTCGACAGCGCTGAAGGTGAATATGGTGGATACGGAGTTGACCTTGAAGTTGGAAAATTTGCAGCGCAGAAACTCGATGAAGTTGCTGAAACTCAAACCGGTTTCAATCACGTCACAGCCCATGATGATGTTCCACAAGAATGGCGTTTTGGAGAAGTTCTCGACCTCTCTTCCTCGACAGCTACAATTCGTTGGAATGACACAGGTACTGAAGAAGTGGTTGAACAAACCAACCTTCACACAGCAGATGACCAAATCGTATCAGGAAGAATCGATATTGGCAGATGCATGTTCTGTGGATTGTGCATGGAAGCATGCGGTTTCACGTCGTTCTTCATGACCAACGAATACGATGGAATGTCCGGATTTACTCGACAAGACCTTTGGTTCGATGCAAGTCGAACTCGTGTTCTCCCCTCCGTCCATCAAGAAGCGGTTGATGAAGAACTTGCAAAGCGTGCGATCAAAGAACGCGACAAGCGTGCAAAGAAGGCAGCAAAGGGGGAAAAATGAGATGGATATAGCAACCACAGTTGAATCTGCAGTCTTCTTTTTGTTTGCAACCATTACAATTGTGGGTGCACTTGGTCTCATTTACGCCCAACGCGTTGCACATTCCATGCTTTCGCTCATCTTCTGTTTCATGGCAGTATCAGGAATATTCATCCTCATGGGAGCAGAGTTCCTCGCCGCAATTCAAATTCTCGTGTACCTAGCGAGCGTTGGTCTTGTCGTTCTGTTCGGCATCATGCTGACAAGAAGACAAATCTTAGAGGAGGATTTTGAATGAAATTCCTTTCCCTCATGACTCGAATGGGTCTTTTGGCTCTAGGTTTTATTCTCATCGCCACCGTTAGTGCTGATTCAGTTTGGCAAGAAGCAAGTGACGACGCGCCCACGACATCTGAATTAGCCGATGACCTTCTCAATGAATGGGGCTTACCTCTACTGGCACTCGGTATCTTGATGGCCGTTGCAATGATTGGTGCTGCCTACCTCGTACGAGATGAACGAATGGAAAATCTTCTTTGGGAATTTGGAGGTGAAGAAGAGTGATCGACCCCGCATGGGTTTCTGGCCTAGCAGCCCTCCTTTTCATCATCGGTCTTGCCGGTGCTTTTACCCGGAAAAATGCCATCATCGTACTCATGTGTATCGAATTGATGCTCAATGCAGCAAATCTCCAATTCGCAGCAGCAGCGGTTCATCATGGTGACACAACAGGCTGGGTCTACACGCTTTTTGCTATTGCTATTGCAGCGAGTGAAGTTGCGATCGGTCTCGCCATTTTCCTTGCCATGTATGGAAAGCATGAATCAATCACATTGGACGATGTCAATGTGCTAAAAAATTGAGGTGGTATGATGGGTTCAACAGGTACAACAGAAACTATTCATAGCAGCGTGATTGATTTCGCACCATATATTGTCCTCCTTCCAATGATTGCATTCCCAATCATTCTTCTTTTTGGACGACTGTTTAATGGCAACAAGGTATGGATTTCAACCTTCAAAGAGGGCGGAATTTTCGCACTGGTTACCATGGCAACAAGCCTCCTCCTAGCCCTTTTGCTCATTAAAGACTACATTGGAGCCTATGGTGATGATAGTAAAAGTGCCCTTCATGTCTTCGACTGGTTTTCCTCTGCGATGTGGAATGGCGGAGCAACAACAACCGAGATTTCATTTGGATTTGGCCTCTACATCGACCACATCACCGTTATGTTGTTGTTCATTGCATCTTTCCTTTGCTTGCTCATCAACACCTTTGCAATCGGATACATGAACACCGACCCAATCAACGATAACCGAAATCATCGTTTCTATGCTGAATTCGTGCTCTTTTGTGCAGGAATGCTCGGTATGATTCTTGCTGATTCATTCCTTTGGTTGTTCATTTTCTGGGAATTGATGGGTCTCTGTTCCTACTTGCTTATCGGCTTCTATTACGAACGCCCAAGTGCAGCATATGCCGCCAAGAAAGCCTTCCTCACAACCCGTGTTGGTGACGTATTCCTCATGGTCGGCCTTGCTATGCTTTGGCATTTGTTTGGTTCACTCGATTACGCAGTCGTCTTTGATTCAGATAACATCGCTGCCGTTGACCCTGCCTCTCTTCAGTGGGCTCTTGGAATGATGTTTATCGGAGCTGTTGGTAAATCTGCACAATTCCCACTGCATGTCTGGCTACCAGATGCAATGGAAGGTCCAACACCTGTATCTGCTCTCATTCACGCAGCAACAATGGTGAACGCAGGTCTATACCTCGTCGCTCGAATGTTCCCATTCTTTGGTGCTGAAGCAATGCATGGTGAACTTGTTGACCTCGCCTTCATTATCGCAAGCATTGGTGGAATCACCGCTGTGATGGCTGCAAGCATTGCCTTTGTTCAGATGGACCTCAAGAAGGTACTTGCCTATTCCACCATGTCTCAACTTGCCTACATCTTTACAGGCCTTGGCTGTGCATTGTGGCTAGCAAACTCACTCGACTGGCATCACGACGATGACGCACATTACATCGTGATTATCGCCTTTGGTGCAGCTCTTTTCCATCTCTTCAATCACGCAATGGCCAAGGGTATGCTCTTCATGGCAAGTGGTGCGGTGATTCATGAAGTTCATCATGCACACCATCACCTGCATCATGATGACCACCACCACACACCCAAGGAACTCTATATGTTGTCAGATTATTTGGTTTCAAAGAAATTAAGCACGTTTGAATTTTTCAAAACCATTGACCTCGATGGCTCGGGAGAAATTGACATGTTTGAATTCCAGACAGCGCTAAAGAATACAGAGGTTGCAGATCTTCCACCATGGGAAATGGGCGACCTCATGAAAGCGATTGACCTTGACGGCAACGGCACAATCAATGTTCCAGAACTTGATATTGTTCTTGCAAAAATCAAGGGGAAAACCTACGAAGAACACGAACACGATGACCATCATGACGACCACTTCGATGCACAATCGATGGAAAATATGGGAGGATTAGCTTCCAAGATGCCAATCACGGCTACGGCAATGCTCGTTGGTTCTCTCTCAATCATGGGTTTCCCTCTCATCGGTGGATTTTGGTCCAAGGAAGGCATCATTGCTAACGCATGGCGAGTAGGCCTTGAAGACCCACGATTCTTCTTCCCTGCAGCATGTGTTCTCCTTGGTGCAGCTATGACTGGATTTTACATGTCGAGAATGTGGCTCAAAACCTTTGCAGGCTCACCAAACAACGACGTTGCAGCACATGTCGGTCCAACGAACACTTGGATCAAAATCCCACTCTTTACCCTCACCTTTGTGACCTTGGGTGGAATCCTCTTCGCAGGTATGGGCTTTACCCACTGGGCACCAGATTCTGGATACGCCCTCATGTCTGAGAAGGGGCTCTTTGAAGGAATTGGATACGAACTTGGGCATGCGTTTGCCAACCATGATATGTTCTTCTTCACTTTAACATACATCGCCATATTCCTTGGTGCAATAGTCGGACCTGGTCTAGCACTCTCACTCTACGGTGGAGCCTTGGATGAAGGCGAAACAGCAAAACCATGGTTCACACCAATTTTGATGCTCAATGCAGCAATCAAAGGGCGTTATTCTTGGGATAACTCTGCTTTTGCAACCTCAAGTCTTTCAAGAGCCTTGCAAAATCGATTGTATTTTGACCACTATTACGATATGGCGATGCTCAAGATTGTAGCAGCGTTTTCGCTCAAGGCAGCCCATGCAGATAGCAAATTCATCGACGGAGCAATCAAAACCATTGAATCCACATCGCAAAGTGCTTCGACATCGTTGAGAAAATTGACCACTGGTTCAGCACGGGATTACATCCTCATGGCCGCAGTTGGTACGCTGATGTTGTTTGCTCTTATTTGGGGGGTGATGGCTTGACCGATTACATTTCTTTACCACTCATCGCTTTCCCACTTGCTTCAAGTTTGATTTTACTCATGTTTGTGTCAAACTTAACAGAAGAGACCAAACAGCGCGTTGGGCCAATTATTCGAATGGCTTCACTCATCTTTTCACTCATCATGCTTGCATTAACTACAGGCATGTTCTTCGAATACTTTGGTGATTTTGAAGGATGGGAAGGCATTAATTTCAACACATATGAATTCCAAGAACGATATCTGTGGATTGAATCATTAGGAATTTACTGGAGTGTCGGACTTGACGCTCTTTCCTTCCCAATGGTGTGGCTCACAACCTTCCTTCTCCCAGTGACGATTATTGCGACATGGCATGAAAAATCAGCAGCGACGTATTTCCCGCTTCTTCTCATGATGGGTGGTGCACTGATCGGAGTTTTCGTTGCACTCGACCTGTTTATGTTCTATGTGTTCTGGGAATTAACCTTGATTCCGATGTTTTTCCTCATCCTCAAATGGGGTGGAGATGATCGCAAGTATGCGTCTCAAAAGTTCTTCATTTACACTTTTTCAGCATCCGTTATCATGTTGCTTGGTTTAGTAACATTGTATTTCTTACAAGATACAACCACACCGCTAAACTATGCTGGCTCCATGACCAGCAGGTCGTTTGACATTCCAACGATTATCGATGCATCGATGATTGCAAATACAAACGGTTGGTTCTTAGGCGAAAGCGTTCAGAAAATTCTCTTCGTCATGCTCATGCTCGGATTCCTCGTCAAACTTCCATCTGTACCATTCCATACTTGGTTACCAGATGCACACGTCCAAGCCCCAACAGGTGGTTCTATGTTGCTTGCTGGGGTCATGTTGAAAATGGGTGCATACGGTATGTTCCGACTGCCGTTTTCGCTCTTCCCTCATGCAATGGAATCATTCCAACTTGCCCTTATGTTGTTTGGTATGGTATCACTTGTTTGGGGTGCGATTGTCTGTCTTGGACAAACCAATCTCAAGAAAATGGTTGCATACTCCTCGGTATCTCACATGGGTGTCATTCTCATCGGTGTTGCGACCATGCAACCGCTTGGGTGGGCTGCAGCTCTTTTCATGATGTTTGCACACGGTATCATCAGTCCGATGCTCTTCGCTGTTTGTGGTGCATTCAAGCATCATTATCATTCGATGGAGATTGGTGCTATGCGAGGTATGGCAAAACATTCGCCTTGGCTCGCCACCTCGATGATGTTCGCTTGGATGGCATCACTTGGATTACCTCTTCTCGCAGGGTTCGTGGCTGAAATCATGATGTTCATCGCACTTTGGTACTTCATCGTTGCAGAAGGTTGGAGTATTTGGTGGATGGCTGGTCCTTTGCTCGTTCTTGTCGTTACAGCAGCGTACTATCTATGGTCCATGCAACGCACAATTTTCGAAGGTGGAGAGGTGACACAACCACCTGCATCAATGGAAGGCCATGCGATACCAGACATCACAAACGCTGAGAAATTTGCAATGCTTCTTCTCGCTCTTTTCACAATCCTCTTTGGTATCTTGCCATGGATTGCTCTCGATATGATGAGCGATTGGACAAACCAAATGTTTGATTCAGTCATCTTGCCTATACTTGGTGGATTTGAAGGAGGTGCCTGAGATGAGCAATGCATCAACAAAAACTATGCAACCATTTGGTGAAGGCTTCGTTGAAGCATTTGCCCCAGAGATGACTATTTTTGTCGGTTTACTCGTTCTCATCATCGTTCCAAACCTTGGTGATGGAAAATTTAGATTACCTCTCACAAATATTCGTCTACCTTGGTTCTTTGGCGGAAATCGTAGCAAGTTTGAGCAAAATCCACACCTACCGGGTCTACTCGCCTCTGTCTTTGCCTCAATTGCCTTCATTCTGACGCTATTGTCCTTTGTGGGCGGTATGCACAGCGTTGAGGTGACTTCCGCTTCAGGACACAACCTTCTCACCATCAACGAATTTAGTCGTCTGTTTGAACTTATTTTCTTCGGGGCTATTGCACTTGCGTGCATCGCTTCAATGAATCGACTCGCTCCGTATCCATCAAGCGATCGAACGGCTCAAGGCCTCTACAACAACCGAAGGCAAGCGGACTTCTACATTCTGATGATGACAACAGCAATCGGTATGTCCATCGTCGCTCTTTCTCAAGACCTGTTCTTCTTGTTCATCGGTCTTGAATTGGCGTCATTCTCTACATATATCCTGGTCAGTTTCCTCAAAGAAAGTGAAGAGGGTACAGAAGCGGGAATGAAGTATTTCATCGTCGGTTCAGTCGCTTCAGGTGTCGGTTTGTATGGATTGTCACTTCTGTACCTTTGGTCAGGTTCACTCCAATTCGATGTCCTTAGTGACAAATTTGCTGCTGATGGATTGGATGCACTCCCACTCATTGCTCTTGGTTTTATTCTCGTCGGCTTTGGTTTCAAGGTGAGTGCAGCACCGTTCCACTTTGCAGCACCTGACGCCTACGCAGGCTCGATGAGCCCAATTGCTGGTGTACTTGCAACTGCAAGCAAAGCGATGGGAATGGTTGGTCTAATTCGAATCCTTCTCGTTCTAGCCTCGCCTGACATGTCGGATGATGGTACGGTTTGGCTTGTCGCCCTCGGTGTGTTTTCTGTCGTGACGATGACATGGGGAAATATTGCCGCTCTTGGCTCGACGAATCCAAAACGAATGCTCGCATACTCGTCAGTCGCCCATGCTGGATATATGCTTGCAGCACTTACAGCCGTGGGTGCATGGAATTGGAGTGAATCACTTTCGGGTGATGCAGCCGAAGCAGCAGCAATGGTACTTACTGCCTTAATGTTCCACATGATCGTCCTTGTTTGTTTCAAACTAGGTGCATTTTTAGTCATCTCAATCCTTGAACAAGAAGGAGGTGGCCACACACTCGAGTCACTTGGTGGATTAGCAAAGAGAGAACCGTTCCTTGCCGTAACCATGTTCATCTTCATGTTGTCACTTGCTGGCGTCCCTCCACTCGCAGGCTTCATGTCAAAATTACTCGTGATTATGGGTATTGTTAAAGTTGCAGCAGGTGATATTGGGGCTGCAATAGCAAACGGAGAATCAATTTCATTCTCTGATATTCACTGGGTTTGGTATCTTGCACTCATCATGGTCATCAATTCTGCAATCTCCGTATATTATTACCTTCGAGTGGGTATTGTTATGTTCTTCCATGATGCTCCAGAAGGCAAGACACTCTTGCCGCAAGGTAACTCTGTTCGACTTGCTATCATCGCATGTCTAACTCTGACACTTTACTTTGGTATTTCATCCGACGGCCTCATCGAAGTTTGCCAAAGTGCTGCTGATGCATTACAGGCATCCTGGCAGAACTAACCTGAAAATCACGTGTAAATCATGTGATGACTTCAAGAGGGGTTGTCGTTTGGAGGTAAATGGTGAGCGTTCTTGGGTAGAAGGCATGAAGAAAAAGTCGATGCAGAGGAACTTGCACGACTTGAAGAGGATGGAGGTCAAGGTGAGACCAACATTCGTGTCAAAATGCCAGACAAGCGAATCAATGAAATGTTCGCTCTAGCAAAACAAATTCTTGGGGGTCGCCGAGTAACCGTACTCTGTGAAGATGGCGAAGAGCGAATGGCAAGAATTCCCGGGAAAATGCGACGTAGGCAATGGGTCCGTGAAAACGATTTGATTATTGTGTGGCCATGGGATTTTCAACCATCAAAAGCAGATGTAAAACACCGTTATACGAAAACTCAAGCAATGTACCTCTCCCGTAAGGGTCTATTAAACGAGGTCGTCGATGATTTCGGCATGGATGTTAGGGTTGAAGAGGAGGGTGATGACGACCTCTTCGCCTCCAGCGTCATGCCTCTTGAAGAAGAAGATGATGAGATGTTCTCCGAGGGCCAAGATGATATGGCTGCTTCTGATGAAGATGAAGACGATTTGTTTGCAGCTGATGACAATGAAGATGATATGTTTGCATCTGGTGACGAAGAAGATGATTTATTTGCACCTGATGATGAAGATGACGACATCTTTGCGGAAAACAACGAATCAGAAGCAGATACGAGTGATTCATCAGCCGAAAATGCTCATGAGACCCCCGAGGAAGAAGAGGTCTTTGTCGTCAAAGAAGAGTATCCCGATGAAGAACATGCTTTAACGGAGTCAGACGACGATGATGATGACGATATCGATGCACTTTTTTCCTGAAACACTATGAGGCTCAATTATGGGCGTCGATGAACACTGGGATGAGATACGTCCACGTCCAAGGAAAGGAAAGAAGAAAAAGAAATATTCATCTGAAGAAGAACGACTGGATGCTGAGTTCATCGAAGCTGAAGGAGCAAAGTTTGTCAAATCGCTTGAAACAGAAGCAGGAACATTTTCTTGGATGAAGGAAAAGCGTTTCAGTTCAATGTTTAATGAAATTGAATCTGGTATACAAGGCGTGTTAGGCAAAGGACAATTTGAGTGGGTTGACCGCCGTGTTTTCGACCAAGTTTTCGATCGGTTAACGCTTATGGCTTTATTCAAATTGATGAAAAATGGTGTTGTTGATACCATTGATTACCCAATCGCCCGTGGAAAAGAAGCACATGTGTTTCATGGAACCTCGATTGAAGGAAAAGAGGTTGCAGTCAAAATTTTCCACACTTCAAATGCTGTTTTCAAAAATCTGGTTCAATATATTGAAGGTGATATGCGATTCAAGAATATTAAGAAAAAACACCGAGATCTTGTTGAAATATGGGTAAGAAAAGAGTTCCGAAATTTGACGCGGATGCAAAATTGGGGATTACAAGTTCCAGCCCCACTCGGTGTTCACAAGAATGTCCTCGTCATGGAATATGTTGGTACGGAAGAGGGTCCTTCACCTAAATTACGAGATATTGACATTGAACATCCAGCAGAAGTCTTTGCAGAACTCGTTGAATTTTTAGCCGTATCATGGCAATGCTCGGAACTAGTGCATGGAGATTTTTCTCCGTACAATATCTTGTATCATCATGACCGTCCTGTGGTCATTGATGTTGGTCAAGCAGTTATTGCAAGTCACCCAAAAGCACAAGAATTTCTTGTACGGGATGTCAAGAATTTAGTTGACTGGGCTCAAAAGATGGGCGTTGAAACCGATGTTGCAGAATGTATGTATGATGTCCTGAATCTCGATGTTTCGAAGTATTCAATGAAATGATTATTCTTCTTCCCAGACGATTCGTTCATCGTCTGCAAGTTCCATAACTTCCTCGACTTCCTCGGGGTTCGTGGGGTCGACTTGTGACGCCTTCATCCGCCGATTTCGTCGTTCTGCTGCAAGGTCTAGACCTGGAACAAGGTCTTCGAATCTTTGTGTCGATGGGTCGACAAATTCTTCACGGGTTTCAAGCATTTCAAGCGACCGACTTTGGATTCGAGCACGTCTCCTGTCCTTCTCCAAAAAATGAATGACACTTCCATGTTCTGAGCCTCCGGCGAGCATTTCTATGGCTTGGCGGGCCGAATACAATCCGTCTTCTTCTCCGATGATAACAACCGTAGAGTTGTAGATGCTGATTTCCGTATTCGTGAGTTGTTCAATCCTCGTTCGAATTTTCCCTTCCCTGCCAATAATTCGTGCTCGAATACGTCGTTGTTGATTTGAGCGTTTACCGACAAAGTCTCTGAGGTCCACCATTTCAAAAAAATGGTGATCATCCAATAAACGAATGGCGGAGTTCGGTGACATTCCACGGCCGATGGCCTTGATGACATCGGGTAGTTTCAGAGCCCGAACAGGATCGTATGACCCGCTTTCTCCCCAAATGACTTCCACATCACCGGATTCAGAGTCGACTTCGATGCGCTGGCAACCACACGCATCCCGTAAAGCCTTCACAGTCGTTCCTTTCGAACCAATGAGGACAGCGATTCTGTCCTTTGGAACGCGCGGAAGTGTCTGTCGCATAGTGTCACGGAATCGCTTTTGTTTTTCAATCCGTTGTTTTTCTCTGCCATCGTGAAATAAAGAAACCAGCCAAAACCAGAACGAGTATCGATGGAGCAAAAGAAGGTACAGAGCCAGGATTATTGATTGAGGCTCCTGTAACGACGAGATAGTGGTAGTTGTTTGCTTCATTGAATTCATCTATCACGTTCACGTGGTCAATCGTTAGCCGCAGGTCAAACTGTCCGGTGTTTGGAACCGTGTAATTCCAAATCAGTGTGACATTGCCTGCTTCTTGACCACTAACGGTAACTGAACGAGTTTCGAGCACAGTCCACGAAACAGAAGCTGATCTGTCCGCTGGAGCAGATTCAAGTCGAACCATGACCGTTCCACCAAATTGTTTGTTGTGTTCAAGGACACTTGTAATCGTGATATTTCCTGAGCGTTCGCCCGGCCGAACAATAATTCTGTCAATGTTTGTCTCCGACAAATTCCATGAGAAATCAATGGATGGGAGAATTTGGAAGGCCGAAGATTCTGTGGTGAATGAATTTGATGCATTATCAAATATCACTGCTCGGACCATCAGGTATTGGCGTGATTTTGAAGCCCAGTTTGATAATCCTACTTGAGCATCAAGACCATTTGTTCCGACTGTAATCCATCGTCCAGATAAATCAGGAACATCACCGACACCGTTCCTGTCAAAGCCGTATTGAATGTAACTCGATGAATCATCGATGCCCGAGAAAGCATCAAATGCGACTGCGCTCACATTCGCCAGTCCTTGACGGTCAGTTTCTAGCGGGTCAACAATCCATTCGTCGAATTCTGGTGCAGAAGTATCAACGTTAATGGAAATGAGTTGTTCAATACCAACATTGCCAACCCGGTCCACAGCTCGAATCGAGATGTTCGTTGTACCTTCTTCAAAAGTCAATGTCACAGAATCACTTGTCGTTTGCGTCCACATCGAATCTGTTGGAAGTTTGTATTCGACATATGATACCCCAGAACCAGTTCCGTCAGAGATTGCAGTTTGCAATCCTGAAATAGTGATTGATTCAGAGTTTTGCCAACTGGAACCGGAACCGATTGTTAACGTGCCAATGGTTGGTGGAGTTCGATCGATGCCGATGTAAATCACTTCGGTCGTCGTGTAGCCTGAATAATCGTAAACGGTGAGTCGAGGGCTCCAAATTCCTTCACTCATTGCCCCGCTCGCCCATGTCCATCCATAATTTATGCTTGAAGGACCATCAGTTGAGGGCGTGCCCGGACCTGGTACCGCAGTGAGCGTGGCTTGTTTGAGGTCGTCATCCGAAGCCTGCCACGAAAAACTGATGCTACCGTTTGCCTCAATATTGTACCATGCTCGGTCAGTGCTTGATTCACCAGTTCCGTAGGATGGATTGAGTGCTTCAAATTGAGTGATAATTGGAACTTGATTGACGATTGAAAACGTTTCACTGAATGCAACAACAGAATCACTTACATCACTGTCCCAAAGCGTTGCTCTCAACACATACGTATCATTGGCATGCAAAGTTGAATCAAAATATGTAATCCAAGGTGATGATGTGATGTTTTTCACAGTTGTAAAAGATGCATTGTCATCAGATATTTCAACAAGAATTGATGCGGCTGTGCCGGTTCCACTCACTGTAAAAGACAGAACCATCGAGCCAGTTACTTCTTCATCTGCCTCAGGTGCACTGTTGAATGCCAAATCAAGACTTGAAGACGTAGGACGAACCTCGCCATCACCGAGATATTGCATTTCATTTGGGAGGGTGCTGGCAAATGTCGTGATGAGCAATAGCAGGACCAAATGCATGGACACATACCGGCTCATGGTTGAGGAGACGACACATTCTCCTTGAATTCTCCCCTTGTTTTTGTCACCTAGATTGCAATAAAACCCCTCCCATTATTGTTTGAATGAGAAAATGAAGAGATGGGTTCAAGTGCTTTGCATGGTTTAGACGCATCATGCAGCAGAAGAGAGGAGTGCTTCTTGCATGTTTATTCCTACTCCCACTTCTCGTCCATACGAGTTCAGCCGAATCAAGTGGAAACATTGAATCATCATCTGCACAACTTGACATGACGCCAAATCAACCTGTTGTCGGCGGTGAGGCGACCTTTTCCATCATCCTCACAAACGTTGGGACCGTCGATGTTTTTGGTGTTGATTATGCATTCCACCAGAGTGACAAAAATGGAAATTTACTAGGGGGCAATGTCATTGATATTCAGGCAGGGGCTTCAGAAATCGTCAGTGCATCATGGTCTAATCTCCTCGAAGGCGAACAACGACTTTGGTTCCGATTCACCGATGCTGGGTCGAGCGATGCTTGGTTTTACTATGATTTCAATGTCTTAGGCTTACCAACACTACGAGTAATGGACATCCAAACCACACCGTCTGAATCAATTCGTGCTGGAGATTCGATTGAGGTCGCAATGCGAGTCAAAAATACGGGTACAATCGATGCGGAGCAAAGCACCCTCCTCCTCCAAGTACCCGACCAGACAGACCAGTATCTTTCGACACCCGCACTAGCCGCAGGTGAAGATACGTGGCTCAATGTCTCTACGATTGCACCACAAACCGGAACTCATGAGATCATTGCAACTCCAGATATTAACAACGATATCGAGGAGGGTTCAGAAACAAACAAAGCAAAAACACTCCAAATCACAGTCGTTCCTCACATGGATTTATACTTCAAAGATGGTATTTCAATTACAACCGTTGGCAATGTTTTCGAGGGACCATGGAGTGTTTCTGGAACGTTGGTTCGGAGTAATGGTGAGGGAACAACCACAGTTTCACTTCAACTCGAAATACCAAATCCAACAGGCGGTACACTTAGGACGAATCATTTCCAGGTCACTTTGTCAGGTGGCACGTTGGTTGAGCAATCGTTCACGAACGAATTCTCGCTCGATTCACTTCCTCCGGGCCAACATCTTGTAACTGCAAAAATCAATTCAATCAATGATGCAGGAATTGTACAAGAACGAACGGATAATGATATGACGACAACGACATTGAACATCAGTGAAGTCCCAGATGTTGTCTTGGACCCTCCAATTGCAAATCTAACCTCAGTTGACGCAGGTGAAAGTGTATCTTGGTTGATGACGATCACAAACAATGGTGATTTAGATGTGAGCGGCTTTTTGTATTACAAATTCGATGACGGCCCTGTCCTTTCGATTCGTATTGCACCATTTGATGCTGGAAAAACAGAATTCATTGAAGTTGAATTAAATGCTGGCTTAGGGCAGCATATTGCAGTCTTCAACGCTTCATGGGTTGCAGACCAAGACAGTTTTGATGCAGATTTGTCCAACTCTGTATCAACAGGATCAATCAATGTCAATTCCCCATTGAAACTCAAATGGGATTACGCCTCATTGCAAGTTCTCGACGAAGAAGGAGAAAATGCAACATTCCCTCTCAGGCATGGAAATATGTATACTCTTTCAATCGATGTAACAGCAACATCGTCAACGGGTCCAATCAACATGACATGCATCGATGAACAAGGTGACACAGATGTTATCGTTTCACTTTCGATTGACGAAGAAAGAGAACGAAAAAATATCCAATGTCAATTTATGGCATTAGCCTCAATTTCAAACATTAAACTCATTCCTGACAACACCAATGCCATTGATTCTCTTTCAAGATCTTACCAAACCATTAACCCAAATGGAAACAATGCAGCAGGTGATGCATCTTCCTCTGGAACTGCGACAATCCTAGGATTCAGTGCATTGGCTCTCGTCGGTATACTCATTGCAGCATTTTTGCTCACTCGTGAGAGAGAAGAAGAAGTTGAGCGCGACATTTTTGATTATTGTCCTGCTTGTGATGGAGAACTAGAAGGCGGCGAAGACCGTTGTCCACATTGTTCATTTAATTTGAAGAAAGCAAGGAATCAATTTCACGATTGTCATGAATGCGGTGAGTCGATCCCCGATCTTATCGAGAATTGTGCATATTGTGGAGCCATTCAAGATGTCGCCTCATTCTTTGAACGCCGCGAACGAAGAGAACCAAAGGCTCCAAAAACATTCATCGCACTACCAGAAGATGAAGAAGACGACGAAGATGAAATCGTTACAGGTCAAGAAAACTTCGATGAAACAATTCGAGAATTCGGATTTGATGAAGAGCAACTTGAGGAAGAATGGGATGAAAACATTGAAGCTGCTGAAGCAGAAGTTGAAGCTGCATACGACCGAAGATACGCAGATGTGATTGCTGAAGAAGAAATGACTGAAGAAGAACTTGAAGCATACAAATCTCAAGTGACCACAACTATTCGGAAATCGTCCTCCGCAGACCATGACATTGATGCGATTATCAGAGGTAAGAAATCGATGAAGGCTGTTAAGGAAGACGATTCAGAACTCTCTGCCTCTGATGCTGATATCCGAGAACAACTCTTCGAAATTACCGGTGAAGAAGGTGTACTGCCAGGTGAGAAAGTGCAAGTAGGCATGCAAATCAGTGATTCTTCTCTCGCAGGAAATGAAGTTCAAGAAGCATCAATGGACTTTACAATTGAAGAAGATGATCTTCCTATGCCCAAACCCGATGAGGATATTGATGACGAATTAACACCAAAGCGAAATCGCCCCAACCGAAGAAGGCCTGCTCAACGAAAGAAAGCGACAGCTGAATGTGGTGCATGTGGTGCTGAGATCGATGCAAATTCGAATGAATGCAGCGTTTGTGGTGCTCAGTTTGAGTGAAGGTGCCTGTCAGCATTCATAGGGTTCGTCACAGCCGAGGCTCGGTTTCCATTAGCGTCATCCAGGCAAGCCTAGCGACAACCTTCAGTTGTATCAATACAGCGATGACAGCCCAAGAGATTGATAAAACTCGAGTTCATGGACCATCATGGTGCGAAGAATTACAATCATCGCAGCCATGTTAATGCTCACGACCTCAATGCTAAGCGGGTGCATGGGCCTTATTCTCGCACGAGAGTCAATCGAAGAACTCAGAGAACCAGCAATTCCGAGCATACGATATGAAAAAATATCGATCTCACAAGTATGGGATACTATAGAAGCACAACCATTTTCTTCAAGGCAGACATTCATTGTTGATGACTCGACCAACCGCATCAGCATCTATCTAAAAGTGAATTTCAACGCTCCACCGCTCTTGAATCAGACCCAATTTGTACGGGCTTCTCTCACGGATGCGGAAGGCGTTGTTCAATGGCAAGAAGATGTAAGTTCAGATTATGAGCCAACAGAAAAGCAACTTTTACCAGCACCCTCGTTCGCGATGGGCGAATGGGTACTTAATGTTGAAGCACGTGGATATGGAGAGAGTTTTGTCAACCAAATCAAAGACGAATTCAGTTTACGTGTTACTATTGAAAAATCATGTATTCAATATCCACTTGAGGAGAGTTGCTTCTAAACAAGTCGCTCAGGACAAGCATGTGCCCTTGAACAATTTTTACATTTACCTATACGCTCATGATTTCTATGGGTTTCACCAGACACCATGGCTTGATGAATCTCTTTGATTCGAGTTTCAAGCAGTTGTCTGTTTTCATTGTTCCATAAGACCTTGAACACTTTTTCATTGCCATAATTAATCACACCATAGGATGGAGTATGGCCAGTTGAACTTTCCACGAGTTTGAGATACGATAGAACTTGGAGTTTGTGGCTATCGTGAGGGAATCTTGGTGGCTTCCCAGATTTTTGTTCAACTGGAATAAATTCTTGGTCGATAATGACAATTTGATTGGGCCGCCCACGCAAGCCAGATTCGCGGTCAATGAGTAATGCTTCTTTCGTATGTTCAGAATCTGCATAGACGACTTGCGTTCCTAAATCGATGCCAATGACGGTGCTCAATTTGATCATCTGTTCGTGAGCGACTAATGCTTTTTTGAGACGATGCGTAGCAAATAAAGTCCAAAGGAGCGCTGTGATGGTGAGAATGAATGCAGCTTTTTCTCTATCGTCAGCCCATTGTAACGCAATCGAATGTAGTGCTAAGATGATAGCACCAAAGAGCAATGTCGATTCGATTCTTCCTCCTTCAAACCAACCCCCAATGAAATCAGGTGGTTCAAAAATTGGTTCGATGACAGCCGGGTTATCATTCTTCGACTTCTCTAGATCAATCCAACTTCGCCAAGGTAAAAGGATTGTTAGTATGGCGAGTATCAGTGAACTGAGTGCCCATAGTGCGAGATATCTAGTCACTTCGTTTGTTTTTGCTTGAAAATTTTCAATATTGAGAAAAACAAATCCATCGATACAAAGAATGACGACAACCCCAACCCACCATGTCCAAATCTCAAGATTTCTCCGCTCACGAAGTTGGTTTTCTGTGAGTTCCAAAGCCGCTTTTGAAATTTCTTCGTTTCGTTCAACACCCTCAGTCAATGGTGTTCCTTCTCCGATGATTCCACTTTTTGACAGTGCCCATGATAATGGGCAATATGTGAACTTCTCCACATCGCTTGCACTGACTTCAAGAACTTCTCCCGAATCTGTTTGGAAATATCCAGCCTCATTTGGAGATGCTTCACTTATCTGATAGACCACGGCCAAGCAAGCATCCCCCCAAGTTTTCATGCCAACTTATGAAACATAAATCTGCTTGCATCAAAATGCATTAACGATTTCATCCTGCGAAGTGGTTTAATAGGGGCTGCTGGTGGCTCAAACCCCGAGGATTACACATGAGTGAAGAAACCGAGTTGCTAATCGCACCCGACCTCTATGAAGAAAACGCAGTGAATATTGGTACTCAGCAAAAGAGTGCTGACATGCAACGATTTATCGAAAGAGTGCGAGAAGACGGATTGTACATGCTCGATGTCAACATGACAGACCACCGAATTCGTTCGATTGCTGCTATGCTCAACACATACGACCCCCCTTCAATCATGGTCGTCTCTGCTCGTCAATATGGACAACGACCCGCTCGAATGTTTGCCGAAGCAATTGGAGCACACGCCTCAGTTGGACGATTTATCCCTGGGTCGCTCACCAACCCATCGCTTCGTTCATATGTCGAACCAGATATTTTGTTTGTCACTGACCCTGCAGCTGACCAACAAGCGCTGATTGAAGCAGTCAACTCGGGCCTTCCTATTGTAGGCATTGTTGATGCAAACAACAACTTGAGAAATGTTGATGTTGCTCTCCCTGCAAACAACAAAGGCCGACGCTCTCTTGCACTTGTGTACTACTTGCTCGCACGTGAAGTTTTGAAAATCCGTGGTGCTACCACCGATGAACAATGGGCTTCTGAACAAGATCTCGATGAGTGGCTTTCGACATTCTAGAGCGAAAAACCATCCTTGAGAAATCTGCTTATTTCTGCTGCCATTGATTCAGGCGTGGCTTGTTTGTGCATGATTGTTCTCACTTTTTTTGACCCAGGTAATCCTTTGGTGAAGGCGACTGCATGACGTTGCATCCAACGAGGTTGAATACCGATTGTTTGATTTGCATACTCAATATATCGGTCCCAACACCACTGTCGTGTTTTGAATTGCTGTCGTTCTTGACTCAACTCAAACCATTCTGGCTCATCTTGGACCCAAGGTAATTCTTCCTCCTTCATCCAACCAAGGCCGACTTTGATATCAGCAAACACTGAAGGCCTTCCAATAGCACCACGACCGACCATTAAGCCTGAGGCTTCAGTTTGTTCAAAGCATGCTGCTGCAGATGCAGCATCGACCACATCACCATTCGCAACCACTGGGACTTCAACTGCGTGAACGGCTTCTTCGATTGCTACCCAGTTTGCGTTTCCTTTGTAGCGTTGTTTTAGGGTTCTACCATGGATACACAATCGCTGTGCACCAACGTCTTGTAATCGCTGACAAATTTCGGTTGCATTATTTTTCTCTCTTCCTGTCCCCAATCGCATCTTTGCCGTAACAGGAATTGAGACTGAATCGACAATTCTTGAAACCATTTCAACCAGTGTATCTGGTTCACCCATCAAAGCGGCCCCAGCACATATTTTGGTCACTTTTGGAGCTGGACAGCCGAAATTTAGGTCGATGATATCTGCACTTGATTCCAGCATTTGAGCTGCAGTGCTCATGTCATCGAAATCTCCCCCAAAAATTTGGGGAATGAATGGAATTTCACGTTCATCCGATTCCATTTTTCTCCACGAAACAGCTGCTTCGCGTGACAATGCTGTCGAATTCGTAAACTCAGTGATCGTCATATCCGCCCCGCAGTCTTTTGCGAGTAATCGAAATGGTAAATCAGAAACACCAGCCATCGGGGCAAGAAAAAGTGGTCGTGGCTCTCCAGCCCACGGCCCTAATTTTTTGGTGATAAATTGACTCATGTAGGCTCCTCATCAAGAAGTAATTTGTCAAGATTCTTTGCGACTCGTTCAAACCTTGAAAACAGGCGTTCTAATCGCAACATGACCCGTTTTGTGATGTCTTTGGGTTCTGTACCTGCCAATCGGTATCCTAGCGGTAAACGTCCACCGAGTAAGTTGAGGAGCAACATTTGTTCCGATGCATCTGTACCACCGAGGATTGCTTCAACATCGCTGACGCTCAACGAATCCTTTTGCAGTTTATTCAGCAATTTATTCTGTTGGTCGTTGGAGAGGATGCGCTGAAATCCACCTTTTTTCAATAACCAATCCTCGCCTCTTTTCTGAAATTGACTTGTCATTGCAGACCATAGGGAAACTGGCAATCGGTCTGTTCGAGCAACACGTTCGACCATGCCACTGCTTCGGAATCGTTCCATAATTCGCCCTAACCTTGCTTTTTGACCTCCGAACATTTCATGTGCTTCGTCGAGAGATATTGGCTCATTACGTTCAAGCATGCATCGAAATAGGGATGATGAAATGGACCCTTTCATCAATTCCTTACCTGGTCTCTCGCCGAGTAAGCCAAAGTCACCCATCCATTGACTCAGTTCATCTGCACCGGACTCGTTTGAAACTGGCCTCATATCACACAAACCTATGGAGAATAGGGCATGCTCTTCTTCGGGTAATTCTAGGGGAAGTGGTTGTGGCTGGCGTTTCCATAACACATCGAGTAAGGCAAGTCGTTGTTTGACCAAAATAGAACAATTTGAGACAAAAAATTCCAGTGCATTGACTAGACTTCCCCCCCTAACGTAATATTTTCTCCATCCTTTGTCTTCGGTACTGAAACCGATAATACCTGCTTCAACAAGTCGTTTAAGGTGGTGATTGAGTGAGGCTGATGTAAGTCCCAATTCATCAGCGAGAACCTGAGAATCCCAGCCTTTTTGCGGATATGCAAGGAGGTAATATTTGAGCATTCGATGTACTGGACCTGCTCTTCCTCTGTCAGAAGTTTCATCTCCACGTTTTCGAACAAGTGATAGTGTTTCAATAATCCAATCGATGAGTGCATCCGCATCATTGGTTTGAGCAGGGAGTGCGATTTCGGTTAACCGCAGAGAGAACATAGTCTTCTGTGTACATCAACAGTCTTTGAATTCTACGCATTAATTGCCGCTCAAGCGTTAGATTCTGTGACCTTCGTAGCGGTCGTCGTAGGCCTCATAATCAATTTGATTTTGACCAGTCCACCGGATTGAAAGATCGATATGAGGCATGACATCCAAAACATCTTCGTGGAGAATTCCTCGTCGTCGAAGGACTTTCACCGCTGAGTGAACGGTTGCCCTCGTCCGACCGAGGCGCCGTGCCAACTGGGCTTGAGACTTTGGTACACCATCAATTTCAATACTTTCAAGAATTGATTTCTGCACCGTTGAGAGTCCAATTGGGAGGTATGTGGCTGCACGTTCCACACCAACATGTGCTCCTCTTAATTCTTCGATTTGACTTGGCATTCCGGCGAAGTAGCAGGTTCTGCCGTTGACAGGGACAATGGTGATTGCTTTTTGTTGCTGTAGCACATCGAGATGATGACGTAATGTTCCATTTGCAGCATTGAGAACTGCTTGTAATTCACGATAACATAGCCCAGGATATTCATCTAATGTTCGTAAGATTCTCCGACGTTGAGGATGCTCTGAAGAAGGAAAGCGGGTCGAGATGCTTCCCATAGCCATTGCGCCGACTGCACCAGCGGCGGTGATGAAGCCGTTTGCTATATTGACAGCAGTACTCGTCGCTCCAGCAAAGCCAGCAGCCATCCAAGGCCTTTGTCTCATCCACTGGGAGAGAAGTGCCATGGGTTGTAATTTGCACCTAACCTATGTTAAATCATCGCCCATCTGATTCATCGTTAGAATTTTTGACTGAACCTTGAAGAATTTTGAGGTGTGCAACCAAAGGTGAAAGCAATCGTCCACACTGAATTCCATGACTGCTGAGTTGGTAATGGACTCGAATTGGAGGGCCATCATCGACAATCCTTTCCACAAGGCCTTCACTCATGAGGAATTGCAATTTGTCAGACAGCGTTCGTGAGGAAATTCCGGAGAGAAGGACCTTCATTTCATTAAATCTCATCGTTTTTGCAATGTACAGAGTTGAGAGAATTTCAATTGTCCATCGAGAACCAAAGACATTCAACGCCTCGACAGCAGCTTGAACCTCCCATTCGACAGAGTGTTCAGCCCCTGTTGAATGACTTGCAAGTTCAGAGCGTATTTCTCTACCATTCTCGACGGTTTGCTTAATGAGTGTCTCAATCTTCTCAAATGATTGTTTTTGCAGAAAGAGAGGGGGCTCTGGCATAGGAACATGTTGGCGTCATGTTCGGCTTATATGAGTGCTTTCATTAGTAAAGTAAGTGAAATCAACCCCAAATCGACCAACGATGTGTTTGATTCAAGTAGGATAGCCTCTCCATTCTCATCGATGAGCCGTCGCATTATGCTTATTCGCGGAGGTGCGATGAGTCGATTTTCCGGCCTCGGCAAAGGCTATCATGACATGCTCGAAGTTTTACAGAATGATGAAGTAGCAGGATGGAGACATAGCACCACTTTAGAATACGGATCAACATCTGAAATGTCTAGTGTAGCGAGATTACGACATCGATGGTACTCTCACCCAAACCGAGTAAAAAAACAACTCAAAAACCCCATGGCCTCAGATATTGCTCTGATTACCGACCAAGAACAAAGTCACCTTGTACCGTTGCATTCAAAAATCCCAGTTGGTATCTATGTGCACGATTTGTTTCATATTTTCCCAACGGTTGAAGATTTCCCAGAAGGGAAGGTAAGTATCGGGCAACGTCAACCGAGTTTCATCCGTAAACGCGACCTTAAAAAATTGAAAAAGGGACTATCCCGAGCGGACTTTTTCTTTTGTAATTCTGAGGCTACTCACCGTTTTTGCCAACAATATTTTCCAAACACGCCAGCTTATGTCATTGCATTCCCTATGAATGTCCAAGAATATCAGTTTGAGGAAACTAAGAACAATTATCCTCTCCAATTTGATGATTCAAAGTGCAATCTTCTGGTCGTCGGAAGCAACGAACCACGAAAACGATTGAAATTTCTTGTCGAATGCTTGAGAAAAATTGAGTCAGAGATTCTTCAGGATATCGTCATTCATCACGTTGGGTCAAACATTTGTCCTGAAACTGGTTTTTCCATCGACGAAGAGTCAAAAAATGCTGGCATACAATGGTTGTATCATAACGGACCAATCGATGAATCTTCTCTCAACAATATGCGATGGAATTCAGAAGTCTTGCTCTTCCCTTCTGCCGCAGAAGGTTTCGGTTATCCTCCCCTTGAGGCCATGATGGCAGGTTTACCGGTCTTGTGCTCAAATTATGCAGCACACAATGAATTCGTACCCGATGAAATGTGCATTGATGGTAAAGATGTTTCATTGTGGGTCAAGCACATGAAGGATGTGCATCAAATATGGAAGCAACGAGATGGACCACGACAACCTTTACCTTTGGATTCGTCGATCATTGAACGATTTTCAAAAAACACGTATTGCACAACACTCTCCAATGCTTTGAACGAGGTCCTCAAAAATTCATAGCCCTCACATTCTTGAAGTCTTTTTCATTCGGACAACCCATGGAACCGATTCAAAGGGTTGCAATCATTGGTGCAGGAAACATGGGTTCTGGCATCGCACAAAAAACAGCACAAGAGGAATTTGACGTTGAAATGGTTGACAGAGAATCACAATGGGTTGAACGTGGCCAATCCATCATTTCTGATTTTTTGAACGAAGCGATTGAACGTCGAATCTTCCGACAAGAGCAGGTTGATGCAATCCAATCGAGAATTCATGGTGTTGTTGGTGTTGAACATACAAATAAAGACACTGATTTGGTTATTGAAGCAGTCTTCGAGGATTTTGACATCAAAACTCAAGTGTTTGAAACACTGGATGGCGTATGTTCTCCTCACACAATCCTTGCATCGAATACATCGTCTCTTTCAGTTAATGAACTCGCTCAAGCAACGGGGCGTCCAGACCGATTTGTAGGCCTGCACTTCTTTTATCATCCAGCAAAAAACAGACTTGTTGAAGTCATACCTGCAAAAAGCACGTCAAAAGAAACACTCGACAGAGTCGTGCAGTATTGCAAAGGACTTGGCAAAGTTGTCATTACTTGTGCTGACCGTCCTGGTTTTGTTGTGAATCGATTTTTCGTACCATGGTTGAATGAAGCTTGTTATCTTCTGGAGGAAGGCGTTGGAACTACAGCACAAATCGACGCAGTCGCTAGGAAAGCATTCCGGATTGGTCTAGGCCCCTTCGGTCTGATGAATTTAACGGGTCCACCGATCGCATTGCATTCAACCGATTATCTCGCTACTCAGTTGTCAACACCAAGATATACCGGCGCACAGAATTTGAGAGATTTGGTCGAAGGCCAACACATGTGGGATATTGGGCAGGACGAAACATACTCAGAAGAGCAGTATGCAGCAATCTCCGAACGTCTTCTTGGTGTTGTCTTTGGTGTTGCTGCACAAATTGTAGACGAAGGTGTTTGTTCAATTGAAGACGTTGACAGAGGTGCGAAGGTTGGACTTCGTTGGGCTCTTGGTCCATTTGAACTGATGAATCGTCTTGGTGTTCAGCGTTCTCTTGATATGGCACATGCATATGGAAATGTAGCTAAACAGGGTTGGGTTGTACCCCAATTCTTCATCGACCAAGGAGACCAACCTTGGCCGTTTACCTTTGTCGATACGACAATTGAAGGAGGAATTGCTACGCTCACCATCAATCGACCGGAAGCAATGAATGCTCTCAATGTTCAAGTGGTCGACCAACTTATGGAACAATTCAATGCAGTAGAATCCAATCCAGAGGTCCACACAGTTGTCCTTGATGGAGCAGGGAAGGCCTTTATTGCTGGTGCTGATGTCAAATTCTTCGTTGACAAAATTCGTTCAGATGATTTCCAAGACATTTACGATTTTACCGCAAATGGACACGATGTTCTCAATGCCTTTGAAAACTCCGAGAAAACAACAATTGCTCTCACAACAGGACTCGCTCTTGGAGGGGGGCTTGAACTTGCCATGGCATGTGATTACAGAATTGGCACTCGAAAAACCCAATTTAGATTCCCTGAAACGAGCATTGGAATTTACCCCGGCTTAGGTGGCACTCAACGTCCAGCACGCTTGTGTGGCAAAGCAGTCGCAAGATGGGCTGTGCTCGCAGGTAATTTCATGGATGCACAAACAGCGTACGATGTGGGATTACTCACACATCTCGTCGAGGTTTCAGATGTCAGTTCTTGCATCAAATCGATTCAAGGGAAGCCAGAATCAAAGTATCAAGGAAAACCGAATAACCCCGAATCCAGAGTTGTTCAGTTTGCACAGTCCTTCTATTCGGATGAAAATATGGAATCCTTGCTCAACCATCAATGCCCTGAAGGTTTTGATGAAGCCGATAAAATTGTGACAAGGCAGATGAAATCATTGAAGTTCACTGCTCCGGTTGGCCTAAAAATGGCCCACGATCTCATCAATACTTCATCATCCCCTTTACACGAAGGACTCGCTTCTGAATTGAATGGACTTGAGAAAATATTCTCGACCAACGATGCGTTGGAAGGCTTATCTGCTTTGATTGAGGGACGAAAGCCAACATATGTTGGCAACTGAGTCTTGTTGCTCAAAAACAATTTTTCGAGTATCATACCATCCGCTCCACGGTTCAGTTTCCTCTTCAGACCAATACTGAAGAGGGGCCTGGTTTGAAATAGATTTTTCATGCTCGACTTCTAACAATGACGAGTTTTGTGTGGATTTGATGCCTTGTTTCCCGAGCACATATGCATGTTGGAGCAACAATGTAGAGAATGCTAAACTGTTTTTATCTGTCGTACTCCAATATGTGTCCATTCTTGGATGGGTGTGAACCCATAACTTGAATGGAATTTTTGCTCCCACGGGTTGTCGTAAATGCACACTTCCAGGAAGGCCCCAATCGATGAAGACTCGGTCATTAGCATCGATGAGTACTGAGGTCTCAAGGCAGGCAAAATATGACAGAATGTAAACGCAATCCCATCGGTCATGTAGAGCACAGCATTCCTGCACAGCGAGTAAAATTTCATCTTCGACATTTTTTTCTGTAGCTTGTTCCAAAGCATACATCCAATCTATGTCACGGATGCCAATCTCGACGAGTCCTGGAGGAATCATTGGCTCACCACTGGGAATTGAAAGGAACCTGAAGTGATGCTTCCCATGCTTTCATGAGGTCCTGAACATCCACGTAAATGTTGAAGAGCCCACTGAGAACCATAAGCTGCAGAAATAAGAAAACCGAATTCGATATTTCCAATATCGAGTGCACCTTCGAGTTGACAACTTTTTGGTGGGTGGTCTGGCGTCATTGCTTCAACCAATTTTTTGTCAGTTTGGTAGGTGAGAACCATGAATCCGTCGCCGCTGCATCGTAAATCAATCCATGGGACATCTTGTTGATGGACTATACGACGTGGTTCAGGGCGATCAACGGCAACGATGATAAAATCATACCCAATCAATTGTTCTTCATCAATCAAATCATCTTCAATGCCGATCACGTTGACCTGTGAACCCTCATCGTTGTATCTCTCTTGAAGAATGCTGACTTTGGTTTGACCCACATCTGTTGTTTGAAATCGTTGATGGCCAAGATTGGTTGATGAGACGATATCACCATCCATGACATGGATATTGCATGGAATTTGTAGAGCATGACAAGCCCTGTACAATGCATCGACAACATTACTCCCTATACCTCCACATCCAACAATGAGAACACTCCTTTTCAGCACCATACAGGTGTTGTTGTTCCAGTGGATATAAACCATCACGATTGTAGTTGCTCATTCAACAATCTCGAAAGTTGTATGGCTTCATGGTCGAGTGAAAAATGAGCATCGACAAATGCCCGACCAGATTTCAAACAATGTTCTCTATGTTCAATCGTTTGAGCACGTTCAAGTCCAGCATGCCAACTTTCCACATCGTTTCTTTCGAACAAGAATGACTCGTCAAGCATACTCATCGTTTCTACAAAGCCACCATCGCGAACCATGACAGGTGGAACTCCAATTGACAGCGCTTCGATTGGGGTGAGCCCAAAGGGCTCGCCGTGCGCATGCGATATCACAGCAATTGACTCACGAACGACCCCACAAATCTGCTGTTGAGTCAATCGTGGCATACAAGACACCTCCACACCAATTGTTTTTGCGAAATGCGTCAATTCCTCTTGATCAGATTCATTTCCGCCTCCAATGTGCACGAGGGCGATATTGGTATTCTCTAACATGGCCACACTCTCCATCGTTCCTTTCACAAAGGATATTTTGCCAATTGTCACAACATATTTCTCAGGTAAATTCAATTTCGCCGTAACCATTTGTTCATCACTTGATGATTCAATTGGCCATTTTTCAAGGTCAATTGCGTGGTGTAGAATGGTGCTTTGAAGTGGTCTTTTCTGCCCGTCTCTTTGGGGAGGTAGCCCATTTTCTTTCGTGCATGGTTGAGCAAATTTGTAGATACTTGTTAATCGATTTGCTGTGAATTGTGAATTGCCTGAGAGCGTCGAATTTGGCCGAGCAAGCAACATTCGGACAAATCGTTGATCATCTTTTCTCTGTTTTCTAAAAGCTAGATTTGTGATGAGTGAAGGACGCTTCATTGAACCATCAATCCTTCGATGGAGGACATCTTCATACAACCAACGCGGCGGTTCAAGGCAATGATAGTGAACAGGAATGTGAGCAGGTACACAAGGTAAAATTTCGAGTGTGCCTCGACAGACTGAGAGGTGAACGACATCGATAGACCCCCAGGGGATATCCATATGTTTCCATAATTGAACAGCCTGTTTCGAAGCAACATTCCTCACTTCTGAAATTGTATTGAGTCGGGGATTGTATGTGGTTTTGCTTTTGTACACATCCACAGTTGTTGTCTCCAGAAGTTGCTGGGCGTCCTCGGGAAATGATAAGGTCGCAAGAGAGACCTTCCAGTGATTCTCTAGTTTTGGAATGAGTTGCAGAAGCTCTCTCTCTGCCCCTCCAAGCGTTGCAAACGAACCACGAACGACTAGAACATGTCGTTGGGATTCACTTCCATTGCCCATGTTTTGCGGTAGAAGGTTCAACCTTTCAAATCAACCTCTCATTTTCCCCCTTCCCAACAATTCATGTGGTGACGATTCGAACCACCGAATTCAAAAAAGAATAGCGGGTGGGAGAGGTATGTCCGCTAAGAAAGCCATCATTACCGGCATTACCGGTCAAGATGGTTCGTATCTTGCAGAGCTTCTGCTCGAGAAAGGATACATCGTTTACGGCCTTGTCCGTCGAGTTTCGCAACCAACCAGTGGTCGCAGCCTCATCAATCACTTGATTGAAGACGAAAAGTTTCACTTGTTTAATGGCGACCTCGCTGACCAAAACTCCATTGATAATGCGGTGAAAGAAATACAACCAGATGAATTTTACAACTTGGGTGCAATGTCCTTTGTTCCTGAATCTTGGCGTTCACCGATGATGACAGCTGATATCACCGGATTAGGTGCATTACGATGTCTTGAGGCTATTCGAAAGAATGCTCCTGAATGCCGTTTTTACCAAGCAGGCTCATCCGAGCAATTCGGCAAAGTTCACGAAGTACCACAAACAGAGGCAACTCCATTCCATCCTCGTTCACCGTACGGATGTGCCAAAGTTTTCGCCTTTGAAATAACACGAAATTATCGCGAGTCATACAACATGTTTGCTTGCACTGGTATTTTGTTTAACCACGAGAGCCCACGTCGAGGCCTTGAATTTGTGACAAGAAAAGTAACGATGACCGCTGCTCGAATTGCAAAAGGTATCGATGAATTCCTCATGATTGGCAATGTTGATGCAAAACGTGATTGGGGTTATGCTGGAGATTATGTTGAGATGCAGTGGAGAATGTTGCAACAGGACGAACCAGGAGATTTTGTTGTCGCAACAGGTCGAACGCATAGTGTACGTGACATGATTACACTCGCATTCAGCCATGTTGGGCTTGAACTTGTTTGGTCTGGCGAGGGAGTTCAAACGATTGCAACCGACCAAAACGGCGTCGTTCGAGTGAAAACAAATCCGAAATTTTTCCGCCCTGCAGAGGTAGACCTTCTCATCGGTGACCCTGCTCTTGCCCAAGAAAAGCTCAACTGGGTACCCCAAACTTCGTTCGAGGAACTGATTCAAATGATGGTCGAGTCTGACATGAACATCGTGCAAGAGGCTATTGATGGTGGCTATGCACCTCCAACACCTCCTGAGTGAGCCGATTTGATGCATACTCAAACCGAAGACCCATCACTACCAATCCTCTACTCATTCCGAAGATGTCCCTATGCAATGAGGGCGAGAATGGCATTGTATCAAGCGAATATTGACTGGAATCACCGAGAAGTTCTCCTACGGGATTTACCATCATCCTTGCTCGAATATTCTCCAAAAGGGACTGTACCAGTTCTCGTTCTTCCTAGTGGAGAGGTGATCGATGAAAGTCATGACATCATGCTTTGGGCACTTTCACACAATGACCCAGAACATTGGCTTGCAGAACAACAACAAGAATGGATTGTTCGATTTGAAGACGAATTCAAAGGTGAACTTGACCGTTACAAATATCCGAATCGCTACGATGATGTCGACCCTTATTTTCATCGTGAACGTGCCTTGACATTTTTATTGGACTTTGATAATTCACTTTCATCTCGTCAATCGACGCAACTCGTTGATATTGCTGTATTCCCATTTGTTCGTCAATTTGCAAATCATGACCGCACTTGGTTCGATGCATTACCATTCGTTACTTTGCACGGGTGGCTAAAGCATCATTTGGAGTCTGTTTTATTTCAAAGCGTGATGGTCAAGCACAAGGTATGGGTTCAACCAACTCAAAGCACGAACTGATTAGAGTTCTCTTCAATCAGTCGCTACCAACATCGAATTGCGTAAGAATACGTTGTAGTTCATCTTGAGCATTTTCAAGGTACTTTCGTTCTTTCTTCGAAATATCTTGATTGAGGAGGCGGTTCGAGATATAATCGAGGTCTTCCTTTGCAGCATCTCGCTCTGCTAACATCTCTCGGTTTTCCTTTGCCATCTTCATTCGTGCAATTCGTATGCGTGCCATCTTTGCTTGTGAGTTGACATCCGGTGCTTTTGCTTCACTGAGCTCAACTGACGTTGGGAATGCAATGCCGATGCCTTCACGCTCAAAGTAGGAGTCAATGTTTTGTAGCAACCAATCACGTGCAAGGAATTCATCGCTATAGTCCTCAACCCACCCATACATTCTGAAGACCTTGGCATATTCACCAAGTTCGTTGAGAAGAACACGAGGTTCGGGAATTTTGAGCAAGAGCGGGCAAGCACGCATGAGTTCGAGGATAACGAATTTCACATGGTCAATGTCCTCGTCATATTCAACACCAATGTCAAGGACGAGTGAGATACGTCGGCCTACACCATCTCCACCGCCACGAGCGTGATTGATGATAGTTGAATTGACAAGACTGTTGTTTGGAATAACAACGAGATTCTCTTCTCTAGTGAGTATTTTTGTTGACAAGATACCAACGGATGCAATCGCACCAAGATGCCCCTCAACTTCAACTCTGTCGCCGACCTCAAATGGTTGGTCGAGTGCAAGCATAAACGAGTTCACGATGTTCCCAAGCGTTTGCTGCATGGCAAGACCGATGATCAATGAAAAAACGGCCAATGATGCGACGATACCAAAGAGTTCGAGGTTCAGTTCATTGGACACAAAGTAAATTCCAAGGCCCCAAATTGTTGCCCTTGAAACGAAAACGAGGAGTGAATTGCTTCCTGATACTTTCACGGTTGAGGGATTTGCATATCTGTCGAGAATTGCAGGTAAGATGACCTTGAAGCCGACACTTGCAAGCGAAGCAGCAAGCAGTATGTACGCAGAGGAAATGTAAGGCATGAGTGAACCGAGCAATTCATCCCCATCACCGTAAATCCAAATCATCGTAAAGTGGAAAGAAACCACGATGAGGAAAATGTTCAGTCGCTTTCGTGTTGGCCAGTACAGCACATCATCCCATTGAGCCTTGGTTTTTTGGATTGCAGTAAGAACATACTTTCGCATAAAAAAGTTGGAGGTCATCAAAATGAACAGAGCGGTTAACGCCGCAATACCCCATTTAAACAGGTCATCGAGGTTGTTGAGCGTTTCCAAATATTCGTCGATCATAAGTTCCCCTACTCTCAACCCAATTGTTCCCTTTCTTGAATATTTGGCCGATATACCATCTCAAGCACTCAGCATTCCAAACATGAATTCAAAAAGCCATCTGATTCCCTTATCTTATGGAGGATTCGTCGTACGCTATCGGCAGAGTCCTTGTATTTCAAGTGAAAAAGATTCACATCGCTATGATTGTTTTGTCCGTTCTAATGATACCTGGAGCTATGACTGCACTCGAACCCATCGATATGGAGTCATACGAGATGGAATCTCCAGAACTCACGGCCCAGAGTATCATCGAAGATGAATTTTCAGATTCAGAGATTATTCTTGGATTCATGGTTGCCATCCGACAACCGGATTTGGTACCATCCTTGGAGGAGTGGGAGCCCGTTCCATCGACATCATCCGGTGCTGCAGATTATGCAAATCTCCCTCAAGTCACTGAAATGTTACCAGCAGGAGATGCATGGAGTGGAGTGGAAGCACCGACGGGAGGGATTCTCAACCTCTCAGTTCTCAGGGAAATCGACGAAAAAATCGACTTCATCCAACAACACCCTCTGGCACCAGCGATGAAACCACTCGTGAATGATGTCACTGGTCAGCAGGCAAGCGGGGCTATATCCTTACCAAACCACTTCCGCAGTTTCATGAATGGTACATCGATATTGACGCAACCAGGTCTCTCATCTCTTGGAGTCCCTCTCCCTCCTCCTACCAATTGGACCGATTGCTTCCCTCTTGATTGTCTTGAATTTGATGACGACAATATTACTCAGCAACACATCGACATGGCAGCTTCACGAATGGCCGATGCATCCAACAACAATTTCCTTCGTTGGTTATCTCTTGACCGAGGATTTCTTCCTGACGACCAAGCCCTCCAAATTGGGCCAGTCGATGGTTCATTAGAAGCGGACGGCACGTGGGGCGATGCGACAATGGCTAACGGGCGTTGGTCGGCATCTTCGACATGGCTTTTGATTCAACTCGATAGGACATCGCTTCGAGAAATGGGTTGGGAAGTCGTTTGGAAAGAAGCCCATCAAGAAAAGTCGGTCTATTTCTCTGATGACGGATTTCATGTTGGTGGTTATCGATTCCACGACAACCATCTCATTCTTCATCCTCCGCAGTACAATTCCACAATTTGTCTTGAAATGATGGAGAATGGAGCAGGATGCTCAACTGAATGGTCATATATGGACCTCGAGGGTCAAATTCGAACCCATGATCGAACGACAATCACTCTTCTTCTCGGCCAAGGTGTCAATGTTGAGGTCAATCGAGAATTGCAATCGAGTGCAGGACTCATCGTTTTGATGATGGTATGTATCACTGTTCTCTTGTTCGTAAGTTTGCGAAGATGGAGTGATGTTGTGATTGTTATGGCGGCCCTCGGCTTTGCCCTCCTCTGGATGCAAGGTCTCATTGGGTATGTATCTTCACTCACGTCTTGGTTTGGCTTCCAAATCATTACTCGTTCTCAGTTTTCGAATTTGTTGCCTATTTTGGTTCTCGCCCTCGGCATCGATGATTCATTGCATGCTCTTCATAGATACAAAGAGGAGCGAAGAAATGGAAAATCGACTGAAGACTCGGCCCTTATCACAATACGGCGGGTTGGACGAGCCATCACCCTCACGTCAATTACGACGATGTTCGCTTTTGCTGCAAATCTATTCAGCGATATAGCCGCATTGAGGTCGTTTGGGGTAGAGGCTGCCCTTGGAATATTTGCTGCCTTTCTCTTGACAGGCATTTGGACGCCACTGATTCGAATGTCGGTTGATGATTGGTTCGCCTCTCGTCCATCCAAAGAACGAAAAGAAAAACCGCACATCGAACGAGATTGGTTGGAGAAAGTCCCTCTTTTCGCAGGACAGCCAAAATATGCATCGATTATTTTGGTCCTTGCTCTGCTTGTCAGTATTCCCTCAGCCATTGGTATGTCGAGTTTGGAAGGTGATTTTGCCGTTGAGGATTTCCTTGACGAAGAATCCGACTTTGCAGTAGGTGTGCATGAATTGAATCAACGATTCGCTACCGAAGGTGAACCTGCAAATCTTCTCATCATGGGTGATGTCCTCGACCCTCAAGTGTATGCCTCTATCGATATTTTCCGCCAGAAAATGAATGATTTACCTGAAGGTGTTCCCGACAAAGTTACTCGACAACCGGACGGAACAATAGATTTGCTTGCACTTGATGAAATGGTTCTTGCAGCTCAAGGGTCGCTTGTCCTCAATTCGACACCCTTTGAACAAGCAGGTTGGGTCGTCAATGAATCCGAACACGGTGTGGGTTGTCCTAACATGGGCTCTAGTTTGTTCGTTGATACGGGAGACAGAGATTGTTTGTCGTTTTTCTATGGTTTCCTGAGTCTTTACGGTGTTCCTGGCACCGGACCTATACCCGACATACCTCCGAGCATTGTTCGCTTATACATCACCCCAGATGTACCTCTTGACCCACTCCGACCTTGGCTCGATGAGAACGGAGAACCGGCCTCATATTCGCTTATGCAAATCCGATTTGGCGTCACTCAACCCGAAGATTTTCCTAGCCTCGGAGCAGGTATTGATGAAATTTGGAGCGACCTCGAAGTCTTTACAAACCTCTCAACCGGTTCTTATGCCTCAATTGGTCCAGTAAACGAAGAGGATAAGCCACTCACATGGGTTATGTTGACAGGGCGACCAATCACAAGATATGCGGCTTCAACAGCAATGCAAGAGGAAATGCAATCTTCTCTTGTTCTCGGTTCGTTTTTTGTCCTTATTTCGTTGACAATTGGTTTCCGCTCATTCTCTCAAGCCATCGTAACATTCCTTCCAATTTTGGTTGTCGTCGTTTGGCTTTATGGCCTCATGTTTGTGCTTGGTGCTTCCCTCAATATCGTTACCGTAACAATTGCAACAATTTCTCTTGGTGTAGGTATCGATTATTGTATTCATGTCACTGAACGATACCGTGAAAGCAAGAAAAATGGTCTATCGCATGACGAATGTTTGCATTCAATCGGCGGTGCTTGTGGACTTGCACTTCTTGGTTCAGCGACGTCTGATATTGTTGGATTCAGCGTTATCGCAATATCTCCAATGGGATTGTTTAGCAGTTTTGGTATCTTTTCTGCGGCTATGATCGCACTCTCACTCTTTGCGAGCCTTGTGCTTACAACGTCGCTCTTGGGACTCAACGATGCCATCCAAGCAAGACGACGAAAACAAGACTCAAATCCTGCACTTTGATACTTCAAGGTAAATACGTTCTTAAATAATGAAGCGTCGATTCACTACCGAAGGATATGGGGCACACCGACGCAATTCTTTGGATACTTATGTTTCCATTATCGCTATTCCTAAAATTTGATAGTTGAAAAGGGCTGTAGTTTCCCACAGCTGAACTATCGATGTGTTCATGAATCATGAACGAGGCGGATGGCTTGCGAGGTGAGGGGTTGGCCCCATCTTCGTGGTGAAATCAATGCCAGATGAGGAGAACCAAGACGATGATGACTGGATGCAGTATGCGTCCGCAGGCTTTGGTCAAACCAATTATTCATTATGGGACGATGTCAAAGAGATCGAAACCGAAGACGCTGATGAGACGGATTTGGATTCTGGCTCATTGGAAGTGGCAGACCAACTTGGCACTCACATGGAAGAAATACCAAGAGCGCCCTCGCCAGCAGGACTCAAGCACCTTGTTCGCATAGGATGTTGTGATGCTTGTTTAGGACGGTGCGGAGGAAAACAACGATTTGGCCAAACGATTCAAGAATCAGGCCTTGAAATTCGCTCGGAAGTCGAAGGACAGGATACTCATCTTTCTACTGCGAGAGATGACACACCTTTGTGCCCTATGTGTGAGAATTTATTTGAGGAAGTAGAAGTTCTAGCGGATGTGATTCTTGAGCAAATTGATGATATCGACATTCGACGACTTCAACTTGGAGCACGCTTTCCAAAAGACCAGCTTGAAACAGAAGAGGCCTTGCGAAAGAAATTCGCAGCAGGAGGTTCTGAACCACTAAAATCATCGCTTGTCAACGATATTGGGCGAACGTTGAGCGACCGATTGACCAAATCAAAACTTGTGAATGAATCACCTGAAGCTCTCGTTCTCATGGATGTCCTCACGTTGTCTGTCGAAATTGATTTGCGTGCAGTCTATCTCTACGGCAGGTACAGAAAACTGACGAGAGGGATTCCACAAACACGCTGGCCTTGTCGAGTGTGCAAAGGAAGAAAATGCGAATCTTGTCAACAAACTGGTCTGCAATATGAAAAGAGTGTTCAAGATCTCATCGGCAACCCAATCCTCGATATTTTTGATGCAGAAGAACATGCATTTCACGGCATGGGAAGAGAAGATATTGATGTGCGATGCCTCGGTAGAGGGCGACCATTTGTCATTGAGATGAAAAACCCACGAAAGCGAAAAATCGATACTGATCAACTTGAAGAATTGATTAACTCCACCGCAAACGGTGATATTGAGGTTTCTTCGATACGAGAATCTTCGAAAAGCGAAGTTGTACGCATCAAGGACACCCCTGCAGAAAAGTCGTACACGATTCGATTCGTTCTGGAGCAGATGAACGAAGCGGAGTATGCTGTCCTCACCGTTCCGCTCGATTTGACCAATGAGGAAGAAGACGGGAAAGGAAAGCGAAAAAAGCGTAAACGAAACCAGAGGCGTCAAGATCGAACCAAACCAATTCAAAATGAAATCATTGTTGACGAGGGTCATTCCTTGGAACAACTTGAAGGCATGAAAAAAGATGAATTGGTAACTGTTGCCAAAGAACACGGACTCGCTGTTAGTGGTACAAAGAAGCAAATCATCGAACGAATTCTTGAATTTGAAGGCCAACCTTCACCACTTTTTGATCTGCCGAGCGACGATGAAATCATTTCGACCATCGAACGATTGAACGGATTAAAAATCGCTCAACGAACTCCCGACAGAGTGGCACATCGACGGGCCGATTTGATTCGAAGGCGCACCGTTTTTGAGGCTCATTCGCCCACCATAGAGATCAACGAAGAAGGTTTGAAAGAAGTCGAATTTACATTGAGATGCGAGTCGGGAACGTATGTCAAAGAAACGATTCATGGGGACTCTGGCAGGACCCAGCCTTGCCTTGCTTCTATGCTCAAATCGAAATGCCGAGTGTTGTGGTTGGATGTGGGTGATATTCATGCAGATTAGGTTACATTGTGCTCGAAACATGTGGCTTCAATCGTCGCGGTGCTTATATGGGGCATATCAGTCGCCGATTTGCTCCGAAGACGTATGTATGTGCATTTGAGGAGAAGAAGGTGAAAAAATGAAGCGCTCAAAGGGACAACGAATGGGAACCCGTAGCATACTTAGGCGACGAAAGTCCGAGAAAAGTCAGCTCAACATTGCTCGTGTCATGTACGATTACAATGAGGGTGATAGAGTCGCCATCGTTCTCGATGGTGGCCAGCAACAAGGTATGCCACATCGACGGTTCCATGGCCGAACTGGTTTTATTCAATCACGCCAAGGTCGTGCTTGGGTTGTTGCTGTAAAAGATGGCAACATGAGAAAGACCGTTGTTGCACGACCAGAGCACCTTCGACCGCTTGAATGAGGTGATGTATATGAGTGATGAACAAAAGTTTCTAGATTTTTCAACCGTTCGAGATGAATTGCTTGCTGCACAAGAACGACGTGGGCAACTCACCTACGAGCAAAAAGCAGCTCTCCAACATGCAGAGTGGGCGGCAAGTGAGCACAGAAATGGTTTTACTACCGACCCAGAGGTCTTTGAAACACTTACTGCAGCTCTCCTTGAAATCGAGGTACTCACCAAATATCCCGATCTCGCTGCAAAAATCTCAGAAATCATTCCTATCTATCCTGATGATGTTCGAACCATTCTTGCTTCGAAGAGAATTCAAATCAACGACGATGACATTAACACCATCCTTGAGTTGGTCCGTCAGCATGTTGGATTTGAATAAAATTCACCCGAGGGCCCCCGATGTCCAGTGATGAAAAGCGCCCCTTTGTGCCAAAGAAGCAACCAAAAAAGCAGGCAGACACATCAAGATTTATGCCAAGCCGGCCCGCTGAAGGTCGAATGCCTCAACGACAAGCAAAGCCTCAGCAACCTCGCCGTCCAAGGCAAGATCGTCGTCCTCAATCATCAAATCGCTCATTCAAAGAAAACCGAAATAAGCCGATGAAACCTCAAGAACCGAAACGCCCGAAACAATTGGAATCTGAATCATGGGCTTATGTCGTTGAGCACGATTTGGATAGTGGCATCATTACAGCACTTTCAGAACAAATGCTCACACCCTGCCGTCTTCGTGTCGTCAATGGTTGTGAGCCATGCCCACCTTCGAAACGAATCAACATCGGCAAGCGTGCTGAAGATCGAGAAGAGGTTCAACACATCGTTGGGCTTGCAAGTATAGACCGAATGTCGAGTTTTGCAACCATGCAACTTCCTCATGTTCTCCTCGATGTGTTATCTCAACATGAAGCATATTTCCTCGAAGCATTCTTCAATGTTGCATCAAACATCTCACTCAAAATGCATGCGTTCGAACTCCTGCCAAAGATTGGCAACAAGAAAGCAATGCAGATGGTTGATGCCCGCGGCCAAGGCTTTGAGTCGATTGATGCTCTCAACGAATTATGCAATATCAATGCCATTGAACTGTTGTCTCAACGTTTCCTTGAGGAGTTAAAGGACCAAGATGCACAACCGCGTTTGATCTCACTTCTCCTGCCGGTGAAATCATGAAAGACGCACGATGGTATATCGACCAATTGTTGATGCGTCAATCTGCAAACAAAGACTTAGGTCAACATTTCTTGGTTGATGACGATATCCTCCAACATATTGTTGAAGCCGGGGATGTTCAAGAAAACGACCATGTTCTTGAGATTGGACCTGGGCCTGGAACACTGACGACACACCTCCTTCGAACAGGGTGTCGTGTCACATCAGTTGAAATTGATCAGGGTGCATGTCAGCATTTGCACGTTGTCTTCGGGGATGAACTTGCATCCGGGCAACTTGAACTCATCGAAGGCGATGCATTACAAACAAAATTACCACGTAGTATCACAAAAGTTGTTGCAAACATTCCCTATCAAATATCTTCGCCACTCATCGAAGTTTTAACGCGATTTCAGCATGAACGCAATCGACCATTGACGACGATGGTGTTGATGGTTCAAGAAGAATTTGCTGAACGATTGGAGATGAAATACACAGATACTGTAGGCTCCTTAGGCCTGGTAGTCTCACTTGATTTTGATGTTGAAATGATGAATAAAGTCTCACCTGATGCATTCATTCCTCACCCTAAGGTGCATTCTCGAGTGGTCAAATTTATTCCCCGGCAACCTGACTTTTCTTGCAATAGAAAACTCTTGGTTATGGCCATTCATCATTGCTTTGACCAACGAAGAAAGAAGTTGCGCACACTTTTCAAGAATCCACCAAAGCGGATTAGTCGTGTTCGAGGATGGTATGCAGGTCGTTGGAAAGAAGCTTATCAATCGATGAAGGACATACCGCTGATGGAAAAGCGTCCTGAGGAACTTGATCTTGAGGAGTGGTTTCAACTCGTTTCGTCATTTGAGCAACATGGTTCATAATGGGTTGTGTACAGTGATTTGTAGGCATTGCTGTTAGGGAGGGTTTTCTAATGAGTGCCTTCTCGCAGAAGCGCGGGGGGATGCCATTTGGCAAAAAAGGACACATATCTTGCACTATTACGTCGTGGAATCGATGACACTACCGCCAATCAACTGGCTGATGCTGGTTTGAAGATTGGAGACCTCAAAAAAATTGACAAATCAATCCTTGTCGATAATTATGGACTTAAGCCCGACATTGCTCAAGGTGTTATTGAAATCATCAAAGCCGGCCCTCAAGCCCACGGAAAAGAACGATTTTTGGCCAAGGTTCTCGCTCCTGAACGCAAGAAAGAATCCAAAATCGAAGAGATGAAATTTCGCCGACAGCAGAAAGATGTACTCACAGAACTCGCTGAGCAAAAAGAGCGACTTAAACAAGCAAAAGTCGAAACATTTCGAAATCAAAAAATCATCATGAACCGTCTCGGAAAAACCGTTGAACTCATCGTTAAACTCGAAAACAACCTTCACGACGAAGGCAAAGACGACCAAAAAGTGAAAATTCGAGATCAACTTGAAACACGTGGCCTTGAGGCAGCACGAGACCATGAAATGCTCGAATTGGAAGGAACGCCACAAGATATTGTTGATTTTAGGAGAAAACATGTTCCAAGTTTGGTGTTCCACGCATGCCCGGAGTGCGGTGATGAACTCGACCCGAGACAGAGCAGGGATACGGACCGTCCTGACGATTGGGCGTTTATCTGCTGGGAGTGCGAAACAAGTTTTATGCCTGATTTAACCCAAACAGTAGAAGGTATTCTTTCGGAACCTCGAATTTCGATTGACCCAAATAAAGCACCACGTTCTCCAGTTCCACCCAAGCCAGCAAGCCTTGATTTCTCAAGCGTGAACAATCTCATTTTGCAAGATCTCCAACAGACCGGTGCTTCTGCAGATGAAATGACCAAGGCGATTGAAGAAACTGTTGTGTCTGGTGGTCTTATGGACATCAACGATTGGATTGACCAAACCCTTGCTGCTAAGAATTACATCCAAGCTCAAGAAGACAGAGAAGATTTCATTCTCCGAACCGGCGCTGGTGCTACAAAGTTCAACAAATGGATGAAGAAGGCTGGCTTGTTCTTTAACAAGCAAACAGGCCGTTGGACACGTGAAAAGGCTCGGTGATGCAAGGCCATGACCGTGCCAAAGATGGTGAGGATTCTACGTGGAGCCGAATTGCTCGGGCAGTGTACATTTGACCCAGAGGAAACCATCGTCGAACATGCCATTCGTATGGGGCTGAGCATACCGACGAATTGCACATCGGGCACCTGTGGAACTTGTATGGTAACGCTTCTTTCAGGTGATGTGCCTCTTGATGAGGAATTACCACCTGGCTTGGATGAAGACTATGTCGCAGATGGGGGGCGCCTTGCGTGCATTGGTAAACCAACCACCGCCGTTGATGTCGACATTCGTCCACCACTTTGATGATCGATATGTTTGAGCAGTGGGGTGCACAAGAATGGGTTTTACTCGTTGTTGAATTGATTGCTATTGGCCTAATTGTATGGTTTTTGGTTTGGAAAATTCGCTCAAAACTCAATGAAGTTGAAACTCGCCATCGATTCGTCACGCAACGTCGCCTTGACGAAAAAAACATAGAACAAAGCAATCAGCCACCAAACTGAAACAATTACAAAGGCATGGTCTACGCGAGTTTCATGGTCGAGATTCGGTTTCACGATATTTCCGCAGCTTCGAAAGAAGCAGGAATCGAATCGCTTGGTCTTGCCGGCGAAGCAACCGATGGTGACCATGTGGCATGGTTAGACATCATGCAACCAGATGAGTCGATTCGAGAATTTCTCCTCAGCCTTGAGATTGATGAGTTGATTATTGAGGATATTTTTGGCCACGCTGATACCACCGCCCTCAAATTCAGCAATCATCGATATATCGTCATCAATGCAAGGGATGCGGATAATCGACTTGATACAGAACCGCTCGCGATTGTGCTGCTAGGCAACCTGCTTGTCACACTTCGCCACTCAGCCATCCCTGCCATCAACGTTTTTCGAAAGCGTGTTGATGACATACATGACGATGACAAACAACTCGGTGTGGATTTTTTGCTCTACGAGCTTCTTGATGCGGTGGCTGACGATTGGACGCCTATTCTAGGCCGTTACTCAAGAGACCTTGATGAACTCGAGTTTCAAGTGTTTGACCCGAGCAAAAAATATGATGATTTACTCGAAGGACTCCATGACCTCAAGAGAAAACTTCGTCAGGCAAACCGGTCAATTGAATCCCTTCACTCCGTCACCATGCGAATGATGAAGCCAGGAGAACGCTTTGTTGCATACAATGTTCAACAATATTTTAGTGACTTGCACCAACTTTCAATTTCACTATTGAAGCGATGCAATAATTATTCTGCGGGAGCGACGTCATCTCGGGATACATATCTTTCGAACATCAGCATGCAACTTTCAGAGTCCAATGCACAACTCACTGAAGTCATGACGACGCTCACGATTATTGGTGCCATCATGTTACCACTCACTCTCATTGCGGGTATCTTTGGCATGAATAACGATGATTTACCAACAGACACAATTGGTGGATTTTGGGGCGTTATGACATTCATGGCAATATTTGCTATTCTGATGCTCGTGTACTTTTGGCGAAAAGGTTGGATTGGAAGCCCAAAGCGGTAGGAACAGACTTAATCTTCTGAACCAATATTCCATGTGTCTGAAATTTCGACATCCTTTTGAATTTGAGCATTGATTGTCAATGGCTCCATGGTCGCTCTGGCGTCAACAAGAGCACGTTCCATCAACAAGTATCCTAATTCCTCATGGCTCGTGGGTAATTCTTCAAATGGAACATCTTTGAAAATACTCTCTGGTTTATGTGCTCCGCTATGATAGATAATGCGGGCTGCATACGCTCCATAAGAGACGAGCATCAACACAATGATGAGCAGTACTCCTATGATGGTGATCACACCTATTGTATCTTGAATATGAACCCAAAGCAGCAATGACCACCAACCCGCCATACCATACATCGAACATACGATGAGGTACTCAGGAAGCATCACAAAGCGACCCGTCGGTCCTCGAGCACTGACAATTGCTCTGAAATTATCATCATCAACTGCGGAATATATGCCGTGAACCACCAACAAGACATTGAGATGGACAAAGTTCACAATCACGATGACCCCTCCAAAAATCATGGCCCACCATTCGATACTCGAATACGGTGTAGCCTCCCAGTAGGTGTCTTTTGATTCTCCAGTCAGTAACCCGAAGAATAAGGATGCATTCATCGCCAAGACCAATGCAGCAGCAATTGTGTGTACCTCCCATACAGCCTTGTAACTCTCTTTGAGTGCTTTTCCTGTGGGGTATGCTTCATTGTAGGCGTCTTTCCACATTCGCCGATGGTCGACAGGGTAGAGCCATTCGATGAATGGAACCAATTTGAAGAAGTTGCGAATTGGCCTTCTCGCCGCATTTGAATACCGAGATTCACTCTTCTCCATAGTTCATCATGTTCAATTCGCTTCTCAATTCTTGTGGTGCCAAAACAGTTCATCGGTGAATTGAAGATGTAAAGGACGATGGTGGAGCATGAAGAAAACACGTATCGAACTTGACGGAGCAGTGACGTATGGACCATATTCTCCTGGCATATTATCGGGGCCAATGGTGTGGTTGAGTGGTCAAATTGCACCGGATGCCGGCGATTTCAAAGCCCAAGTTCAAGCCACATTGGATAAAATCGATGCACTTCTTGCTGCCGCAGGAACCAGTAAGCATCATGCAACCTTTGTTCAAGTCTTACTCGATGACATCAATGATTTCGCAGCCCTCAACGAGGTGTATTCGAAATGGCTCGATGGCGTGGCAATCCCTCCTGCACGGGCGGCATTCGAAGCGGGTGCATTACCGGCTCAGGCTTTGGTCGAAATTGTTGTTCAAGCAGTAAAACAAGAGTGAACACTATGCCCGGCTCACCGTACATGGAAGAAATTCCCAAAGGTTTGCTCACATGGCCTCGGCTCTTGTCAAGGTTCATCCCAATTGCGAGCATCCTTCTTCTCACTGCTTGGTATTTCGATGTCTTTGTTGAAGCAGGCATAGGTCTTCTCATCATTGGAACGATAACAGCACTGATTCCAAGAACGTGACCATTCATCTATCCGACATACTCATTATGATGACGTGCGAGGGGACAACATGACAAGTGATTGGCCAGAACATTGTTTCAAGGCCTACGACATTCGTGGTCATGCGTACGGTGATGGCTCAGGCGATCTCACACCTGAATTCGCCTACCGCTTAGGCCGCTCGATTGCGACATATCTTTCTTGCACGACCTTGGCCGTCGGCCGAGATATTCGAGAATCCTCACCGGCCCTCGCCCGTGAATTAATACGGGGACTCACCGAATCTGGCGTCGATGTTCTCGACCTCGGCATCGTATCAACAGGCGTGGTGTACCATGCATGTTGGACACTTCCTGTTGATGGTGGCATTATGGTCACAGCAAGTCACTTGCCCATGCCCACACACAACGGCTTCAAGATGTGCAAAGGCACACTTCCGCTTGCAGGTGAGGAAATTCAAGAACTCAAAGAGGTCTTTTTAGCTGGAGAATTTATTGATGGCGACGGTACATCAAGGGACAGCCCGCACATCGATACATATCTTCAGGCGATTCTGGAATCCGTTGGTGCAATATCGCGACCAGTAAAAATCGCTGTTGACTGTGGCAACGCAGTCCCCGGTCCGTCGATGCTCAAGTTACTTCATCTGATGGGTTGCGAAGTGCACGATTTGTATTGCGATTGGGACCCTAGTGAACCGAATCATGGAGCAGACCCGACACGACCAAAAAACATGGTCGACCTTGCAAATGTGGTGGTTTCAGAAGGTTGTGAATTTGGCATTGGTTGTGACGGTGATGGCGACCGAATCGGAGCGGTTGATGACCATGGTGAATTCGTCTATCCCGACCGCCTCGTCGCACTCATGGCCGATGATATTCTTCGCAACGCTCCGTCATCGAACGAAGAGGAAATGACCGTGATTTATGATGTAAAATGTTCGATGAACGTCGAGAATGCCATCTCAAATGCCGGAGGATATCCTCTCATGGCAAGAACAGGTCATTCGTTCATGAAACGAGCGCTTGCAGAACGGCCCAAATGCAAACTCGCTGCTGAGATGAGCGGGCACATTTTCCCAGCCGACCGGGGCTGGTACGGCTTTGATTGCTCGCTCTACAATACTGCACGACTTATTGAGGTGTGGTCGAGGCAAGAACGAACGGTGTCGTTCGCTTCGGTACTCGACCAACTTGCCCCGCCGCTACCAACGACTGGCGAAGTCAAAGTTCCGTGCGATGAAGGCGAGAAAGTGAGGGTGGTCTCCTCAATAACAGAGGCCTTTTCAGATTTTGAATCCATCACTGTCGATGGTGTTCGCGTTCGATTTACCGACGCATCAGGTCATCAATACGGCTGGTATCTCGCTCGCCAATCCAACACCGAACCCGTACTCATTATGCGAATGGAAGCAGAATCGGAGGAACAACTCGAACAAATGAAAGCGATTGCAAAAGAGCGGGTTTCACCACTGATCAACATCGAGAAATTGCTCAACGCTTGAACAATCACTCGTCTGGAATTTCGATGTATGGCACGATCGTGTAGTCAAAGACCATCAATTCAACGGTGTAGTCGACCGTCTCACCACCATCTTCATGATTGCATTGAATTGAACCACCTTCTTGAGAAGCGACTGATATACTCACATCGTGGTCGCCAAGACCTGCTCCCATAGAATCGATTTGGGATTTGATTTCGTTCATGGAGAGACCTGAGACGACAGCCCCTATCATCGATTCATTGTACCATGTTGCCATTGCATAATGAGAGCCTGAACCCTCGTTATTCTGTCCGTCTGCAGAACCTGTGAATTCGAGATGACTTACTGAACCAGTGATTGTGTCAGCAGCAGGATTTCCAGCACCTGGGGCGGCACAACCTAAACCAGAAGTGGTTTCATCTTCGCCGTACGTCATGCTGATTCTGATGCCGACGATATTAAGTTCTTCAGCGTTGTTAACATCGACTGTGTTGTAGGTCATTGGCCATGTTTCACCATTTCCGATGAATTCGGAACCAGAATCAAGTTCGATGTAGGTGACTTCGCCATTGACTTGGTAATCGCCCACGCCACCACCGAGTGAACCATCGGCTCGGTCGGCTGCAATCGAGAAATAGGTTGGGAAGGCAATAAGGAAAAAAGCGATGCACGCAACGGTAATTTGAGCGTCTCTATTTTCTTTGAGGTCATCCATCGAATACATTGTCGTTCCTCCGCTTCATTTGTGCTAAACCGAACTTGACTGTCATAGTTTCGCTTATTCTTCCTCTACAAAAACATCGAATGTCGGTACCAATTCTTCTGAAATTGGCCATCCCCTTTTGCCGACGTCAAGGCCAATATTTGCAAATTTTTTCTTCGCCCTTCGCCACACAGGGAGCAAGCCACCAATCTTCGACCGTTCACCAAAGGTCCACTGCCACGGACAACGGTCACACCTTGATGCCCATAAACGAATGAGGTCTTGATTTGGAGCGTGCTCTATGCCTTGTGGCAACGTCCAGGACACGATATTGATCGCTCCTGATGAGCCTCTTGTTTCGGCCCAAGCACAGAGTTCGAGCCCTGCATATGGCCCGGTTGTCAATTGCAATGTAAGTGTGCGAGTAGCTTGAGCCATCGGCATGATGATTGCAAATCGGTCGACAAGTCGAGATCCTTCAAGACGTCGACACGACCAATTGAATTCTTCAGCAATCAATCGCATTGTCTTAATGCTCTGGACAGGACCCACACTAACCTCAAAGTCGTGCGTTCTCCTTCGAACCATGAATGTCCTTTGCCGACGTATTTCATCAATACTGTGGCGGAAAGTCTTGCGTCCTTGATTGCCAAAGACTCGAATTGCCGTTGGTTGACTCATGCGGTCATCGCCCTTGCTGGGCGAGGTTTTCCCTTGGACAAGACCAGAGTCAAACTACTCCAGTGCGTCAGCTTGTGCTAACGATCGTTCTGGATGCTTGTTCTGTTCTCAGCCGAAGAGCGAGCCAAGACCTTCGAAGCCGCCGTCGTCGTCATCTTCTTCTTCGGCAGGTGCTTCTTCAGCAGCTGGAGCAGCGTCTCCACCACCGCCTGCAGCAGGAGCAGCAGCGGCAGCAGGTGCGGCAACAGCCTTGGTCATGGCATCAGCAATGTCAACGCCAGCGAGCGAAGCAACGAGTGCTTTTACTCGAGCAGAATCAACGTCAACTCCAGCGCCCTTGAGCACCTTTGTCACAGCGTCATCTGTGATTTCTTGTCCGGCAGCGTGTAACAACATAGCAGCATATACATATTCCATTTTTTCACCTCATTATTTTGTTTTTTTTTCAACCGAAAAGGTCGCCAAGTCCGCCAAAGCCGGCGTCCTCATCGTCCTCGTCTTCTTCCTCCTCGGCTTCGGTTGGGGCCTCGGATTCGCTCGTACTGACATCGCTTGCTGCACTGGCGGCTGCTGTTGCAGCGGCACCGAGCATTTCTGCAAGTTCGTCATCGAGTGCGTCTGAGCCAAGTGCACCAGCAACACCCATGAGGCTTGCATGTGCTCTGGCAATGAAGTGTGGCATGGTTTCAGCGTTGGTAATCTCCGCTTCCATGGCCACAGAGAAGGCCTCGCCACTTGCTTTCGCAATGAGGGTCGGCACGGTTTGTGGTGTGAACCATCGGATGAAACAGGCGACGTTGAACGCACCTGCAGCGTATCCGATGAGGTCTTCACCGAATTGATCGTAATCGATATCGAGTGTTTCTGGTGAGAAAACAACGCCTTCTTCAATCGTTCCGCAAAGTCGAAGACCGGTGATGATGGGGTTGATGCCAACTTTTGACAACATCATACCGAGGTCGCCTTCGAATGTTTCTCCGGCGTTGAGTACGGTGGTTGTTTTCTGAATGTGGACAGAGCCTTGCATGATTTTAGCTGGAATACCAACGGAGTTGAGTTCACCAACAATTGGTCCGGGTTTCATGCCAGTGTCTTGTTTTTCGACAATGATGTCGAAAGGAGCGACATCCCCAGGCTTTGCTGCACGACCGGCTTCAGTCTTCTTGAGTTCGGTAAAGAGTGCAAATGAGTTGAGATCGCTCGATGATACGAGTGCAGGTTGTACAGCAGTTTCGTAAAGTGTTTCAAGGTCTGCTTCATCAAAGCCTGCTTTGTCCCAAGCGATTTTCATGAGTCGCTTCTTGGCGACCATAATTTCCATGTTGTCCCGCAGGTTTGCCCTCATGCCAATCATCGAATCGGCAGGAACACCGTGTATGTCGATGACAGCAATGGTTTCACCGCTGGACAGCAAAGCATGAAGCTTGTCGACTGTGTCTCGCTTCCAGTTCATGACTTTTGGAATCACAAGATCACCTCGAGTTTCTGAGCAGGACCCATGGTGGTTTTGATGTAGACTGAGCGGATATTACCTGCACCACGTTCAAGTTTTCCGATCACACGGTTGTAGATTTCCATAGCATTTGCAACGAGGTCGTTTTCGCTTTGTTCCACGGTTCCGAAGGTTGCATGGAATGTCATTTTATCTCCGGATTTGACAACAACAGTCGATTGTAATCCGGTTGCCAAAACACCTGGGTCAAGAGTTGGTGGAACAGGTCGAGGCATTTTACCTCGTGGACCAAGAACAGTACCAAGATAGCGTCCGATGAGACCCATGTGGGGTACTTCGGACAAAAAGAAATCATGCTGGTTTGCAATGGTTTTTGCTCGTCCCTTGTTGGAGCCCAAGTCTTCTATTTCTTGGGGTGAAATAACCTTGATGCCAGCATCTTTTGCTTTCGATGCTGCTTCGCCTGTAGCGAACATAGCAACTTTGATTTCTTTTCCACGGCCAGATGGTAATCGAATTTCTTCTTTGATACGATTGTTTGGATTCTTCAAGTCCACATCTTTGATGGTGAATGCGATATCAATCGATTCAACGAACTTTCTCTTTGGTGCTGCAGCAAGGGCTGCTTGGATGGCTTGTGTGATATTTTCTTCCATATTTCCTCACCTCTGCGGTCAGCGAGGTGTTCAACCTCTCCCGCAATTCGTGATGCTCAATTAAACCGCTCGTCCCATTCTCCTTTTGCAATGATTTCGAGGGCGTCATTGGCCCAGTGCCCGTCGACCTTTACTCGCATTGAGACGCAAGTTCCGATAACTTCGCGTGTTTGTGCTTTGAGATCTCGGCCAGTCAAGTGTCCGTCACCTGCTTTTTGTTGTGCAATTTTCATTGCTTCTTCCAAAGGCAAGTTTTCAGTCGCTGCTTCAATGCTTCCGTTGCACTTCTTCACACCAAGAGATTTCTTGATGAGTTCTGAAGTCCATGGTTTTGGCATTGAATTCAACTCCTCTCATAACCTGAGCAACTTGCCCGACTTGAAACCCCTATTTAATCGCACCGCGCTGCCTAATGTTAGCCATCAACACGCTCGTAAACACGAACATGGTCACCACGCATACTGATTGTCATAGGAATTGGATTTTCGTACAGGTCAAGACTGACCTCGTTTTTGGTGTCTTGGACTGAGAGAACACGAGCCTTCTCGCCTTTGAATGCACCAGAAATAATTTCGACAATACATCCAATTTCGATACCGTGAGTCACCGACTTCGGTTCGAGGTAAGGCAGGATATCCTCGAGTGGTGCTTCGCCAGGTAGAACCGATTTTGCATTCTTGAGCGGTGTTTGATTAACACCTCGTCGAGAAGAGGGGTCACGGCCACCACTTCGACCGATCAATTTCTCAACGTGGTGAAGTGCACTTGCTTCAACGAAGACATACCCTCGCATTCCTGTTGGGTGGAGAATCGACATAATCTCTTCATCGAGGTCTGTAAGCGAACCCGAACCAGTGAGGCGGGCGCCCATTTCGTCAACAACTCGAATTTCGGAGTTGATGGCGGTTTTGACGATGTAAAGAAATGAACCGACAGAGCCGTACATTTCCCGAAACAACTTGTCGGAGTTATCCATGTCCAAATTTGAAAAGATACAGGTATACTCCTGAATTTTACCTGGGTCAACCCATTCAGCGTGGGTGTAAATACCCGCAGGTTCGACATCTTCCGTAGCGGAAACGACGAGAACAGGCACGACATCAACAAGGCTACCTGAGTCCATGACTATTCCTCTGTCTGGGCCGTGGCCGTGGTACACGAGTGCCTCGGTTGGAATACCTGTACATTCTGCAACTCGTGTAATGACTTCTTCTGGGTCTGTGCCTGAACCAGAGCCCCAGACACCATCCCACATGCCAGAGAAGTCGGCAGCTGTGTTGCTGCGCTTCAGCATGAGAAGTTTTTCTTCAAATCGTACAAATGCTACAAATGCTTCACTCATTTTTTCACCTCAGGGATTGGCGATGCCGAAGACATCGTGAATAAGCCAAGGAAAGAAGTTGTCCATCAAGACGAGAATTGCAAAGCCGATGGCTCCAAGAACGAAAAGGCCAATGCCGCAAATAATTGCCGTCTGGCGGAATTCTTGTTTTGTCGGTTTCTTTGCCATTCGGATAATACGTGCCCAGGACCCGCGAGTGATGCGTCGAAATTGCGACTCAATCCAATCTTGACGGTCTTGTACACGCTGTTCAAATGACTTTTGATTTGCATTTTCGTCAGACATGGTATAACCTCAGCCCACCGAGCCACAAACCTCCTCATTATAACCACTCCGCAAAAGGTGGGAGTTGGCATCATCCAATTGAATGAAAAATTTTATGTCTTAAAATATAACAATGCAAATCATGGACACAGCATCACCCCTCGTCCTTCGCAGATTTCAAATCGATGAAACTGGGATCTCTGGAGCCCATGTTTGGATAGAAGCAAGACAGCAAGGAATATTCAATTTTCTCTTGACGCTAATTGGACTTGATCCGACGACCACATTGAAGGTGTCGAGAGGATCTATATCGTTTCAAAACTCCTCTGTTTTTGGCTCCTCGCAAATCTCAACACCATTGCCAAACATCGGGGCATTTATTGGAGGGTACAAAAAGCCATTTTTCTCTCTCCTGTTCGGTGTCATTTTTTCAGTCCTTGGGTTATTGATTACTGTAGCAGGGGAAGCACTTGGAACACTCGGCCTCATTGTGGGGCTCGGTTTTTTGCTTCATTATTACCTCCAAAAAACAATGTACATTGGTTTCGAGACAAGCGGTGGTGCGACCTATGGTTTTGCGTTCAAAGCATCACTCATCGAAGGTGTGAACGTCAACATCGACCGAGTTTCTTCAACAATTGATTATGTGAACTCCCTCATCAGCAGTGCTACGCTCGGCGAAGCAGTCATAGAAACGGCAAAGGTTGACGTAATGGGTGGAAGAACCACCACAGTCCAAGCGGTGCCTCAAATGGTTGCAGCCCCTGCTGCTTCGGTTGTACCACAAGTTGCACCAGTTCAAATGACCCCAATGCAAACCACAACTGCAGTTCCTCAACAAACGACATCGACATTTCACAACGTTTCACAAACAACCGTTCAACCACAAGCAGTTGCACCACCGTCAGTTCAAGTAGCCCCTGCAGCACCTGCACCTCCGACACCTACACCTTGGCCGGAACCAACAACACAACCTGCTCAACCAGCAGTTCCTCAACCTCAACCACAAACGCACCCTCAACCTGAAGGTCAAGGGCAACTCTAACCCACTTGATTTGCGGGTAACGCAGTATTTGTGAGGGTTGATATCGTCTAATTTCTTTGATGCGAGGGTTGATGAAGAGCCTCTACGGCGTGTGTTGTTGATGAGCGGACGAAACCCGTATGAGGTTCTGGGTGTGTCGAAGTCAGCAACGGATGCTGAAATCAAACGGGCATATCGAAAATTAGCCCGTCAGTATCATCCAGACCGCAATCCCGATAATTCAGCAGCCGAGTCAAAGTTCAAGGAAATTCAGTCAGCGTATGAAAAAATAGAGACACCTGAAGCTCGGCAAGAATACGACCAACAGCAGCAGATGTCGAACATGTTTGGCCAAGGGTTTGGTGGAGGTAATGTACGGTTCAACATGAATGGTCAAGGTATGGGTGGAATCCAAGATATCTTCTCGTCCATGTTCGGTGGAGGACAACCAAACCAGGCGTTTGGAGGTCAGCAACGACAGCAGCAGGTGCCCAAAGCATCTCCGATTAACGTCGCCCTCGAATTGACGCCCGAAGAAGCAAAAAACGGCGGCGATTTTCCGTTTTCTTTCAAACGTTTCAAATCATCTGGAAGAGGCATGGAAACTAAAAAAGTCACCTTGAAACTCAAACTCAAACCAGGTGTTCAACACGGAGATAAGAAGACATTGAAAGCACAGGGGCACGATCACCCCGAGGGTGAAACCGGCGATGTTCATGTGACCATTCGCATTGACCCAGGAGAACACAGGGCGTGGGATGGCGATGTCCTCGTTCAGTTCGTCGAGGTGCCGTATTCGATGCTCGTCCTTGGTGGAAAAATTTCAACCAAACTTCCAAGCGGGAAATCGGTTCGATTGAAT
>JAYQSB010000001.1:73292-127999 GCA_038146705.1 Candidatus Poseidoniales archaeon
AACAATGCTTTTGCAAAGTCATTTTCAGCAGAAGTTCAGAACCTATTTGGCGAAGCCCGAAAAGCAGGAACATTTGCCGTTCGTTCCCAAGATGACACCATTCGCTTTCGCTCTAAGGGTGAAATTGACGCCATTGCTGCGTCCATTGCAAATTGGGACGATTTGTTTGAATCTGTATCACTTGAATCGCTGAAAGAAGAACGTGCCATTTCAGAACAGATTCAGGTACTGATTCAAGCGTGGGAAGCTCTACTCACAGGGGTCCCACTACCTGAACAATTTTCCATTGATCTTCAAACACAACTTCGATGTTGGCCGGGTTTCGACTTGGTCCAACAAGCAAAAAAATGTGCCGCTCGAATAAGCAAACTGCGATTTCGTCACCCAGAACCTGCTATGGCCTATGTCCTCGTTTTTGTTGAAGCTTGGAATGCCAGCGACATCATGACCAATCGTCTTCTCTCATTGCGCAAAGAGGGAAGCAATCCGTTTCAATCCTCTTATCCGTCCTCGCTCGTTGAACATGTAGCACATCTTCACGAAGTCGATGGTGATAGGGAAGTTGCCAAAGGGCGTACTGATTTACGCCATCTTGATTTTGTCACCATTGACCCAGTGGACGCCAAAGATTTTGATGATGCAATTTTTCTTGAAAAACAAGAATCTGGATGGAAACTCTGGGTTGCTATTGCCGATGTAGCACATTATGTTCGACCAAAGACCTCACTCGATGATGAGGCCTTCTCAAGAGCGACTTCGGTGTATTTACCCCATGCTGTCTTACCGATGCTCCCTCCAAAACTTGCTGACGAATTATGCTCACTGCGAGCAAATGTGGATCGATTAGCAATGGTTGTCTGCCTTCATGTTGATGCGAGCATGGATGTGATTGAAACCGAGGTTTTTGAAGCCGTGATTCGTGTTCGAGAAAATTTATCTTATGGCGATGCACTTGGAAATCAAGCATTCGCTGAACATTTTGCACTATCGAGCAGATGGCAGGAATCTGAGGTGAAATTGAGGCTTGAACAGGCGGAGATGCGACCAAGAATCTCACACCACGGAGAGATTTCTATTGAAGTAAAATGGCCTAATCAAGCAACGAAAATGATTGAGTCATTCATGGTGGCAACCAATGCTGCAATTGGTCATTTTCTTGGCAAACGTGGTGCTCCTTTGTTGTGGCGGTGTCATCCACCTCCAGATGCTCCAGAGGTTCAATCTGTCAATGCAACGTTTGATGCATTGGGATTGACCATTGAACTCCCCATGCCGAGCACGAAAAAACACGGTCAATCTGATGTCGATGAACTCGCCAATATTCTTGGAAGCATGGGTGCAGGTATTTCCATCGATTTTGGTGACATGACGAATGCTTCGCAGAACACGACCCCAGCATATCTCGTATCCGTCCTCGACCCAGAAGCACGTCATGACATCTTACATTCACTTGAACAAGCACAGCAACAGGCTTCAGGTCTCAAATCATCAACGCGAAGAGTCGTCGACCATGGCTTATTTCAATTGATGCAGCGGGCGTATTATTCACCAGAAAATCATGGTCATTTTGGCTTGAATCTCGATGCTTATGTTCACTTTACATCGCCCATACGTCGCTACCCTGACCTCCTTGTTCACCGTCAACTGAAATCGTATCTCGCCGGAAAAGAATTTTCAATTAGAGAAGATGAACTGAATCGATATGCTGAGCAATGCAATGCAAGAGCACGAGCGGCTCAAAAGCTCGAATGGGGACTTGTCGCCAATGCTTTTGGTCTCAAACTCCTCGAAGGAGGTGAATTGTTTGAACACTCAACACCATACACATTGCAATCGAAATGGAAGGCTAGAGTCGTCGGGCTTCGCACACCCTGGATTTTCCTTGACCTCGCTGATGAAGGCTATATTTCTGGACGAGTTCACTTTCGTCAATTCAAGCCAAATGAACAACTGGTTACCGATGAATTCGATCTCAAAGTGTTGAGTGCAGAGGCTGAAGATACACTTGAACCAAAGGAATGGCTTCGAGTCGGTCAACTTGTTTCTTGCCGGATTCAGGGTGTTGATGTTTGGTCAGGAGAGTTGGATGTTCAAATCCTCAACGAATAATTATTGACTACAAAACAACAGGTTTATATTGACTACAAAAAATAGTTCATCATGGTCCGAATCAAAGCACAAGCATGTGCTTGCAATTGTAAAATGAAACGCCTCTATGTGCGTCAAGAAGGTGGGAAAGGATGGGATGGCATTGGGTGGATGTGCACTTGTGGATGCGGATGTGTGACCTTTGACCAGAACGAACAAAAAACAATCATCGATTGCTGCACACCCTAAGTTGAGATGAGTTCATGGATGAAAAAGTCACATTGAGCGTTCAAGGCATGACCTGTGCTGCATGCGTTGCCTCGGTCTCCAAAGTTGTCGGGAATGTCGAAGGCGTTCAGCATGTGAGCGTGAATTTGCCACTCGAAAAAGCATGGATTGAACTTGAACCCGGATTCACACAAGCCGACATCAAAACAAGAAGCATGGACGCCATTCGAAAGGCGGGGTTTCAAGCGACTGAACTCAAGAGGCCGCTTCAACTACGTGCGGAGGCTGAAGAACATGTGGCTAAGCAAAAGCACAAAGTTGCTGTTGCGTTTCTCATGATTTTACCTGTATTTATCCTCACGATGTTTGTCGATCCTTTAGGGCGATGGAACGACATTGACATTCGCTGGTTGTGTGCTTTTTTCCTCACAGCCCCCATCTATTTTTGGTCGGGTTTAGATTTTCACAAGGGTGCGTATGCTTCGTTGCGAAGTGGTTCAGCAAACATGGATGTCCTTGTGACACTTGGTACATCGGTTGGGTTTTTTTGGTCAACATTTGTGACGTTCTCACCCCTTTTGCCCCAAAGCCCAGATGTTCTTTTGAACGCTGACCACGTCTTTTTTGATGGCGTTGCATTCATCATAGGCTTTGTATTGTTTGGAAACGTCCTGGAATCAAATGCAAAACTCCAGGCGACCGATGCCATCCATAGTTTGATGCGGCTTCAACCTCGTCAAGCCCGAGTTCTCAACGAGGAGGACCAGGTACAGATGATGGATGTTGAAACGATAGAGAAGGGAACCAGAATACGTCTCCTCGCCGGAGATACCGTACCTCTTGATGCACAAGTCGTTGATGGGGCGACGAGCATCGATGAATCCATGATGACAGGCGAGGCGTACCCGGTTCGGAAAAAAGAAGGCGACGACATCCGTGCAGGAACGATTCTCCTCGATGGAACCTTGGAAGCAGTTACAATATCAACAGCGGATGATTCTCATCTTGCAAAAATTATTCAGTTCGTCGAACAAGCACAAATGGGTAAGGCCCCGATTCAACGATTGGTCGACAAAATTTCAAGCATTTTTGTTCCAATTGTTGTCCTTTTCGCCATTATCGCATCTCTTCTTTGGTACCTCAACGGTTCTTCCTGGGCTAGCCAACATCCAATGGAGCCTTATGAAATTGCAATCATGGTCTTTGTATCGACAATGGTCATTGCTTGTCCGTGTGCACTCGGTCTGGCAACGCCTACAGCCCTCGTTGTTGGAACTGGTAGAGGTGCACGATTTGGCCTGCTGGTCAAAGGTATTGAAGCTCTTGAAGCCTCCCACAAAACCAATATCCTATTGGTTGACAAAACTGGTACACTCACGGCGGGGAAGCCCCGAGTCAGTCATATCGAATGGCTTGATGGTGAGGTCAAAGAAGTCCTTCAGATAGCAGCAGCACTCGAGGAACATTCCACTCACCCATTTGCACTGGCAGTTCAAACTGCATGGTCAAACCTAACCCAAGAGAAACCAACGGCCTCAGAGGTTGTCACCTATCCCGGTATGGGTGTTGTTGGCGTCATCGAGGGAGAACAAGCGATGATTGGAACACCTCAACTCCTCTCAGAACAAGGATTCGAATTGACAGAGGCACATCGTGAAATTTTGGAGCAGGGGGCGAGTCGAGGAGCATCTGTTGCTTGTGTTGTTTTTGAGAAACGCTTGTTGGGTACCATTGAATTCAAAGATCGAATTCGAGAATCAACCCCGAACGCCCTCAAACAAGCGAGAATCATGGGCATGACCATCTGTATGGTGACAGGCGACAGGCAAGAAGCCGCAATGCAGATCGCTGATGAACTCGGTATTGAAACCGTCCATGCTGGCGTTTTGCCCCAAGAAAAAGGTGCAATTGTTCAATCCTATCAAGAACAAGGGAATGTTGTTGCTATGGTGGGTGACGGTATCAACGATGCAGCAGCACTCGTTCAAGCAGATGTGGGCATTGCGATGGGTGATGGGAGTCAAATTGCTCTCGAATCTGCAGATATTGTCCTCTCTCGAAACGACCTTTCTGGAGCCATCGCAGCCCTCGAACTCGGGCAGGTCACGATGCGAAAAATTCGCTCAAATTTAGCATGGGCCTTCATCTACAACCTCATTGGTATTCCCTTTGCTATGGGTGTGTTTTTCTTTAGTACAGGTTGGTTTTTACCACCAGCATTTGCAGCAGCCGCAATGTCGTTGTCGAGTGTGAGTGTTGTGAGCAATTCCTTGCTTCTTCGCTTTTGGAAGCCAAAATCGTTCATGGAATAGCGTTCATGGAATAGCGTTCAAAGAATTCAAGAGAGAGCGTGCATTGCCAAATGCATGGACACAACTCACGAAGTCTCGATTCAAGGCATGACCTGTGGTGGTTGCTCAGGGCGAGTCACCAATGTTTTGCTCAATACGCCAGGCGTCAAAAGTGCCTCGATTTCCCATGAACAAAACAACGGCATCATCGTGACAGACAGCACATTATCCACCTCTCAACTTCTTGAAATTATAGAGGCGACTGGATTTTCTGCTAGTGTATGAAGCGACGGATTCAAAACCAATTCTTTCCGAGCCAAAACTACGCGGGGGTCGCCCAGCTTGGTCAACGGCGGTGGGTTTAGGCCCCATTCCTTATCGGTTCGCAGGTTCAAATCCTGCCCCCCGCACTACGATGACAAGTCTGAAACAGGTTCAGTTTAATATCTGAAATCTTCAGCATCGTTCTGGTGGCTAAGGTGATGAATAAACCGGAACGTAGCCACTATAACCGTTTTTGGAACCTCAATAAGGACATTGTCTTTCTCAATCACGGTTCATTTGGTGCAACGCCTACATTTGCTTTGGATGAACAAAAAAAGTGGGTTCAACTGATGGAGAAAGACCCCATCCATTTCTTTGAGCATGCTGCCTTAGAGCCATATGCAAAAGCGAAACAATCGGTTGCAACAATGGTTGGTTGCGACCCGAGCGACCTTGCACTGGTTGAGAATGCAACCACAGGTGTGAACACGGTATTGCGTTCGCTCGTGTTTGAGAAAGGCGATGAAATCATGGTTGCGGACCACGCCTACAAGGCATGCAAAAACGCACTTGACTTTGTTGCTCGTCGATGGGGAGCTCATGTTGTCACATTTGAAATTCCATTTCCAATCGAACATGAGGATGTCGTCCTCAAGTCCATGCAACAAGCAATTTCAGAGCGTACTGTGCTCGCAATGCTTGACTCTGTGACCTCACCAACTGCACTTCGTCTTCCGTTTGAATCGATGGTCAAAGAACTTGAAGGTCGAGGAATCGAGGTTCTCCTTGATGCTGCACATGGTATTGGCATGATTCCATTGAATCTTTTAGAATTAGGTGCTTCGTATGTGACGAGCAACTGTCACAAGTGGCTCTGTGCCCCGAAAGGTGCCGCATTTCTCTATGTTCGAAAGGACAAACAAGAGCACATCCATCCCTTGACCATCAGCCACGGCCACACACTACCAGAAGGTGAAAAACGACGTTTTGAACTTGAATTTGATTGGACGGGGACTCGTGATGTATCTGCAATGCTCACATTGCCACTCGTCATCGATGGTATGGCTCATCTCCATGAAGGAGGATGGAATGGTATCATGCAGCACAATCACGACCTTGTTATTCAAGCAAGAACATTGTTGCTTGAAGGTCTTGGTATTGATGCCCCTTGCCCCGAATCTATGCTTGGTTCGATTGCAACAATCCCGTTACCGCACGATGGAAAAATCGATGTCTTTGCACCTGACCCTCTCCACATTCGCCTTCGAGAACAGTACAATATTCAAATTCCAGTCATGCATTGGGACAGCCCGAGAGGGCGATATCTGCGGATTTCTGCACAGTTGTACAATTCAATTGACGAGTACGCATATTTGCTTGAGTGCCTGAAAAAAGAATTGGATATGCATTGCTGACATCTTGAGGGAAAAGGAGAGATACATCCCATGGCCAAAACACTCGAGGAGCCCTCCTTTGAACTCGTCAAGGAACTTCAAGAGTTTGAAATCCGTAAGTACACCTCCAACATTCAGGCCTCTGTTCGAAGTCAAGGATCTGGTGACCTGGTCAACAGAGGATCTTTTCAGCGAATTGCTGGTTACATTTTTGGACGAAATTCCTCAAATCAACGAATAGCAATGACAGCACCAGTGTTGATGTGGCAAGATGATGGAGCTTCAATGATGTCGTTTGTCATGCCCTCTGTATATACTCTCGATGACCTTCCGATACCAGACGATGCAGGTCTGCAACTTGCTGTGAAAGAGGAGGAAATTGTTGCCGCACTATCATTTCGAGGATTTTCAAGACCGAGTAAAGTTGCACGACTCACCAAACGCCTTCAATCTCTAGTGGAACAGGAGGGATGGCAACAAATAGGGCCGGCACGACTTGCTGTGTACGACCCTCCGACCACCTTACCGTTTCTTCGACGCAACGAGATTTTGATTCCAATCCAGTTAGAATAGAATCACATGTTGATCGATGCGAAAGCGAGAGTGAACTCAACCCTTAGCGTACAATGGGCAAATGCTTGACCGGTGGTGCAATACCAAGGTCGTCGGGGAAGAACATGGTTGGTTCTGGAATAGGAATTGGCGAAATCTCCTTACCAACGAGAGCAACACGACTAGGTCGTGAATCTGAAAGAATTTCGCGACCGGTCAGCGGGGCAATTTTGCGTGAAAAATCCATGATGTCTTCATGACTTGGCATGTTTTCAACGCTGAGGTTTTCTCTGCTGTGTCCCACATATACGTAGCCTTTGTTTTCGATAAAGTCAGGATTTGCACGGCGATCGATGGCGGCAAATTCTTCGATATGTTGGTCAGACATGTTGATGCCTTTCATGAGTGTGTGGCGACAAACGATTCGAGTATCAAGCGATGGAAGAAGGTCGATGGTCTTCTCGAATTGGTCCCACGCCCCGCTGTTCCATTTCGGTCGGCACACCGCATCAAACACTTCTTTGTTCGGAGCATCAACTGAAACATACAACTGTGTTGGCAACGGGTCAAGTTTCTCAAGGACTTTCGGTAATGTACCATTGGTAACAAGCATGGTGGTCATGCCGTGTTTGTGGCACAAGTCGATGTATTCTCCGAGGCGAGTGTACAATGTTGGCTCACCGTTGAGGGAAATAGCCACATGTTTGGGATTTTGTGCATCGAGCCACTTTTCCCTTGGCACCTTATCATTTCCTCCAAACCCTGAGAGAAGCCTTCGCTGGGCCCGAACAGATTCGTAGAGCAGGTCGAGTGGGTCTTGGTCAGTGAGTTCCAGTGTGTCCATATGTGGCTCTCTCCAACAATATGTGCATGCGAGATTGCATTGGTCGACGACCGGAGACATTTGCATGCAATTGTGGCTTTGAACACCGTAGAATTTTCCTTTGTAGCATTGCCTGTCCCTAAGGAGTGATTCCTTAGTCCAGTGGCATGTTTTCACACCGCCATGCTCTCCTACGATGTGGTATCTTTGTTTCTGCAACGTTGCTTTGAGTACTGGATCCATGCCCATGTGTTCACCGCCTTGAGCCTAACTTCACTGTCGATGTGCTGTCGGAAGGGGCTCGGCTATGTACACCGAATTTTTGATTGGTTTTGAATTCGCCGTATAACCAAATCACAGAATAAATGTAAAGAATTACATCAAGTGTATTTTTTGCACCTACGTAGTAACGCATTTACCAAGGATTCATATAGGTCCCTATCCAAATGTATACCAGGTAAGAACGATGGATACCGAATTAGAAACCTATGTCGAGAACGTCATGGAGCGTCAAACGTACCGAAGTGGTATATTCACTTCAGTTTCACGCTCTGTAAAGAAAGCAATGATACGAGGAATGGCAGCCTGCAAAGCACCTTCTTGGTCAAAATATGCGAGGATTTGATATGGATGCTTGGCTTGACACTTATGTTCAGGAAATACTCGAAAAGCAAGAGTATAGAAGTGGGATCTTCACAAAACTCTTCTCCCGTTTAGGAAAAAAATCTCCCGAGTGAAGTACAACATTTAACATAGACCTTCATTGATGACAATCCATGAGCAGATGGTTACCTCATCTGATTGGTTTAGCGACGCCAATCATGGTGTTCTTCTCCATTTATGCAGGTGGAATATGGCAAGGATTACCCATTCTCATCATCTTGGGATTGTATCCTATGCTCGATCTCATAGCAGGTCAATCAAGTGAAATTGAGGGTATTGAAGAAGATAAAGTATTCAATTTCATCATTCATCTCCATGGCCTGTTCATGCCTGCTATTGTGATCATTTTTCTTTTCCTTGTATACTCGCGAGGCTTCGATGAGTACACGTGGCTAGGGATACTTTCTGTCGGTCTGACAACAGGAGCAAGTGGGATTGTAGCAGCTCATGAATTAGGCCACCGAAAGCCAAAATCATTCTCTTGGTGGCTAGCAAGGTCAGGTCTCTTGGGCATTCTTTATCTTCATTTCACCACCGAGCACAATTATACGCACCACAAACACTGGGCACGCCCCATCGACCCGACATCCTCACCAAAAGGCCGGGGAATTTACGTTCATTTTTTGCGAACCATCCCTCTGCAAGTGAAGGGAGCCCTCAAAGCCCGTCCTAGAGATACGAAAGTTTCTCTCAGTATCGAATTTGGTCTGCTGATCGGATTGTTCCTTCTCTCCTCATCTGTGTTTGCAGCCTTCGTTCTTCAAGCAGTGGTTGCGGTCTTTTTGCTCGAGTATGTGAATTACCTCCAACATCATGGCCTTGTTCGAGGAGAAGATGAACGAATGGGGCCTCAGCATGCATGGGAGAGCCGACACAGGTGGAGTCGATGGACGCTCATGGAGTTGCCACTGCACCCAGCTCATCACCTCACCTCGAGTTTACCAGCATGGAAGCTTTCGACGTATGATGAATCTCCTCGGCTTCCATTTGGTTACTACACATCGTTTTGGCTTGCCCTAATACCTCCACTATGGCACGCCATGATGAAAAATCATATCCAATCTGCCTCCCGAAAATGAAATCATTGAGCAAAAAATCCTAACAATATACACGCTATTATAAACATGAAATTGGCCGTTAAAGTGTGTCAATGCTAAAGGTTAGCGAGTTAAAAAAAGGATTTGGTTCCGGCGATTCGCGGTTGGAAGTTCTCAAGGGTGTCGACCTCGAAATTGTACAGGGTGAAATGGTTGCATTGATGGGGCCTTCGGGCTCTGGAAAGTCAACCCTCCTCAATATCATCGGTGGCCTCATGGCTGCAGACAGCGGTCAAATCAAACTCAAAGAACGAACGTATGGTAAGAAAGGTCCCTCTGGTGTTATCGATGTGCGACGCAATCTTGTCGGATGGATTTTCCAAGATTTTCATCTGCTCGACAATTTAACCGCAGTTGACAATGTTGCGATGTCTCTTGAATTATCTGGAATGAGTGCTTTAGAGGCCGAAAAAGCAGCCGTCACAGCCCTTGAAAAAGTTGGCTTAGGAGATCGAATGCACCATATTCCAGACCAGTTATCCGGTGGTCAACAACAACGTGTTGCCATTGCCCGTGCCATTGCTGGAAACCGCCCAGTCCTCCTCGCAGATGAACCCACGGGGAACCTCGATATCGCAAGTGGAAAAGAAGTGATGGCTCTGTTCAAGGAATTGTGTCATGATGAGGTAAATCCAATTTCCATCTTGATGGTCACACACGACCCCGATTTAGCATCCAATGCTGACCGTATGTTGCTTCTACGAGATGGCAAAACCGAAGCCTCCGACATCCGCTCAGCATGGGGCTTAGATGCAGAGGAATCATCACAAGGTGGTGAAGAGGAATGAGCACCGAACACGATGCGCTCAAGCCCTCTGATTTTTCGATTGGTCGGTCACGAATCAATCGCATCAAACATCGAGTGATGGAATTGCCAAGCAAATTGAGGCTCGCCGGCCAAGGTGCATGGCGAGGTAAAGAGCGAGGACTTGCCGTTATCGCCGGTGTGTTTCTCGCATCACTCGTCATCACCACAGTCCTCGCCTACGGCGTAGGTCTCTCTCAATTGTTCTTTGAAGAGTCTCTCAAATCAGAACCGTTCGATGCTAAAATCGAGTACGCTCGAACACCTGTCGAGAATGCGTCCGGATGGTCGAACAACACGACAACGATGCTGGGCGTGTGCGATGAATTAATGGAAGAATTCTCTGAGTTCAACGATTGTACGCTCGTCCTTGGTCGGCAAGGTATCCATAGTGGTGGCTTGTTTAATCGAGAATTCGTTGTAGCACAGCCACTTGAAATGAGGGTTGTGGCTGATGACGAAAATCCGTACTGGGGTAACGTTACCTTCGATTACCCTGAGGCTGATGAAAATGGGCCTCCAATCTCGAACAAGCGTGCTATCCGTTTCCTTGGACCAGAAGCCTTCGACGGTGAATTGGCCAATCGTTACAGCGAAAACATCATCGCAGGTTCTGGCGAGTGGCCTTCGCCACAAAATATGTCGGCCAATCGCGGTATAATTTTGCCATCAACCATCGCAAGCGAAGCCCAAGCCAATGTTGGTGATGTGCTTGATTCGTTGACCTTTGTCTATGTGGTCGATGAATCTACACTCCTCGAGGGCACAGTGGATGAAGACAATTGTGCAGGTGAAATCACCCCCGAAAATAACGAGATGATCTACTGCCGTATGTCGATGACCGTGGAGAACCTTACCGTCATGGGCATTTACGAGCCATGGCCATTTGGAAACCCAACCTTGCCGTTCAATCCAATCTTCTCGACATGGGAAGTGTTGACAGAAGAACAACGTGGTATCTTGATGGATTACGACCACATGTATCTCGGTGTTACCGTTGACCGTGGCCAACTACCGACAAGTTCAACCGATGACGCAGCAGAATGGCTGGAAGACCTCGGGACCCGAGTTCAAGCAGGCTCGTACACCGACGAAGGTGTTGAACTGTATTATACGGACATCATTAGCGGCACAATTTTGTTCCTGAATATTTTTCTTGGTCTGATTCAAATTTTTGATTACATCATCATGATTCCAATCGTTGTGTTATCAATTTCCGTCCTAATTTATGGACTCGTGCTTTCACTTGAACAGCGTCGCCGTGAAGTGAGCATTCACCGTGTCATTGGAGCAGACAGTCAAAGCCTCCAGGGTATGGTTCTTCTGGAATTATTTGTGATGTCATCTGTTGCGTGGCTTCTCGGGTACCTCCTTGCTATGCTCGCCGTCCCAGTGGTTCTCTCAGCTGTTGGGTTCATGGAATTTAGAACAGGCGATTTCGATGTCAATCCGACCTTATCAGTCACCTCGACAATCTTCACAGCGGTCACCACCCTCGGTCTTGCACTTTTGTTTGGTCGAAGCCGTGCTCGTCAGTTTATCGAACTTGAAATCGAAGAGGGTGTTAAGAAAACAACCCAAGCAGCTGAGCCAAAACGATGGCTCCACTGGCTCGCTTTCTCGTTTGGAATGCTCGCTGTGGTCGATACTTGGCTTGAGGCCAATGGAAGTGAAGATGGCATTATCTCCAACTTTTTCTTTGAGGGGCTCATCAGCATCTTTGGACCGTTTGCATTGTGGATTGGCGGAGCATTGTTGCTGGGTCGCATTGGGGCCAAAGGGCCGCAAATTATGCAATTCATCTTTGGCCGTACACGGCTTTTGAGTGACGTTAAGAGAGGCTTGAAAGGCTCCGGCTCGACTGAATCTGTGAATCGTTTGGCCGTCATCATGCTTCTCACATTGTCCATCGTCACACTTGCAGCGGTTCAAGGGTACACAGGAACACTCGTCGATGAGAAAACAGTTGATGCTTCGGTAGGTTCCGACCTCAAAATAACCCTCGAGCAACCTGTCGATGAAGATGAACTCCTAGTCTTGCTCGATGAATTCATCGATGGCAAGGTGACACCAGTTGCCACAAGCGTCGCTGAAATTGCCCTCTCAGATAGTAGTGGAAGCGACGCATTCCAAACCTATGTATTGCTTGACAACAACGGCGACGTGCTTCGTTGGAGTGAACAAGCATTGCCTGGTGAAGATATTGATGCGGCGCTCAAGGCATACGCAGCAGGCGGGTTTAGCGCTGGAGAAGATTCAGCGTATTCCCTCGATTTGCCCGGTTCAGACCGCGGCGGTGATGAGAATCGACTTGACGATGTGTTGCTCAAATCAAATGACGAAAAATCCGAAACCATCACCTTTGTGTGGGAGAAAATTGAATTCAATTTCACAACAGGTGGTGCTGAAGAACAAGATGTCTTTGCTTTGTTTGAAGCCTACACCCTGCTCATGAAGAGCGACTGGTCGAACCTCAATTTGACAGGCCAAGACTTGAGTGGCAGGAACATCAGTCGTGTTGACCTGTCCGGCAGCAATCTTTCGGGAGCGAATCTTGCTGATGTGAACTTGAGTGAAGCCATTCTTGTCAACGCAGACCTTTCCTACGCTGATTTGAGCGGTGTGAACCTCAAAAACACCGTCCTTGTCAACATCAACGGAGGCTCTTTGGAAGGTACGGACTTCACCAACGCAAACCTCGAGGGAGCTTTTGGATTCTTTGACCTCTCTGGTGCTATATTGACAAATGCAACTTGCCCTGACGGCTCTTCTGCGGATGAAACATCGTGCGTCTCAGGTGCATCTGAAATTCCACCACCTCTAGCAGCCGACCTGTTCCTTGAAGGCACAAGGGTCCAGATCATCATCACACCTTACACAACAGAGATGTATTACATGGGCACTCATGAATACGTTCCCGGCGTCAATTCTGCAACCGCTTCATCGGCACTCATCATCGGGGAATCTGCATGGAGGGCACTTGTCAGCGACGAGGTCGCAGATAATTACACCTCAACAACATGGATTGTTGATGTTGGTAGCATTGAAGGCGAACAACTCGAGGCTTTGGGATCAAAATTGTCTGCAGATTCGCGAGTTTCAAGCGTCGATGATTGGGCGAGCACGCACAAAGAAGTTGAACGAAATGGCGGCCTCATCTTCGGCACACCTGGTCTTCTATCCCTGCAATTTGTGGTTGCGAGCGTTGCTGCTATTGCATCGAGTTTCGTGTTCCTCTCGCTCGTTCTCAGTCAGCGTCAAAAAGAACTCGCTGTGCTTCAAGCGATTGGTGCCTCTCCAAATCAAATCATTCGACTTGTCTTGTTTGAAATTCTCTCCATCGTCATGGTCTCGATGATTCTCGGTATTGTACTCGGTGTGGGCCTTGCGCTCTCGTTCAACGGTTTCTTTGATGTGTTTGGCTTCATCTTCCAAATCTTCGGAGGTTCATCCACCACTATTCAGCGAACGTTGGTGTACCCATGGTTCCAGATTATTCTTGTCTCTGCCGCAGTTTTCGCTGCTGTGGTCGTTGCCCTTCTCGTCACGACACGCCGTGCACTGAAGGCAGACTTAGCAAGCGTGCTCAAGGGGGAGTGAAGATGACAGAAACAATTCTCAAAGCTGACGGCCTCTATCACGTGTACGAATCAAAAGCAGAGGACGGAAACGTCGTGGCTCTCCGAGGCCTTCACATCAATATGAAAGAAGGAGAGGCCATTGCCGTGGTTGGACCCTCAGGGTCTGGAAAATCAACGTTGATGAAGTGCCTTGGTGGGTTGATGAAACCGAGTGCAGGTTCAGTATCGCTCTCAGGAAAAAACATGACACGTCTCACCGGTCAAGAACTCGTTGAATTACGTCAAAAGAAAGTGGCCTTCATCTTCCAGGAAGGAAATTTACTCCCGGATTTGAATGCACGCGATAATGTTGCTCAACCACTACGGCACCAAGGTGTTGCCTCCAAAAAAGCACTCGCACTCGCAGATGCGATGCTTGAGCGTCTCGGCATGGGTCATCGAATTCATGCTCTGCCAGCCATGTTGAGCGGCGGTGAACAACAACGTGTTGCTATTGCTCGAGCACTCATCACACAACCTCGACTCATTCTCGCTGACGAACCAACCGGTGCTCTCGACCCGGTCACGAGTAGAGAAGTCCTCGCTCTTTTCAAGAATCTCCACAAGAATGAGGGTGTTTCTTTCTTGATTGTGACGCACTCAAAAGAAGTTGCTGCTTTTGCAAACAGGTCACTCGAATTACGTGACGGTAGATTTGTTGCAGAACACGGCGATAGTGTCGATGTTGAAGATTTAAGCAAAGACAGAGAGTTGATCATCGATGAAACCGGGACGGTCACGCTGCCACCGGACCTCCTCGTTCGCCTCGGTGGGGCCGGTCGCTACTCGATTGGGAATGTTTCAAGTGGGTATTTATCGCTTCAAGGTGAAGCAGTCGAATCTATGGGGAAGATGGAACTCGCATCTTCATGTCCAGCATGCAAGCACAAGTACGGTGATAGCGATGACCAATTATGTCCTTCGTGCGGTTCAAGTAGGCCGATGGTTGAGAGCAAATCATGAAGCAACTCACCTCCTTCGTTAGCTACTTGGAAGGTTTTTCAGCCCTTTTCTTGTTTGCAGTCGCTATGCCAGTGAAGTACATAGGAGGCGACCCTGAATTGGTCTCGATTGTTGGTGCAATACACGGAGGACTTTTTGTCGCATTCATTGCCTTGCTGTTTGTTGGCGTGGGGCGTCAATGGAACATGACCGCATTGATTCACGGATTCATTGCTGCAGTTGTACCTGCAGGGCCGTTCCTTTTCGATGGAATGCTGATTAGCGGCGAGTATGACCTCGAGAAATCGAGTGAATAAACCCAATTTATTGTGATACAATTATAAGCGAACTTATTCGATTTGCTATTAAGTGAATAATTATGGATGCAAAAAAAATCTTTCAACCAAAAGTATGGTACATCATTTGTGGAGCAATGGCTCTCTTTGGTGGAATTGAAAACATGTACAACGCTGAGATGTGGGCAGAAAGTGCCTGGGGTAAAGACGGCGTAAATGAACAAAGCAAAGCAATGGAGACCCTCTTCGGACTCTTCATGTGTGGATTTGGTGCAATGGGACTTGTCTGCGCATTCGTGCTTGATGGCACAGCCCAAGCCAAATTTGCCATGGTCAACGCAGGCGTGATTATGGCATTCTTTGTCGCCATGTTCGCTATTCTACCAGGAACAGGCTACGAAATGCCAGGTGTTGCTTTCTTAGTACCACCATTTTTGTTCCTTGGAGGCCTTTTAGCTTCAGGATACATGCACAGCAATGATGCAGATGCTGCTGAGGAGGTTGCTTGAGATGGATGCAAAGTCGATTCTCAATACGAAAGTATGGTTAGCAATCATTGGTATCATGCATCTTCTCATGGGTGTCATTGTCAACTATATGGAAAACGGTAGTGAAGAGAATCTTGCAGGTTTTGGATTCTTTGCCATGATTAGCTTCTACCTACTTTATGTCGCCTTTATGACTACAGGACAGGTACAAGCACGATTAGCAGTCATTTTTAGTGGACCAGTTGTTGTTTGGTTCATCGTTTGTATGGTGATGGATCTCAGTCTCTTTGGGGCTGAGGTTGCAGCTATGCCGGAAGCAGTTCTACCAATCGTTCTCTGGGGTATGCCAGCCCTATGCGGTATTCTTGACTGGAACATGGATGAAGCTACGCCTGAGGCATAAGCATACACAAAACGTATTTTCAACCCAAAATATGGCTACTTGCCTTTGCTTTGGTTCATGCCTTTGGGATGAGTGTTGATTTTCTACCAGTGCTAACGGATGACGAGGCTGAGGGACCGGCTATTGATGCTTGAGTAGGATTGAATGGACATCAAGCGGCTTTGACCCATGTGGCCAAAGTTCTATGCGGGCCCGTAATCATCTAGTTTGAGGGCATGCTCATTTCAGGAGAATACGATATTGAATCTTGATGCCGATGAAATCGACGATAATCTATTTGAAGCAACGCTTCGAATAGGTTCCATGGTCAAAGTGCATTGTATCGACTGTGGCGAAGTTGAATTCGAAGCCGAGACGTTCAAGGAGATGCTCACGCTCATGATGCCACATTATTTTGATGCTCATCAAGACATCATGTCAGGGCAATCGACCGAAACCCAAGAACAATGGATGCAGCGTTTGACCAAAGCGTTCGAAGATGCAAAGAATGCCTAAATCTCACGCAGATTTTACACCCTCAGGCCATAGAACGAGAATGAGTGTTTGCCCCCGTGTTTTCGGTGTATGTGTGGACTCGCGCTCCATCCAAACGATAGATCCTGTCGGATAGGTGCCATCTTCATCCCAGACTTCGCCTCGGAGGACGAGATATGCTTCTCCGCCAGGGTGCATGTGGGGCATAAAAGCATCAACTTCAACCTCAGAATCGGCTTCGTAGAGGACGAGAGAACATTTGTCTTCACGCTTTAATTTTCCAAGTTTGACCCCGGTTTCAAAATCCTTCCAAGATATATTTTCATTCAACCATTCATCGTTAATGTTGAATGAAAGCCAGTCGGACATGTCATGAGTGAACACCATGATTCAACGCAAAGGGGTTCCAATGATATGGACTTCGGTTCAAGGGCAAGAATCGTATTTGTTAATTATGAGAGTGTCTAACCACCTATATGGAGCGTAGAAGGAGAGACCTCCCAGTAACTATGTACCGCATATTGTTGTATTTGTCTCGAATGAAAGTGAGAGAGGATGAGACGAGGCGATTAATGAGAATTGAGCGTGCTACTGGAATTGAGCGGAAAGAACTACGAATGCATTTGCAAAAGTTGGTCGATTCAGGTTATGTCGAGGCTATAGAGGCAGGGAAAAAAGGAAGAGGAGGTCATTCAATCATAACGTATGATATTCTAGAGTCTGGGAGAACTTTGCGTAGTGACCTAGGACGATGGATTGACTTGTGTGTTCGAATGGAATATTATCCAGGTGAATTTTTTTATCTTCCAAGTGATGCTTAATAGAGGGTAATTTAACCCCCTAAAAACTCTCTTCTTTGATTATATAATTAGGCACTATGCGATACTCATGACCGGCAAGAAATCCGTCGACAAGGTGAGCAAAGGATTGAACTCACTGATTGACGAATTCTCGTCTGCAGTCAAAGAAATGGTAAACGCTGGGGAAGCAACAGTTGTACATCTTGCAGTGGGCTCGAGTCGAGTCATCAAAGCTGCAATCGACGCAACAGGTGAAGTCACGAAAATTACTGTTGAAACCGCTGGGAACGTTGTAGGATCAGTTGCAGATGGTGTAAAGAATGCTGTAAGTCATGTCGGTCAGAAAAAGGAGGAGGAAAACGAATGATAGGAAGATTATTTGCGATTACATTTGTCGCAGGAATGGCAGGATTAGCAGTAGGAATGGCAGATAGTGCATTCAGGCATTATTATTACAAAATAGCAGATGGTGAGGATAGAAAATCACTCTTCGTTCAAGATGTTGAAGCAATTTCACCATACGATGGGAGTGTGGAAGAATGATTCCAGCAATTATTGGTGGCGTTTTCATCGTGGCGGTTGGGTTCGAATATCTTGCACTTGGTGCTGCTGCTGGTACTGGTTATGGTCTAGGAAGAAAATATGGTCGAAAAGTTTGTGAAACAGTTGACAATATCAAAATTCCAATACCTCAATTCCACAAAGATGATTGAATAGTGAATTTGATGTATTTGATTGAGATGGAAGTTCGTGGGCGTTGAATCAATTTCAATTCCGGATTTTCCACCGTCTGGCCCTTGGGATTTATATGTCCTTTTTTTGATATGGTTGCCGTTTGTATTTCGAGCAATTCTCCTCACAAAACCGCTTTACAAAGTCATCAAGTCATTTGCGCCACATGCTGGATGGGCAGTCAAACAAATTCGAGATTTGCCAATTCGTGGTTTTGCAATTCTGATCTTCAATGAGACATTTGCATTTCTAATTCCTCCATTAAGTGTTTTAGTGTTGAGGTTATTTGCAAACCCTGTTGGATGGCAGACGTGGGACGAAGTTACACTTCTCGGTTATTTTCTGTTACTCATTCTCATTATTGGTTGGATTATTGCAGATTTGTTCAGAATCCTCAGAGTTCGGAGGATGCTCAAAGCGATTGTAAAATATGATGTTGGGAAATTACAAAAAATTGCGGATGCAGGATTGAAGACTCGAAATTTTATCCGTCGGTTTGCTAGGAAAAAAACAAAAGATACTCCCGATGAAACAGATGTAGGAAAATCAGCAGGTAGAGTGGGAAAAAGAGCATTGAAAATTTGGGGCATCAGGGCTTGGAGAGCTAGACGTTTGAATCCAAGCACACTTCTTGCTTCTGTTGCGGTAGGTGCTGCAATCGAGGGTGCTCGAACAGGTGCAGGTAAAGTTTCAGATTTTATTGACGATAAGATGCAACAAAAGTTTAACGAAATAGCAAAAACAAACTCCTCAAGTTTGCTACTACTCTTCCTTCGTGATCTTATTATGGGTGTGTTGCCAATCGTCTATCTAGCCGCATTAAAACAGTTTTTTTAATAGCCGTCACATTGATGCACTTCATTCTTTTCGGATGGAATGAGGACTCCCATGTCTCACTTGATTCTGCTTCGTCACGGCCAATCGGTTTGGAACAAAAAGGGCTTATTCACCGGTTGGGTCGATGTTCCACTGTCGAAGAAAGGCATTGAAGAGGCGATTGAAGCAGGTGCGAAACTTTCAGAAATTTCAATTGACGAGGTCCACGTTTCTCAGTTGATTCGTGCTCAAATGACAGCCATGCTCGCTCTTTCAGAGCATCCGAGCAATGCTTCACCTCAACTCTTAACGCCGGAAGACGGATCTCACAAAGGATGGTCAGACATTCACGATGTGAGTCAAATCACCATTCCTGTTCATGCCTCTTGGAAGCTCAATGAGCGAATGTATGGTGAATTGCAAGGGAAAAACAAGCAAGTACTCATGGATGAGTTTGGCGAAGAACAAGTACGAATTTGGCGACGTTCATTCGATGTCCCTCCACCCGGCGGTGAAAGCCTCAAAATGACTGCTGAGCGAACGCTGCCGTACTTTGAACATCACATATTGCCTTCGTTAAATGATGGAAAAAACGTTCTCGTGGTCGCTCACGGCAATTCACTGCGTAGCATCGTGATGTCGATTGAACAATTATCAAGCGATGAAATTCTGCAGGTTGAGATTCCAACTGGCCAACCGATTGTCTATGATGTCGAAGATCAACGATTCAAACTGCTTTCGAGAATGTGATACATTGAATTTTCAAATTTCAAAATTCATTGATGATTTATCCTACTTTTTAGATTCAGTCACATATCCTGAGCAAAGTAAATCAAATCAAACCATTTTTGATATAATTGGTAAAGTAGATCACGAAGTTATTTTGGTTAGTTCCTTGGTTTTCTTTCTAGAATCAAGAAACCCCCATGGTTTTGATTCTAAGATTTATGAAACATTTTGTAACGAGGCCAAAATAGACATGGAAGAATTTGGAGAACTAACAAATATCCAAACCGAAGTGACTCATACGCACAACAACAAATCCGGTAGGATTGATATTGTTATGGAAACAGAATCTGGTATCATAGTTGTGGAAGCAAAAGTGAACGCTAAGTTGGATAATCCCTTCGACGTTTACAAAAATTACGCAGAAAAATCGTCGAAATCAAATAAAGAATATGTTCTTTTAACAAAAAATAATGAAGAAATAGCAGGCTGGAAAAATGTTACTTGGAACAAAATATTACATGATGAAGCACAAAATGATGACCCATACAAATTATTGTGGGATAGCCTGAAAAATTCGTTTAAGGAGGATGAAACGATGGAAAAAGAGGAATTAGAAAAGATTGCAGTGAAACAATATGAGTACATTCAGATGTACAATAATATGCAAAAAGTTTTTGAAAATATGAAAAACAAAGCAAACGATCTTCTGAACCAATTAGATACATATGACCATTTTTCTAAAACTGGCGACAATCAAAATTTGAGAATTTGGGCAAGTAAATTTGGAACATCCGATTCAGCATTCCCAGTAGTTGTTGTCGAAGGTGGTTCAAAGGATGCAGTCATTGATATTCACGTTCAGCCAATGGGGTATGCAATTGTTGTCTTCGCTAGGAAAAATGAAGGCAAATATAGAAATTTGCTTATTGAAGAGGGCTTTGAAATTAAAGATTGGCAGAATTCAATTACTGATGAAAAACCAACAAAAAGAGCCTGGATTTCAAAGATTCCAAAGGAACTTGGCATCAACCTCGAAGAACGTAGTGATTCCGAAGGAAAAATCGGTCCCCATCTCAATGAGGACCTTGAGGAACTCTCAAAACTCATTAAAAAAATATGGGATATCATAACTTAACACTCTTGATGAATCAATCAAAAGGTTTTCATCGTGCCGCTTGTGAAAGCGATACATGGCTCAGCCTTGGCGCTTTGACGGTTTCCCCGGTCGAATTCTCTATGTCGACCTCGATCAAGGCACCTGTGAAGCAAGAGAACTACCGCACGCCTGGTGCTTGGAGTCGCTTGGTGGGAAGGCATTAGCAACCAAACTCCTCGTCGAATGGGATACAACAGATTATGCTGATGCAATACAACAACGCCATCCTGTCAACGGAAGGGTTGATTCAGCCTCTCATCCATCCACACCTTTACTCATCATGACCGGTCCGTATCAGGCCTCAAAGGTTGGTTCATCGGGAAGGGCGGTCGTTGTGACGCGTTCACCGCTCACGGAGTGCTATATCGACACATACATCGGTGGAAATTTGGGTCATGAAATTCGTCGTGCAGGTTGGGATGGCATCTTCATTACCGGTCGAGCACCCGAGTGGCAACGCCTCGAAATCTGCGATGACGTCGCCATGCTCCTTCCTGCAGACAACCTGCTAGGCATGACAACTTGGGAGGTTGAAGAACGCTTAAATTGCCTTGGTGAGTGCCTTTCTATAGGTCCTGCTGGGGAGAACGGCATTCGCATCGCCTCCCCATTAACCGCTGGTCGACGTGCTGCAGGCCGAGGTGGCACTGGGGCCTCTTTTGGTTTCAAACAACTCAAATGTATTACAGTCATCGCTACAAAACAGGCGACCTCAGAAGTCCGGTATGCAGAAGAATTTGACCTCAACGAAGCCATCAAAACCCAGCGTACCGAAATGGGTATGCGAAGAAAGGCAGCCGACCCCTTCTACTCCTTTGGAACCAGTCGAGGTCCACTCTATGCCTCGGAAAATGGACGAATGCCAACGGGAAATTATTCCTCAACGGATGGTAATATTCCCGTGCTTGAGCAACTCAAGGTGAGTGGTGGCTCGGGTGGAGTGACCCAAGATGATATTGCAAAAGGAGCGACACCGGTTGAAGTTTCAACACCTCTCGACCCCTTCAAGTTGTCCGGTGAATACTGGCACCAACAACTTCCAGATGCGAAACAATCGGGTTGCTGCACCCCATGTCCAATCGCATGTGAGGCTGCTGACCGACCGACAATCGACGGTGAGAAACTGAAAGGTCGACCACTCCATCACAACCGTGTTGAGCGTCCTGAGTACGAAACGCTCGCAATGATGGGAGCGAACCTTGGTCTAACGTCAAGTCTCGAGGTGATGGATGGAAACGATGCATGCAACCGACTCGGTATCGATACGATTTCTGCCGGTGCTGCCCTGTCACTCATGTGCGAAGTTTCAATGCGAGGATGGCTTCCAAACTCGTGGTCGTCGACCTTCGAGGCACCGTTTGCGTTTGGCCGATTTCAACAAGGTGATGACGTTCCTTGGGAATTTGGTGTACCCGAACTCCCTCCGCTAGCCCTCCATTGTCTTGCACATGCCACACCGGGAGATGGCTCGTTGTTTGGAACCCTTACCGCAGGTGCAGTTGTTGCTTCCAAGGTGATTGAGGACATGACGGGTCACCCAACATCACAATTAACCGCCCATTGCAAAGGACTTGACCTTCCTGCTTGGGATCCTCGTGGAAAGCGTGGAAATGCTATGGCCTACATGACAGCAAATGTCGGTGCTTCACACATGCGTGCTGGTTACAAAGAACCCACCGGCCTACCAAACGCTTCGGCGCTTGATTTAATGGAGGAATTAATTGAAAGCCAAAATGAAATCGTGATTCGTGATTCGATGATCTTGTGTGCTTTTGCAAAAGGTGCGACGCCTGACGCAGTGATGCTGCAAGCATGGCAAGCGATGACCGGTGAAGATTGCACATGGCAGGACTTGCTTGACAGGGCCGCTGTACAATGGGACTTGGCACGACAGTGGAATGTCGAACATTGGAATAGATTGGCTATGGATGTGAAAGAACAAGATTTCCTTTCCTGGCGACTTCGAAAAGAACCGTTGCCCAGTGGTGTAGCCTCAGGCATGGTCTCATTTGTTGATGACGATGATGAAGAAGCCTGCCTTTCAAGATATTATGACTTACGTGGTTGGAATGGATTGGGTGAACCTGTTCAACTGAATCAGTAACCACTGAACGGTAGGTTCTCGTCATCGACGAGCACCACATTGATTCCAAATCCATTTTTATGAAATGCAATGAGTTGAATCTCATGAATAGCATGCCCACTTGGAGCAATGCCGAGAACAGGCAACCTCTTGCGAGCAAAAAAGCCCTTTTTTCGAGGCGTTTGTGGCCCCTTTCCTAAACTCCGTTGCACTCCTTCGTAATCGTCATACCAAGGCAATGGGCCTTCGGGGGTAAATCGCAACCCTAGAATCATGTCCACGCCTTGTGTTTCTTGTGCAGCATCAGCATCTGCTTCACTCGGTAGAGCTGGTGCGTTCGGATGAGTATGCAACCAATGTGTGAACCGACCTGCACGCGAACCTCTGTCTTGAGAATAGATGCCATCGATCCACTCCTCTGGCAAATGATGAACTGAGAACGAATCACCTCTGTTGACGATATGTGCCTCTGTTACCACGTAGCCTTGGCCTTGGAACAAGTCATTTTGTTCATGTTCACTCTTGAATTGAGCAGCAACATCTTGACGAACGGGGCGACTTCCATCGAAATCAAGGCCGACGAGGATTTCGTCTGGCAGCGACTGAAGGGCCCACCAAATGATCTCTTGCAGAACCGAACCGCGAAGGTGAACTTGTGCTTTGTATTGGTCACGCTGTGCCATTGAATCACGGTTGTAGTCAGCCATCAACGTCTCAAGCCACGGCTCAACCATGTCGGTGTGAGGAGGTCCTTCTTCAAGAGATTTCATGATGTGAGAAACCGTATCTTTGAATAGAGTAACTTTGCACCCATAACCATGGCGAGAAAGAAGGGCGGTTTTGGACGATTCCTTGGTTCGATTACTGGTACGCCATACGAAAAGTTACTCAAGCAGGTCGAGAAAGCCGCCGAGGAGCTTGAAGATGATGAGAAAGCACTCGGCAAGCGTCTGCGACGTCTCGTTGACGAAACAGGTCAGAAATACGAAGACGAGGAAATCGATGAGGAAGAACATGACCTTGTCATCGAAGCCATCGAAGAAGCCGACCCAAAAGGTCGTACATTTGGAAAATTTTCTGATGATGACTCATTTTATGCAGGCGACATCCCAGATGCACCAGAACTCAAAGGTGGCAAGAAAATCGACCTTGACGACTTAATGCAGGCAAAAGGTGATGAATTTCTCGGCAGTTTTGGCCGTGATGAATTTGATGAATTCCGTGACAAGATGACAGAGGATTTCTTTGCAGAAGCAGATGCAGCTATCGCACAGGGAGATCACGAAGCTGAAATTCGAACGGAACACCGTGTCTTTGGTGGCGCTGAATCAGATGTGGAAGATGTAAAGCGTAGAATCTCAGAAGAATCGGATATTCCTTCCGCCGGAAACCGAGAACCTGCACCTGCAGCACCTGAACCAGAGCCTGAGTATGAAGATGAAGGGGAAGATGATGGATATTCCGTTGATGAAGACGGCACAGAATGGTTCGAAGATGAAGAAGGCTACTGGTGGTATCGCCCTGAAGGCGAAAACGACTGGATTGCCTACGAAGAGTAATCGCGAAACACAGAGAGAAAAGGGACCTCAAACTTTGAGGTGCTCACATCGGCACCTTCTTTCAGCATCAATTCATTTTTCCTTTCATCACTTGACATCGCAACAATGAGTCTTGGACGGGCGATATCATCCGACTGAATTCCAACATTCAATTCCCGAAGGACCTCGAGACCTGTGTAAGGTGGCATGAAATGATCGAGCAGCAATACATCGGGCTCAAACGAAGCGATGGTTTCAACCGCTGATTGAGAATTCCACTGTTGTTGAAAATCAATTTTTTCCATGTGAATACCTTGTGATTCCAATATGACTGCGATGTCATATGTATCTTCAAAGGCTAGTACTTTCATACAATCACGAAGGTATTGGTTGTTGGTCCCACCAAGGAGGAGACAAGAACCATCGTTCGTCATCAACATCTCGGTCGATAATCGGTAAACTGAAGACGGAATCTGCGTTATCGTTCACAGATAAACCGATGGTCGCACAAGGACTTGGAAGGTAATCTTCCCCGCTTTCGGATAAAACAAGTTGAATTGAATCACCTGCCGAAAGACGGACATCGAGAGGATTGAACTCCATCTTCATGAGGTAGGTTTGTAGTGGTAATGCTGGATTTGCATCGTATCCACCATCGCGGTATCGTACATCCATCGTCGCATGACCTAATCGGAGATTTTCTGAATTGTACATGGTTGCAAAGATTTGACCTCCGTTGCATGCCAAGGTATCAACACTCAAGTGTAATGTTGGCATTCCAGAAATGTGGATGTCGTTCTCAAGTTCTGGAAATGAGACGACGACTTCGTTATTGAGATTAACAATGTTCCCTGTTACATCTGCTTTGTCGAGTGAAATCGGCCACCATTTCACGTCTTCTGGAGGCCAGGTATCTTCGACGTGCCACATACCATCGTTGGTTTGAATTTGCACATGAGGTTCTGGTTCCTCCCCGATGCCCATCAAGTAATAGCCAAACCATGCGTATAATTCAACAGCCCAATCCATTCGAGTCATATTTGGATAAGCTTCCCGACCGTAACCACTGGTCATTTCGCTGTGGCGGTCTGGTTGATCTGGGTAATTATGGGCCCACTGTCCCGCTATCGCTCTTGTATGAATGCCTGCGTCTTTGAGCAATTGGTAGGTGGGGAATGCATGGTACGGGTCAACATTCCAATCTTGTAAACCCCATACGAGATACACACTGCCCTCATAGTTGGCAAGAACATCTGGGAGGTGGCGACGCTCATCCCAGTAATCGTTCCATTGTGCTCCACCAAAGTCTGCTCCTGCCCATGTCGTGAACGGGTTGAGTGGACCTATCATGTCATCTGAGCACATCCTCGAATCATCGAAGGTAGGGTCGGCTGTGCTGGCCTCGTAAAGAGCATCATAGACCATCGCTCTTGACTCGGAGGAGCCGTTTCTATAGAACATTTCTTGAACGCCAATCGAACCTGAAATTGGAACGATTGTTTTGAGATATGGCGAGGGATTTTGGGCAGCTTCCCAATTTGTTGTGCCAGCATACGATTTGCCCATCAAGCCAACATTACCGTTGGACCACGGTTGCTCACCAAGCCAATTGACGACCGCTTGTATGCCAACTTGTTCTCCAAGTCCCTTCACATCTTGGCAGTGCGTTGAATTTCCAGTTCCGAATGTTGACGCTTGGGCTAATGCGTAACCATGGGGCAGGAATGTATCATACACCCACTTTCCTACTCCTCCATCGGGAACTGTGTTCGGTGATGAGTCGGCCCCTGCAATACCTTCACCACCAAAATCATAGTATGGGTGAATAGTCATAATCACAGGGATTTTTGTTCCTTCAGGCACATCAGGAAGCCAAAGCACAACATGCATCAAATCATCTTCTGGCGTTCCGATATCCTCTTCACTTGCAGGTAGGTCAACTTCGACATAGTGTTCAGTGTATGGTAGTGCTGAGTATGAGCCGTTTTCAGGTAATTGTCCTCTCATCGTATCCATGGGGAGATCCATTAAATGACGAAGTTGCAGGGGAGTCGTCCACCATTCCTCATCGTAATTTGTTTCATCGACCATCGAATCAAGGACGTCTGTACCCACGGTCATAGCGAGGAAAAGGAAGACAACAGATACGGCAAAGGTCGCACCAGCAGACGCATTCAATTGTCTCTGACTTGTCTGCTCGTCACGGGTGTGATGTTGAACTTGAAGGGCTGGAACAGGTGGTAGGTCAATGAGTTCTGCTTCGAGTACATCATGCTCTTCCCCCTCCATGACATAGCGTTGCTCTACCATTTGATGAGGCTAACGCTTTCGTGATTTGTTTTCATCAATGAAAAAAGAACATAGGTTCTTTTACTTGCAAGATTTACACGAATTGATAACTATGCCATCGAAAGGTGTTCTCACTGTCATCATCATGGGCACATTGGGACTTCTTCTTATCGGGCTTAGTGTGCCTGAATTCGCAGAAATGGACCGCCTCTCAGTTGAGTACGCTGATACGTATGATGATTGGGCTGCTGCCGAACAACAAAATGGAACGCTGACCCTCGTTGATAAAGACCAATATGGCGAAATCGGATTCTCTTTCTATGTGAAAGCGACGCTACAAGATGAAAATCAAAACGGTATTTTTGACCACTGCGACGCAACCAGTATCGAGATTACATCCCATCCTGAAATTTCGGACAAATTGGACTCTCAACAAGCCTACAATGATACCAACAGAGGTGGTTTCTATTACATGGTTTCAGATGCTGATGACTGTAAGGTAGACTATTACTCCGATGAGATGTACGACGGACTTGCGGAAAAACAAGGGCTTCTCCGAGTGGGCCGGGCTTGTTATGGATGTTTAGCAGGCGATATGGTCTTCACATCGAATCAATCGGTTTGGGTATCGTATGATGACGTTGTGGTAGAAGAATTATTCAATTTGATCGATGAGCCATTGTTTGCATCATTTGCCTATTTGTGTAGTGGTGTTTTCAGTATATGCTGTGGCGTGGTCATATTTGTCATCAGTTTATTTTTCAGGAAAGAAGACACACCACCAGTGCTCATTCAACAATTGGGAACACATCCTGTGGTCCAGCAACAAATGATCAACCAAAATATCGACGCATCAACCTCGTCGGCACCTTGGGCATCTCTAGGACCGGATGACCAAGATATCGGAAAGTGATTTTTTCGAAATATTTGGAACCATAGCGTGTTCTGCTGGGTAGCCAACTGGCATGAGGAGCATAGCGTGTTCGTGGGTAGGGCGTTCGAGAAGGTCGCGGAGGAAGCCCATTGGCGAGGGCGTGTGCGTCAATGTGGCAAGCCCCATATTCTGCAGGGATGCAATCAACAAACCCGCCGCAATTCCACACGATTCGTGTGAGTAGTAGGTTGGCCCCATTTCACCATTTGATCTTCGTCGTTGTGAATGCCGAAACATCACGATGAGCCAAGGTGCGTCGGTGATATGCTCTTTGATTTCATCCGTACCTAGCGGCTCAAGAACTTCTGCCCATGCTTCAGGCATCCGTTCTGCGTAGGTCTTTCTCTCCTCTTCTTCAGCTGCATTTCGAATGGCTAATTTGAGTTCTGAATTTGAAATAAGAACAAATGTCCACGGCTGAAGATTGGCTCCTGAAGGGGCTGTGCCTGCAGTTTCAATGGCTAGTTCAAGCAAATGTTGAGGCACAGGTTCATCTGAAAAGTGTCGGATGCTTCTCCGTTTTTTCATGCATTCAAGGAATTCTTTTCCACGATCGTGCATGTCATCTGTATTTGTTTGTTCACTGACGAATGGAATCATGTCCGGGGACATAAGAATGCCAGTGTGTGCCATCATTCAACACTTTGGTTTTCTTTTGGTGGCACAAGGTAGTGGTACAACCTATGTATGTACGCGTACGCTAGGCTCCTTGAGCCTCTCGTCAGTTTATTCTGTTGGAAAACTACGAAGCAGGGCCATTGCGTGGAGTAAAATGGCCATGGCAATGACGGCATGTATGTAAGACATTGCTGACATACCGCCACTGTACATTTCACCTAATCCATATTGGATGACCCAAGCACCAAAGAGACCCCATGACATGCCCTTCAATTTGCTATCATCTGTTTTGGACATAACGACAAATATTGCAGTGAGGAGACAAAGAACTAGACCGAGTTGTGCTGTCCAGAGATGGCTTTGGTCAGTATCAGCAGTCGATTGTGATAAACCCGTTGAGGCTTGTCCAAAGATCATAATAATGGCACCAATCAGTGAGTACTTTGCATATTTGATCATGTTCATGTTTACATTGCTCATGATTGTCAGATATTCATTGATGTTTTGAGCATATCGCAGTTTTTTCAAAATTCCGAGCGTTTCAAATCTTATTGTGACTTAGCCGTCGCATGGCAGGTCAAAAGAACGTATCCGTTCTTCTCATGGTTCTGCTTACATTACCATTCTTGTCGTTCTCGGGTGTTGCACCTCAAACAGATGAACCACTCTGGCGAAGTGTTGGCCTTGACCCTGAATTGTGGACTGACCGACCCGTTGCCGAGGATTCGCCAATGATGCCATCCTACACTGGTAATGCCGTCATCGAGATGAAAGTGAGTTATGTCGAGACGCATCTTGCAGACCGTGAAGAAGGCACGATCATCATTGAGTTGTTTGAGCAGTGGGCACCTATAACCACTGAAAATATGATTCAACACGTCGAATCTGGTTTGTACGACGGTATTTTTTTCCATAGAGTCATCGATGACTTTGTAACACAGTCCGGTGACCCCGAATGTAAGGAAATTGGCATTTACCCCGCAACAAGCCTTCAGTGTGGTAGTGGCGGAACAGGGGAAACAATACCGCTTGAGCATGATGAAAACCTCAGTCATGTCGATGGTGCAATAGGAATGGCTCGTTCAGCCGACCCGGACTCTGCAGATTCTCAGTGGTACATCGCAGAAACCGAAGCCCACGGTCTTGACCCAGAAAATCGTGAGGATGAGGGGTATGCAACTTTTGGAATTGTGCGTGATGGCATGTCACACATTCGAGCGATTGCACGAACACCAACGTCGGATGACCTGACTGGTCTTGAAGAAATTCAAAATCCCGCATCGACGGCTGGACGCCCACTATATCAAGCAAAAATTCTCTCCATGGAAATGATTGGTGTCGCAGACCCTGATGGTTTGATTCGTTTTGGTGACCAAACCGAAGCAACAGACGACGGATTCTTTCAAACTCTTCTAGAAACTACGGTTGGCGTGGGTGTGATTTTGACCGTTGTTGTTGTGGGTGTTCTCGCATTTCTCGGTCGCATTGACCCTCCGTTGTCCATCGACAAGCAATTCATTCTTGATGCAGAATTAGAAGAGGTGAACAAATGATTCGGAATTTGACATATTGTTTTGTCGTTTTCATGGTTATGTTAGCGGGCTGTGTCGAGCCGGAATCTGGCGATGATATGGTTCAAACAGAGCCTTTGCAGTTTTCCTCGGAACCCTTTCCAGACTGGGTTGGTATTGACCATACCAATCAAAGTTTGAATGGCACGTCGTGGACAAATCAAACTGCGTTCGTGGCTTATTTTTCTGCACCTTGGTGCACACATTGTGAACCAACAATTGATGCATATGACCAAGTGATTCCAGCTGGAAAGATGGTGGTCTTTTCGAGGGAGGGCCGAGAAGAATATTCGAATATGTCAGAATGGCATGAACGCACAGAATCAAACCTTAACCGAAGTATAGAGCGGCCTTTTATTCTCTTGCCTTCGCTAGCACAAACACTCGAAGTTCAATCTATTCCACATGCAATTTTCATCAATGACCAAGGTCTTGTGTATAATGTACAAATCGGGAAGCGTACAAATCTGACAGCGATCAGTGAATTGTGGGACTTGACATCAACAGCAACTTTTGATGCGAGTACAGGCTGGTCCTACACTGGCGAATCGATCTGAAGGTCGAGAACCACATGTCGAATTCGTGGCGCATACCATTTGACTTTCTCGATGTGCATAATCTGTACATTTGAATTCTTATTCTTCTCATGAGCCAATTGTTCAAAGTACTGTCTTGTTTCTTCTGCCCAGGATACAATCTTTTCTTCTTCAACATTCATGTGAATATGGAGGGCACCCCCGGAAGGCTTTAGACAATCAAAGCATAGGTTCCACACCGATTCTGAGGATGGTAGAAGTCCGAGGATGCACCTATCTGCAGTATGTTCAAACCTTGGTAAGTGATGCCGATTATCGCCTTCATGTATCTCAATTATATGTCCCAAATCATTAGCATATATACCCCATGACAATCCTTCTATAGAATATGGATTGATCTCAAAAGCGTGTATTTTCTCTGGCTGTCCATGTTTTGCAATTGGAAGTGTGTAGTATCCAATCCCAGCAAATGCATCCAGAATAACCTCATTCTTTACATCCAAATCAGCCATTCTCTTTCGTTCGGTGATGTTGCCACTTGAGAACATAACTTTCCCAGCATCAAACCCAAACTTGACGCTGTGCTGTTTGAATTCAACCCATGATTCACCAAGAAGTAATTCAATTTGTGCGTCACGTGTAATCGTATCGGCAATTGGTTGTTGCCGAGCAATTGATTGCACATCAAAAATTTCGGCGACCTTAGGCCAAAAACGTCCGTCTTGTTCCTCAATGAATTCAATCCACTTCTGTCCTTGAAATGCGTCTTTTGGAAACAAGATGAGTTTCCCTAACCGCTCCCATTTCCTTGGAAGAAAAGGTTCGAGTTCGCTAAATGGTACACTCGTCGTTGAGCACAATGCACGAACAATTGCAACCAATTCATCATGAGGAGAATATTGTTCAACTTTCTTAGCAAAATCCCATGGTGTCACTTCAAGTCCTGGAAACTCATTTCGTATCTCACGAAACTCATCGCTATGCTCGTTAAACGACGTTGATAGTGGCAATATGATGTCCTCATTATCTTGGCCAGGTATGAGTGTTGTTTCCAAGTAGCCGGAATCTTGTATTTTTTGCAGGCACGCATTTGCAAAAACTCGATTGATGCGAACACCATTGGTTTCGATGCGTTCCAGCACATTTCTCCGAGAATGGGAATACATTTGAAGTTCATTGCACTCCCACGACCATGGCCCCGAAGAAGAGAGGTAATCAAATTTCAAAGACCTCGGTTCATTTTCTCTTTGGATTGATTTTGATTGTTCCAATGTTTGTCCCATTTGCATCTGCGGCGTTTTCTGACCTTTGTGCAGGTGTTGCTTTGGTGACGAGTACAAATGGACAATGTGACGAATATGACCACGCCGATGACGAAACACCTTTCCACCAAGAATGGATCAAGGCCGATTACCGATTTGAATTACAATCCACCAATCAATTTAGTTTGCAAATTACTTGGGCAATCCATGAATACAATAGAGAAGCACTAGGGTTTGGTGCTGGTACCGATTTCGGAGACGAATTAGAGGCTCAAACAGACCTAGATTCATACGATGGAATTCCAGTTGATTTGATACGTGAGGTCTTTGATTTCCAACCCGATGGTTCATCAACACCATCCGTTGGTCAAATCATTAGTTCGGCTGCCTACTCAACCATCGAAACATCGCTTTCAAACGGGTTTGGTGAAGTTCTTGATCTGTCAACATCGTTTGAAGATGAAGCTCAATTTGGAACAGATACAATTCAATGCTCAACAGATTCAAACACGGATTCTTTGGGTGAAGGTGCCTCAGAAGGCAATGTGTTTGAACCCCCTATTTGCCTCACGGCACAAGCAACCATTCAACTTGATTCCTCGACGTTCAACCTCTTTGATAATGAAGATTTGGACATGGAACGAGCCTATCAAGGATTATTGGTGATGGGAGCGGAGGTTGAAACGCCCTTTGCAATTCGAGCTGAACCTGGTATGAATGCCATTTATACCATCGCTCCACCCTCGTATGCACGAATCATAGAAACTGACTCTGCCGGGTCAATTTTGCTTCCGGGTACTGCAGCATCCAAGGGACAATGGTCGCTCGATCACCGAGATGCAACGATGAGTGATACTGAAGTGACTCAAGACATCACATTCAGAGTTGCCCATCAACCAGATTCTCAAACCCCTACCGTAGCAGTACCTGAGGGAGCAAAATCATTGGATTTGCGAGTGATTCTAAATTTGGAAGATGAATCTGCTGTGACCCTCGATTTTATTGCGGGAATTTACTATCTCGAGGAAACGACGTTAAGTGATTGGGGTATTTCGATTTTCGAACTCACTGACGCTGCCTCAATACCTCTCATCACTTCCGATGGTATCCGACTTGCGTATCATAATGGAATCATTGACCTACCGACGCTAACACAACAATTTCCAATAGATAACATCACAGACGGAATCGCCTCGACAGTTTCTGACCTTACCACAATCGAAATGAATCCAGCACAGTGGGTGTCGTCAACCGGTCAGACAAGTCTTTTCCCTGCTGCTGGTGGGCTAAATTACACACATTCAAGCGATTGTAAAGAACCAATATCAGTGGGCGTGGACATCAATTATTGTCTCGAGGGTTCAATGGCCATGGATGGAACATATCCGGTGTATTTGCAAGCATCGAGTGAGCCGTTCTCTATGAGGCTCGTTGACATTATGAAAAAGAACATTGATAATGAAACCATTCAAGATTTGCTCACTTCAGTTGATGAAAATACATTAGAGCGACTTTTCAATTCCAACATATCTGTTGAAACAGTTCTTCAGTCGTCGTATTTGGACGCTATCGTACCAGATATTTTGCCGAATACATCTCTAGCAGTTGAAATCATTCTACCATCATGGATTGAAACCAAAGACGGAGATTCGAAAATCGTCATAGAGAAAACAGTTGATGGTATGCAAGATACATCACTCTCATTCAGAGGCACAAATCCATACGATTGGCAACACGAAATCCTCGGCGAAGATGAAAGCGTGCTTTGTTTGGCTGACCAAAAATCATGTGTGATCTCTGATGTGGAATTTGATTGGTCCGGCCTAGGAATTCACGAATGGTCGCAAGCCGTTAGTTTCCAATTTGCTTTTAGCGCAGAACTCGATATTTATCGAATAGGCATTCCACTTGACCGCATTGAACGTGAGGGTGCAACACAGGTGACATTTCCTGCTATGCCCTCGGATTTGCTTCGGCTTCTCATCGATATCTCAAGTCGAATGAACACCCCAATTCAGTACAGCGATATTTACTTGTGCGATAGTGATTCGACGCCTATTGAGGTGTGTAGTCAACCACTTACTTTCGTTGCTACACGAGAAGGAATGAAAGATTTCTTTGAACAATTGAGCGAACGAATTACAGATTATATTCACCAATACGCCACCTATTATGTCGAGAAAGAACTTGAGGAAAACCCTGACTCGCCATTGAAAGTTATTGACTTATCTGCGTTCCAAATAGAACTGGAAATTTCAGGTATTGACCCGCCTGTTGGTGAAGTTTCCGATGAAACGCCTCTTGGTTTTAGCATCAATATTCCTGAAGTAGAATTCAAATTTGATATGGATGGGGATTTACAGAAACTTCAGGCTGGAGACCCCGCAGGTCTTTCAATTTCAATATTAACCGACGCAGCAACTGCACCGTTGTACCAATCGATGCATGCTATGCTCAACGTCTTCCAGTCACTCTTGTTCAATTCTTTTGTTAGTCTTCAAGGATTAACACTGCCATCGACCGATGGGGAGCCAATGAAGTATGAAACGGGTCAAATTGACCCTGTTGTAAGCGAAGAATTTGACTTAAGTTTTAGCGGTCCAGTGACAATGACATTACCTCGTGGATTGCAGTTGATTGACGTCTCTTCTACTGCAGTTGATGAAAATGGAAACTCATTGTTGCAGATCGATGATGATGGCGGTCGACAAACGATTACCTACACTATTCCTCCACACGAATTTGAAGATGATATTTCGTATAAAATTCATATTTCATGGTTGTATTTCCTCATCCAATTTTGGTATTACCCAACAATTGTCTTGCTTTTGCTGTTCCTCCTCATTCGACGTCGAAGGCGAAAGAAGCGTTCAAAGAAAGAACGATTGAATCAACAATATGAGGCAGTTCAAAAGACATCGTTGGATGACTCATATTTCTCAGCATATGTCAGCCCTTCTATGAACGAAGGATTTGAAGCCGAGACCCTTGATGATTTCAAAGATGGAAACTAAGAGTGTAATTGCTCAAAAATCCTCTTCGCAAGGGATGGCCCGATTCCAGGCACGGTCTTCAAATCGTCAATACTTGCTTCCTCGATGCCTTTCCTCCCGCCAAAATTTCGAAGGAGGGTCTGCATCTTTTTTGCACCTAATCCTTCGACTTGTTCAAGTGGGTCGCTCAATTTCTGCTTTTTCCGTCGATTGCGATGAAATGTATTGACAAATCGATGAGCTTCATCCCTTGCATGAACGAGAACCCTCCCTCTCTTGTCGAGAATAATGTCATCTTTTGCTAATCGATGAAGTGTTTCCTCTCGTTTTGCTAGGGAGGCCAACTCAAATCGGTTGTGGACGCCAATTTCTTCCAGTGCACGACGAACAAATTGTAAGTGGGTTTCGCCGCCATCGATAAGCAGCAAATCCGGCCATTCTTCTTGCCGTTTTGCCCATCGCTGAACGACTTCTTGCATCATGTGAACATCATCAGGTACGTCTGTTTTTACAATATATTTCTTGTATTCCCGTTTTGAAGGACGTCCGTTTCTCAAGACAACGCTCGCCCCAACCCTTTGTTCACCAAGAAACTGAGCCATATCAAAGCAAACAATATGATCAAGTTGTTCCATGTTGAGTAATGCTGCACCATCATCAGCAGCTCGTTGTTCAATCGAGCCATTTGATTTTGATTTGATTCTTTGAAGGCTCATCTCAGCATTTTGATTCGCGAGTTGAATCAGTGTTTTGAAATCTCCACGTTTGGGGACTCGAATTTCTATTGAGGCCTCCCTTCTGTCCTGCAGCCACATCGTTGTTGGCTCTCCTAGAGGCGTGGGGGTAAGAAGGATTGATGGCGGCTTGTGATGCGCGTAATACTCGGACACAAACAATGAAACACATTCACCAATATCACCTCTGTACACCATTGGCCATACATCTTTACCTTTGACAATGCCTTCATCAGCATGGAGGACGACAATAGCTGCAAGGTCACCTTCAACATGAATGCCTAATGCGTCGCATTGATTATACAACGTGCTTGCAATGTATTGTTGATTTGTAATCGTTCGAATCGCTTTTATTTTGTCACGAATATTTGCTGCTTTTTCATAGGCTTGTTGTTCTGCAGCATCATCCATCTCATCAATGAGTTCCTCGAGAAATTCTGTTGCATCACCATTCAGGATTTTACGAACAGTTCTCACATTTTCGTCGTATGTCGTTTCTTGAATACATGGGCCTAAACAGAGCCCAATGTGCATGGCTAGACAGCCCTGTGGTAACAGTTCCTTACAATCACGGATACCAAATTGTCGTCGAAGTAATTGCATCACCTGTTTTGCAGCACCGGCATTTGGAAATGGCCCCCAACGTTCGGCATTTTTAGGTGGGTGTCGAGTGTACATGATACGAGGAAATTCTTCTCTTGTCAGTGCGATGTAGGGAAATGATTTGTCATCTTTCAGCATTGAATTAAAACGAGGTTTATGTTCTCGTATTAGATTTCGTTCAAGGATAAGGGCATCTTGAGCGGATGCGGTGACAATAAAATCGACTTGAGTCGAACGTTCAACTAATTCTGGAATCATCGCACGATCTGGCTGCTGAGAAAAGTAAGAACGAATTCTTTCGTTTAACCTCGTTGCTTTTCCGATGTACAGAACTCTGTCCTCATTGGATTTGAATAAATACACACCAGGAGAACTCGGGAAATGGAGGTCCTCAAGGAGAACTGGCACGATGCATCGTTACCAACATGTTAGAAAAACATGTGTCCTACGCAAGATGAAGCCAGTCAATCAAAGGGTTCAGAATTGGAGTTGAAGCGATGAACCAAACAAAAATTCGATTGCTTCGTTTGCTTAATGAATTTGGTGAATATCTCGAGAATGCTTGGGATGTACCACGAAGTATCTCCTTACCAGGCCTCGCTGATTCAATGAATATGGTACGCTCAGGCCTTCACAAGCCATTAAAACAACTTGAAGAAGAGGGGTATGTAAAGAAAAGATTGGCCCATGTGATTGGAGGTGGGACAAGAAAAAGGCAAGTTTTCCATATCACTAACGAAGGTCGCTCTACATTTGAATCACTCAATGTCTTATCTCACACGGTTCCTGATGAGGAAAATAAACCACTGACGCATACGCAAGTGTATGGGCGTGATGACTTCATCACAACATGCTTGAATCATCTAACTGAGCATTCCATCCTTGCAATCGGTGGATTGTCAGGGATTGGTAAATCAACTGTAGCGAATATAGTTTCAGAGAACCTTGAATCAAGGAATTTCAATATTCGAAAGGTGAATGTTCTCGAAGAACATGATGCACAATCTCTCTTGTCAATCCTTCATTCCGATACAGAACATCTACCAAGTACGTCTGATGGAATTCGTGAATATATACTCTCCACCGAAGGAAAGAATGTGTATGTGTTTGATGATTTTCATTGCCTATCAAATCGTCATTTAACCGGTGTATTTTCTCTTATCGACGCATGTGCATCAAAACATGGTAACATCGTCATCTTAATTGGAAAGCAACCAATGAAAACTCCAAAGGAAGTTGAAACTTTCATCCTTGAATCCTTGGAAATTCCTGATGCAATCAAATTGCTTGACAATGAAATTTCGGTGGAGGAAAGAACACAAATTGCAACGGCACTTGGAGGCCACCCATTTGCAATACTCTTGTACGATCAACGATTTGAATTACCAGAACAACAGGGTGATGTTCAGTCATATGTCGAAAATTCTATCCTTAGTGGATTTTCAACTCCAGAATCGCACCTTATTGCAATGCTAAGCCTTCTTCCCAAACCTATTGAGGTGAAGCATTCGCCATATCCTGATCTGGTCGCAAATTTGGACGAAGCAGCATTACTCAAATGGTCAAAAAATGAAATGACATTTGAATTGCATCATTTCATTCGTAATGTACGTAAAGCAATGTTGAATGAAGAACAACTCAAAGAGATACATGAAGAATATCTTGAGCATTGGAACACAATCAATTCGAATGAGGACATCAAAATGTTTCGATTGTACCACTTGTTGAGTTGCTCAAAGCCAAATGAAATTGGAAGTATATTGGAGGAATTTTTCGACACCCTTATCGTCCATCGAAGCGGTCAACTCGCGTCATTATTGGCATCATCATTGAGCAAATATGAAGATCATGAGGAACTGAATTATTATGCGGCACTTACTGCTCTTCAACGTAGCGAACTTGATGAAGTCGAATCAAATTTGCAACACATCACAGGTGAATTGAAAGATGATGTTGAGTATCAATTACTTCTTCAGAGAGGAAAACAAATTGAGGCAGAAAAAATCTTACAGAAACGAATTGCAAATGAGCCGTCCATCCATGTCAAGAATAGAATGTTGTTATCGGGTATCATTCAAACTCTTGAAGACAGACTATTCGATACGAATGAAGAGCCGAATTTTCAACATATTGAGAGGCTACTTGATGGAGTTGAACTACCCGAAGAATCACAGAAACGGGCTGCTACATTGGTCAGCATCTCGATGATAAAACACACCCTTGAAATCTATAGAAAAGATTATTCTAAGGCAGAAAACATTCGAAATCAATTAATTTCTCTTTCACATGAACATAATATTCTTGTCAAGACAATGTCATTTAGAAGCCAACTCGCAAAGGCTGACAAGACCGATGGACATAAGCTGTTGAAGGATTGTGTTGAATTTGTAGACCAGTTGACACATCCCCAACACAGGTTGGGATTTCTTATGTCGATGACTGAATACGCATTCTTGTTTGAATTTGACGAATTAGATGCTCTTCTTGAGCGATGTAAACAAGAAGTGGACCGGCAACAATCGTTGTTTTCACATCGAGTTCTCGGACGATGGTGGTATCTTCAATCGAAAGTCAATTCAACGACGAGATTGGTTAGTTTGAGGGAATCTTCTATTCATTTTCGTATTGGCGGGTGTGTCAATAATGTCAAAAAGATTCAAACGCTTCTTCACCGATTGTTGTGAACTTAAAGTTCAGCACCAATCAATGTTTTTGTGTCTTGAATTCCATCGATGGGTCGTATTTTTTCAACGATTGTCGTCGTGAGCATAGATTCGTCATCAGCTTGAATTCTTGCGATGATATCATATTCACCGAAAAGCATCCAATGGTTTGTTACCAGTTCGATTGAGTCGAGTGCAGCGTACACATCCTGTTCTTTTCCAGGTTCGGTCGTAATCAATACAAATCCAATCGCCATTCTACCACCTACACCGCTATCAGGGTTCGAGTTTCTTTTACGCCAGGGATTTGTCGAAACTTCGTCAACAATAAATCAGTGAGAGTTTTTGAGTCCTCAGCAGAGACATGTGATAACAGATCAAATTCTCCATAGAGGGCGTGTACCTCAACCACAAACTCATCATCAAGCAGGGTGAGATAGACCTCACGCTCATGACTAGGCTCTGTCTTGAAGAGGATAAACGCCTCAGGCATATATTTCGCAACTCATCTTAGGTCTTATTGATTTTCCCTTATTGAAATCAATGAATCAACGTGGTAGACTGAAAATGATATCTTGAACATCATTGCGGTGTATTCAATAGGTATGTGCCGTTAGGCGAGATATGACTCGCTTGGACTTCAAAACCCAAGCATCTCTATTTTTGGTTTGTTTGCTCTTCATTTCCACAATTCCATTAACCAATGAATCAAATGAATTTGGAATGACGACCCAGCCAGAAGTATCTGGTCGAGCACAAACAACATGGAGTGGAACTCAAGCATTGACATCAAATTATTACATTGGTATTGCAGATGAATTGATTATTCAATCATGTACCACTGTGGCCCTCGATGGAGGTGTCCGAATTTATGTTGAGGGCCGCCTCACCATTGAAGGAACAACGTCTTGCCCTGTTGTGTTCCAGGCTTCTTCTACTGCCACGAGTGGTCATGAAGGCATTCAATTCAATTCAACATCCAATGGACGAGGTTCGAACTTACAAAATTTGACAATTTCAAATTCGGTGTATGGGATCACAATTTATGGTAGCAACCCAATTATCTCAAATCTCACAATCAACAACCCACAACGTGTTGGAATTGATATGTTTAATTTCGCATCACCGCAAATTCGTAATGTTGTGATTGATGAAGCAGGACAAAACGTCCCCCTACAGAATGATTGGCGATTTGGTCTCGGCATATCTGTTGGTTCAGGCTCAGCCCCAATCATTGACCATGCGACAATTTCTACGGTTCAAACGCGTGCTGTGAATATTTGGGGTTCTTCTGGAGGATTGTTTCGAAACATCACCATCGACAATGCGTCTGGCTCAAGTTGGGTTTCATCAGCTGGAATTTGGGTCGAAGATAGTCAACCGTTGCTAACTGATCTTCAAATTGACCGCTCAGACACTGGAATAATCATTCGTCACATCACCGACGGTGGTTATACTCGGGCAGTCGTAAAAGATGCTGTAGTGAGTAATTCGATGTACAGAGGAGTGTATGTGGATAAAAATGACCATTCAAATTACACAAATTATGAGACAGCTGACTTCACCAATCTTACAATTTTAGGAACAGGTTCCAGTGGTGCCAAGACACCAGGAATCGCTTTTGCAGCCCTAGAAGTCAATGCAACGGGTGCTTGGTTTGAGAATACACATGTTGAGGATTCAGACGCTGTTGGCGTCCGACTGTATTTTGTCGATTCATCGACAACGTTCAGAAATTTATCCATCCTCGACTCAGGTGAATTAGGTGCAGGTGCTCATGAAGCAGGCTTAGCAGTGAGTTCTACGTTTTTTGCACCTCACTTCGAAGGCCTTGAAATATCAGGGTCAGTCGGGTCTGGGATTCATACATCGTTTGGAGGTGCAATGCAAGGAACAAATTGGTACGTACATAACAATACTGGATACGGTATTGACCTTACACGTTCTTCTGTGATTGTTCAAGATATTGTCCTTGAAAATAATGGATTTTCAGGAGCAAAGATTGATGACGCCCGCTCAGTAGAATTCTACAATCTCACAAGCGATGCAAACGGATTCCTTGGAACCACATCTCTCGAAAGTTCAGGGTTGGCATACAAAAAATCCAATGATTTGGAGAGTTCATCTGGCGATGTACGGTGCCAGAATTGTGTGATTAGAAATAATTCAATGCATGCTATTTACGCTGAAGACTCAGTAGATTTGTGGCTAGAACAAATTTTTGTGGAAAGTGTGAATCCAAATGACCCCGCTATGTATTTTGATAACTCAGGACTTACCTTGAATGTACAGAAAGGGCATTTTCATCTTACAAATGTAGAGATTCATCAAGAGCGAAATCTTGTTTCGAACCAACCTGCATTGTATGTAGCAAACGCCGCAGCTATGATTGATGGTCTTGAATTTGGAGGAAATCATTCAGGCATGTTTTGGGATGGGACGAACAATGGAAATCTAGCCTCTTCAATTTCAAATGCTAACTTCTCAGGATTTGATTGTGCAATTTTTGAAAACCACTCAAATTTATCGGGAATCTACAATTCTTGGTCGTCGTCGTGTACTGGAGGTCTTTCCTTTGTCGATTCATCTGTCAATTGGTCATTTGCAACAGATTATTCACAGAGCACACTCCTTTCACTTCTTCGTAGTCAAGTTCGGTTGCACCAATCGGTCGATATTGCTTACTCCACTGCAACGTATCTCGAAAACTCGTATATTGATGTGGCTCATGACATCCTCATTTATGTTCAAAACAACAACTCAAACGGGATTCCTTTTGCATATTCAAGTATAGAATTTGATCAATTCAACACCAACGCAACGATTTGGACAGACGAACTTGGCACAGTTTCGATGAATAATTATGTATCTTCAAGATGGACAACACTTGGAAATTCTGGTTTCACAAGCGTGACGGTTGACTGCGGCTTTGATGGTGTGACGAATTCAACAACTCAAATTTTTCAACAATCAATGACGATGTATTGCGTTTTACCTATCGAAAATCAACCACCGTATCTCCGTTGGGCTTCACCATTGGAAGATAGTGTCTATCCTTCGAACGCTGATGTTTTGTTCAACGCAAGCGGTACCTTTGATATTGATGATGATGATTTAACATACTCGTGGACAAGTTCAATCGACGGCGATATCCTCGCAAGTTGTACAGGAACATGGTCATACCCCGATGGGCCAGAAAACGGCTCACCTTTCATTGCCAACGGGAATGATTCCTTCAATTGCTCCTTAACAGATGGGATTCATGTGATCACACTTGAAGTGTGTGATGATACTGGGCAGTGTGTAAATGCATCACGAGTCGTTGAACTTGTGAACACTCCGCCGATTTTGATTTACGAATTTAACCCACCACTCGATGCATGGAATGAACTTGTCATGCCACAAACCGGCACACTCACCATCAATACTTCGGGCACATATGACCCAGAAGATGACCCTATCGCTTGTATGATCAGTTTCACTGGATACAACCGGCAAGGGCCTGGTTGGAGCAATACATGGGTGTGTCCGGAAGAACTCGGGTGGAATTTTGACCACATCGATGATGACCCGCCATCAGTATTCCAGCTTCATGTTACAGTCTGGGATATCGCTGGCAATACCGCAGAATTTACAACAAATGTTCGATTGTTCAATGAGATTCCTGAGCCAATATTTTCAGTCGAACGAAATTCGAATTACAGCGAAGCATTGGTGACGCTCAATGGTTCACAAACAATCGACCCAGAAGGCGATAACCTTGAAGTCACCTTTTCTTCAAATCTCGACGGAACCTTGGGTGTTCTCAACAATGGTTCGACAAATTGGTCTGGTTACTTATCAAGAGGTGTGCATGTCATCACCATGCAAGTGAATGATGACCGCCCTGAGCATTCAAATTCATCAAGAACCACGACACTCCTCGTTTCAGTAGACAATTCACCGCCTAAAGCATTGATTGAACCGTTTGAAATGACAACATATGATTCTTCAGAACTGATTTGGTTTTCATCGAATGGTTCGGGTGACTTTGATGCTGCCTGCGATACATTTCCTGCTGAAGGTGAGTTCCACTGTGCACCGTTTGAGCCATCGATGGGTTCAGAATTTTTGATTGTAACTTGGACCTCAAATCTCGATGGTCGATTGACGCCCGAGGGCGAAGATTGGTTGTATTTTGAGCAACGACTGAGTGCTGGCAACCACGTCATTACATTGAGTGTAGATGATGGCATACACGAACCCGTCGTGACGACAGCAGAAATTAGCATTCTTCCATCTGCTCCGGTCATTCGAATGACATCACCGGTACATGGCGATGAGTTTCTTTCTTCGGACGACATTTTGCTCGATTTGCGCGAGAGTAGGGACTATGATGATGACGAATACACATTTTCTCTACGCTCAAATCTTGTTGAAGAACCAATTCTCATCGAGCGATCAACCGAATCAATTCATACGATTCAACTTGGCCATGGAACACACTCATTGACGATCTTGGCTACCGATTCGACTGGAATGGAGCGTTCTGAAACGTTTGAGATTACTGTATTTGAATCGAATCCAACCGCAATAATCGAATCACCTGAAAACCGATTGTCAATCTCCCCCGGAGGCGATATTTTGCTCGAAGAGTCATCAACGGATGCTGACAATGATATTGTTTCGAGGGAATGGCGACTATGGAATGCTACAAGCGGACAATATCAAGTCATTTCAACCAAATCAATTGATACGATCTCAGGATACGCCCCTGGAGAATACCACATTTCGCTCTTTGTTGAAGATAGTCGGGGACAAAACGATGAAGCACACACGAATATTACTTTGCAGTCGAGCGTCCCAAGATTTGTTCAAGATTCAGTCGAGTTGAGTACGTTGAAATTTACCACAGGTGAAAAATCAGTATTGAAAGTATCAGTCGTCTTAATCGATGATGACGGGACGACTGAAGATGTAAGAATAAACATCACATTTGGTATTCAGAACTGGGAGGTCGCCATGGAACCAACAGGTGCGGACAATCGATGGGAAGGATCGATTGAGTGGATTCCACAAGAAGAAGGCTTACCGTTTCTGAAAATTATTGCTACAGATGGCGAAGGTGAAAATGCCTATGTTGACATCATAACCCGAACACTGACAGTTGAGGACGGCGATAGTTCGTCGTTCGGCTCGTTGCTTATCGGTATTGGAACCGGTTTAGTTCTCACATTCCTTATCGTCATGTTCATCGTTCGTCGAAGGGCGAAGTTAGCCGATATTGATTCGATGATTTCTTGGGAAGCATTCCGAAATCCGCAAGAGCAAAAAGATGTTCCAGAATTAGATTCATCACAACATGAGACCGACGAAGAGGTCATTATGCCCGCAATGGTTGACCTAGACGATTTATGAGCATCATTGCTCAGGCAAATCGTTGTTCAATGAGTCCGGATTGGAATCTCTTCCACCCCACGGGGTTAATGTTCTGTGAATTCCCAGTCGCTTGAGGAATAAAAATCTCAAGTTTTTCCAGCCATCGCCCCATGTATGAATCTCAGCCTCACCCACACGTGGTCGATAAGGCACCGAGATTTCGACTGCTTTTTTCTTTCCAAGATGCTTTCTTGCTAAGATTTTAATTTCTTCAGAAAGTGGCATACCGTCGTTGGTCGGCCTCATTTTTTCATCATCAAAAATTGATTTTCGGAAAACCCACATACCCGATTGTGAGTCTTTGAAACCATAGCCAAAGAGGACTCGTGCGGTGAATGAAAGCACCCAATTTCCAAAGCCGTGAATGCCGGACATGGAACCCTCTTCAGCAAGTGTGAGTCTATCGCATGATATGAAATCGAGATCATCTTGAAGCAATCGCTCAACGAGTTTTGGAATCAATTCTGCTGGATAGGTGCAATCTGCATCAAGTGTGACAATGATGTCATTTGATGCGACGTCAAAACCAGTTCTGTATGCTCTACCGTATCCACGACGATCTTCAAGGTGTACACGAATTCCTTTGTCCAATGCAATTTTTCTCGTTGCATCTGATGAATTTCCATCGACAATCATAATTTCAAGATTTTTGCACCAACCTCTTGGAATAGAATCGATGGTCATCGCTATGGCCTCTTCCTCATTTCGTGTGGGAAGAAGGACGGTAACAGATACCGGGAGGACAGCCGCCATGGTTTCCTGCAAGGCTTGTATTATATTGAACCAATGCAAGAAAACCATGTTGTGAAAGCCATGAATCCATTGGTTTGAAGGCTTGAACACCATCCCCGTGACCGTGCATATTGCGATTGTCGCAGGCGAATACCCTCCTCGGTGGGGTGGAATAGGCTCTGTTGTGTTCCATCTCTCTCATCATTTTGTACAACTTGGTCACGAAGTATCAATCATCACTCGAAAGCATTCGGGACCATTCCCTTCACAAGAGGGCGTTCGGGTCATTCAGGTTCCTTGGACGCCACTTCCCATGGCTTTTACTCGGTCGTACGGAAAGAATGCAAAAAAAGCGCTCATTCGTCTCCATCAGAAAATTCCGATTGATGTGATTCATGCCCATTTGCCTCTTGTTTCTTGGACAAGGCGAGAATTTCGAACACTGCAAGAACACGTTGCACCTATTGTATCAAGCCTCCATGGCTCCTGGCTTGGTGAACGAGAAGGAATTCGTCGTGCTGCAAAGGCAAAAGAATCCGCAATTTGGCGAAATCCTAATGACACTGCGATTTGGTTGACATCGAAATGGTATGCAAGATATGAACGGGCAGGCGTTTTGGAATCAGCCCTATGTGTAGCGAATTCAGAATCGACAAAAAGAGAATTTGAAGATTGGTACAAACCCAATACAAATTTCGAATGCAAGGTGGTCCTATGGGGGTGTGATCACATGGTCTTCAGACCGTCAAATACAGATGATGAGGAGGAACAAACTCGTCATGAGAAACTCCGCTTAGAGTATGGCTGTGGCGATGAGGCCGCACTCGACCATCAACCAACCACAGAAACACCAATGCTGTTGGCTGTAGGTCGCCTTGTTGCTCGAAAAGGATACATGACGCTCCTTCGAGCCATGCCGGAGATTCTATCGGCCAATAACGGAACAAAACTCGTGATTGTGGGGAGAGGTCATATGAAGAAATCCTTGGAAAAAACTGCAAGGAAGCTTGGGATTCAAGATTCTGTCATTATTCAAAGCTCATTATCTTTTGACCAACTAGCCCAACATTTTCGGTCTGCAGATTTGGTGATTTATCCTTCATATTATGAAGGTCAAGGACTCATTCCTCTCGAATCTTTAGCTAGTGGTACACCGGTTATCACCGTCAACCAGCCACCACTTACTGAAATGATTGATGATGAAGTTGGTGGATTATTTGAACGCGGGAACCCGCGTGACCTTGCCAGAGTTGTGATTGAGACGTTGAGTTCTAAAGAGCGATTGCTTCAAGCAGAACGTGGTAGGGAAAGAGTTCTCAACAAATTTACCTATGAACACAATGCAGCGAAATTCGTAGAAATTTTCAACGAAGTCGTGCAAAAGAATTCCAAGATTTAACACGCAATCTCGGGTTTCTAAATGTGATATCGTTAAAATATAGTTTCTATTGCCTCCTTCATGGACAACGACCATGATGATTCGGAAGAATTTGTCGAAGAACTTGATGATGCTGACCACCCTTCAGCCGATGAAGGAGGTGACGTTCAAGAGGAACTGTTGAATCAAGAGCAATCAGATACTGTCGAAGGGAATCAAGACGATGCGAACGACTCAGAAGAGAATGCTCCATCGCATCAATCTCAACCACAGATACCTTTGCCTTCACAAGATGATGTTCATCAAACAGATGAAGAAGATGCAACGCCTTCAACAAAAATTGTAGCCATGTCAAAAAAGTCAATCGCACTTCTATTAGCAGCGATGTTCATTTTTTCTTTTCTTGCAGTAGTTCTTGCGAATGGAATGGATGATCGTTCTTCAGAACGAGATTCTAGAGATGATGCTGACCCCGTTGACTTGGAATTCGTTCCTACTGTGGATATGTTGCCTGATTGTGATGATGACGAAGATGAGGGTGCAATTCTCGTTCTCGAAACTGCGACAATTTTTACATGTACTGATGATGGTTGGTCCAGCACCCCTCTTCTACCATCGACCGATAGCAGTGTAGGCAATAATACGTCCTCTCAAGAACTTCAACCATCTATTGTTGATACAGAGGACATTGAATCGGGTCCAGAATGTGCAAACGGAGGAATTCGAATCTTGGTCGGTGTCGATGAAAATAGCGATGGAATACTTCAATCCAATGAGGTTGACTCGAGTTCAATTCTTTGCAATGGAGAAGATGGAGCCGATGGATCCGATGGTTCAAACGGCCTTGATGGAAGTGATGGAGCAAATGGTACTGATGGAGCAGATGGTGTAAATGGAACGGATGGAGCACAGCCCTCAGATTTTTTGGCTCAAGTATCAGATGAACCATCTGGCGTAAATTGCGAATTTGGTGGTTCAAAAGTTGAGTATGGATTTGATGAAAATTCCAATCAAATCCTCGATGGCGATGAAATACAATCAACGACATATATCTGTGATGACGATGAGGGTGGAAATTCAAATTCGCCATTATATCTCACGAAAGTGAGCCCAGTACCCTTCGAAGAATGCAATGCAGGTGGACAAAAAATTGAGCAAGGTTATGACGATGGCGATTTGAATGCTACGGCAATGAATGGTGTCTTGGAGGACGATGAAATTGATTCAACAACCGTGTATTGTTCGACATATGATGTTGAGATTCCTATCGAGGTGAACCCGAGCGGGCCGTCGTTTGCACAATCTTTCAGTTCTCATGGTTCAACACTCTACTTTTCAGCGACCGATGGCAATTCAGGAAAGGAGTTGTGGGGGTATGATACAGATAACGAATCGTATTGGCAGGTCATAGACTTAAATCCAGGTACAAGTGGCTCTTCGCCATCATCGATTGTTGTCATTGGTGATAACATCTTCTTTGCATCGGATGGGAATGATTCTCGATCTGAACTATGGCGATTTGATACATCAACTGGCACAGCAAACAAACCCGCAGATTATTCTGGTACGGGTCATAGTTATCCAAACCACCTTACAGCAGTTGGGGAGTTGCTCTTCTTTTCTCAAGAGAGCGGCGACCAAGGAAATGAATTGTACATTATCAATACCTCCACAATGGATGTCTGGTTCTTCGATCTTGAGATAACCCCGGTGGAAGGAAGTAACCCAAGTGGTTTTACACATATTGGCGATGAAGTCTTCTTTACAGCGGCAACGTTATCTGAGGGGAGAGAACTTTGGAAGTATGATATTCAAAACAATTCGACATCTATGGTTTTTGAGTTAAACTCAGATTCTTCAGACGGCATATCGGGAGAGATTTTCCAATATGGTGAAGATTTGATTTTTCAAGGCAATAACGGAGTCATAGATGCTGTTTTTAGATACAACACCTCATTAAATCAAACACAACAAATTCAATCCATTGATTCAAGTCTTTCTTCTGTCTCATGGCTTCATGTGTACCAAAATCACTTATTTTTCATAGCAAATGATGGTGTTCATGGATTGGAAAATTGGGTAACAAATCTTGATAACGACACCACGTGGATGATGGCAGACATAGCCGAAGGTGCTGCACATTCTGATTCAAGATACAAAATTGGTCATGAGGGTAAATTGTTCTTCAGAGCCGAAGACGGTATTACTGGAGAAGAGCTTTGGGTATATGACATCGTGACAAATCAAACTCTACAGCTTAAAAATATCAATCAAAACGGGGCGTCATCTCCAAGAGAATTTGTCCTTCATGCAGGTGAAATTTACTTCTTTGCCTCGACCGGTCTTGGAGTTACAGAGATGATGAAGGTATCTTCATCAATTGAAATTTCAATTGATTCATGATGATGCTTGTGTGAATCTGGCCTTGAACTTTAGATAATGTATTCGAGCCCATAACCGAATTTTATTTCGAAGTGAAATCCCAAGTTTGGAAGAAAAGATATCTCCACTTTAGATAATGTATTCGAGCCCATAATCGAATTTTATTTCGAAGTGAAATTCCAAGTTTCGAAGAAAAGATATCTCCTGACCTTCGAAGAATTTCTTCAAAAATCTGAACATAGGCATCTAACATAATCTCTGGTTGAATTCTTGACCTCGGCTCAAGGAATTCGAAGAGGTGTAGGGCTGATTCTTGATGACGGCGCACAATATCGAGGTACTCAAGTATGAAGGCCTTCCAATTTTGCATCTTTGCTAATTTTGGATTTCGTAAATCCTTGATGTCGATGTTGTATTCTGCTAATACATCGACAGGTAGGTAAACTCTGCCTCGTTCGAGGTCTTCACTCACATCGCGTAGTACATTGATCAGTTGCATTTGGATGCCGAGGTCAATGGCATGAAGACGTGCTGCTCTGTCTTCATAACCATAAATTTCGATAAGAACTAGTCCAACTGCAGAGGCTACTTTGTAGCAGTAAGCACGCAATTCATCCCATGTGTTGCATCGAACATCAAAGAGGTCATCTTCCATACCCTCCAAAATTGTTTCAAAGTCTTGGAGTCGAATAGGATACCGCTCGAAGACATCTTGAATAGCGATAAAAACAGGATGAGCATCCTTAGTAATTTTATTCTCACTTGCTAAAATCAGATGTTTTCGAATCGATACGAGAGCCATGAGTCTAGAGAAATGGGTCTTTTCATCATGAGCGGGATTTTTTCCAGCGTGAATATTCCGAATGATGCTGTCTCTTTCATGAGTCGCATCAAGGAGAGGTTTGTCAGCCTCCATTGTAACTTCTTCATCGCCATCAACGATATCATCGACCCATCGGCATAGGGCATACACTGCATGAACAGCTCTTCTTTTGTGATATTCCAACGCCGAAAAAGATGAGTAAAACGTCGTTGATGCATTTCTGCAAACCATTTCGCAATGTGCATACGCCTTGTTGATGTCGATTTGATTCAATTTCTCACCTCAACTACTTGAAGGCACGGGATTTCCTTCAGAATTTTTGACGTTTTGATTTTTCGTTGGTTTGGAAGTTCGCTTTCGACTTTCAAACCATGTGTCGACACCGTTCCAATCAGGGTCAATACCAAGGCTATCAAGAATAAGTTTGGATGAGATGCGAGCAGATTCATAGATGACAGGTAATCCACTACCTGGATGTGTGCCACCACCAACAAGATACAGATTTTTGATTTCATCAAATTCATTTTTTGGCCTTCGCCAAAGCATTTGGTCAAGGCCGTGTGCTAAGTTGAAAACCGCACCACGGTAGCAATGGTCTCCCCAATCTTCTGGAGTGATAGTAGCAATGGTCTCCCCAATCTTCTGGTGTAATAATCAATTCAGTTGCAATGTGATCACGAATGTTCTCAAACCCTAATTTGCTTTCAATTTGGTCAAGGATACGATCACGGAACGCATCTTTTTCCTTGTTCCAATCAATATTTTCGTGAATGTGTGATACTGGGACAAGGACATAGACCGTTGAGCAGCCCTCTGGGGCGAGTTGAGGGTCAGTAACACAAGCGTTTTGAACATACACCGATGGGTCGTCCCATGTGATTCTGTGATGCTTTTCGATGTCTTCCAAATTGTTTACATAGTCTTTTGAGGCATAAATTTGGTGATGAGGCAAATCTTCGAATGATTTGTTTACACCCAAATACATCATGAATGTTGAACAAGAATATTTCTTGTTATCGATTTTTTTGTTTGACCACTTTTTCCTCACTGAATCGGGGAAAAGTGATGTCATACCTTGAGCAAAGTCGGCATTCATCACAACCTTGTCTGCATAGAATCCACCCTTTTCGGTGCGGACGCCCAAAATTTTCTTTCCGTCCATAATGACGCCATCAACACTTTCACCCATGCGGAATTTGACGCCTAAGCCCTCGGCGATTTCGGCCATCCGCTCTGAAACGCTTCCTAGGCCACCTAGAGGATGGAATATGCCGTATTCATATTCCAAAAAAGCGAGCATTGTGAAAAGACTTGGGCAATTGAAAGGTGACATACCGAGGTATTTTGTTTGAAACGACATGGCGAGCATAAGTCTGTCATCATCGAATAATTTCATCAAATCTTTGGCTACAGTACGCTGAGGGCGCAGGACTTTTGCAACTCTCATTGCACGCTTTGAGAGTAAATCAGATGGTCCGTACCATGGTTCTTGAAGACACGCTCTTGACTTGTCAAGTTTAGAACGATTATCGAGTACGTATCGTTCAAATGCCTTTGCGTTTTTTTCGCCTGATAATTCTGCGATTCTTGACCTCATTTGGTCGAGGTCACTCGTGCAATCCAGAGATCCGCCTTGCCCAAATATGAGTCGATAATTTATGTCGAGCTTGTGTAATTTGAGTTCTTCATGGGCATCGAGACCAACCGCTTTGAAAATATCTTCAATTACTTCTGGGAAGTGGAAAAAGGTTGGGCCTAAATCGAATTTGTAACCATCTCTTTCGAAAACTTTGTTTCGACCTCCGACGCTTTTCGAACGCTCAAAAACAGTGACGTCAACGCCCGCTTTCGCAAGCAAAAGAGATGTGGCAAGCCCGCCGGGACCTGCACCGATGATAGCGACTGAAGGGTTCTTACTGGAGGGCATGGTATCACGTGGTAGAATTTGGTTTTAAAGTAAGGTTTTGTTCCACTTTGGTTAAGTTGGTGTGAAGGGAGTCGGGAATGATTAAACTCACATCGATAAGGGATGCAAATTCGTCTAAGTATGGACCCATAGAACTGATGAGGTCGACGTGCGGATACCCTTTGAGGACCATCCCATCCATGTACATGAGCGAGCGAATGATTGGAAATGCTTCTTCACCAAAAGCACATCCTGCAAGGACGGCTGCTTTGACGGTCTTCATCATTTGCTCAGTGAGAGAGACCTCTGATACAGATGTGCCGACGAATCCATCATAAAGTTCAAACATTGAATCATAGTATCGCTTCAATGCTTTTTCGGAGGGAGGGGTTCCAGCCATGGTCAACATTGCATCAAATGCGTTCTTAAGTTCGCCTTTGGCGAGGTAATAAAAGAAACCAAACAATGCGTTCCGAACATGTTCTGGTGCTTCACAAATGGCACCAGTGTCGATGAATGTGAACACTCCATTCTCATCCATCATAGCGTTACCAGGGTGAAGGTCGCCATGAAATGAGCCGATGCCGAACATATAGGCACCGTGGATTCTAAACAATTCCAACATATTATCCCAAGACATCGACTTTGATTCTAGATGGTCTTCGAGAGTCGGTGATTCTATTTTTTCGACAACGAGGATTCGCTCGTTTGAGAGTTCCTTCCAAATCTTTGGAAATTTTAATTTTGGCATTGGAAATGTTTCATCGTACTGAACTGCAATATTTTCTAATTTTTCCTTACCTGCAATCTCATTGGTCAGGTCGAGTTCCCGTAGTGTATAATCTTCAATGTGGGATAGAAGCCCTAGTGGGTTTCCAACCTTTCTCAATTTTGGTCGAAAAAATAGTCCAATCCTAATCCAATTCTTCATCCTCTTGACATCTTTACGAAACGATTTCTCAAAATCCGATTTAATGATCTTCACAACAACTTTTTTGCCATCGTTAAGTACTGCGTTGTGGATTTGACCGATACTTGCAGCAGCAAATGGTTTAGATTCTATAGAACGAAAGTTAGAGAGAAAATCTTTGTTTGTATGTTTGTTCAAAAGTTTTTGAGAATCTTCCTCCGGAATTGTTGCAGCTCGACTGTACAACTGCTGTAATTCGATACATCGTTGTGGGTCGAGTAAATCTGGGCGAAGAGCAAAAATTTGCCCTAGTTTTACTGCAAGCAAACCCATGGATTGAATTTTTTCGATATTGACTGGTTTTTTCCCAGTCACCTCTCGGTAAAATCGAATAAAAGTGAAGAGTTTCATAGCTTAATCACACTCCGTCGGTATATGAATCTCCGTTTTGCATCTAATCCGATAACTCTCTTGGGGCAATTGATTGACGATGAATGATGTATCTCCACAAATCATCGTTGCTTTGGGTGCCCTGAACTCTCTGCACAACCACATTCGATTCTTTTGTAAATCTCGTCGATAGAGCACCTTCGATGATGCCATCATCCATCTCCCACATAGGAAGAGCGTCGACGTCGTCGATAGGTGGGTGATTTAATCCAACTCTGACATAAAAATCTGGGTCTACTTCGTAATCAAGTGTCCCAAGTCCAGCATATTCCCACCAATCCATCATCTCATCAAGGAATTCAATATCATTTTCGATACCTCGCAGCGAGAATGCAATTTCTTGTCCCACGCGATTCCCGATTTGTCGTAGCATTCTAGAAATATCAATACCGAGAACTTTGAGATTAGATAATTTGCCTTCTGATAGTTTTCTTCTGGCTTCGTTGACTTCATGGCCAGCGGCAAAAAACGCTTCGGGGTCAAATGGTGTGTCTTCTTCAGGCAATTCACCGTCAAAGCCTAAAGCAACCGACACATTCTTCAAAAACGAACCTTCACCAATGGTCAAACGAAGAGGATCGTTGATTTGATTTTCAGTAAATCTTGCCACAGCGGTTTCAAATGTCACTGCGCCTTCCCAAATCGCGTCAATGAGATTAAGGTGTGCTTCGGTAAACGGTCCAGATTCAATGATAAGGGCAGCATCATCTTTCCCTCTTCCAACCGGATTGTCTTCGATGTTGAGATATTGAACTACTTCTTTTTGATCCATGACAAAACCAAGGGAATCCAATTCATCCGAATGCCGTACATCGATATCGTCGTGCAGTTCGTTGAAGAATCGAATTGTCCTGCCGTCAAGGTGAGTGATGATTTGAACAACCACGCCACGAAGTGCTGCCGTGTTCACTGCCTCTAATGCATCTGGATTTCTGCAAAGATGAAGAATTCCAAATTGCCCGAGAAGTAAGATGAGTCGCTCTTCAGATTCTGTTGCCATTTTTTTGAGTCTGCTGTATATGTGTGACCGTTCCTTGAGGACCGCAAATCGTGGGTCGTCTATATCTCTTCTTTTTTTCTCATACGATGGAGTCTCATGGCTGATGTTTTTTGCCAGATCTTCGAAGCCTTCGACAAGGCGACCTAGTTGTTTTTTTCTCGCTTCGATAATATGCTCCATGGCTTCATCAACAGTAAGGCTTGAAAACAACATTGGACGATCTGCAGTTGCGGTCACAATTCCCATTTCTTGTAATCGGGAGAGACTGTTGTATGCATCAAGACGAGTTGTGTTGAGTTGTTTAGCCAATTCGGAAGCCTTCATTTTGGGGTTTGAACCAAGAATCATAATTGAGCGGACTTCTCGTTCACTCAGCCCCGCCTCCATGAGAAGTTCTTGCCACATTTACTCACCTCCGGTGACTGAGGAAAGGCTAGCAAGAATGTTAGCAACATGTTTCCGAGGTCGGAACAACCAGTCGTACACGTGTTGAATTGTGTCGTCTGGGCCGATGATGAAGGAGGATTTAGACGGAAATTTACCTACATGGAGAGGGACATTGAATGCTTGTCCAACTTTTCTCTCTTCGTCAGCCAAGAGTGGAAATGGTAAGTCACCGAGTGTTTCTTTGAACTTGAGTAAATCTTCCATAGAACCAGGCCCTATTCCAACAATTTCACAGCCAGCCGATTTGAAGAGATCATATTGTTCCTTGAATGTGAGGCAACCTCGTTTGCATGTGGGCGAACCATGTTGTGAATAGAAAAACAATACTCTCCACTTTCCGTGTAATTCTGAACTGTCAAAAGGCGTACCATCGTCGGATAACAAAACGAAATCTGGAGCTTTTTGTCCTATGAGTTGGTTCATTTGTATCCATCCTGGGTCTAAAGTATGTGACCCATACGCTGTGCCTTTGTTGTCAAATATGTAATGTTTTGCTTACATTTTCCTACAATTATTGGGACCCTGTTTTGAATTCGAATACCCTGTTCTGTCAACTGCATTTTCTTATCTGGATTATTGGTCATGAGATTGATGTCCGTAAAACCTACGGATTCTAGCATTGTAGCGGCAAACTCGTAGGTTCGTGCGTCTGCAGGAAGTCCAAGTTCTAAATTTGCATCGAGAGTGTCGAATCCTTCATCCTGAAGAGCATAGGCTTGCATTTTAGCATAAAGTCCGATACCACGGCCTTCTTGCCGAAGATACACAATGGCTCC
>JAYQSB010000001.1:128357-140219 GCA_038146705.1 Candidatus Poseidoniales archaeon
ATGGCGATGACGATGTGCGACCTTGGTGTAGCTGCGAGAGTCGTCAACGATGGTAAAGTCCTTCTTGTCTGTGAGGCCAAGGGGTCCTTCGCAGGAAAATGGGGTCTTCCAAAAGGGTATGTTGAGGCCGGAGAAACTCCAGAATCTGCTGTGACAAGAGAACTCATGGAAGAAACGGGATACACCGGGTGCATCCTTGGTCTCGCAGGTCTCAGAACAACACACCGAGCAGATGGGTGTGCGATTTTCCTCACCTATGACGTCCATGTGGAAAATAGAGCTCACTCTTTCGATTCCAACGAAATACAAGAAACACGTTGGTGTTCGCTTTCTGATGTTATGAAATTAGATTTCATTTCGGAAACAATGTATCAGTTAGCTGTTCAAGGACTAGACATAAATCACTCAACACTTCCGGGTGAAACACCACTTTCGAAAATCGGAGAACAGTACAAAGTTTACACATGTAGCCAAATTCAAGATATTCAAACTGGAGGCGTTTTATGATTGGCAACCATAGAATGCGGACCTTCGGCACCATGAATGACGATGGTTCTTGTATTGTCTATTGGATGATTTCCGCCCGTCGAACGACATACAATCACGCCTTGGAGCATGCAATTTCTTGTGCCCATGCTGAAAATATACCACTTGTGGTTGTTGAACCACTCGCCCTTAAACACAAATGGACAAATGACCGATTCCACACTTTTGTCCTTCAGGGCATGGTTGACAATAAAGCTGCATGTGAAAATTCTGGTGTGACATACATCCCCTATGTCGAAACAAAGCCAAAGGAAGCAAAAAGCCTCCTTCAAACATGGATGCAGCATGCCAAAATCCTGGTCATAGATGATTACCCTACATATTATCCAAGAAAGGTCATCGAACATGCAATTTCTTTTGGTTCATGCGAAGTTCGTTGCATTGATTCGAACGGGTTTATCGGCATGCATTCTGCTGATAGAGATTTCACGACTGCGTATTCTCTCCGCCGTCATCTCCACAAAACCATATTAGATCACATGCAAGATTTTCCTTTGCGTGCTCCACTAAAGCAAGCCCAAGGACTCGCTAAAATGCCATTTTCAGAGATTGAACGTATATTTTCTCAATCGAATACTCCAATCACTCCTTACGAATTTTTGTGGAGAGCAAGTCAAACTGATGGAATCGGAAAAGAGGCCCTATCCGTATTATCAATTGATCACAGTGTCGCTCCGGTGTCTCATATCAAGGGCGGACAAAAGCAGGCACTCATCAATTGGGTAGACTTTTTTGAAAACAAACTCGAGCGTTATCACGAAGATAGAAATCATCCAGAATTAAACGGAGCAAGTGGCTTGTCCCCTTACTTACATTTTGGACACATAAGCGTCCACAAAATTCTCTCCGACATATTTCGCAAGCATCATTGGGACATCTCAAAAATCCAATACCCGAACGATGGAAGGAGGTCTGGTTGGTGGAACCTTCCTCACCCAGTTGAAGCATTTCTCGATCAAATCATCACGTGGAGAGATCTAGGATTCATCCATTGCAGTCGTTATCCAAACCATGCCGAATACTCTTCATTGCCTGAGTGGGCAAAAACAACACTCAGCGAACATTTGAGTGATGAGAGAGAGTACATCTACACATTTGAAGAATTTGAAAATGCTGAAACACACGATGAACTATGGAATGCTGCTCAACATCAGTTAATGAAGGACGGTGTGATTCAAAATTATCTTCGAATGCTCTGGGGCAAAAAAATACTCGAGTGGACGCCTGACCCACAAACAGCCATGGAATACATGGTTGCTCTGAATGACAAGTGGGCATTGGATGGAAGAGACCCAAATTCGTACACTGGAATTGGTTGGGTCCTAGGAAAATTCGATAGGGCTTGGAATGAACGAAAAGTATTTGGAAAAATTAGGTGCATGACAACACCATCAACCAAGAGAAAGTACAGTACGAAAAACTACATTCAAACTTATACGAGTGATTTGGCCCATTAATCGAGGTGAAAAGCGTGCCAACATATGTTCATGAAGCCACGTTCAAACATCCCCAAGAAGATGTCTGGTCATGGTATGACGGAACGGGAGCATTCCTTCGCATCATGCCAGAATGGGAAGGTTTGACGCCAGTGCAAGTGGGTGCATTATCTGATGGAGAAGAAACCAAATTTCGAATAAAATTGGGACCTCTTCGCCCAATGTGGATTGCACGTCATCATTCGGTTCAACCTGGCCATTCATTTTCTGATGTTATGGTAAAGGGACCTTTTGGTAAATGGGACCATGAACACTCAATCAAGGCTGTTTCTGGGGATGAATCAAAGGTCATAGATTCTATAGAATGGAAGTTGCCACTGCATCTCTTTACAGGGTGGACATCTTTTATTACGGTAACTCCAAGGCTGAAGAAAATGTTTAGGTTTCGTACAGACAGAACTGCCAGTGATGTCGCTGCAATCTCAAAAGCCAAGCATTTACCAAGAAAAAAAGTGCTCGTGACAGGTTCAACAGGTTTGATTGGAAATCAACTTTGTGCTTTCCTCGAGTGTGCTGGACATGAAGTACACCGTCTTGTGCGGCCATCAACCAAATTACCGAAAGTTGTGAATCCCAATTTCATTATTCGCTGGAATGAAAAAACTGGTGAAATAATAGAAGGGGACTTGAATGGATTTGACTCAGTCATTCATTTAGCAGGTGCAGGTATCGGGGATAAACGATGGTCAAAGAAACGAAAGTCAATCATCCGTTCAAGTCGAGTTGATGTCACAACAAAACTTTGTGAAGTTCTTGCAAGCTTAAACCAACCACCCAAACAGTTCCTTTGTGGATCAGCGATCGGGTACTATGGAAATCGTGGGAACGAACGTTTGACTGAAGAATCGACGATTGGCCAAGGATATCTCTCTGAACTTTGTGAAGAATGGGAGCAATCTACGACACCACTTGAATCTCTAAACATCAATGTTGTTTACCTCCGAACTGGACTTGTCATGACACCGATGGGTGGGATCATGAAGCGGTTGTTGCTACCTGCAAAAATGGGTGGATTAGGGCCTGTTGGAAATGGTAAACAAATGCAATCTTGGATATCGCTTGATGATGAAATTTATGCAATCCATCATCTATTGATGGATGACAATTCGAAGGGAGCATACAACCTCACTTCACCTCAACCAGTATCTCAAAAACAATTTGCTAAAGTTTTGGGTAAAGTCTTGAAGCGACCGTCGTTTATTCCACTACCTGGTTTTATGATCAAACTCATATTTGGTAAAATGGGTCAATGTTTGGTTCTTGACGGACAAGAAGTTTACCCCGAACGCTTACTCAAAAGTGGATATGAATTCACGCATTCAGATCTAGAATCATGCTTCCGACACAATCTCGGCCTCCAAAAGTAATTATTCATTTTGAATAAAGAATTTAACCTTGTAAAACCCGTGCCTTATTCAAATCGAATAATCCCGGTTGAAAGAAGAATCAAACACCCTTCTGAGTATTCAATTTGAATAACACCGTCAACCGACTCGTTGTGCAATCCATTAGAGCCAAGCGATAGCGTACCATTTTGCAATGAATATTTCGCACCTGTCACGCTAAGATTAGAAATGTAATCATTTGTAAAAAGCGAAAAACTGCTTTCTTTCTCTATCCGAATTGAATATTTCTGTCCAGGCATCAATCTCACCAATGTTGAATTTGGAGTATGAGCCCTAATGTTCTGCTCGTGAGCAAACAAAATCATTTGATTTGAAAATTCATGTTGAGGGTCACCTCCATGTAATCCAAAGACTATAATTTCTTCAACATCCTTGTTCTTAGTATAGTTCAAAGCTTTTTCAAAGTCATTCATGTCTTCATTTTTATCGAGTATACATTGAACTTTTGATTTGTCAACAAGCGTACTATCGAAATCGCCGATGACGAGATGAGGTTCAATTCCTTCATACAACAATCTTTCGTATGCACCATCACATGCAATAATCATTGTACTGTTTGCGATTTCTTCGATAAAATGACGTATTGGATTGAGGTCATTATTGAGACAAATAACTGCAATTTTTCGGCTCACGCACAATCCAAGTGGACGGACCTTTAGACAATACCCTAGTTTTTTTTTACGAATTCGATGTGATAATGTCTTTGAAGGTCATCAGATGTGTAATGTATATGACGGGCTCCACCTCGCCGAAGGTCGTTATTCTAACAATATCAATCGTCATGCTGTTGATGGCTTCAACAATGCCGTTACAAAATGGTCAAATGGACCAAAACAAACTCGAAAATACATACACTGAACAATTCCCATCATCTCTTTTTCAGCAACAAAATGGAAATGGTCATGATATATCCGGCGACTTGATCACAATCGATGGTCTCATCGACGCCCTCGTTCTGGAAGAGTCTGCTCTTGACATGTGGAAACATTTCGAAACTCTTCAAGATGTGGAAAACCAATCATTGAGTTTTAATTTCTATTTGCACCCTTCTGAAACCATTCATTTCTGTTGGACCCAATCAAACGGTTCTGTGTATTATGCAAGCCAATCTGTTGAAGGTGTTGTTTCAGTACTTCATGTTGACAACACAGTACCATACGGTGCAAACACCACTCCGGTCCGATGTGCTATTCAGTTGACAGATTCTGATTTGCCTCGAATAATATATGCAAACGGCGACGATGTACGTATTGCTCGATATGCGACTCAGTCTCAAGTGTATTGGAATCTGAGTCATGTTTGGCACAAGCGAACAATTCTCGAGGAGGCCCACCCAACCGGATTTGAGATGGTCATGTCGGACCTCAACACAATGTGGGCCGTTATGACAACTGAAAGCGGTGAACTTAAACAAGTCAACTTCAGTAAGGCATTTTGGACAGTCAGCACTTTGGATGAAGGTCCAGTTGGTCACGAAATTGAGTTGATGAAGGATGAAAATGGTATCATACACCTGCTTTATTCACGGCCCGGTGAAGGGGAAATACGCCTCTTGAGAATCGATGGTTTTGATTCAACCCTTCAAGTCGTGAGCCGTGACACGTCCAATTTGGAGTTCATAGGCATGGGCCTTGATTCAAACAACATCGAACAATTAGCTACATCGTCATCCACTGCTGAAGGGTATACTATTCAGTTGTTGAGATCGTTGCTCGGCCAACGGCAAGGACGATTATCACCCTCACCGATGGATATCGTCGAGGGGGTGGATGACAGCCAGTTAACAAATATTCAATTCGGAGATTTTAATGGCGATGGTTTCGATGATATGGTGCTGTCCATGCCAGAGGCGACATCGAGTTCCATCACAAACTCCGGAGAAGTTCACATCTACCATGGCTCTGTCGACGGGTTCTACGCTTCCCCAAATGCAACCATGATAGGAATAAGCGAATCTCAAATGTTAGGCTATTCGACATTGGTTGAAGATTTGAACAGTGATGGCCTCGATGATCTTTTACTATCGAGCATTGGTGGCAGGGGACAAGTTGAGATCTTCTACGGAACAACAAATGGCGTGAACCTCACATCATCCTTCGTTCTTGAAGGTACACTAAACGAATCATTCGGTTCGAATATTGTTCTGCTTGATACCACCAGTTCAATAAAATTCATCGCTGTATCATCCAAAGATGCACAAACTACTGTATCGAATGATGTTATCTTGACGGGCAAAGTATCTGTATTCAAATTTGAAGAAGATGAGATAACTCTTCAACGAAATATTACCCAAACTGGAAATGGCCCAAAGTTTGGCCGTACATTAGAAACATGTGACGTTAATGGAGACGGTTTCGATGAGTTAATTGTGGGCAATTCACCAGATTTAACCTCCTTTAATGGCTATTCCTCTGTAGAATATTTTGAGGGTTCATCCTCGGGATTCGATGGGACGCCTCAAAATATCTTGAGGAGTATTGTTCAAGGGAAATTATTCGCCTATTCTGTTGTGTGCCTTGGCGATGTGAATAACGATGGATATGAAGACCATATTGTTACTGAACCTTTCAACGGTACTGGTGCTTACAACGCCGGCAAATTATGGTTGTATCACGGTCATCCAACCAATTTTTCCGCAGAGCCGGATTGGGCATATGTATCAGAAACCATAAACGCTCAAATTGGACGTCAAATCGTGCCAATCGGAGACATAGATGATGATGGTTATGATGATGTCCTCATATCCCAGCATAGTTCGGGTAATTCGGGCCGCATTGAGATTTTCTTTGGTGACGGTGATGGATTTGAATCCCAAAGTGAATTATTTGTTCAAGGTCAAGCAGAAGATCAAGCTGGTTTTCTCCTCGCTGGAAATTTTGATTCTAATCAAGATGGACAATGGGAAGTGGCATATGGTAAAATCGTGGACGACGGAAGTGGAAACGACCAAGTGAATGTAGTCGTTCATTCAAAGAGAGAATGGGAAGCGATTTCCTTTCCATTTACCGGAACATTACAATCCGTTGAACTTGGCACATCGTCAAGAGCAGAAACAACAATTATGCATCAAAGTCATGATGGGTTGACCTCAAGCATTCATCAATTAGAGCATGCAAGTGATGGCACGAGTTCAGGACAATGGATATCTCAAGATATCATATCAAATGCAGAACTCAATATGTCTACAATCTTCACCGTGACGGATTCAGGACGGCCGATTTTAATCGTCAGTGAAAACAATACTGGATTGGTGTATTACACTTGTGAGGGTACAACAGCTCTTCACAAGGAAATCCTCTCCACAGGAACAATGGGCCAATATCTTGGTTCAACGATTGATGGAGATGAGGAACAACATCTCGCTTTTACATCAGGTAGTGGAAATCAAATCTTTTACACCGATGAAAATCAAGGTGCATGGTCAAGTGAAATGGTAACAACTTCGATGGTGCTCACGTCACATATACAAGTTCATACATCATCATCGAATCAGCCATTTTTAGTGTACAGGGATTCGGTGAACAAGAATATTGAGATTGCTACGAAGTCCTCATCAACTTGGAATTTTGATAGTATTTTATCGAATAATGAAATTTCGAGTGTACATTTTTCTTCAGTTATGCTATCGAACGATACACTTGTTGTTGCTGCCTTGGTCGATGATGCGACGACAACGAACCTGACGGTGTGGGATTGGACGGAATCAACATTGGTATCATCAACCCTCGTTGAATTACAGGACAATAATGTCATCATTAAATCGGGAGTGACTTCGAATCAAACCGTTTACATCTCGACACTGACCTCAGGAGGAGCTCTTTCAATACATTACAGGTATCCAAATGAAGCCAATTGGAGCACCATTTCAATTCCTCAGCCTCCATCTTCTTCCTCTGGATATTCCCTTGATATGAGTACAACAAATCATCTTGATTTGAGCGTACGTACAACCGATGAAGTTCACATCTATTCAATAAACGCAGAGCAGAATTGGACGCACACAACGCACAGCCTTTCTGCATCGTCGACAGGAGTATGGGATTTCGTTGTGACTTCTTCGCATTATGTGATGTTGACAACGTCCTCAAACAACCACCTTACATGGAATTCAATCGAACAAAATGCTTCAACATCCAACACATCAAATTGGAATTCAATGTCCTTTGGTTGGCTCCAAATTGGATCGACCACACACGCGCAACTTGATTCAAATGATACCATACACCTCTCGTTGTGGGATGAGTTGAATGATGATGTTGAAGTCCTTCGAATTTACAAGGACGCAGATAGAGACCATATTTTTGATTTGATCGATGAATTCCCAACCCTTGGCAACCAATGGAGTGACTCAGATGGTGATGGTTATGGAGACAATCAAGACGGTCCAATGTTTGATAGTTGCCCGACTGAGAATGGGCAATCTTTGTTTGTCATTTTTGGATGCAGCGACTTTGAAGCAGATGGTTTCCCAGATTCTATAGATTCTTGTGCTGACCAAACAGGAACCTCATTTATTGACCGATATGGGTGCACAGACTCGGACCAAGATGGGTGGTCGGATAACACATTCAACCATTTCTTTGGTGACAAATTTATTGATAATTGGAAACAGGCTATTGATTCAGATGGTGACGGTGTTGGTGACAATCATGGTCCAGATTGCTGCAATACTTACTATCCGTGGGGCGAAATTCTAAGTTCAAAAGACCCAGATGTTTTCCCATACCTTTGGACCCAATGGAAAGACACCGATGGTGATGGATTCGGGGATAATGACTCAGATGTTGTGTATGGAGATTACTGTCCATGGGACTGGGGTGCTTCCTGGAGAGATCGAAATGGCTGCATTGATTCAGATTTTGACGGTGCAAGTGACCCTTCTTTAACAGGTGATATTTTTGAATGGAATATAACTCACGGTGCTGATGTTTGGCCAAATGATCCAACTCAGTGGGCTGATTCTGATGAAGATGGATATGGCGATAATGATTCACAACAGGCAACGAATCCGGACCATTTCCCTCAAACAAAAGCAGCAGCTAACGATTCGGACGATGACGGATTTCCTGATGATTGGACTGAGTTTTATACTTCCAATCAAACTTCAGATAACAGCGATGGGCTTATTCTCGATGACTGTCCGATGGTTTGGGGCAATTCCTCTCGAATTCTATTTGGTTGTTTAGATACAGACGGGGATTCTTGGGCAGATTCAATTGATGATTTACCATTCGATTCGACACAAAGTACGGACTCCGATGGCGATGGTTTCGGAGATAATATCAATGGAAATCTTGCTGACCAGTGTGTGAATGAACCTGGCGTAATCGATGGAACTCAAGGTGTTGGATGTCCAATCATCGATGAGGACGATGATGACCTTGATGGCGTCATCAATGAGCAAGATACCTGTCCGAATACCCCCTCAGGCGAAGATGTTGATTCAGTTGGGTGCGGAGAATCTCAACTCGATGATGACGGGGATGGCGTGTACAATGACCGTGACATCTGTCCATCAACAACGTCCACGTTGGGCATCGATGCTGATGGGTGCACTGAAGAGCAAAGAAATGTTGACACAGATGGTGATGGGGTTCGAGATTTTGAAGATGAATGTTCAGACACACCGACCGGCGAATCTGTCGATTCATCGGGGTGCGGCGAATCTCAGAAAGACTCAGACGGTGATGGAATCCTTGACAGTTTAGATGCTTGTGATGATACGCCAGAGGGCTATCCAATTCTACCGGATGGTTGTACAGATGAATTCACTTTAAATCAAGGTGATTTTGATGAAGATGGATATGCTGGAGATTACACATACGATATCGATCTTGAAACCGGCCTCCACACCAATCAAAGCGGTGATGCATTCAAAGCTGACCCAACCCAATGGTTTGATACAGATGGTGATGGATATGGCGATAATCAAGCCCCAGCAAATCGACCAGATGCATGTCCATTTGTTCCGGGTAACTCTTCCCACGACAGATTTGGTTGCATCGATAGCGACGGTGATGGATATTCAGATGCAAATGGAACATGGGCCACCATTCATGGTGCTGATGCGTTTCCTTTGGACCCAACCCAATGGGTTGACCTTGATGGCGATGGTTTTGGTGATAATGTTGATGGAAACAATCCTGACCTTTGCCCAAATACAGGCATCAGTTACCTCAATCAAGTGAACGACAACGGGTGCGCACCAAATCAAATTGACTCTGACGACGATGGTATTCTTGATTCGATGGATAGTTGTCCGAACCAACCGAAAGGTTCTGATGGATTTGATGATGGTTGTCCTCGTGTCATTGAGCAAACCGAGGATGAGGAGACATTGCTCTTTGGCTTCACACCTGTCGCCTTAGGTGGAATTGTTGGTGGAATCCTCGCTGCAATTGTCCTCGTCCTCATCGTTTTGCGATTTGTGCTAAGAGAAGACGATGACGACGATTATGATGATTATTATGACGATGACGACGATGATGATGATGACGATATCTTTTCTCAACTCGATAAGAAAAAGTCTCCAAGTCGGAACGTACCTTCACGTTCATCTCCTTCATCAGCCTCATCAACAAAAGCCACCTCCACAAAGAGTAGAGGGCCATCAGGTGGTCCTAGCGGTGGTCCAACTGGTGGACCACCAAAGGGACCTTCGAGAGGGCCTTCATCAGGACCGCCTGGAGGTCCGTCATCTGGAGGAGGACCAAGCGGCGGACCGCCAAGAGGGCCAGCGAGAGCGCAAGAAAATGACCAATCTCCAGCACCTCAATCTGCAAAGCGAGTTGCAAAGAAACGTGCTGCTGGTGAAGTCAGAAGTGAACCTAAAGCAAAGGTTCGGAAAGCGAAAATCGATGTTGACCTTGATGTCTTTGAACCAGGTCAAGAAGCCGATAGAAATGCAGCAGTTGATTGGATTGTCGGTGCTATCGCTGATGGTGAGGCAGAGCGTACGATGCTCCTCCAGTTACAAGAGACTGGGTGGACTGCTGAACAATCTAGGGCCATTATCAACCTCGCAAAAAATCAATCATGATTCAATTTCAAAAAAACATTAGGCATAAATGCGAATTGAGTTAGGACTGAATTGCTGAGGGGTGAGATAATGGCTGAACCGCAAGAATTTGACGCATCGGTTCCTGATGGAATTGAGGTTGATGATGCAGCAGCATATTTCGGCGTCACTGAATCGTCTGATGCGCTCCACTCCATGCTGGCTATGAATCAGAGGGATGCGATGGTGAAATTCTTCAGCCTTTTATCCGATATTGTTCTTTTACCTGGAGAATTCAATTTTGAAGCAGCAAGTGATCGAATGCAGTGTGAAGGTGGTGAAATCTACTATCTTGTTGCAGGCCATTTAGGATTAATGAGTTTACAAGACCCATTATCGAGATTTATTGGTGAAACCGACTCGATGGGTGAGTCGAGTTCAGCTGATGCATCCTTAACAGATGAAGAAAAAGAAAAATTGGGGGGTGTTGCAGACCCAATGAGACTTATGAAAATTCTCGCTGTCGGTTTCTCGACAGGTGGGGATGCAGAGTTTTTGAAATATCTTGATGCAATGACTTCATACATCAATAACCCCAAGGAGTCAAAGGAAACACTTCTACGAATCAACAACGAATTGGACGCATCACTCGATGTCGAAGGGCATGTTCTGCCTATACCAACATTGGCTAGTAGCACTGCTTCAGCATCGCAAATTGATATTTCACTCAAAGTCGAGATGCAAGAATCCCAATCGACTGAACCTCCTGAAGATGTACCTTTACCATCATCAATTCCACTCCCTTCAATTGAGGAAGAGACGTCAGAATCGAATGACGTACCACTTCCATCATCAAACAAGGTTGAACTTCCAAAAGTGGAGGTTGTTGAAGCCGAAACTCAAAAAATTGAATCCGATAAACAAATGGAAAGGGCAACTCAAGATGCATTTGCAGGGGCGTTCACACTCGGATTAAACGATGATGACCCCCAAGAAGACCTCACCGAACCAACCACTGAAGACCTCTTATCAACACTAGCTGAGGAAAATGAAACAGAGGAAGAGGACGTTCAACATGTTTTGGAATTCGAAGACCCGCTTCAATCCCAAATTACAATCGAAGAGCCTTCTGAAGAGCAAATTGAGCCTGCCCAAGAAGAAGAATTTGTAAGTGCTGCTGAACGATTTATTGCTGCAGACACAGATGGTAGCGGGGCACTATCTGTAGAGGAATTAGCAGAGGCAACTGGGACGAGCATCGAGGAAGCAGAACGTTTGCACAAAGAAGCAGATACAGATGGTGATGGAACGGTTTCCTTAGGCGAATTCGTTTCATCAGAAGCAGGAGAAAAAGCTCAGGCTTTACCCCGCCCAATAGCCCCGGTACGCAAACCTCTTGGAGGGCAGCAGCCTCAAC
>JAYQSB010000001.1:140296-165640 GCA_038146705.1 Candidatus Poseidoniales archaeon
CAACAGTGGCAGCAACAACCTCAACAGTGGCAGCAACAACCCCAACAGTGGCAACAACCTCAACCAACGATTCGCTCAGGAGTGTTTTGTCGTGGTTGTGGCATTGGATTAGATCCATACTGGCGTTTTTGTCCAGTTTGTGGTGCTCCAAACCAGTGATTATTCGATGAGAAAAACACCTTCGCGAATGATTGGTGTATCGTCAAGCCATACATCAGGTGTCCTGATGACACCAGGTATACTGAGGCCCACTCTTGTGTGACGCCCAATTGAAAAATAACAGGTGCCGAGTTTCTTTTCATCTTCGAGAACATTTCCTAGCAATCGTGCATTTGAATTCATACCAAATCCAAATTCTGATACAATCCAAACGCCATCTTGTTCTTTTGATGAAAGTCTTCGGGCAGCTTCACCTAGTTGTTGCCGAAGTTGTGCAGCAACAGAACCCCCTTTGATATCTGTGATGCTCCCTTCCTCGATAGTGACGAAAATAGGCTCTTCGACAAGAGTAGCATCCCATGAGCCGTCAATGACAATTGTACCATTCATTGTTTTTTCACGAGGTTGAATAAAGATTTTTCCAGCTGGAAGATTTGTTAACATCCTTGGTCGATTACAAATCCCGTTATCATCAAGTTTCCAATCTCTCCAATTGACTTCAAAAGTGATGTTTGTTCCCGATTCCGATTTTACATTTACAATTCGTCGTCGGCGTAGAATGGACCCCATATCACCAATTGTTTTCTTCATATGTTGGAAATCAGTTGACATGCCACCGTGAATAAACATGTCAACGGTCATACCAGGCATTGTCGCAATTCGTGCACCTTCACGCAGTGCTTGTTTAACAGCCATTGTGTGAGTCAACGAATACTTTGTCGGAGCAATAACAACTTGTTGCTGCCTCATGAGATTAGCAACTGGTGATGGAGGCTCTTCCCCATGATGTCGTCCTTTGGGCATGACGATGAGCAAAACACGGTCTGAAAATTTAGATGCAGCGTCATGCAATGCCTTCCCAATTTCTGTGGTCGTGGGGTCGCAAACGATGAGGATATTTTCACCTCTTCGTAAATCCATACATGTTCGAATGACCATTTCGGACCTTAACTGCATCAATTCTTCAATACTCGAATCTGTCATTTCTTCTTCAACATCGTTTGTTTTGTTTTCTTTTGGTACCGTTTCTGCAACAATCGAATCGATGTCTGCATCTTCGCGGTCGATAGGAGCCTCTTCCTCTTCCTTCTTTCGCTTGAAGGGAGGCACCATGAACATGCTAAGTTGCTATGGCTCTTCAATGTGTGTGTTTTTTTCTGATATGGAGCTGAAATTTTAGAGAAGTCGTTTCAAAAAATTTCTAATTCAATGAGTTAAAGCGTTATGCATGGGTGCATATGCTGACTTCCTTCAAACCACCGAAGATATCTACCGCTTGTCTGCCATCGCAGGCCATTTGGGTTGGGACCAAGAGGTTCTGATGCCACAAAAAGGAGGGCAAGCACGTGGAGAAATGATGTCATGGTTGGCTAAAGAAAAGCACCAAAAATTAACAAGCGAAACATATGGACATCTCATTTCAATTTTGGAGCAAGACTCGACCCTTTCTGTGGACGAAAAATCAAATGTTCGGGAAATGAAGATTTCTTATGATAAGGCGAAGGCATTGCCTGTAGAATTTGTTTCAAGATATGCACAACTAAGGTCGAATTCGCTTCGAGCATGGCAGAATGCTAGGGCAAAATCTGATTTTTCTTTGTTTTTACCTCATCTCAAAGAACTTGTAGAAATGACAAAAGAAAAAATCGCCTTTTACCCCCCTACTGATACGCCATATGATGCTCTCTTAGACGAATATGAATTCGGGATGAAGGTTTCAGATTACGATCCTTTGTTTTCAGGATTAAAAGGTCGAATTGTACCGTTGCTACAAGCGATTATCGCAGCAAAAAAACATCGAGAAAGTATACGGTTACCTAGCGGAATGGTGTTTTCTATAGAATCACAAACAAGATTTTGCACAGAGGTATCGAAACGAATGGGCTTTGATTTTGATGCAGGTCGAATGGATCAGTCAACCCACCCATTCTCATCTGGCCTTTGGAAGGGCGACACCCGTTTTACCACGAGGTTCGATGAAACAGACCCCTTCTCCTGCCTTTATGCAGTTATGCATGAAACAGGTCATGCATTGTATGAGCAAGGCTTACCACATGAATATGCGTATTGTCCTCGAGGCCAAGCAGTATCGCTCGGTGTTCACGAATCTCAATCACGTTTTTGGGAAAATCAAATTGGTCGAACCAACTCATTTTGGAAAGTTGTTATACCTGTGTTGAAAAAAGAATTTCCTGAGCTACCAGATTGGGATGCAGAAACATTGAATCTTTTAGCAAACGATGTAGAACCTGGCTATATCCGTGTAGAAGCAGATGAAGTGACATATAATCTTCACATCATGATTCGATATGAAATTGAAAAGTTGATTTTCAATGATAATCTACCACTCGAAGACATACCTCAAGTATGGAATTCAATGATGAAGGAGTGGTTTGATTTGGACGTAGAAGATGATGCCAATGGCTGTCTTCAAGATATACACTGGTCTATGGGTGCATTTGGATACTTCCCAACATATACCCTAGGGAACCTCTATGCCTCACAGTTGCTTGATGCTATGTCAAAAGATATTGGGGATGTAACCATGATGATTGAAAGTGGAAATTGGCTACCAATTCTTGAATGGCTGAAAGATAAAATTCACAATCATGGAAGCCTATTTACACCAGCAGATCTCATTGAACACGCAACAGGACAACCGCCTACTGCAGAGCCTTTCATCAAATATCTAGAAGAAAAATATGCTGCATTGTATGGATTAGACCTTTGACCATGGACCCATTTGTAAGGGTTCACCAACTTGACCTGCTGAAACCAACAATCTACCTTTCTGGCCAGTTTCTTCCGTGCGTTCAAACACCGGTATTCCTCCAACGATTGTCTTGACTGGCCATCCGACAAGTCCAATGCCCCGAAACGGATTCCATCCAACTCTTGACCATGACATGTCGTCTTTTACAACAAATTCCCTCTCCATATCAACAAGGACGACATCGCCATCATAACCAATGGTCAACTCACCCTTCCTTTCCATGTTGTAGCATAAAGCAACATTCTTCGACATCCATCGAACGACATCCTCGACCGTGCAACGTCCAAATTTTGCATGTGTGAGCATCACCGGGAGCGACGTTTCAACGCCTGGCATTCCACTAGGTGCTTTAGGGAAACCAAGGGATTTTGCTTCGAGCGTGTGTGGTGCATGGTCTGTAGCAATGCATTGAATCGTGCCATCATGAAGTGATTTCCAAAGCTGTTCTAGATCCGATTGATAACGTATTGGCGGATTCATTTTCAAACGAGTACCCTCGCGCTCAACGTCGATATCATTGAATGTGAGGTGTTGAGGAAGTGTTTCTGTTGTGATATGTGCGGCCTTTGATGAATCTTCTTTCAAAGAGGTAACTGAAGTCAACCATTCTGCTTCAATTCCACTTGTAAGATGAAGAATGTGCAAGCGGTGACCGTGTTTCTGCGCTAGTCCGACGGCCCTCTGAGTTGCGAGTAATGCCGTTTCATCATCCCTCCATTCTGCATGGGCTGCAATATCCGTTCTGTTTTCATAGTCTGGAAACCTCGATGATAATCGTTGTTCGTCTTCGGCATGAACAGCAATGAGTCCGCTTGTTGTACTGAAAATTTCTTCAAGGGCATCCTGCTCATTCACAAGTAAATCACCAGTTGACGAACCCATGAATACTTTGATACCACAAATACCAGGGTGTGCAATCGGTGTTGAGCCGTCACCAACACATCGACGAAGTTCCTCAACATTGTCAGGCGTTGCACCTACGAAAAAGCCAAAATTATTGACGCATTTTGATTTTGCAGTCTCAATCTTCTCCATCATCATCTCAAATGTTGTGATGGATGGTACATTATTCGGCATATCAAGGAAAGAGGTGACGCCTCCAGATACTGCTGCTGCTGAACCTGAACCAAGGTCCTCTTTTTCTGGTTGACCAGGATCTCGGAAATGGCATTGAGGATCAATGATTCCAGGAAGAAGAAATAATCCTTCGGCATCAATGTAATCTTCGTCATCTCGTTTTGCGAGCCGAGAGTTAGTTTCAATTTCAGTGATGACGCCTTCACGAATTCGCAGGTCTCCATTCATAGTGCCAGTTGGGAGAATCATTGTTGCGTTTGAAATGAGTATATGTCCTTTCATGATATCCCTCTTGGCTATTTCGTGGGAAATGAAGCCTTTGAACCTCTCGTACATCTTGTTTGGTTAAAAAAAACCGGAGTTTAAAACAATACTTACAGAATTCTAATACATGCCCGAGTGTAATATTGATGCAAAAGGAAAAGCTGTCCGGTTAATCGGCGGTATGGTAACAGTTGCTGCAGCGATCGTGTTAGGTGTGCTCATACAATTTTCAATCGTCCCAACATCACAAGTGAGTTGGATTGGAGTAGCAGGTTTAATGTTCGGTGGTTTGTTTGCCATCTATGAAGGACGAACTGGCTGGTGCGTCGTTCGAGCGATGGGATTCAAAACGCCCTTATGATTGTCGTCGAGCAGCTTTTGGACGGAATGCATCGACGACATCTGTATTCATTTCCATGTAAGGACCTCCGAGTAAGTCAATGCAATATGGAACTGCACGCCAAATCTCGTCAATGGTCTCCCGGATTGCTTTTGGTTGACCTGGTAAATTGAATATCAACGTTGAACCTCTTATCCCGCCAATTTGCCTCGAAAGAATCGCTGTTGGCACAAATTGAAGAGATATGGCCCTCATCTGCTCACCAAAACCATCCAAAATTTTGTCACAGACTGCTTCGGTTGCTTCGGGTGTGACGTCTCTTGTACTAGGGCCAGTTCCACCGGTTGTAACAATCACATCACACTTCAAAACATCTGATAATTCAACAAGTGAGTTCTCAATCTTGTTTTGTTCATCAGGAATGCAACGATAGTGAATAGTTGCTGGACTGAGCAATGATTGTTCAAAGAATTCAAAGATGGCCGGTCCTCCTTTGTCCTCGTACTCTTGAGATGACGCTCTATCGCTAATGGTTAAAATACCAAAAGTACAATGGTCACCAAGCGAAGATAAAGCCCCCTTAATATGTTGAACTTCGTCCATGAGAGCACCTCATTGATCGCCATACTTTGCAGTAATATCAGCTTGGAAATTATCAAGCAAGGTATCCTCAAACAATTCGGTTTGCCTTCTCATCTTTGTTGAACGAATATGGAGAACTGCCATCAGTATGAAAACAATAATCATGATTGGAATGACGGCTTCAAGTTTGTATTTGTGCATGAATTTGACAATCCCTTCGGCCGTGTATGCCCAGGTAATTGAGGCAGCAGCGCCACCAACAAAAGTAGCGAGAAGAACCCTCATGAATTTCATTCTCGATAAGAGTCCAAGCATGGCTCCTACGAGAACACCTGAGGCCATGAAAGGAATCCACACAAAGACGATAAGTCCCCAAAAGCCCCATTTGTTGATCATTTCACGTTTCTCATTTGCCATATATTCCACGGTTGAAAGTGTGTCACCTAGGAACTTTGTTTGTAACATCTTTCCTCCAAGTCCATCTTGGCGGGCAACAGCAACAAGTCGGTCATCATCTTGATTCGTGGTTCGTCGTTCAATCCTCCCTGCACCAGAGCGGTCGGCTAAGGTCGAAATTTCGTTTCTAGTTTTGACCACCAATTCTTGACTTCCTAGAATGTCTTCATTTCGATTTGAGATAAAGGCATACAATTCGTCCTTGATGTCTTCTGAAGTCTTCTTGAATCGGAAGAAAGCAAATCTCTGCATTGGTCTGTAAATGACGGAAACGAAAACAATCTTATCATCGCTCGTGACAATTGCTCCTTTCATTGTGAGGTCAACCCTCCGAGTAAAGAAGAGGTCCAAACTGTCTCGAACATCATCCTCAATCCTTGAGAGGCTGTGGAGTTCTGAGAAGAACGAGGAGTAATCTTGTTCACCAGATTCATCATCAACACTGCCGATACCAACGCCAGAATCAAAGTCGATCAGTTTACTCTGACCAATGAGTTTTACAGTTAATTGAACCGGTTTGAAGACCCTAAACAGCGCAAATTCGTCGAGAATTTCACGTAGAATCTCAGCACGGATATCTTTGCTGTCTGATAGCGTTCCTTCGGTGTTTTGGTATGCAATGAGGATATCAACTGATAATTCCCGAATTTGAATTTTGAATAAATCCCAATCGATGTTGATATTCATACGATTTGAGGATGACTCAACAATTTGACGAACGAGTTGTTCAATGTGGTTTCTCGATAGGATATCGTCTGTATCTTGGTGGTAGACTTTGTACATGATTGGGTAGAGAATGAGAAGAGATATGACTGATAAAGATAACGAAATGAAAGCCATCCACCAAGCAGGAACGCCAGCAGCACCACCTGTGAGCATTGCAGTTTCACGACCTCCACCCAGTTCAGCACCCATGAGGAGATAGGCCCAATCCCCGAGGTCTTGGACCGACCAACAAGGGCGGGCACCAGATTCTGTAATCCTCACGTCTTTCGACATAGTATTGTCAACAAATGGCAAGAATGCAAACGCCTTCTTGCTAATTTCGACCTCGAATGATGTTGTTTTATTGAGTTCTAGAATGAGGGTTCCATTCAGCAAATCGCGCTCGTCATACACATCGATGAAAAAGTTGAGTTTGTAGAATCCAGAATCAAGTTCTTCATACGGGGCTTTGAAGTATGCCCTACCGCCTGGGTTATTGCTAAGGTTAACAGGTTTCCATGTTGAATTTGTGTGATTCTCAACCTCCATGACTTGCCCATCTGAAAGTTCGAATATCGAGTACCTCATGAGAGCAAATCCCTCAGGTAAGTTGTGTCCTGAGATTGAAAATAATTCTTTATCGGGCCTTAAGTAAACTTGAAGCCATGGCTCATCAGTAATTTGCAGACATTCATCTCCACTATCGAGAAATGTAGTGGATGCTGTGTGGTCAAATGTCGTTGAATTACCCAACATCCCTGATGACATTGAAAATAAAAGAAGTGCGAAAACCCCACCATACATCACGCCGCCGAACAAGACGTAATCCTCGATATTGGTTAGAAATCTCTTCCCTCGACCAAGCCTTCTTTGGCGAATTTCGGCGAGTTCTTTCAGTGCTTTATCCTTAATCTTTGAATCGGGGTCATGACCTTCGTTGGCATCCTCATGATGCGCCTCAACTTTGGCCATGGTTGACCGAGTTAGAATGATGCACATGAATCCTTTCATGGAATTTTTTGATACATCAAAAAAAGGTGGGTAGGGCCGGACTTGAACCGGCGACCTCAGCATCTTCAGTGCTGCGCTCTCCCAACTAAGCTACCTACCCGGTGCCCCTGCGACGACCCTCTTCATTTCAATGCTTTGCACTCATAGATATGCGTACGAGCATCATCAAACCGAATCAAGAACTTGTTGCTGGAGTTTGAAAATCCGATCTAAACCAAGTCCTGCAACATCCAGAAGTTGATTCAATTGCTCTCTTGTGAATGTGGCTTCTTCACCCGTGCCTTGTATCTCTACAAACGACCCATCACTGAGTTGAATGACATTCATGTCCACATCTGCGTTTGAATCGAGGATATAATCGAGGTCAAGATAGGTTGAATCATCGATAAGACCAACGGAAACTGCAGCAAGGTCGTGTGGCATAACATGCATTTCGTGAGCACGAACTTCGTCATCTGTCAGTGTTGGTGCTGACCAAGTGTCTTTGTTGTCATCTGTTTTTCGAAGCGATGGAGGCAAGCAAAGACCTTGCCGAATCAAACGGCGAATAGCTAATCGAAGTGCAATATTCGCAGCAGAAATTGATGCACAACGTGTCCCTCCATCCGCATTCAAAATATCACAATCAACATCGAGGGCGATTGGGCCAAGTGCTTCTAAATTCACGGCGGCACGGAGCGAACGTGCAATGAGTCGTTCAATTTCTTGGGTTCGACCTTTTGCACCGTTTCGCTCTCTTCTAAATCGAGAATCTGTCGAGGCTGGCAACAATGAATATTCTGCATGAACCCAGCCTTTTGTTGCATTTCGAGGAAACCACCGTGGAAGGCTATCCTGCTTCGTTACACAGCATAGAACGACAGTATTGCCTTGCTTGTACAAAATACTCGCAAGTGCATTTGGCGTAAAGTCCAGTTCCACATGAATATCCCTGATTTCGTTTGGGTCTCTGTCGGTTTCGAAATTTTCTTTGAATTTGCCCATGGTCGACCCAGGAACTTTCCTTCATCAAGTCTTCCGAAGACCAAGTTGTTGAATGGGCATCTTCAAATTACATGGGGGGAACGCAATTCTATGACCACAAACCAACCAGTTATTTGTGCTGTAGCTCGGACACCGATTGGAAAATTTCTTGGACAACTGTCCTCATTCAGTGCCGTTGATTTGGGTGTTTTTGCAGTACAAGAAGTTTGCAAGCGAGCAGGAGTCTCTGCAGACTCCGGAATCATCGATGAAGTTCTTTTTGGCCAAGTACTTCAAGCAGGAGCTGGACAAAACCCAGCAAGACAAGTTGCACTTGGTGCAGGTTTACCCGTTTCAACGCCGTGCACGACCATCAACAAAGTGTGCGGTTCATCGCTTAAAGCAGCAATGATAGCAGCAACGAGCATCCGTGCTGGCGAGTACAGAGCGATTATTGCGGGAGGTATGGAATCGATGTCGAATGCCCCTCAATTACTCATGGGTCAACGAAGTGGAACAAAAATGGGAAATTCAACCTTGGTCGATTCGATGATTCATGATGGACTTTGGGATGTTTACAACGATGTACACATGGGCACAACCGGAGAAATTGTTGCACGAGAGTGTGGGATATCTAGACAAGATTCTGATCAGTTTGCAGCGCAAAGCCAGCAACGTGCACACGAGGCCTGGAACAGAGGTGCATTTGACTGGGAAACGTTCACTGTTGAAGTGCCTCAGCGACGTGGCGACTCAATTCTTGTTTCAAGAGATGAAGGCATCCGACCAGACACATCGATTGAAAGTCTTTCAGGCTTGAGGCCAGTTTTCGATAAAGAGGGACAAGTGACCGCTGGCAATGCAAGCACCATCAACGATGGTGCCAGTGCTGTGCTCATTGCAGACCGAGAATATGCTTTACAACAGGGATGGCCGATTATAGCAACAATCATCGATTATTGTAGTTCAGGTGTTGAGCCAGAGCGTGTAATGAGTGCACCAATATACGCAGTCAACAACCTTCTTGAGCGAAATCAATTGACTGTTGAGGAGGTTGATTTATTTGAGCACAATGAAGCATTTGCATCTGCATCCTGTGCAGTGGCAAAAGAAGTGGGTATTCCAAATGAAAAATTCAATGTCCAAGGTGGTGCAGTAAGTCTCGGGCATCCACTTGGTGCGAGTGGAACACGTTGCTTAATTACCTTGCTTGGTGCCCTACGAGAACGACAACTTTCTTCTGGCATTGTCACATTATGTCTTGGCGGTGGAAACGCAGTCGCCATGTATGTTCGCATGGAATCATGAGATTCGCTTCAGTTGAATTCGCACAACTTTTGCATGGCCTCGATGTAAATCAGATTCATCTAGGTCGGTAGATTCGACCTTTGCGTAAACAATGTCCATGTGGGGTGCTAGATGGCTTGTGAGCTCATCGACAACAGTATCCAAATCGAACAAAAGGTCGAGAGACTTAGGCCCTCCACTCGACAAAGGAAGTTGGCTTGTATGGTATCCTTCCATGATAAAATTCCCTTCCACTTTCAGAGCATGCAACATACGAGGCATGTGAATTCTTCGAACTTCGCTTGGGGTGTGGAACCAGGAACACGCAATCAAATCAAATGATTGGGGCTCAAACTTCCTCGTCACCAAATCATCCACATCGTACTCGACCTTTACATCATGTTCACCTGCGAGCAATTCACATTTTCGACGTCCTTGTGCAGAGAGGTCGAAAATGTGGCTATTCCATCCTTTTGTGGCTGCCCAAACCGCATTTCTTCCTTCTCCATCGGCTGGGAATAAAGCAGAATTTTCTGTTGGAACTGGAATCAATTCGATTCGTTCTTTCAGCCAAACATTTGGCTCTTTTCCATAAGCGTAGATTTCTCCAGAAAATCGTTCATCCCATGCTGCTGCATTATTCCTAGAATTCATTCTTCTTCACCTTCTTGTCGTTTCATCGGATTGAATAAGCCATGGTCGGTTTCTATGTCACAGGCACCTGGTAATATGCCTAGAATGTCGTCTGTAGGGAGTCCCGTTGCTTTGTAAATTTGATTTGCCACCTGTTCTTTTTTGGTCAAACCTGGGCGCAATACTGCATACCTTTCGCAAAGATTCGAAATGTGTTCAGGGGTTGATGTGACAAGAAGTGGAATGCCGTTGACGGCGATTATTCCGATACCAATACTGAGGTGTATGTCCTTATACCACGTTCGCTGACCTCGAACAATAAATCCCCCTTTCCCAACATATTCGCCAGTTTGTGCTGTTTTCGAAACTTGAGCTGGTTTGACGCTGTACACCGTTCCGTGAGCCCCTCCACTCGTCCATGCACGACTCCACGCTAGAGCCATGACAGCAGCTTGTTGCAACTTGTTCTGGTCAATGATTTCATCTTCGAGTTTGTCAGCAATTCTGTATGATAGAATTGAACTTGGTATGTGTACAGATGGTGATGGGTCAGGGACGAGCCCATGGTCTGAGCGCAGACTGCAGGAGGGGGCACCGTGCAAATCTGCGTGAAGGTAGATATCTTGGTTTGAACAATGTTTTTTCACAACCGAATCATTTCCCTTCGCATCTTTTCCACCAATGAACAAGTGGCCTCCAGAAGTAATGGCCCATTTATACTGCTCAAACCAGAACTTTTTGGTTCGCTTTTTGGAATTGATTTTACCACTTGATTCTAATTTTGCTTCTTTTTTCTTTGCACGCTCCAATTCAACACGAGTGGTTTCAAGAGCAGAAATAGCACCTTGAGATTTGTTTTTGTGTTTTCTCGCCTTATCAAAATAGATTTGGGCGTTTTGATGAACGCTCGCGCTCAAATCGATGTTCACTTTTTGACCTGGTTCACCTTGTTCATCACGTAAAAGGAGGTCGATTTTTCCTTCAGCAGGGTAGGCCTTTTCGATCCAAGGTATCGATTTGATGCTTTCACTTACTTTTGCCCATCCATTTCGCTCGATTGCTTCATTGGTTTGTTGTATGATTTGCTCAACATGCTCATATTGTTCCTGAAGCGATTGACCGATGGCTTGGTGGGATTCGATTGTTTTTTCAAATTGTTTAAGTGAGCGTTGTTGTTGTGTATATCTACGTTCTAATCGTTCAACGAGTGTTGAAGGTCCACGGCCAGCAAAGGATTGGGCAAGTCGTTCATCCTCTCTTCGTTGATGAGCACTCGCATCATGAAGGCCGACCCATGCATCGATTGCTTGTGAAAAGGTTGGATAGTGAATGTGGTTATATTGTTCAAATTGCGGTAGAGAAATTGGACTGATTTCAACAATTGATTTTGATACTTCTTCAAATTTGAGCGAGGAAACATCTTCCGCATTCAAATTTAGTTGGTCTTTCAAAATAAGATATCCTTCATCGCTTTGTTCAATCATTTCAAGTGTGCTTTGTAGAGCGTCGTATACAACTTGAGGATCAACATCAGAAATTGCGGTTGATGGATCATATTGACACTTGAAACAAATAGTGTCACTGAGGGTGGAGCCAAGGTTGAATTTCCCGCCAAGTGTTCGACCAAGAGGTTGGTCAGATTCGACCATGAGTGTTGTAAATTCGTCTATACTGAGAGAGCGAGGCTCGACAGGTGGTGGTGGTGTAAGATATTGATGCCCTTTTTTCAACACACGGTCGGCATATGAGGTACTTGTCAATGCTTGTAGAATCAATTCATCTTCATCGGTTAACAACACATTTCCATTTTGGAACATTTCGACAAAGAGCATTCGAATACCATGCTTTGAATCGAATGTAAATTTGAGAATTCTGTCGGCTCCCACTTGGTCAAGAGCGAGCAATCTTGCATTTTTCAGATGCTTTCGTAGCACCATTGCGAATGGGGGAGGGGTCATCGGCATCGGCCGATCTTGATGAGAAAGATAGATTCGCTCGCCTCTAATCATAATAATGTCATGTGCAGATGTATGTTTAGGGTTCATTCTCAAAACAATCTGTTCATAATGTGGCATGTACGCTTTTTTGAGGTGTCCACCTACGAGGAATTGCATTTCTTTGCACATGTGTGAAATGTCGGTTGAACTCATCGTTCCCTTCATGCACACCACCTATGTCTTTCTTGCTTCACGGACCATATAGAACCGGATATCCAGCATCTTTCCAACCAACAATTCCAGTTTCTAAATCGCGTACATCGGTGTATCCAAGGTCGAGTAACGTCTGTGCAGCGGTTTGACTTCTGTTCCCGCTTCGACAGTACAAGAGAATCGTCGTATCTTTGTCCTCGGGTAACTCTGAGGCACGGGCATCGATCTCATCATGAGGGATTAACGTTGCATTTACGATGTGCCCATCATTCTCCCATTCCGCTTGCGTCCTTGTATCCAAAAGGTAGGCATCATCAATTTCTTCAATAGCTTCATCGAATTCTACCGCATTCAATCGTTGCCATTCACTCGACGAGTCACCAATGCATCCAATGAGTGTCATGCTCAGGAAGAGAAGCGTCAAAATGCTACATTTATGTCGAATCACCATATCTCTCAAGAAAAACGAGAGGGCGACAATGTATAAACTCATGTGGTGCAATGACCTACGAGTATATTGTGATGAGCATTAATCTCGTGCAAAGACTATGAGTAACGAGAGGATGAGGACGACAAACACAACAAGGATTGCAGCAATCATCATTTGAGACTCGCTGAGGCCGAATGATCCATCACTCTCCATGTTCTTACAATCTAAACCACAATCACCTAATTTCGTCGAGTTTACATTTTCATTTTCCTGTGGCTCCTCAATGATTTCAACCTCATATTCACATGAACCATCATCTTGATTTGCCCAATCATTGTAATTGAGTGCTGATGAATCCATGCATCCTAAAACGATAGGAGACGGCAGTGGATATTCACATAAATCTTCATTGTGCACATCCCCCGTTGGATCGTAATTCTTTGCACTTTCATTCATGCATGTTTCAATCTCCTCAACCGGTGGTGGAGGATATTCACATGAACCATCATCAAGTTCTGCAAGTTGGTTAAAATTCGTAGCAGATTCATCGGTGCATCCTTCAACTGGAGGAGGAGCCTCGGGTTCATATTCACATTCAAGTTCATCATGTTCAGTCGCCTCAGGATTGAAATTGGTTGCATTTTCATTCATACATCCAATCACTGGAGGCGGTGGATATGTGCAGGTTCCATCATCGATATTCGCATCAGCATTGTAATTGGAGGCAGAGGGGTCTGTACACCCTTCAACATCAGGTTCTTCGACAAAAATGCATCCATATTCATCCACTTGGGTGTCTTCGGCTGTATTTGGACACCAGTCGAGTGAATTATTGATGCCATCCTGGTCATCATCCTCGATGCAACCATCGCCGTTGTAATCCCATAGGGCATCTTGAGCACCGTCATCACAAGCGTCAATATATCGTTCAATGACACCGTAATTGTTCAAGTCAACGTTCTGAAGTCTTGAATCATTTACTGCAAACCATTCAGACTTGAATGTCACGGGAATCCCATTTCTGGACAATCGCTGTGATGCAGTACCATCGGGTTCAAGTGGTATGTAGTACAACCAATCAATCATTCCATCCCAACCAATTTGTGCCATTTTTCCATCAAGTGCATGAGTGATGAGAAATTGTCCATTTGGCATGTACACTGCTCCAGATTGGAAACGTGCTCCCCAACCGGCTGGCAAAACCATGTGTATATCAGGTTGAGATGGCCCAAAGAATCCTGTTGTTTGATTGATATCGAAGGATGAACCATTCCTTGGTGGATGAATTAACCCAACAGAGCTGGGCCCCCACATTCTATTCGAAAAGTAAGTGATTGCACCCGCGTTAGGATACCCAGGAGGAACGAACCTTGCATCGTGTTGCACACGAGTATGATGTTCGTTTGGGTTCCCACCGTAATTTTGTGGATTCCCCCAGCGATAGAGAATATCGCCTTTATCCTTTGAAGCATTCTCCCATGAAACGCTGTGGTCTATGATGTAAATTTCTTCTGTATGTCGGCAAGAAAGCATGATGTGGTCATGAATTGGGTCATATTCGATGGAGTTGCAATGCAACCAATCTGGATCATCAGCCACGCTATTTGGTCCTACAGCGTTAATGTCTAATTTACCTGGATTACCAGCAACGCTACCAAAGTTAGGCAAACTTGGGTCGACATCTTGGATGATGTGGTCAATAAAATGCCACTCCCAAACAACTTCTGCCAGTCCGGCTGAGTCTTTGCGATATTCTATTATTGCGTCTGGCCAAAGACCTTGTCCAGTGAGGTCATCCTCATTTCTACCAAGGTCAATTGCAGTTTGGTCATCGAGGTATTCCCATACGATAGCGATAACATTACCATTTGGTAAAAATTTTGCATCATGGTGGAGTCGTATATTGTCTGTGTTTTGTTCGACACTCCACAAGAGATTACTGTCGAAATCTAGGATTTCCAATGTTGTTGCACCACCTCCGGCCTGCATCCTTGTCGATGTACCATCCTCAACATCAAGAACTCGAAGCAGCGTACCATTTTCTCCAAGATCGAGGCCAAATCCAGATGCTCGTTCCACTTTCGAAGTCCACATATGTCGAACTTCACCTCGCTGGTCAATCAGATACACATTTGAATCTGCATTGGTACTGAAAAGTGTGTATCCTTCCATTGTATCGTTGTTGCAGTGGAGAATCCCAGATTCAGCATTCTTATGTTGTTTTGAGCAAATTGGGGGTTCTGGTTCTTGACCTTGACTGCTTTGAGATTCTGCAGAACCCATCCCTGCTAAAAATGTTGTACACATAAGGAGGGCTAAGAAAATGCTCAATCTTTTGTTTGTAGGCTCAGTAGTATGTTTTTTGTGGTTTTGTTGTTGTTGAAATCGTTTAAACATGAAGGGGCACGCATGCCGTTCTGAGTTTAAGGATTTTGGAATTCTGTGTTTTTCGTGCATGCTTTAAATGGCTAGATTTTTTGAAAAAAAGGAGACGAAAGAACCGGCGACCTCAGTGGAGCAAAACAACGGCCAAACCAGTATTTTGATGCTAATTGGGCGCCCATCGTTGAGAATGTTGAGTAATTTTTCCTTCTCGCTCAAGACTTAACAAATGAGATAGTGTTTGGTCCTTGGCAAGTTCTGGATGAGCCTCTGGTGTATCGCTATAGGCAAATTCAGCAATCAAATCTATCGATGTATGACCCTGCTGAATTGCTTTGAGTACCCGCTCGTGACGAAGTGTTCGATGTTCGATGTACTGGGTGAGTATTTTTTCTGGTTGAGCAATCACAGGACCGTGACTTGGGAAAATGAGATGAGGATTGTACGAATGTAACCGTTGAAGTTGTTCAAGGTATGTCCACATTTCGCCGGAATAGGGGGGAATGAGAATTGTCCCAACACCTGCTACCATGTCGCCAGCAACGAGGCCAGCATCGCTCATGAAACAAAGATGCCCTGGATGATGGCCTGGAGTGTGAAGCACAGTCCATTGTTGTGAACCAAGACAAAGAATTTCATCATCACGGAGAATGCGGTCAACTCGAATTTCTTTTGAGCATTCTTTACTTGCCCAAACTGGAAGGTCAAATGCTTCGTTGAGCAATCCCTCGTCTCCAAGATGATCGGAGTGCGTATGTGTATAGGCAACGGCAATCGGTGTTCCTTGATGACGTTCAACTGCAGCAGCTAATGCCTCCAAGTCTTCTCGCATTCTGATTGCAGGGTCAACAATGATGAATTCTCCCTCTGGGTCTCCAACGAGGTAACAATTGGTGTGATCTGCAGGAGGGAGCGTGGCTGTTTTGATTGGAACAACTTCAACCCCGTGGGCAAAAAGAATGGATTTTCTCCCAGGAAGGCGAGCGACAATATCTTCACTCGCTTTGATCATGTCTCCATCAAATCGCTCGAGTGTTCTCTCAATTTCCATTAATATTGTGACAACAGGTGGGGCAATTTTCATTGAATATTGCCTCCAGAGATCTAAGTAATCCGTGGGTGTGGCCCACCGCACATCTGTAAATTCTGTTTGAGGTTCAAGATCGAGAACCAAATCCTTGGATTCTTCGAGGCCAAGGTGAATGTGCATGAAGGCATTATCGAATTGAACAGGACCAAATGGAGGAGTGGTCCTATGACTGAAGATTTGCAATCTTGAAGTGTCAAGAACGAGATCTCCGTTTTGAATCAATTGATGAAAACCATCTTTTTGTGAGAGAATGAGAGATCGTTGTTCAATGGGTAGCGTGATGATGCCATCCTTGGTTAGACAAAGACCCAGTTCTTCACCCATCTCTCGAAGAATACACAATTGATTTGCATCAATGTCGATTTCCTCTGATAGTTCTCTGTCATGCCTAGAGACTCCACCGCCACAAAATGCCCAGTACTCCGGGAAAGCGAGCATAGTCGGGGCACGTTTTCCAAGCAGAACTTCTACACCGTGCAGGCTGTCTCGTGTGATGGTCATCGTGGCCGTCGGACGAGGTGGCTTTCGCTCAAACCCATCAAAGCGAATGCCTTCTGGTACTTCGCTCATGGAACACCTTCGAGGCCCGTGGCCTTTGAAGTGTTGCTTTCGCCGTTCTTGATTCACTCATTCTTGCGGATGAGTACAGCACCCAAGAGACCGATGACGGTCATAATTGCTGTAAATCCTGGTACGGATTCAGAGAGTGGGTTCTCATCGCTGTAAGCCTGTGCAGAGTTACTGTACAATCGAACGCTGTCCCATTCGACTTCAACGTCATCACTCACAGTAAAGTAATCACCTTCTGTGAGGGTTCCAGAATCGTCAGAGTCAAAGAAAAAGACGCCCATTGAGCCTCCTTCAGCCATGGCATCAACCAAACTTACTGAGACTGATGAGTCATTACAAAGGTATTCGTACTCATCTGTTGTTTCAATGTATTCATAATCGCACATGGCAAGAACAGCGTTGTAATCGCTCAAATCTCCTGCATAAGCCATCATGTCAGAGTTTTCTGCATGGACCATGAAGTCGTATGTTTCGCCATCATCTTCCCATTCGTTGTCGCCAACACAGAACCATTCTTCTGACATTGTAAGCCATTCATCCGTACTTGAGTATGAAATTGCTTTAGCATAGTAGCATCCATCGGAAAAGGAATTGCCACTGATTTCAACATATGTTACGTATGGTTCATTGTATGACATGACCTCAGCATCTTCTTCATCATAGACGAGGATGACCACATCGTTGAAATCTCCGTCTGTATCATAGTCGAGTTCCCACATGAGATCTTCACCATCCCACCAGAGGTTTGTTTCGATACCATCGCCTTCGTATTCGTATTCGTCCGAGCCATCGTCACAATCTTCTATTCCGTCGTTGACCCATTCCATTGGGATTGACTCACCTGAGTCACAGAGGAACATTTCTTCGCCTTCTTCAGCAACTGCAAATATTCCACTTCCAGTCGAATCATCGTATTGATACATGATGATCATTTCTTCGTCATCCCAAGAATCGTAAAAGACGATGAACATGTCGTCACTTCCGATGACCTCGCCCATCTCCATCGTACATTCATCATTTGTTGCATCGTAATCACCTTCACAGTACATTGCGTCAGCGTACACTGACCATTCACCAACGGTGGCGTAGAGATACATTGCAGAATCGTCTTCTTCAATTAATTCAACGAAGGCGAGCAATTCTTCATCATCATCCATGAACATGTACCACGACATTGGTAAGGTTGATTCCTCACTTGTTAATTCGAATTCCATCCAAAATTCTTCTGAAATGACTTCATCGCACATGCTGGTTATGAGATTGCTGTCATCCCAGTCATCGAAGCCTGCAGTAGTCCACATTGAAGCGCTGATGAATCGGTCGCAATTCCAAACTGACTCGTCGTCATGGTGTTCTTCATCATCATTCCACTCATCTTCGCCGTTTGGACAATCTGGGTACCCATCATTCACTTCATCGATCCAAATATGTGATTCATCCTCACATTCGAACCAGTTGATTGGATTGCCATTTTCATCGTACTGCTGTTCGTCTGAGCCATCTTCGCAGTCTTCCATACCGTCGTTGACCCAACTGAATGGGATTTCGTCACCATTTCCACAGACGAATGTTGGTTCTCCCCAATCTTCACTGTCGTCCCATGGTGCAGCTAGAATTCCACTGCTTGTGCCTTCGTCGTAGTCATAATAGACGTACAAATCTTCACCTGATTCGTAATCGTAGACTTTCATGTATTGGTCATCGTAATCCATGATCTCGGCGATTGCAAGTGTACAAAGGTCTTCCTCTGCATCATAAGTTCCACCAATGTTTTCACAGTCGACACCGTTGGGGTCCTCGCTGTTGCTATAGGCGGTCATGACGAACATTTCTGTTTCATCCACCCAGTACATTGGGCCGTAATCTTCCATTGACCAGTATTCTGGAAGGTTGATGGTACCTGCATATGTTGAATCGATTGTAGGTTCTGTGTAATCTGAACCACATATCGAAGTATCGAGGTTTGTCTCCAACCAATCTTCCATCATCATTCCAAGGTCAACAAGTTCTTCACAATCCCAGTAGGTGTTGTCAACTGGTTCTTCAAATTCGTCAGAACCATCAGCACAGTCTTCCATGCCATCGTTGACCCAGTCGGCATCGATCACTTCACCGTCGTGACAAGTGTAGCCGTACATTGTGCTTGCAATAAATCCGCTTTGGGAGGATGCATCGTATTGGTAATGAACAAGCTCGAATCCATCCTCTTCGTTGTACACTTCCATGTACATGTCATCATATGCAGTAATCTCACCGATTGCCATTGAACATGTGTCAGCAGAAGCATCGTACGTTCCTCCTTCTTCTTCACACCACATGCCCGTGGAGTCACCGGTTACTACGGAGTAATCGGACATGGTGAATGAAATAATCATCGCATTTGAGATTGATATGAGCATTTCTTCTTCATCATCCGCCATGTTGAATGCTTGGGGCATTCCGAGTTCACCAGCGTATGTTTCGTCGATGACGATTGTTGAGTCTACAACATCTCCGCACATTGAGTCGTCCAAAGAATCCCAAGAACCGTTTTCAAGAGGTGTTGACTCATTCGTGAAGTATTCACAGTCCCAAATCATGGTCATGTCCTCATTTGATTCTTCGTGGACTAATGTATCGAAGGATTCGCCCCAACCAACTGTAAATGGCAATGCTTCTTGCTCGGTGAACATCGAGGTATCGATGTCCATGATTTCAGCGATTTGAGCATCAGTGAATGATGTGATGGTCATATCACCTTCGTCGGAGACGAGGTCAAACACTCGAACCTCTAAATTTTGGTCCACATGGATAGTAATGGTTTGAACAACATCTTCTACTGTAAGTTCGGTTGAAAAGACGAACATAACCTCTGTTCCTTCAAGTTCGATCGTGCTCGTGAAGTTTGCAGTCGACCAGTCAAATTGACTTGGGTCAACCATTCCCCACTCATCATCCTCCATGTCGTCATCGTCCATGTCATCTTCGTCTGCTGCGATCATTGCTGCGAGAGTTTCTGCTGGTGACATAGCACTGTTCATGTAGAATTTTTCGTCACCATAGTCGACGTAAATTATTGACCCACCGTTATCAGTGGATATTGTCCATGCTGATGCAGCCATTCCAAATCCACAGGAATCAGCAGCAGCGTCGTATGTTGCTCCATCGCTTTCACAATACATTGCAAGTTCTGCTGCAGATGCCTCGGTACCCGCCATTTCTTCGAAGTAGTCAGAGAAAGGTGAAATGAGCATGTCGAGACTTTGATCGACGTATAGGCCATCTTGGGAAACCGCTTGAGTAAGCGAAAGTTCCATTGGCATGCCTTCCATTTCAGTTGACATTTCCATTTCAATACCCATAGTTTCGCCTGCTGCTGGAGGGTCATCCCATGTGTCGAGGAAATCGGTGATGGATGTAGCCAAGATTGCCTCTGACATACATGCATCAGCATTTGTTGCCGATTCATCGTAGTTGAGCGCACCCGGGTCATTACAGCCCGGTACAACGGTTTCAACGAGTTCGTCTATTGTGTCTTCTGTTAGCCCCGTACATCCTGCAAGGACGAGCACGGAGACAATTGTTAGTGCAAGAGTCTTCTGCATGGGTTGATTTCAAAAATGGAAGTATATAAAATATCTTAAAGATGCGTCGACTGCAATCAATCGATGGAAGAAGCAAATTCAGTTGAAGAACACCTCCAGCAACTAGCAGTTCTTCACCAAGAAGCAGAGGATTTAGGCATTGATTTGTGGGGAGAACCGAAGCCAGTTCGCCCTTGGGCAAAGTATGCTCTTGCATCGTTTATGATCATCATGATGCTCTCATGGGTGTCGAAATTGCTCTTTCGGTTTGTTTGAGCCTAAGAAGAATCAAACCGCTGAGTTCAATAAGTCGAATTCTTCCGCCGTGATGAAAGTCCCTTAGTGTAGCGGTCCATCATACGGGATTCTGGTTCCCGTGACCTCGGTTCGAATCCGGGAGGGACTACTCTTCGCTTTCTTCTTCTACAGAAAATGATACAACGTGCTCCAAAGCAGAACCGTAAGAAATCATTCCAGAGTAGTGTTTTTCTTCACCCCAGACTCGAACCCGTAGATTGTACGTCGTTGTTGATTGGGTATCGTTCCTATCGTGGTGCCGATGGAAATGAACGAATACCTTGTACGTGCCCTCAGGAGGTGATTTCGCCCAAACCACATTTTCGATTGGTGTACTTGAAAGTGGTTTCTTGTTCATATCGATGTCAAGCCGACCACCGCATTGGCTACGTCGTTTGCGGAATGAAATCTCTTCTTTCGAAGGCGTGTATACATAGAGGTCGAGGTCATTGTAATCATCCCAAGTGAGTGTAATTTGAACAGGACCTGAGACAAGACCTTCCCTTTTCGAGCGGTTCGCAAGGTCCAGCTTCTCTTCGTCTGAAATATCTAATCGTGTCACTCCGGAGCCGAAAATTTCTTTTTGGGCAAATTTGAGGTGCTTCCTCATGTTATTACCAAGTGTTGCGTTCCACGTTGAACGTTGGTCTTCTCTAGTTTCAGCGAATTCTTCATCCGTTGCAGTCGCTTCAATTTGCGGCCATTTTTTTGACAACTCAAATTGGTCGTAATTCTTCTCACGTGCATTGTCGCGAACTTTCCATGCGTCGTATTCCTTTCCATTAAGCGTCTCGACCTGCCTTGAAAATGTGACAAGTCGAACTTGCCCATCAACCATTTCAATTTTAGAATTCAAACCATATTTTTCAGCCTCGGCCCTCGCCATCATCGATTGCATTCGACGCCGTTTGTTGAGGTAACGAAGGGTGAAGAAAACCAGGATGAAAAGGCCAACAGTTAGACTCAGCACATCGTTTTGAATCGTTGTGCCTGAAATGCTCACCATATTGATCAGATGTTCTATTCTCGAGATTCCCTCATCATCCCATCAATGCTTGATTCACCATGTTGAGTTGCTCTCGTGAGGGCCGCAATTCTTCATCGGCATGGTCAATGAGTGCCTTTGAAGGCAAATTGAGGTCTTCAGTAAAGGATTGTTTATCAGGATTGAAGTAAAGTAAGCCAGTGACGTGTTTCTTACCTTGCTCGGCATGGTGCAATGCTGCTAATGCTGCAACAGCGTCACCCGGGTCGTGTTCTTCAGAAATGGTTTCGAGTCGAATCGTGGAGCCATCATGGAGTGTGATGTCTCGGAAATGGCCTTCGGGGACTTCAACTTCAGGCATTGGGTTGAAATGAGGGATGTAATCAGCCATGTGAAGTGTTATTTCGTTTTCTTTGACATAGCCGTAGGAGCGCATTGATTCATCGTTGTTGTTGAAGGTCACACAGGGGGAAATCACATCGATAAGTGCGAATCCTTTGTGTGACATTGCGGCTTTGAGAATTGATGTGAGTTGTTTCTTCGAACCTGAAAACGAACGGGCAACAAAAGTGCAGCCAAGATTAATGGCGAGTGCAGCAAGGTCGATTGGTTGAGTTTTGTTGACTTTTCCTTTCTTTTTCTTCGACCCAATATCAGCAGTTGCAGAATATTGGCCTTTTGTAAGTCCATAGACGCCGTTGTTTTCAACGATATAGACCATGTCAAGATTTCTTCGAATAGCGTGAATGAGTTGCCCGATACCGATGGAAGCGGAGTCGCCGTCACCAGAGACACCGAGGTAGAGCAAATCGGGGTGGACTGCGTTTGCACCAGTGGTCACAGATGGCATTCTTCCGTGTACGGTGTTGAATCCGTGAGATTGCCCGAGGTAATAGGCTGGCGTCTTTGACGAACATCCTATGCCAGACATTTTTGCGATTCGATGCGGTTCAATCCCGTTCTCCCATGCTGCATTGATAATGACCGTTGATATCTGGTCGTGTCCGCAACCAGGACAGAGCGATGATGGCCCTCCGGTGTAGCTATCTTTTGGTTCGTTAATGACATTTAATTTGACAACTTTTTCGGTCATAGTCGCACCTCCTCAATTTTCTCAAGGATTTTATCTGCATAAATTTGTGCCCTTGGAGGCATTCCATCCGAATAAGCCACAGAGTGGACTTTTGGAACGAGATGATTTGGGATTTCTTTTCGAATAATCGTGTAAAGTTGTCCATCGCGATTGATTTCGAGTACGATGATCATTTCGTGACGTTCGATGAATGCCTCGATTTCGCTGTGGAGGGGTAAAGCACGAACTCTACATTGGCTGACTTTCATGCCTGTTGCCTCCAATATATCATCAATTTCTTGAATCGAATTTTCCATGCTTCCTAGATAGATGATGCCGACTTCGCATTCAACTTCTTCGCGCAGGATAGGTTCGGGAAGGTCATCTCGAGCGTTTGTGATTTTTTGGCGCAGTCGATTCATGAGATACAGGTAATCTTCGGGTTTTTCAGAATATTTGCCATCTTCGTTGTGACCTGTCCCTCTGTAGAGAATAGGGTCCAATCCTGAACCGGGGAGTGTCCTGTAAGGTATGCCATCACCATCAACATCTCTGTATCGCCCAAAGTTTTCAAATGCCTCGAATACATCTTTATCTCGTACAACCTTTCCACGATCCATTGGTTTGTCAGGATATTCAAATCCAGCACATGACCAACGATTCATTCCCAAATCAAGGTCCGATAATCCAAACACAGGAGTTTGATATCGTTCAGCTACATCAAATGCTTTCCATCCGAATTCAAAACACTCTTCTACGGTACCTGGAATCATAACTATGTGTTGGGTATCCCCATGACTTCCTTCGTAGAGAATTTGAATATCGGATTGCTGAGTGCGAGTCGGTAAACCCGTTGATGGTCCAACTCTGTTTACATCCCAAAACACAGATGGTACTTCGGCAAAATATGCCAGACCAATGAATTCCTGCATAAGAGATATTCCGGGTCCAGATGTCGCCGTCATACCACGAGCACCTGCCCAACCAGCACCAATCACCATACCTGCGGCTGCAAGTTCATCTTCGGATTGAATTACTGCAACTGTGGGCTCACCTTCATCGTTGAGCCTTAGTGTTGGTATGTATCCAATAATGGATTCTGCGAGGGATGATGAAGGAGTGATTGGGTACCAAGAAAGCATCTGCACACCTCCAAAGAGACATCCAAGAGCCGTAGCTTCATTGCCTTCAATGAAAAATCGTTCTTCCTTGCGGTCACGTGGTTCGAGAATATATTCATCCTCTTTGGTCAGATTTTCTTTGAAATAATCCCTTCCAAGCGACAGTGCGGTCGTGTTGAGTTCGATGGCACTTGCCTTTCCTTTGAACTGCTTCATTACTGCAGACTCCAACGCGCTTTGATCGATACCGAGGATTTCCGCAAGAGCCCCGACATAGATGATGTTGGATACAAGTTTTGCAAGTTTTGGGTTGAGTTTTCTAGCGAGTGAATTCATCGGAATTGGGTAGGAGATGACATCCTCACGGTCCATTGGAAGTTTGCCATCAGAATTCCAAACGACGACTGTGCCTGGAAGAAGTGCTGCGAGGTCTTCTTCCCAAGTTGCTGGGTTCACCAAAACTTGGATGTCAATTCGATTTCCTGGGGCCTGATAACCTTGGTCTGAGACTCGAATAATGTACCATGTTGGAAGACCAGAAATGTTGGATGGGAACAGATTTTTTCCACTCACTTCAATGCCCATGTCAAACATTGATTGGAGAAGAATAAGATTCGCTGATTGAGAACCTGTTCCGTTTGCCGTGGCGATGTTAAGGGTAAAGTCATTGATAATCGGTGCCATAAGCCATTCCTGCCGTCGCTCCACAGTGGTTCTGCTTGCTTGAACCGAGAACAGTAAGTCTTTGAAGGTGTTGTTTCCTCTTTGTCAAAAAATCTCGTCGAGATAGGGAAAAACAAAATTGGTGACCGCCTCGCCGAAGCATGGCCGGTGGAAAATCAACCTCGGAATCAAAAACAGAAGAAGACAACAGTCTTGCAACTGCGTGGGAAAAAGCGGAGAAAGCAATCACGAAGAATAAACCCGACCAAGCACTTTCAATACTTCGAGAGGCCGATGCAAAAGGACTCGAAGCAAAGACCCTCCATCTTGCAGGCCATGCAACCTGGCTCAAGGCGAAATCTTCTGGCTCTGTCAAAGAGTACCGAAGTGCGGCAGGACTCCTTCGAGATTCAGTCAAAATGAATCCGAGAGACAAAAAAACAAATTCAATCTACAATGATCTGAAAAATGAGATGCAAAACAAACGAATAAGCGAGTCAGCAATCCCAAAATTAATGTCAAATGGTGCACCTACGTTGTCTGGCATGGTCGTCATCGTTCTCGGTTTCGTCACCCTCCTTGCAACAATCTTTGTAGCAAACAATATGGGTGCTGAAACCACTGACATCGTCGAACTTCAAATGACTTGGAATGAAAATGGTGTCGAGAAATCGGGCACCATCGTTCTTGAACTCTATCCAGACAAAGCACCTGTGCATGTTGAAAACTTCAAAGAAATAGTGGCACAAGGCGAGTATGACAACACAATTT
>JAYQSB010000002.1:0-99075 GCA_038146705.1 Candidatus Poseidoniales archaeon
TGCTGGGCCCTTTCTAATGCAAATTGATCCAAATCATTTGCATGAATTCGTAATCGATGTTGGAGGGATTGTGGAATCTCATTTCTCCACCTTCTAAACCGAACGCCTGTACTACAAAGTGCATCCAATGCACGAATTGGTTGCTCACCTTCTGTCAGCCATTCATGTTCTAGTGCATCAGCCAAGAGAAGAACAGAACGTGTTCTTGCAGGTGCCATTGCAGGATTGATAAAACCGGGACCAATTCTCTTGGCAGGTCCACGAGGCATGTGTGAAGGTCGCTCTTGTTCATGTGATAGAAGAATCACAGTCTTTCCTTCGACCCAAAGTCGACCGGGCCTTGCAGCATCGACATTCAATTCCGATTCATCGGCCATGATGACCCCAAACGATTGGAGTTCAAGACCACACCGATTAGTAGGTATCGTACGTTGACCCTGTCGGAAGATGGGGGACATGCTTACCATCATCGTGAACATGCCCGACAATTTGTGCTGTTACGCTTCGCCCTTGGAGCCATTCAAGAACGGCCAAAGAGGCAGATTTTGACACCACAAGAACCATGCCCATGCCCATGTTGAATGTGCGATACATTTCCCAATCGGTGATGCCACCTTGTTCTTGAAGCCAATCAAATTCAGGGTGTACTGCAAGTGGGGCATCGATGACCCAACCAAACGTTGAATGCAGCCGCAGTAAATTGGTTAATCCACCTCCAGTGACGTGGCATAAGCCGTGGATATCACTTCGATTGAAACCATGCTCTGCATGGGTGGACTCAAGGAGTTGAACAATTGGGTCACAGTATATTTTCGTGGGAATGAGATACACATCTCCAAACGAGGTACAAGGATTTCCATGATGATGACGTTCAAATGGAATTTCCTCAAGATAATCGAAGCCTTTCTGTTTCATCACCGCACGAACAAGTGAATATCCATTTGAATGAATGCCATCGGAAGCAAGACCAATAAGAACATCGTCAGATTGAATATGCTCTCCCGTAATTTGTTCACCTTTACGGACATAACCAAGGGCCGTTCCAGAGACATCGACTTCATTCACAATGTCTGGTAGTGAAGCGGTTTCTCCTCCAGCAAGTGTTACATTTGCTAATTGACATGCTTCTGCGAGTGAAGCCCCGAGTTGCTTGTGAAACTCAGGGTCCGGCTTTGGAACAGCAACATAATCGACGAAAGCGATGGGTTCAGCACCAACACACAGTAAATCGTTGACATTCATCGCCATGCAATCAATACCAACACTCTCAAAACGTTTCATAGAAGATGCAATCTGTAGTTTGCTACCCACGCCATCAGTTGCCAATGCAAGGTAATAATCTCCAAATTCTATGAGGCCACCAAAACCTCCGGGAACTGGTACTGGTGCTCCAAATGTACCAGTATCACGTCCACTTTTCCCAAGTGAGGAGATGAGTGATGCAACCGCTTTACCTTCCAGTTCGATATCAACTCCCGAACTGGAGTAGTCCATAGGCTCGCCCATACCATTGTCACGTGGGAAGTGTTGATGAACAATTCGCCCAAATGTCTTCGCCTTTCCTTCGGGCATCGAGGCGTTACACGATTTCTATACGAACTGTCCAAAGCAAACACTTAAATTTCATTCAAACAGCCAGCAAGCATGACCTTCGTTCGTGTGATGTTTGCCCTCACAATTTTACTGTTGACTCCTTTATCATATTCACCTTCATTCTCTCTTGAATCTAGGGCGGAGATTCTACACACGGATGCCCAAACCACCATTCTACAGTTTGGAACTGGATTTGATGAAACCGTTATTGCATCAAGTACTCAAGGATTGAATAACCCTACCGATTTAGAATTCCATCCTTCAGCGACTAGAAGTGACGAACTTTGGGTGGTAAACAAAGCAGATGACAGCGTAGTCATCATTCACGACACAGGGAAATCAACGCAAACAACCGAAAAACGACTTGATAGGTACCGAAATCATTTCATCGAAGAGGTGAGTGCAATTGCTTTTGGTTCATACCACCCTGAATTCGACTATCAATTTGCCACAGCTCAAGAGTCTAGGAATACATACAACGGACAAGGTTCACCAAACAATTTCATGGGCCCAGCTTTGTGGCCGTCTGCTTTGACTCATTTTGCTGTGGAGCACCAAAATGACGGATTACTCGGAAGTCATACTGATATGTTACACGAATCACCAAATGGAATGGGTATTGCTCATGATTCTGGAAATGCCTATTGGTATTTCGATGGGTATTATGGCAACCTCGTGTATTATGATTTTCAGGCCGACCACGATACTGGAGAAGATGACCATTCGGATGGTATCGTCCGCCGCCACACTGACATTCAACTCTCCCGACTAGGAAACATTCCAGGTCATATGGTCATGGATCAAAGCAATGGCATCCTCTACATTTCAGACACGGGTACGAATCGAGTGCTGTGGGTCAATACAAGAGATACATCTATTCAAACATCCAGCATGATGAGCCATGGCTCTCGAATGGAACCACTGCAAGAATACACTGCCATCACAGGAAGAGAATTTGGTGTTCTTGCAACAAATGTGCCAAATCCAAGCGGCATTGCTCTCGATGGCGATAGATTGTTTGTTAGTGCTAATGGAAACGGAAGTTTGTGGGCCTTTGACTTAAGTTCAAACGGAAAATCTGCGACAATAAACACCGTTGTTGAAACAAATGCCAACAGCATCATGGGTATTGAAATTGGGCCGGATTCAAAACTTTACTATGTTGATGGGGCAATGGATAAACTCGTTCGAATTGACCCCTTCGATGACCAAGACAAAGACCACATTCGAGATAGCGAAGACAACTGTCCACTTGTAGCAAATCCATCACAATTTGATTATGATAACGATGGTATTGGAAACGAATGTGATAATGACGGCGACGGTGACGGTGTGACCTCAGATGTTGATGATTGCGAGTTTGGAGTTTCTGATTGGACCTCAACCACTAGTTCAGACTATGATGGCGATGGATGTTATGACCTGGGCGAAGATAATGACGATGACAATGATGGTGTTGTTGATGATTTAGACATGTGTCCAAAAGGCACACTTGGTACGATAAGTACTCAAGAAACAGATTTCGATGGTGATGGTTGCATTGATGCAAATGAAGATTCTGATGATGATAACGATGATGTGCTTGACTTGAATGATGATTGCCCACAGAGTCCGATAGAATTTCAATCCAATCCCCTGAGTGATATTGATGGCGATGGTTGTCAAGATTCATCAGAAGATACAGATGATGATGGTGATGGTTACTCAGACGACATCGACTTGTGTCCTTTGGTTGATGGGACAGCCTCAGAAGGAGTGTTTCTCGGCTGCATAGATGGAGATGGCGATGGTTGGGCAGATTCTGAAGATGTTTTCCCAACGAATTCTACACAATGGCTAGATACCGATGAAGATGGATTTGGAGATGAGCTCAACGGGGATTTTGGCGATGCGTGTCCGACGATATCCGGTAGTTCATTCATTGACCGATATGGCTGTACAGATTCAGATGGAGACGGTTACTCTAACCCTACCGATTCACACACGGTTTCTCAAGGAGCCGACGCACTACCAAATGACCCAACGCAATGGACTGATGTTGATGGTGATGGTTATGGTGACAACTCTGAAGGTAATGACCCAGACCATTGTCCTCAAGAATTTGGCGACTCATCAGAGGGCGGTGTTCTCGGATGTGTTGATAGTGATACTGATGGCTGGGCAGATCTAATCGACGCCTTTGTTTCAGACGAAACCCAATGGCAAGACACAGATTCGGACGGCTTTGGCGACTCTATTTTTGGAACGACTCCCGATGATTGCCGTGATGAATTTGGCACTTCGACCTATGACAGATTCGGCTGCAAAGATTCCGATGGCGATGGATGGAGCGATGAAATAGATGCATTTTCTGCTGATTTTGAACGTTGGAGTGATGCTGATGGCGATGGTTATCCTGACCAACTCAATTTGTCCGATACTGATGCATGTCCAAACGAAGCTGGCACATCTACAACGGATAAAATCGGGTGCTTGGATTCGGATGGTGATGGAGTATCAGATTCAAACGATGCATATCCAAGCGACCCTTCTCGAAGTGAGGCCATGATGTTGGAGGGGTCAATCCTCTGGCTTGTTGTTTTCGTTTTGTTCATTTCTGTCGTCGCAGGTATCCTTGTTTTCAAGAATAAGAATAAAAGCGAACTTGTCGAATTGAATCCTTCGCAGAATAATCCAAATTTCCAAATCATGGATGAACAGAATTTGACAAATGAATTGCCTCAATACACTCCACCAATTCAACAAGATATGCCGCCCCCGGTGCCTCAGGAGGGTCTTCCAATTGGTTGGACTATGGAGCAGTGGGCATACTATGGTCACGAGTATCTCCAGAACCAAAAAAATCAGTAATAAGTCACAGATTTGACAATAGTGAGAAAGAGATGTCTAAGCGATAATCGATACCAGAATGTGTACCTTCAAACTCTTCATACACATGGTTGATTGAACGTTGGTTGAGTTCATTACTCAGTAATCGCGTTCCAAATTGGATATTGTACTGATCCTGATTACCGCAATCAAGGAAAAGTACCTTCATTGTTCGAAGGGCATCTCCATGAACTTTGATGAGTTCAAGCGGGTCCCAGCGTTTCCAATTACCCCACTTTTGCTCATCAAATTGGTGATATACTTTTTTTAGCGGGAAAACAATATCACCTATGTTATTACTTTGTGGTGGGTCATAACTCGCTGCCAATGCCACCATCATCATGTCATGCATTGTTTCATATGAAATCGAGGGTGTGGTTTTTGTGTACCTAAAAAAATCATGCATAGAATCAAATTTTTTCAATCTTCTCAATGTGTGATAGAAGTCATGTTTGAACATATAATCAAATCCTACATCTCCAGAATGGCTTGCAATCCCCGACCACCGTTTAGGAAAGAACATGGCGTTAACCAGGGCTCCATATCCACCAGATGATTTACCAACCAATGAGAATGTACCATCGATTGAAAAACGACGTTGAAGTTGTTCTTGTAAATCTGTAGAAAGCCACGTTGACCATTGGCCAAGAATTGAAGAATCAATAAATTGGTTTCCCCCCAATGACGTAAATGTGTCGGGGAGAACAAGAAAAACAGGTTTCATTTTTCCTTCCTTCACTAGTCGCTCATGCCTTTGCAGAATCGTTTCGGCGAAAGCCTTCCAACCAGCTCTTGCAGGAGCACTTGAGGTAAACGGAGCGAGATAAACGATCACAGGAAGAGCCCCACCATCGTCAAGTATATGTTGTCCTTCAAGAGACCAGTGGACCAAAATTTCTCGTTCTGTTGGGTCACCCAATTGATTGTCGAGCAGGGGAGAGTCAAAAGAAAACCGTTCAACGTTTCCTCTGATTGGAGCAAATGAATGCTTGGGCATACACTGAACAATTGCTGCCTCAATTTGAATTTGCCTTCGGCAATTTTCCACCAGCATTGAATTTTAAATTTACACCATCGCAATAGATTGAATTCATTTCCACAGGAAATAGGGGGGTAGTGAATGCTTTGAGAATTCTTCATAAAAGGTAGGCGACTACTCTTCCAAGCCGAGGTGATACCATTTCTGAAATTCAAGAAGCAGACCTTGAAGGACGATGGGTTACATGGTTAAGAGAAACATATGCAGAGCAAATACACACGCTCACCCAACTCTGGCCAGAAACTCAATCGCTTGAAGTCTCCTACAGGATTATTGAAGGTCTTGACCATGATTTTGCACAAAATATTCTCGCTCATCCGGAAGCAAATTTTCAATCAGCAAACCGAGCATTGAATCAAATCCTTCTCGATAGTGGTTATGGAAATCTCCAACCATTTGTTCGAATCCATGACCTGCCAAGTACGCAAACTCGCCCGATATCCGATATCAGAGCACACGATATTGGTGTCTTTATCTCTCTCGATACCGTTGTGACAAAAATCACAGGTGTTCGACCTCGGTTGTACAGAGCAACATTCGTTTGTGATACATGTGGTCATCCCACTGTAGTCGAACAATACAATGAGCAAGAGTTGGTTCAACCATTGACCTGTAGTGGTGTCGATGGTGGTTGTAATCGTGAAGGTCGTCAGACACGATTTACCCTGCATCACCAGCATTCTATTTTGATCAATACTCAATTCGTCGAACTCCAAGAGTTGCCAGAATCGATGCGAGGTGGGCTTCAACCATCCCGGCTGATGTGCATCGCAGAGCAAGATTTGACAGGTCGGGTTACTCCAGGAGATCGGGTTAAAGCCAATGGTGTCCTCTTCATTCGTTCTCAACGAAAGAGTGGCAAGCAAACACCTCTGTTTGATTATTTCTTCAATATTCATTCACTAGAACATCACAGTGTTGCACTTGAGGAGATCAAAGTCACAGACGCAGAAGAGGTTGAAATTAAGGAAATAGCCTCAAATCCAAATATCTTTGAAATCCTAAAAGCGTCTATTGCACCATCGATTTTCGGTTTAAATCACATCAAGGAATCATTAGCGCTGCAACTCTTTGGTGGCGTTCCCGGCCTCAACAAGGATTCGACGAGAATTCGAGGAGACATCCACATCCTCCTCATGGGTGACCCGGGTGTTGCAAAATCACAATTGCTGAGTTACATGGCTAAAATTTCACCGCGAGGACGATTTACTTCGGGTCAATCTGCATCTGCAGCAGGTTTGACTGCAGCAGCGGTCCAAGATGCAAGTGCTGATGGTCGATGGACCCTTGAGGCAGGAGCATTGGTGCTGGCTGACATGGGTTTGGCGGCAGTTGATGAATTCGATAAGATGAGTCAAGGCGACCGTGCGAGCATGCATGAAGCGATGGAGCAACAACGAATCTCAATAGCAAAGGCCGGAATTAATGCTACGTTGAGTACCCGTTGCGCAGTCCTTGCAGCGGCCAACCCGAAAGATGGACGATTCAAACCCACCAGTGAATTACCAATTGTTCGTCAGATTGATCTCGAGCCTCCTCTCTTATCTCGATTTGACCTGATTTGGCTTCTTACAGATACACCAGATTTCGATTCAGACACCCGGATAGCAAATCATATTCTTCAAAATCGACGGAATTCGGTCAGTGAAATTTTAGTGAAAGAAGGCTCAATGCCAGACCCAACCAAATCGACGTTATTTGATGAATCTGAATCCAAATCCGATGATGGCTATCAATCCCTGCACAAGGATTTTCTTCGGAAATATGTCGCTTACGCAAAAAGGAATATTCACCCCAAAATGCCACTGGAGTTGTTTGAGGAATTCATATCGTTCTATGTCGAAAAGCGTCAAGAAAAAGGGCAAGCCGAAGACAGTATCGGAATGACCGCAAGAGATATTGAGGCGATTTCTCGTTTGGCAGAAGCAAGTGCCCGCATTCGATTATCAAAGAACATTGAACGAGAAGATATGGATAGGGCAACGCGTTTGTTCAGACATTCACGCGATGAATCAATTGGTGGTGATTTGACAACATTGGAATCTGGAAAGAAGCCAACGACAAGAAATCGAGAACAGAGTCTCATTGAAATCATTCAGAAAATCGTGATTGACAGTGGAACAGGTTTTGCGAGTCGTGAAACAGTTCATCTAGAAGCAAAACGCATTGATATTGAAACTGACCAAGCCGATCAAATCATCCAAAAATTAGTCAATGCTGGTCGTTTGTACCTCCCTTCGGGATATGACACGATTGGGTTGGCATAAGTCAACGATTTATCGGCGTTCTCATGAAGGGGAATGTATTGCAACCACCATGGCGGGAGATGTGGGCGAGCCCCAAGGTGATATCTCCAATCCAGAATCCCTTGATTGTGTTCAACTTGGTTTCATGTGTGGCCTAGAGATTCATCAGCAACTTGGCACTGGCAAACTTCATTCTCGTGAAAAAGGCGAATTGTATGATATTGCAATTGATACGATACCAGCCGATTGGTTTCGAACGACGAGAAGACTACGAGCCCCAAGAGGTGAAAGTGGAGCAATTGATATCGCAGCTAAATTCGAGCAACAGCGTCAACGCTCATTTCAATATGTCCAATCGCCGAATGCAGGACTGATCGAACTTGACGAATCGCCTCCAATGCCAATTGATGATCAGGCACTTGACATTTCATTGACCGTTTCAGCCCTGCTCAATGCCCAACCGTTGCCACTCCTTCAAACGATGAGAAAAACAGTTGTTGATGGTTCAAATACAAGCGGCTTCCAACGTACGACCCTTGTCGCAACCAACGGTATACTTCACACCGAAGAAGGAGATGTCGGTATTGATGTCATCTGTCTGGAGGAAGACAGTGCTCGTAAACTCGATTCAGTAAAGCAAAGTGATGGAATTCTCGTTGTTTACAATCTTGACCGATTGGGCATCCCACTGATTGAAATTGCAACATCTCCCGATATCCTCCACCCGCAGCATGCACAAAATACTGCCATCGCACTTGGAAAAATTCTGAGGCAAACCAGGCAAGTGCGACGAGGCCTTGGCAGCATTCGTCAGGACCTGAATGTCTCGATCGGTTGCGGTGACAGAGTCGAAATCAAAGGCTGTCAAGATTTACAATGGATTCCTCAAATTATTCGCCTTGAAATGGTCAGGCAATTGCATTTCTTTAGGCTTGCAAATGCATTGCGGGCCTCTGTCGAAAAACCACCTCTGCCATTTCATCGCAAAGATGATGATATCTCAGTTGAACAGGACATTGCATCGTATGTTGATACTTTATTTTCAACACAACCTCATGATGTTAGTTCTTGCTTTTTCTCGTCAACATCGGACATGGTCGTACAGGGTCTTAACGATAACAGAATAATGCTAGCGTTGAAATTACCAAGACTCGCAGGTCATTTAGGGAAGAAAGATGTTGATATTCACGGCTCTCAATTGCCTCGCTTAGGTCGCGAATTGGCAGGTGCAGCGAAACTTGCAGGTGTCCAGGGTATCTTTCATTCAGATGAATTACCAGCCTACGGCATAACCCAAGACGAAGTTGATGCCGTAACACATGAACTTGGTCTAGATGAAGGTGATGCCTTTGCGTTGTGCCTCGCACCAAAATGGCAGGCAACACTCGCTCTTGAATCTGTAAAAAACAGGGCAAAACAAGCATGGCATCGAATTCCCAAAGAAGTAAGGAATGTTGTGGTCAAAAAAGGAGCGCCTGAAGATGGAACAACCACACCGATGCGTCCTCTGCCGGGCAGCTCCCGAATGTACCCCGAGACTGATGTTCAAACAACGAGGGTTACAACAACGCATTGGGGGGATATCAAATCCAATCTTCCACCAAACGAAGAACAGAGGTTATTGCGTCTATCTGAAGTTGATATATCTGAAGACCAGGCCAAGCAACTTCTATCCCGTGAACAAGACGATCTTTTCATTGATTTCCTCGGCGAACTACCTGCGAAATTTTGGGCTTCACTCATGCTTGATTACGAAGGAACATCTTTGAGCCTCCTTCACAATGTTGCTCTGCTTCATGAACAACAGTTGTGTGCTCGTGACCACATTGAACGGATTGTATCACACTTTAGGAACGAAACAGATGCCTCGTTTGATGCTCTCAAGTCGTATTGTGAAGAACATCAACTCGCCCCTGCCTCCGAAGATGACTTAGCATCAATCATCAAAGGTGTGCTTGAAGAGCGAAGAGAATTTATCGAACAAAAGGGCATGGCTGCAATGGGGCCCTTGATGGGTGTCGTCATGCAAGCAGCAGGCGGTGCGGACGGGAAGCAAGTGAGCACATTGCTCCGACAGGCGATTCTGGAAATGATTGAGTGAGAAGGAATGAAACCACAACAATCTGGAATCATTCTTCTCTTTTTGATTTTGATGAGCTTGCAAACGACAGCTGCATCACCACAGTCATATTCTCTTGCCTGGGAGCATCAATTTGAAGAAGGATACATCACAACCAGTCCGGTTATTTTTGAGGAAACTGTGTTTGTTCGCACCTCAGGATATTGGGTCGGAGATGAACGACCGAAAGTCACTGCGTTTGATTTCGATGGTAATTTACTGTGGAATTACACCAATAATGCATCCACTCAGCACGACATGGCACCACTACTTGTTGTCGAAAATGGTGAAGGGATTTGTGGCACTTGGGAAACGATGCTTCTTGTCCCATGGGCCAATGGTGATTTGACCGCGCATAACGTGTCAACTGGCGAATTGGTTTGGAATCAGTCAACAATGGTTGACCAGTGGGGTCTCACTGGAAGGGCAATTGTGCATGACGATATCGTCATCGCCCCCACTCGCCATGGTTTTTCTGAATTTTGTTTGGCAGACGGCATGGAACAAATAAATTACCAACTTGGTCTTGGTTGGAGAAATGGTGTGTCAATACATCTGAATGGGACATGGATTGGTGATGAAAACGGGACGGTGTGGTCTATTCAAAATGGAACAGTTGAACAGTTCGATGCGGGTGAAGGGTTTATCCGTCATTCTCCAGTGGTGACGAATGATGGCCTTGTCATTCATTTGCAAACTTCAAATGGAAGCGAAATCCTCTTTTTCAACAGTACATCAAAATCGTTTACCTTGCTCAACACCAGTGGTCCTTCGCCGGGTGTTCCGTTCAGTACTGGCTCATTTGTGGTGACAACCGACAGCACGCATGTTCGAATTTTTGATTGCTCAACAGTTTGTTTTCAAGTCGACTCTATCAGATCACATTCAAATGGTGAGATAGGAATTGATGGAAACAACAGAATTTGGGTTCCTCAAAATGTGATGAATGGTGGCACACTCATTCTTTCCCTCAATCAGACAGGGGTAATCGTATCATCATCATCATTCAATACGACCTTGGATGGATATTCTACAGCATCTCCGGCATTTTCCACTTCATCTACCTCAATCATGGTTTTTGGAAATGATTTTGGAGCACTACGTCTTTACTCACAGAAAACCGATGTATTCAACGCAGAGAAGAATTACAATCTAACAGAATTCCTTCTTGGAATTACCTTCTTCTTATTCGTGGCAACATGTGCTAAATTTGTCATCAAGGGTTCAAAAATATGGGCACTTCGTTTACTTCTAACTTCCTTGCTCATCAGCCTTCTTCTTGTGACCCCTCAATTGATGACACTTCTTCAGGAATCGAAACCAGAGGCTTTACTGCAAAAAGAAGAGGAGTTATGGTCTCCAGATTGGCCACCAGAATGGAATAATACTCAAGTCGTCATTATCGATTTACCAAACGGCCAAATCATCGACGGAGGGTTCACAGGCCACGAAACAGTATATGCACTCACAGTTGCTATGGCAGAGAAAAACAACATTTCTATCGTCGTTCAAGAATTTTATTTTGGCGTCTTCATCGAAAGTTTTTCCGGGGTGACTGGAAATGGTTGGGAGTTTATCGTCGATGGGGAATTGGGCGATGTATCTGCTGACCAATCTGAAATGCCTGTATCCGGAATTTTGAGATGGACCCTAGCATCTTGATGGTAAGGGCTAAGTCCGACTGTCAACTCGGACAACCATGTTCTCTGCTATTGGCACACACGGGCCAATATTGTCACCGATTGCAGATACTCTTCTCGACATCTTTTTTGTTGGTCTCGCAATCATGCTTTTTACGAACTCAAAACCATCGAAGATGCAATCTTTCTTCTTCCTTTCATTTGTTTGCATCATTGTTGCTGGGCGAGTCATCCTCCAACCATTGCCTAACGTGCAACCTGTAACTCTAGCAGTCTTCCTCATGGGGGCACACCAAGGTGCACGTCGAGGTATGAGTTTTGCAATTCTCGTGACCCTTCTGTCAAATCTTTTCATTGGGGATGGATGGTGGACGTTGTTTCAAGCGATTGGATGGTCTGCAGTTGCAGCACTCGGTGCTTGTGCTACTGCTACTTCGAGTGCAAAAATAGAATTGAACGTGCTCTTGCCTCTGCTTGTTGTTTCCTCTGTACTTTTTGACATCATAACAACGCTTTCTCTTATTGATTCATCAACAACCATGACTTCATTCATGTCAATTCTTTATTCAGGATTGCTCTACGACATGTTCCATATCCTTGGTAATCTATGTTTTGCAGTTTGGTTGGGAGAGTCAATTCAGGACTTTTTGATGCCGATTGAGAACATACACGAAGAATCTGTACTGGCTGAGGACTTGCATGTTATCGGTGGATGATCAATTTAGCATGGCACTTCTTGTGCGAAATGATCTCGAAATGTCGCCAGGGAAAGTTGCTGTACAATGTGCTCATGCCGCAGTAGATTGTTCCTTGCAAGCAAGGAAAGTTATACCACAATTATTCGAGATGTGGCGAAACACCGGCTCGAGAAAAATATGTCTCGTCGCTTTGGATGAGGAGGACATCCTGTACTGGAAAGAAAAATGTGTTGAAGTTGGCCTCGTTCATTCAATTGTCCGAGATGCAGGCCGAACCGAGGTCCCTGCACAAACAATTACGGTGTTAGGGGTTGGACCTGCCCACAAAACTTCTCTCGATGACATATTTTCTAATCTAGATTTGTATGGGGTAGAGTGATGGGTTTTCGTTCATTTCTTCATCGAATTACTGCCCCAAAAATGATACAACCGGTTGAGAATCGTCCACTCAAACTCGTTTTGGTCATCAACCATAGCCTCGGAATGAAAAAGGGAAAAATTGCTGCTCAAGTGGGCCACGCTAGTGTACAAACCCTTCTCTCTGCAGGCTCTGTTATCCCACATATAGTCGATGCTTGGCTGGCTCAAGGTCAAAAGAAAGTATGCGTTAAAGCAGCAAATGAACAACAGATGAATGAATTGTCTTCCAGAGCAAAACAGGCCAAACTTCATACTTCGAAAACAATAGATGCTGGGCACACCCAAATCCCAAAAGGTAGTTACACAGTGCTAGCGATTGGTCCCGGATACGAATCAGAAATTGATGAAATCACTGGACATTTATCGTTATTGTAGCATCAAGGAATTGATGAAGAAGAAGTTCTTGGTTGGCACCATGAGAGAATTCAATAACGACAGAATCGATTTTCGAAGCGATACTGTGACGCAACCGACTTCGAAAATGTTGGAAGCCATGCACAATGCAAAAGTCGGTGACGATGTTCTAGGAGATGATCCGACAGTGATTGAACTTCAACAAAAAGTTGCTCGAATGTTTGGAAAAGAGGCTGGATTGTTTGTTCCCTCTGGAACGATGTCAAATGCCATTGCCCTACGAACACATACCGTTCCTGGTGATGAAATCATTTGTGATAAATCGGCACATATTTATCGATATGAGGGCGGAGGATTTGCTGCACTTTGTGGGGCATCAATTTCTTTAGTCGATGGGGAAAAATGTCTGATGACACCCGAACAAGTTCGTGCTGCCATTCGAAAATCCGAAGGCTCTCAAAGCCATTATCCAAACGGAAGTTTAGTCTGTGTAGAAAATACGACTAATTTGGGTGGAGGTGCGTGCTACAGGAAAGAAACTCTTGATGCAATTGCAAATGTAGCCCGAGAGTTTGATTGTGCAACTCACATTGATGGAGCACGAATTTTTAATGCGAGCATTGCTACAAATACTCCTGTTGACAGTTTATCGGAAATGTACGATTCAGTTTCTGTTTGCTTGTCCAAGGGATTAGGCGCCCCAGTTGGCTCAATTCTTGTAGGGTCGCCTGAATTCATTGCCACTGCTCATCGTTGGCGAAAGATGTTCGGAGGGGGGTGGAGGCAGGCTGGAATACTTGCAGGAGCATGCTTGTATGCTCTTGAAAACAACATTGAGCGATTAGAAGAAGACCACCGTAGAGCAAAACAAATCGCAGATTTTTTCCATCAAACTCCTGGTTTTCATGTCGATGTTTCCACTGTTCAGACAAATATGGTCTATGTTGATACAGAACAACCCGCAAAGAAGTGGGTCGAGCATCTTTCAGCAAAAGGCATCGATGTTTTTGACGTAGGGCCACATCGACTTCGATTTGTTGTCCATTTACACGTAGAAGATAGAGATGTGATACGGCTCCAAGAAGTTATAATGTCATGAGTTTATATCCACTCGGAGATTTTCACTCGTGTGAATCCTTACGACAATCCCTGCGAGATTTGTTCTTCACGGCAAACCGAAGAACATCATGAACATTGTGAACTTTGTTCATCATTGTTGAAATCCAATATCAGAAAGGATTGGAACATCAAGATTGAACCGGATACCAGAGATGAAATCGTTCATTTGATGGCTGGTGCGAAACAAACCCCAACAAAATGGAGGCGACTTTCTCCGATGCTTGATATTCCCGAACTTCAATGGTTTAGATTGGATAGTGGTACAGACCCAATACACAAATTACCTTGTGAAGATGATGAGTTTAGTACTATCATCAATCTTAAATTTTCAGATGGCCCGTTGTGCAAAAAACAACAAGCAATACTCCGAAAGGGCGTTGAACTCCATGACGGAACAGTTATTTCGATTCACGGTGAGGATTGTTTTATTGATCATTTTAAATTGGCGAAGGAGGTTCCGATTGGAATATTTTTCAAAATCATGTGCAATCCAATTGAACGAAAAGGATGGGATTTGAAACAATTTTTCTTAGCAGCCTCCGCTTTTGCTCCAAGCATTCATGAAGCTCGTGAGGAACGAATGTTTCATCATCGATTTCAAGGACGCCGTCGACGTCGCACAGCAGGTGAAGAATCATTTTACGCCATGTTGCGATGGCTTGGAAGCAAGATTACTTGCTCCAGGGAAAACGACGGTCTTTCGAGCAGTATCAACGCATGGGCATATGATGTGAATTCATTTTTCCAAAATAGAGAGCGAATGAGTTTCCCTCAAAACTATACAAATGCAATTAAAAACATCCCCGATGGCTTAGAACACCTCTTTCCTGAACCTTGGGTTCAAGCATGGAATCAAGAGACAAATATTCATCATGAAGATGAAAATCAAGTTGCTCCGATTCGATTTTCAAAGGGTAAAGTCAAGGTAAAAGTGAAAAGGGCGGACGGCTCTAGTTTCTGGATTTCGGTTATTGAACATCCATTGCACATCGCGTTTGTTCTTTCAGCATGCTTTTATCCAGTCGACCATCCAGCGAGAAAATTATTTTCAGCACTCCAATCCATTTGGTTCAAAGATGACCACAAAAAGCCGATTACAGAAACCCCATTCGGAGTATCAGTCCAATTTCTTCAAGGTTGTCTTGATGTCGTAGGGGAAAATGCGGTTGTCCATCGTAATGCGATTTTGATCCGAGGAAAGTTTGGTCATTACTATGAATTGAAATTGGGTTATGGAGCTCACGGTGCACCGTATCTCCTTCGACCTTTAGATTGTCAAGGAACGACTCTTCAGTACCGTGAATCGCTGTGCATTCATAATGGGCCTACGCAAAGAAGACTCCCTATTGGAGATACGATTGGCTCGGTGGTGATGAGTATTGCAAATGATGCAATTTCATCTCGCCTCGTTGATAGTCTTCGACACCACATCGTTCGAAATGGACCCCTCCTTCTTACACCAACAAACCAAGATGAATTTTTTCAACAACTTGACATGCCCGAATTTCATGATTTTGTGCGTCAACACCCCTTTCGCGGTCGGAATGATAGGCAGTTTGACGATCATGGAGAAATGAACAGAAGGCCGCGTTGGTTTCATCGAATTGATGCATCAAATCCTGAATTGACAAAGCAGTTGTCTTTAGTCCATATTAACGATCCGTTTGGAAGGTGGATGCAGAACAGAATTGGACGTCAACGACGAATAGGCGGCGATGGCGACGATTATGAAATGAAAAGAAAACAAGGAGTCCCTCGCACAACGATTGAAGAATTCACTCACCGAGAGGCAGTCCTTGCTTGGAAGAGGTTGGTTGACCAATCACTAAGAATGGACGAACAAGATGATGAAGGCGGAGTGAGAATAAACCGAGACAGACTTCGAGAACATATGGGCAGGTACATACAAAATCCCCCATTCATCCACGATATTTTCAGGAATAGAGAGACAAACAAACGAATACATGGGTGTGGTGACATCCGCGACGGAGAACGCCGGTGGTGTGAAACATTTGCAAGGGCGTGGGAATGTCTGCATCTTCAACCAATCGAATCAACCATCCAATTGCATGGAGTTGATACCAAATCCTTGGCTTTTCAACACTTCAGTCTCAAGATAACTATTCGAGACAAGGATGAGGAACGGTTTATTCAAAAGATTGCTGAACTTGTTGGTTACGAACTCCTTCTTGAAGATGAACAGAATCTCGTGATGATACGCAAGCGCCATCCAAGAGCAGATGCTCGTATTGAAGTCGCACGTATGTTGAATCAGCTCCAACAGAAGCAGGGAGCGGAGAAAGCACCACCTCGTTGGTGGAATTACATCGATAGAACCCATGCCCCAGAAGAGTTGGAGAAAGGGCGATGGCAACTCCATGAGGATTTACAAGACGACAAAAAAGGCGGGAAGGATTGGATTCGGTTTGAAGACTTGTAGATATTGAATCATTCATGTTCAGTATCCATTCTTCCGGAGAACGAAGGCACAGAGAATAATCACGAGGAGCAAATCATTCAAATTGAGGAATGGCAAAGATTCATCTTCTTCTGATGTCGGCTTGTCATCGCTTTCGCAGCATTCTTCATTTTGAATCGCTGTGAATTCATACATAAGATGAATCTCAATATCATCATCATCAAATGCAGTAGGCGGTGTGAGGGTTGCTGTCCCGTTAAGATTGCTCCCTAACGAATGAATTTCACGAACAATGTGCGGGTAGTACCCGAGCTGGTTTGAACCTTCCTCAAATGTAGCACCAGATTCTACAAACCATACTTGAACATCTATGGTATAATTTTCCAAAACGAGTGCACTAAAATTGACGTTCCAAGCGACAACACCGACTTCACCTGATGGAGTCCAGGCAAAATCGGATGTACCTTCATTCAAACGTCGTGTTGAATTGGTGAGATGATCATAATCATCTTTTAACGAATCTCCGTCAGCAACACTTCCAACTTTCTTGAGATGCCCATTGAAAACGACAGTGGGCGGAATTCTCAGGCCGTATATTTCTTGCCATCGTTCATCGAGAACAACTGAGCCGAATGGGTCTTCAGTCTCTCCAATTGCTCTGTGAAAATGATATTGTTGAAGGAAGGGAGCTGGGATTTCATCGAGTGCATGTTCCACATCGACACAATTCGTGCACCATGTCGCAGTGTAATCTTCGACCAAAGATGGTAAATCATTGAAATGGTCTGTTTGTGTTGAGATATTCGTTGCATTTGTCCACTGCCCACCGAGGATGAAGCCATGGTCCAAGTCTTCTACAGGTGCTGCTTGAGTCGATGACATTGAACAGAGAAATGCAAATGTCACAACGACAACAATGAGCCTGCCCATGAGATTTGGACTTGCACCATGTGTTTGATTTTTACCCTTCAATTATCAACGGCTTCAGTTGAATCTTGCCCATCAGAGCAAGAAGATTCGCTCAAGTTTGGAAGAATTGCTTCTATGAAAGCCTCTGGTAAGAGTTTACGGTCGTTTTCAACGAGGGAAATGAAATTCGCAAGCCCTTGGGCTGTCATCAAAATTGTATCGGCCAACATTGTGAGGTTTCGATGTCGCCCAACATGTGCCTCAAGTGAGAAGTAGACGAGCATGGCCATGATTTTCTTTGCAGGGTGGTTGGTTAATGGACCATCGATTGAAGGTTCTTTCAGCAAATTCATACGTCGTTGAACATCGTTGTTGATGCTGTCTAGGACTTCATCACTATTACCTGCATCAAATAGAGCATCGAGAAGATCATTGAGTGCTTGTGTGAAGTCTTCGTCTCTGTTTGTCACACGGATTTCAACCACATTTCGCTCAGCAATATAGCGCAATCCGTTGCATCGAAGACCCAAACGAATTTGTGCTTTGAGACATTTGTCCACAATAAGTCGAGCTTTGGTCACAAGTTCAAGAGGCAAATCAAGTGCTTGACGTCGATTGGCTAAATCAACTCGTTGAATCAACCCGAGGAGTGAACACCACTCAAGGATTGCCATAGCGAGAAGGTAATTGTTAAGGCGGCCTGCAGTAGACCCATTCTCGTCACCTTGGCGTTGAAAGAAGTCCTTTGAGATGCGGTTTGTACTTTGAGCTACATTCTTGAGATTCTTCTCACGACGCCCAGATTTCTGTTGATGTTGTTTGATTGTTTGGAGGTCTTCTTCACTAAAAGGGATAATGCAGGCATCGATAATACGTTCGATTCGAAACATGGTATCCTCACCAACAAGGTCAACAACAGCTTCTTTCACCTGTCGTAACTGAGGATTTCGTTCACGGACTTGCGTACGCTGTGTTCCAAAAATGTATGCTCTTCGAAGTTGACGATTCACAGCGCGGCCAGTGTGATCAACGCGGCTTTGTGATGGTTGAAAGGTCCCACCTAAATCAGCATTTGAGCTCACACGTTCGTGGGTTCGCTCATCGCCAAACAGACTTCCTCCGTTGTTAAATTCATCATTTTGAGACAGTGGCATAACAAAACCACAGTCGAAACATACGCATTCAGCTTTTTCTTCTTCTTTGCGGAGGTTCGACCCGCCGCACATTTCACAATTATTTTCCATTTTTTTCACCTCGTGATGAATGGTATTCATGAATGAACTTCACACCAAAAAATACCGTTCGTTGCCCCCGACGACACCAAAACATGAATTTTATTCATATTGTTCATTTTCAGCCTAATTATTACGGAAAAGGGTTGGTTTCGGCAGGGAATTTATACTATGTGGGCGGCAGTTTATAAACTTTGCGTATAATTTTCCACCTATAAAGCCAATTTAGACACCATAGAATGTTGTGAACTTCACATACGAGAGTCGGGACTCCACAGCGATTAATACTCACCATGGAATGTTATTAAACGCTCGCATCTGGTACTCAAATACGAAGGGATGTGGAGTTTTTTTTGATATCATCGGAACCGGTTGAATTGGGACGAGGCGTCCCTAATTGGTTGTTTGATTCAATCGTTTCTGGGGCAATTTCCAATGTCTTGTTCATTCATCCGACAACAGAACACAGAAATGCTTTGATGACCCGTCTTCGATACGAAGACGTTACAACTCACCCAAATCACCATGTAACATATGACGGACTCATTCGACAATTAGCAAGCGATCTACGACTTCATACTCCATTCGAAGACGATGTCGCATTACTCGAAAAAATCCACAATCTGCTTGAGAAACGAGCGAGTGAGTTTGCATTTCCCGTCCTGCACAATGGCGCTCACCCCTGGACATTTGCAAAGACTCAACGAATTATCAAAACGCTGAGGACGCTTTTGCAAGCGGAACTACCTTGGAATTGGGAGGCAAATCCGGGTTTTGAGGATGTATTGTCCGAGCTTCAAAAATTCGAGGAAACGCACCAGAAAATGATACCATTCCTCACAGAATTTCATGTGAATGCTTCACTGAAAACTTTGGACAAACGACCTTTTCATCTCCAACTTGTTGATGGCGTCATCGTTCTGAATCACCCACCAGATTATTCTCCAATACAAACATCAATTCTACAAAGATTATCTTCGTGGCTTCCTTTTCATCAATTGATTGCACAAGGCCAAATTCGCTTAGGTCACCGTGGAAGTTCGATTCTAGACGCACATTTTGATTCAATCAATTCTCTTCCACTTGGACTCGATAAAATCGAGCGCGATAAACTCATGCATGATGGGTGGCAAACATCAAACGGCATTAGCCATTATCCATCCTTTCTTCGAATTCTTCTCGATGACAAAATGCAGACAATAGAATCAGTGTGCCAATTCATTTCAGAATATTTACAGGAACATCAAGGCAAGATCATCATCATCGACCCATGCAAAGAAGATCATCACAATGCTTGGCGACATCATCTCACCATGATGGGCCTACCTGTTGGGCGTTCCGCAATTCCGATTCAACAAACTCCATTTGTTCAGCAACTCGTCGGTTTAGCAAGAATAGGATATGGTGTGCACGCTTGGTCTCTCAACCATCTTTTGAGGTTTGTTCACACAGTCGGCTTACCATTGAAAACCGATCTTTTTCCCGAACTCAAGCATCCACAAAATGAAGATTGGCGGCCAGTACTTCATCACAATGTCCTGCAGAAATGCTCCACTATCCACCATGTTTTAGGCGGGCCAGGGGCGCTGGGACGATGGCGTGGCACATTGTCACAAATGCAACCCATCGACTCGAGGCATGAGGTCATCACGAAGCAAGAAATCGAAGAAACCCTTTGGGCTCTTGCTTCAATTTCAAGATTAATGTCTCCTTTATTGTCATCAGAGGACCAATATGTTGCCCAAATAGAAGTTGAAGGCCCGATGAGTGAAACAGAATTACCTCTACCATCGAGCCCATCCAATGTGTTCGCATGGTTTGAAGAAATTCTTGAAAAAATAGATTGGGAAGAAATTGTTAGTGACCTCGACCAAGCAAATCATGAAGCCCAAGCATTGGAAAAATTTATCCTTGAAATTCGAAAGTTACAGTTGAGTATCCATACATCAACATGGTCGAAACTCACTCCGCATTGGTTTTTCGAAAGAATGACGTACATTTCGACTAAAATAAAAACAGATGCCAGCCAAGTGAATTCCGATTTGATTAAAATCATGACCCCTGAGCAAGCCTTTGGCCTTGAATGTGATTTGCTCATTCTCACGTTTATGGATTTAGAATCATGGTCGATGAAACAACCAGTCATTCCTTGGTTGGATGAGTTCACGAAAAAAGAGCTTGGCTTTCTTTCGAACAGTTCAAAAATTCGACAAGGGCGTCATCACCTTCGTCATTTGTTGAATTGTTCCCCCTTCGCTTGTATTTTTGATGCTTCTTTAGAGGAGGGGGGTGAACCCGCAACACCTTTGGCCGAATGGTACGCTGAACTTAATGAAGAGGAATTTACCAATCTCGCATCGCCTTTTGAATGGATGATGGAAAAAGGTAGCGATTCACTCTCATCGTATTGGGGGACGACGTACGATAAGAAGGACAATCTCCATTGGATTATTCCAAAACCTTTGCGAATTCATCAAGTCAAAGGTGCATATTTGATTGAAAAGCATGGCTCAAGTCAAAGAAACATACGCCAAAATGTTGGTCTCGAAGTAAAGTACGGGATGCAGCAAACCCAACCAATACATCGTAACAATTCATTTTTGCCAAGTTTGGAACGGGCACTGCACCAGGATCGTATTTCGAGGCAACCCTCAAAAAATACCTTGACGAGGGGAGAAACGTTGTCTTGGGAATCCCGCAAGTACCGCACAACAATATCAGATTTGAAAGAGGGATTGAATCTTCTTCAAGCACATAAAGTGGAAGGTTTAGGAGGAGAATATCCGCATTTAGGGGTAAAAGGTGGGGGCAAAACCATCACACCGTACATCGACCCGCGACCACTCCCACCTGCCTTTGAATCACAACCAGAAATCGAACACTTTAGTGGTACAATTGAATCATCCTTAGAGCGAGAGCGTTGGTCACCTTCTCGACTTCAAACTTGGATAGAGTGCCCCCGTAAAGGTTGGGCAAAACAATTTCTCAACGTTGAGGATGCTCCATCAGAACTTGAGGAAGACATCAATGCAATCATGCGAGGAGATATGGTGCATGAGGTCCTGGCCCACATCCTTAATGGTCATGGTGTTGTTGCATATGATGGGGAGGTGAAAGAACCAACTCCACTCCATGAAGGACCAATTTCGAACCCGATTGATGGATGGATGCGAGCCCTAGAATTTCTTGCTACAAATGTGACATGGTTAGAATTAGATTTTGCTATCTCCGTGCATCGATGTCGAAGCCTCATTGGTTCAACTCCGGAAGCATGGCGCCAATATCTGGAAGGAAAAGTGACTCTGCAACCTCAAGGAAGTTTGGGCGATTTAATTCAGAAAACGTACGACTTATCTTCCTGTGCACCGATTGCAGTTGAATGGCCAGTCTCTGATGGAGAGTCAAGCCATGTGAAGATACTGGAAAAGTCGGATTTGGAACTTTGTGTGAATGGATTTGCTGATCGTGTCGATATATTCATCCCATCAGAAGAATTGGAAGACGCACTTATCGATGAAGGATTCATCGATGAAAAACAGTTTGATGAACCCTTCCCAATGCAATATATCGACCAACAACGTTCTGCTCAGAGATATGTCATCATTCGAGATTTCAAAACGGTGAATGGTCCTAAATCTGACAACATTGGGAACCGTCATTTCAAAGGATTAGTTCGTGAAGTACAACTTGCACTCTATGCAAGAGCATGGGAAATTACGCATCCAAACGACAGGGTTATTGGCGTAGGCATTAGTGAAGTTGGTGAATGGACTGAACATTATGTCGAAATTGACACAACTGCTTTTCCCCACGGCATTCAAATCAATGGAATTGGAAAGCAGACGAATATTTTGAGTCGGCTTTATCCTTCGTCAATTGATGCAGAGAATGTATCTTCTCCATTTCGTGTATGGATGAACGAACGCATTGAGACGGCCATGAGGGTCATTGAGACGGCATCGAATGGATATGTGAATCCGACACCCGGCCGCCATTGTTCATATTGTCCAATCAACACTGTTTGTACATTGTTTGACCTAGCGGGGGGTGAACTGAATTGACCCAATTTAACAACAGCCAACGTCTTGGTTTAGATATCGATAAGCACATTGCACTCGATGCGGGTGCAGGCACTGGGAAAACAACGGTGATGGCTCAACGATACATTCAACATTTGTTGTCACCAATCCAAAGAGCAACAATAGCGACGCTTCCAGGTCCACGTGAAGCCTTGCGGTCCGCTGACTCTCTCAAGTCTTCAAAACAATCGAGAACACATCCAAAACACTGGCTAGGTTTGCTTCCGGCAGAGGTTGCTGCAATTACCTTCACACGTAAGGCCGCAGCAGAATTAAAGGGACGGATTCGAAATGTTCTTTCAACGCTATCGGATACATCAACAGCGGGTAAAAACGCTGTTTTTGACCCTCGACTCCAAAAGAGTGGAGATGTGGAAATGCTCTTATCAGAGCTTGATAATGCACCTATTTCCACAATTGATAGTTTTCTTAGTCAACTTGTTCAACCATACCTTGACCTCGTTGCAATCACGCCTCCTATTGAGCAGATTTCCGAGGAATTGTCCCAAATTTTGATTCTCGAAACCTTGAGTAGTATTTGGCGAATGCGTCATGTTGATGATGCCTTAGAAGCAGGTTTGCTTGAGAACCCAATTGAATTTCTTGAAGCAAGGGATCGCTTAACCGTGCGATTAGGAGGTCAAGCAAACGCTGCAATTGTGATTCAAGGATTAATGTCGAAATCGATGTTTGTCGAAGAGGCGTATCGAAATTTGATGCGACGAGCCGAAGAGAAAGGCATTGAATTCCATTCACAACAATCTGAATCAGTTCAGTTGCTGTTCGATATCATGCTGGATACGTTTAATGAAAACAAACTCGATGAGTTTACTGAAGTTCTTCATCAAATCTTAGAGAATTGGGTTGACAATTTCCGAGCCTACCCCTCCCAGTGTATTCCTTCAGGGCCAACATTTTCACAATCTCGAATGCATCATCTCATTCATCTCGTGGAAAACCCCTCTCATCAAAATCCATTGGATAAATTACGCTGGATTTGGCGAGTGTGCCTATCCATTTCCAGTTTCTCAAGTTTATCGAGTGGAAAACCGTCATTTTTCCCTCGAGGCAATTTACCTCATGATGAATGGGTCGCTGGATTATTCAAGAAAGGGGAATCAACCTTTTCAGACAAGGAACTAAAGAATCAAACCTATAGCAAAGGTGTTGAATATTCCGATGCAATCAAAGAGCATTTGAACCACCAAGAACACTCAATTTTTCTATTACTTGCCCGGTGTATTTTCACAATTCAACCAGGTGATGGATATTCATTCATGCCTTCGAACGCAAAATCGTATCTATACGGTTTAGAAAAAGACATCCCAACAGGCCATGAACATCTGAATCATTATGTTTCAGAGCAACTACAAATGGATGTTATGCAAGATTTATTTTTCATTCACAAAGGTGCACATCAAATCCATTCGCACAGAAAATCAATAGACGGATTCAATGATTTCGACGATATCCTCAGGTTTGCTTCTGATTTGCTGCTCACCCGATGCCCAGATATCTGTCGTCAAATGTACCCTAATGAAGCGGTTGAAGCATTGGATTCGATGACATCGGAACCTTGGAAAGATGCACACATCGCAAGGGCACTCACCATTTTGCATGATAATGAACGCTGTCGAAGCGATTTACTTCACAGATTTCAGATTTTGCAGAATCTTCGTCGGCAGTTTAGAGCGTTTATCATCGATGAGTATCAAGACACGAACCCTAGTCATGCCCGTCTTCTTTCCAGACTATGGGGACGAAGATTGAAACTTTCCGACGAATCAGAAACAGACGATTGGTATTGGGACCCAACAATTTGCATTGTCGGGGACATGAAACAGAGTATCTATCGTTTTCGACAAGCAGAAGTCTCTGTGATGAGAGATATGGTTGAACAAATTCGAAGTGCGAATCGTCAAGAATATTCCAATCCTAGTCTCCAAGATTTGCGAAAAGAAGACCATGGAAGAGATCCAAGACCAGTTGGTGACGGGGCATCTGGAATTGCATTTACCAATAAACACGATGATAAGCAAAAAAGTGCACCACATACATACATACATTTTGCTGCAGGTGATGACGAGGAAGGGAAATTCATCACAGACCTAGACCGAATTCAACGTCGTCGGGAAGGTCATATCGATATGACAACAAATTATCGAACAAATTCACATCTCCTTGAATTCATGAACGATGTTTTTGATGATGTGTTTTCATCACGTCACGAAACGATTGTGGGTAATTGGTACGCTGAACCTCAGCGATTACGTCCAGGTAAGAATCAATCAGGTGGACATTTAGAATGGTTGGTGCCTATTCAAACACATCTTGAGCAAGCGAGTGTTGACATGAAAAAGGCATTTGACCCATTCCTCGATGCACGCTCTTCAGTCAAACAACTTGAGAATGAACTCATTGCCCAAAGAATTGAAGCTCTACTTTCAGGGCAACAAACTCGAGTTTGGGATACTGAAAATCTTGAATGGATAGACATTGTTGATGGTTCAATTTATCAACCCAGTGATGTCATGGTTCTCTTCCATGCCCGCACACATGTGGCAGATTTAATTCAAAGGTTAGGCCATAGGGGAATTCCAGCAGTATCGGATAAACAAGGGGCTTTGCTGCACCAGCCAGTAATACAACCTTTGATATCAATGCTTGAACTTGTCTCGAATCCTGAATCGAAAAGAGCATTGTTTGGAGTCTTACGCTCACCTTTGGTTGGATTGACGGACGACGAAATCCATGAAATTTTTAATTCAAAACTCGAGAATGATTTATTTTCATGTTTTGATTCTGAAATCTTTTCCGGTCCAATCAGGAAGATGTTTGTCGATGTGAATTCCTTACGAATTAAAGGGCGAATCGAGGATGCATTTGCCTACCTTATCGATTATTCAGACCTACTCGTAGTGCATTCAACAGAATCAGAACGAAATCATGTTGAATCATGGTGTGAATTATTAAAAACGACTCTCGCCGAAAATGGTTACAATATTCTTGCAGCCCAAAGACACATGAATGCATTGAAAGATCTTGGTAAAAAAGGACCACCTGCGGAATCATCTTCGTCATCAAATGCAGTCCAAATTATGACATTACACAAATCAAAAGGTTTGCAAGCAAAAGTCATTATTGTGGCAGGAATGTTTGACGCAGGTCAACGAGATGCCTCACAATCAGTACAAGATAACGTGCTGGTAACACCTCAAGTTGTTGCAGGTCGAATTCAACCATGGACTGACCATGACCGCCCTCACGATGGATTGTGGGAATTTACGAAAGCGATTGATGATGCTCAAGGTCGTGCTGAACGGCGTCGACAACTCTATGTTGCACTTACAAGGGCCGAAGAGCGTCTAATTTTTGTCGGCTCACCCAGCAGCATGGGGTCATACGATGAGGACTCAAAGTGCTTTAAAATCAAGCGAAGTCAAAGCACTCGCTCTTTTGGAAATATGCTGATTGATGCCTTACGTCATGTAGCAAAACGTGGTGCTGACGCCGAATCTCCATGGTTACTCGAGGGTGATCTGAATGCAAATATTTTACCTCCAATGGATGATAGCCCCATTTATCTTAATCCAAAAGAATTGCTCATTGGTTCTACATTCCACACATCTGCAGTCCAATCTCTCCGCGTCTATCACCATCCCGATTGTTTCCAAACGAAGCAACCTGACTCAGTGATGCAACAATCAATTGATTTGTTTGATAAAATAGTTCAGTCGATGGACCAAAAAGAGAGCAAGAAGAAAATTCCTCAATTCAAGATTGACTTGAAAGGAGCTGCCTACGACATCGATACATCGTTTCGCTGCCCACGAAGATATTGGCTAAGCCAAGTGCTCGGTTGGCACACTGAACCTCTCTTTCTTCGTCAAAATGACATGCAAGAAGCCTCATCCAACTTTCCAAATCCTCGCGAATTTGGATTGATAATGCACAGATTGTTGGAGGTGGGGCTACCAAATCCAATCAACATCAGTGAGAATACAGCAAATCTTTCGGTCGAATGGCATATTGAAAATGAGAATAAGCTGCTCGATGTCGATACCATCGAATCAGTACTTTCCGAGTATGGAATCACGAAAGAAAACAAGAAATTTGATTCGACAAAGAATCGCATTCTCGCCATTTCCGAATTATTTGAACGTCAAAAATTAGGTTTGCTTTTGAAAGGCAAAGAAATGAATGGTTTGTTTGCTGAGGGTTTGAGAACAGAACTCCCTATTCGGCATATTCATCATTTTGGAGATTTACGTCTCGAGTTGACTCGATCAACTCCATTCGGTGACCAGATCGATGCTGTTGTCGATGAAGCATCGATGATTTTTGAAGGAAGAATAGACCTTGTCATTGCATTAAGAGATAAGAAAAACAATGGCTACCTTCAGGTTGTTGATTTGAAAACAAAAGGTTGTCTTGATGATTTTTCCATCGACATGATTAACCCACATCCTCTTCAAGTCATCGATGAAGACTCAATGCACCCAATGCCAACAACATTAGCAGAAGAAGAGCTGCTTCAATCCTACCGATTGCAACTAACGCTTTATTCAATGGCGTTAGAGTCCATCGAATCAAGAAAACCAAATCATATGCGAAGAAGAATACTTCCACCTGCCATTTTAGTTGGGGCCTCAGGCAGAATGATCGAACTCACCTCTGAACAATATGAACAAGCGAAAAATGATTTGAGCCAGCATCTTGAATGGCGAACGAAGGTCAACGCAGCACCAGGAGTTGTTCAGACACCCGACCGCCTTGATTCAGGAGAAGAATGTATGTCTTGTCCGTTTTTCCGAGGACATGTTCGCCGATGTGGGCCAACATCCGAACCATTAGGACTTATCTTGCCTGAGCAACGAGAATGAGTGTCCCTGCCCAACCGTCTTTTGCCCCAGCACGCAGAGAAATTACATTTTCAAAACCAATCTCACGAAGGGAATCTTGCCATTCTTCTTCACTCATTGTGGTCATATGAACATTTAATTTCTCAGGCCAAGAATGACTCGATTCGTTTTCAGTGTAGTGGTCTATGCCAAATATAAGCCAGCCTCCAGAGGCAATCCAATCTGTAGAGATGTTGCGAAGAAATTGTTTCGGATTTTCGAGATAATACATGAATTCCATGCTCATGACAAGGTCAAATTTCTCTTCCGGAATCCATCCAGGAAGTTGTGCATGGACATACTCGCCCTCGGGATCAATGTCCCTCGCTTTTGCAATCATCTCCTCAGCACCATCAATTCCAGTAGCGTGAACACATGAATCGAATGAAAGTAATTTACGTACAACCCACCCATTTCCACAACCAATGTCAATCGCTTTGAACGGTTTTTCCATACGATGAATCGCTTGCTCTAACATAACTGAAACTGACGCAGCGTGCCCTTCTTCCATTCCAACATCTTTACCGATTTTTGCCCATTCAGAAAAGACATCAGTCGCTTTTTTTAAGCCCATACAACGGCCACTTCTCCGATGTCAATAAATCTCACGACAATAGAAAAAAACTTGTTCCTCAACCATTTGCCATGAACATGCAAATATCACAAGAGTCAATCGATGATGTTCTTTATCCAAAACTTGAAGCTCATTCAACTGGCTTTCTTCAAGTCACCTCGCTCCATACAATCTTCTGGGAAAGGTCTGGAAACCCAGAAGGTATCCCGGTCATTGTTATTCACGGCGGGCCAGGTGGCGGAAGTCAACCGTCGTATAGACAATACTTCAATCCAGAAAAATTCGATATCATTCAATTTGATCAACGAGGTTGTGGAAAATCGACGCCTCATGCCGAATTAACAGAAAACAACACTCAAGCCTCAGTGCAGGATATCGAAGCATTGCGAGAGCATTTTGGAATTGAACAATGGCATGTATTTGGAGGCTCCTGGGGTTCAACCCTTTCTCTTATCTATGCACAACATCACCCGAATCGTGTCCTAAGTTTAATTCTTAGAGGAATTTTCATGTGCCGCAAGAGTGAATTGCATTGGTTTTACCAAGATGGTGCAAGCCATATTTTCCCGGACGCCTTTGATTCATACCGAGACCATATTCCACTTGAAGAACAACACGATTTAATTCGAGCATATTACACAAGATTGACAGATGATAATGTCGAGATTCGACGAGCAGCAGCACGTGAATGGACACGATGGGAAATGGCAACAAGCCGCCTTTTTCCTGACCCCGAATATCTTGATAAGGCTGAGGATTTGGATTTTGCAGTAGCATTTGCCAGAATTGAATGCCATTATTTTATCAATGCCATTTTCGTCGAGGAGGCATATATCCTAAAGAATATTGAACAGGTTTCTCACATTCCTACTGTGATTGTTCAAGGTCGCTATGATGTTGTTTGCCCCGCAAAAAGTGCATGGGAACTACATAAGGCCATGAAAACGAGCCAACTCATTATTGTACCAGACGCAGGACACTCCATGGGCGAAGTTGGAATTGCACGTGAATTGGTGTCTGCAACTGATAAAATTTAATCAAGGAAAATTAGCCATGAATTTGGATTGTTGAAGCGTCGGCTTGATATGTAAGGCCAATGTGGGTAATAATTAGGCGTAGCCTAGGGTGACCAGTATGACAGACGGCACGATAACAGATGACGTTCGAATCAAGGAGTTAGAAGAGGCTCTTTCGACTGAGACAGACCGACTTCAGAAACTCTTTGCAGCGTATGAAACCCAAGAAAAAGAGTTGGTTGATGCAAGAGCGGAAATCGAAGTTTTGGAAAAGGAAATTATCGACCGTGAAATCGAAAAAGAATCATTAGAATCCATTATCGCTGAGAAAGATGTACGCCTACGTGAATTAGAGCGTAAAGCGACAACATCATTGAAACGAGTTGAACACCTTGAGCCAGAACTCGATAAGATGGAAGAAAAATATACAAGAGAAAAAGATCGGCTAGGTAAAGTCTTCTCCATTGCAGAAGAACTTGATAACGACTTACGATTAGCTGTAGCAGAAATGTCTGCACGTGATACGTGGTACATGGACCACATGGCATTGTTTGAAGAATTAAACAAAGCGATCAAGGAACGTTACGATATGATTGAGCGAGCAGTTGACGCAGAGCGAAAATCACAACATCTTCGCCGAGCGTTCACTGAACGTGTGGAAGAACTCGTCGAAGCAAGGGCTGGGGAAATTTCTTCGGACCAAGAAGAACAAGTCGAAGAAGAACCAACAACGGAAGAAGAAAGCGAAGATGAGTCTGTCACCGTTGATGAAGAACCTCAAGTTGACGAAACCGTCGAAGAAGACGAAGCAGAGGAAGAAGCAGGTGAAGATTCAGATGAAACAGAAGAACCTTCCACTTGGTCAGATGGAGAAGACCCTTGGTCATCCTAATTGGTGAGAAGATGGGCGGACTTGCCCCTGGAGGTTTAGCACCTGTTGTTACAACAGGTTGTATGGGAGTAAGTGCCCTTGTTGTTGGTTCAATTGTTGACCCAGTGGCTGGCCTTGTTCCGTTGTTTGGTATTCTTTGTATTATGATCTCGCTTTTTTTTGCTAATTTCTGGCGAGACCCAGATCGACCCATCCCAAAAGAAAACGGCATCATTTTGTCACCCGCCGACGGCCATGTCATGTTCATCAAGCGTGAACGTGCAATAGGCCGACGTCCATCAACCCAAGAAATTGAATCTGGAGATTACGTGAACGATTCGCTGACTGGGGATTGGTTCGAGAAACCACATGAGGCGCCTTTACAATTTGAAACTGAACAGCGGTTTGAAGAGGTGCCAAAAGGAGAAGAATCACCAACTGATGTTTGGCGTATTGCAGTATTTATGTCACCATTGGATGTCCATGTAAACAGGAGTCCAATCGATGGTGAACTCGTCATAACCGAGCACAGAAAAGGCAAGGGATTGAAGCGTGGGCCGTTCTTACCTGCCTTCAAGAAAGAAAGCGAGTTTAACGAACGAGTTCGAAATGTGTTTGAATCTTCCGAAGGAGAACGTATCGAAATCACCCAAATTTCTGGTGCACTCGCCAGAACAATTGTTCCGTGGGTAATCGCACCATACACCCTTCGTCGAGGCCAACGAATCGGGATGATTCGTCTTGGTTCTCGCGTCGATATCAGAGTTGTCGCAGAAAAATATGAACCCAACGTTGTTTCTGCCGATGACAAGAATCCAAAGTATCCCAAAGGTGAATTTGTCCAAGCGGGCTCAAGTATTCTTTTTGTATCACATCGTTTGGAGGAAGATGAATGAAGTTTCTTCGTATACTCCCAGCATTTTGTTTACTCGCACTTGCTGCTGCACCAGCTTTGTATTACCAAGTTGGATTGTTCGTTTACTTTGAAATTGCAAAAACTGATATTGATTGCACCAATCACGCTCCTTACAATACCCCTGCTGAATTTACCCCACATTTGTACCCAGAAAATGTCGAAGGATATACGCATGAATGGAACCAATCCATTGCTCCTCAGATTGACCAATATTACATGGAAACATGGGAGAACGCTACAATTTATCTTGAAGATGAACCTATCACTATCTCTGCATGGTATGTAGAGCAAAATTCATCATCACCTTGGATTATCTTGGTTCACGGCATTCGTTCCTGCAAGGCAAATCATGAAGTCCTCATACCGGCAGGTATGTTAGCGAAAAATGGGTTCAATGTTCTTATGCTCGACCTCAGAGACCATTGGGAAAGTACAGTGGAGGATGAATTGGTATCTGCAGGTCAACGCGAATGGCGTGATGTTCATGCGGCTTGGAACTGGCTCCAAACTGAAAAAGCCGCCTCACCTCAACAAATTGGTTTGTATGGTGCTTCGATGGGTGCGGGTACAGCTGCACTAGCATTTGCACAAGAACCACTCATACATGCAGCATTTTTGGATTCAGTGTATTATTCAATGGACAAAATTCTACGTGAAGAATTGGAATACCAAGGTCTACCATCTGTTCTTGTCGACGCAGGTGTTTTTGCAGGCAAGGTGTATTCGGGGGATGATATTGTTGACCTCGAGCCTTACGAAGCAGCGGACAAAATAAATGATCGTTGGATGTTTATCGCTCAATCAACCAACGACACACGTATCCGCATGCACCACGGAGAGAGCATGTGTGAGGCGGCTCGTGCAAACAGCCAACATGTCGAGTGTTGGTTTGAGCCCTCAGCAGTCCAATTCACAACAGAAGAGGGTGAGGAAGCAATCCTCGCTCATGTGACCTTAATGCTCACTCAACCGAACGTGTATGAAGAGAAATTGGTTGAATTTTTCAACAACGCATTGACACCGGAGTGATTGATTTGACGGAGCATCAAACCATTTTGCAACCCAAGACCAAACGTCTTCGTATTCATGATTTGGTCAAAGCTCCAGAAAACACAACATATGCTCAAAAAAAGAAAAATGCATGGGATGCGAAGGACCCGGCCCTCGTCTATCAAACGCCAGAAGTTACCTCCGACGGAACAGTCTGCCAAGCAGCAACGGTTATTTTGAGAACGAAAGGTTGTCATTGGTGGTGGTCATCCGGTTGTACGTTTTGTGGATATTTCAATGACACAAGAGACGATGTTACATCCGCTGATTTGCATGCACAGTGGGATGTTGCAAAGGAAAAATTGAATTCTTTTTCTGATGTAGACATGGTGAAAGTATACACCTCGGGTAGTCTTTTGGAAGACAGAGAAATTCCCGTTGATTTTCAAGCAACAGTCCTACGTGATTGTCACGATTTAGGAAAAGAATTGATTGTTGAAAGCAGATGTGAACAATTGACTGAAGAAAAGTTGACATGGGCGACAAGTATCAATTCAAAATTCACTGTTGCTATAGGCCTTGAAGCCTATGATGATGAAGTTTTACGATTTCATGTAAATAAAGGATTCACTACTTCTTCATGGCATCGTGCAGTTGAGAACCTAAGAACATTCAATCTTCGAGTGAAGACATATCTTATGTTCAAGCCTCCATTCATGAGCGAAGTAGATGCACTTGATCATGCTGTATCTTGGATTTGTGCCGTCGCTCCACTCTCCGATGAAATATCGGTGAACCCAATGAACGTTCAAGGCGGTACGGTTATCGATCGATTGTACCGCAATGGCGACTACCATCCTCCCTGGCTTTGGTCGCTGGTTGAAATGATTCAACGCAGTCATATGAAACTTGAACAAGAAGGGTGTTCAACCCGAATCATTGTCCATCCAACCGCAGGGGGAAAATTACGTGGATCTCACAATTGTGGACAATGTGATGCAGAAGTTGTCGCAGCGATTGAACGATATGCAGTTTCGGCATCATTAGCGGAATTTTCTGGCATCGAATGTACCTGCCAAAAACAATGGAAATTAGAACTGGAATTAGAGAGAAATTTGCCAGTTCCATTGGGATTGTCTAAGCATAGAAGGACGCCTTCAAGAATCAAACTTCGCTCCCCATAAGTCTTGATTTTATTGAATCTCTCTTGAATGCTGTAACTGAATCTTTATGGATACCCGCCAAGTCGGGTGAGCATACCTCTTTGGTGTGTGAGCACGATGACCGACACTTCTGTTCTCCCTGATACTACTGTTGGAAACAACGAGCCTACGGCTTCACGAATGATGTTAACGCTCATGGTCGTTGCAATTCTAGGATTTTTTGCTCTCTTTTCAAATATTTTTGGTTGGGACAACATACCTCTCCTTGGCGAAATAGTTCCATTGATTGGCAACCTTGGTGGTGGCGGAATTTGGTACTATCTTCTCGGCTTTATCGTCGGCATCGGTGCAATAGTAGCGACTTTAGTTGGAGAAATTCTAGTCGATTGAGGTGACCACATGGATGTTGTTTTCATTTTCGGAATTCTTCTCGTAACCTCACTCTATTTCTTATCCCAGTCACTCTCGAAGGGAATTGGAGAAATGAAATCGGTTCTTTCTCAGATTGGTCTCTTCATCCTCAGGAAAAATCCACCGGGCCTTGTTGATTTGTTTAACGACGACGACGGTAGTGGAGCAAAAACATGGATGAATTTTGGCATGCTCTGGTTCTTCTTTGCAGGCATCATGGGTTTCCTCATTGGATGGCATACATACGACCCAACCGCCCTCAACTCCTTGTCCAGCGTTGGTTGGTCCTACGATGACGGGTCTGCTCTTGTCGACTTTACAACATCAGCACTGAACACAGCATTGTTGTTGGGGCTCGTGGGTAGTGGAATGGTCGTTGTTTCTCGAAATGCAAATGGCCGTTTGGCAAGTGAAGCAAATGCTTCAATGGTTGCAGTCCTTGTATCCGTGTTGCTTGTTACCCGACTCGTCCTACCGGGCCTTCTGGGGATTTTCGATGTCGATACATCATCTGATGGATTTACAGTTCTCCTCCTCTCTCTTGAAACCCTCGCAATTGCGGCTCTCATGATTCCAGTCCTCATCAATTTGCTTTCCACAATTGGACAATCAAAGGGTGAAACACTTTTGACGGGCTCATGGTTCATCATTATGGCAGTCACCGTGAAAATTTTCGGCTTGTTGTTCATCTTCTTTGGCGAATTAACAGATTCCACACAAACCGTTTGGCTCGGTGAGCGTGTTGCAAATGGCTGGGCTATTCTCGCCCTCCTTCTCGGTATGGGGTACTATGTTGTACCCAAGGTCGCTGAAACACCAATCTGGTCGCCATCACTCCGTACAGCGAGTATGGTATTGTTGTTTGTCACGCCAAGTGTGTTTTTCATGACGACATCCAACAGTGGAAATTTCTTAACGAACATTGGCGCAATTCTTCTCACGCTCTCAATGTTGCCTTTGTTTGCAGCGAGCATTAACATTATGATGACAGCAACAGGCGGATTTGACAAAGTCATGAATCATCCAGGTGCACTTGCTGTACTTCTCGCATTCTTCCTCCTTCCATTCTTTGTTGTCGGTTCCTATTTCACAGCAATGGACGTCTTTGTCGGCTCAGGTGAATTTTCAAGTCTGGCAAGTGTTGTTGATATGGGTGCTATGTTCACCATAGGTGGACTTGTACTCGTTGGATCAGTCTTTACAACATATCCAATTGCATCAGGAAAAGCACTACCATCCTCATCGACGGCACATCTTTCAGTGTACATGATTTTTGTAGGTGGTCTCGCATCGACAATTGCCTACACAATTGGGGAGTTCTCAACAATCACAGTCAACTCAATGGCCATCGAGGACGCAGTTGCAGATGTTGGCAGTTACTACCTCACAGGGTCAGTCCTGTTCTACATTTTACCCATTGGTGCACTTTTCGCAACGCTGTTGATGATACGTACAGGTATCTCTCATTCAGCACAATCCGTTTCGACCACAGAGGCTGATATCAAATCTTACACATTGGTGACAGGCTCGAAAACAAGTATTCGTGAATTGATTGGAAGAGGTGTTGGCATCGATACAATACTCGTCCTTGCAGAACAAGGTCACGCGGAAGGCGGTACATCGCTTATTTCAGTTGGAGCCACACTCCATGATGATGAGATCACTGAAATCCCCGATAAAGAAGTTGACCACCTTCTCGTCGACCTTGCAAATCACCTTGTTGAGCAAAAGATGTCAGTCTTTGATTTGTTTAAACAATCCGACAAAGATGCAAGTGGCTCAATCGACGAGCAAGAACTCAGTGATATTTTCACAGGCATTGGCCATCAACTCTCAATGGCCCAGACCGCTGCTTTAGTTCGTCGATTTGATATCGATGGAGATGGTTCAATCAACCTTCCAGAACTCGATATCCAAATAGCCCTCATCAATGCATCGTATACCGTTTCGCAAGCCTCCGATGAAGAAGAATGAGGGGCTGATGTGAAGATTGGTTTGGTTGGCAAACCAAATGTCGGAAAATCGACATTCTTTAGTGCCTCGACGCTAGCTACCGTTGATATTGCGAATTACCCCTTTTGCACAATCGACCCAAACATCGGTGTCGCCTATGTTCGTGCTCCATCTCCTTGCCCATGTAAGCAACTTCGCGAGAGATTAGAACACGAGGGAAGAATTTCAGATCACGACATGAACGATGAACGTAAAGGAAGTTTATGTGAACCTCGAACAGGTTTCTGCGTAAATCATCAACGATATATTCCAGTACAACTTGTCGATGTTGCGGGTTTGGTCCCTGGTGCACACGCAGGTCGAGGACGAGGTAATGCATTTCTTTCTGACCTTTCAAATTGCGATGCTTTGATTCATATTTTTGATGCATCTGGTTCGACAGATATTGAAGGTCAATTTTTGGGATTTCAACAACCCTATGAACAGACCCTTGAACGTTCAATTCAAGAGATTGCTTTTCTAAAAGATGAACTTGACTCATGGGTTTTCCAGTTGCTCTCTGAGGGGTGGAGTCGTGGAACTCGACGTGTGCAATCAGAAGGCGAACGTGGATTCGGTTTATTTCTTCTCGATAAATTAAGTGGAATCGGTGCACAAAGCTCACATGTTAATCAGACAATACAGGATTTCATCCAACAAGGCGGCGATGTATCAACGCCCTGGGCCCTATCCGAAGAAGATCAGAGGAAAATTTCGACGATGTTGCGTCAACGAATTTTTCCAATCGTTTATGCAGGAAACAAGTGTGATAAAACCGATCATCTCGAAGTCTTAAAACAAGAGTTACCAATCGATTTTACACCATGCCTAGCAGATTTAGAATTAGCATTACGACGTGCAACAGAATCGAAACTTATTCATTATACACCGGGCAATTCTTCTTTTACGATTTCAGAAGATTCAACATTATCGGAACCTCAGCAACGTGCATTAGAACAAATGCAGTTGTTGTTGCAGCAACATTCCTCAACTGGAGTCTTGCCTTTACTGGAAAAAATCGTTTTCGAGATTCTTGAACATGTTGTTGTGTATCCAGTTCAGGATGAGAATCATTGGTTGGATGGTGAACAACGAGTCTTACCTGATGCATTTCTTGTCGAATCTTCATCAACATGCAAAGAAATGGCCTACAAGGTACATTCTGATTTGGGCGATGGTTTTATTCGAGCCATTCACGGTGTCACAAAACGAACAATTGGAGCAGATTACATCGTTCAAGATAACGATGTCATCAAAATTCATTCAAAATAATCAATGTCCCTTGGGTCGGTCGTATTGTGGAGTGAGTCGTGCCATATCCCCAGAGAATTTTCCACCTCTGTAGATAAACCATACTGGACCTAAGAGGGTGAGCAAGAGAATCAAGACGAGAAAATATGTGCCCCATGGCTTGATACCTGAGAGAAAGACAATCCACAACGTCCAGAGCACAGGAATGTAAAGAAGAATACTGTATCTTCGTGCAACAGTTCCGAAACGGGCATTTGCTAGATCCCCAGTGTACATATTCGGAGCATCATCCTTGTTGACGAGGCCGAGGTCGAGAGCACATCGCACACATACCTGAGTTTTAGGACCATTTCCATGAATAAACTGTTCTCTTGGATAGGTACTCGCACAATGTCTGCATGTCGGCATAGTCTCCCCAACCCATCGGAAATGAACCTCATTCTTCAACAATGCGATGATGGTTGAAGAAATTTGAGAATATAAGGTCGCCATGTTGTGAACCAACGGATTCCGGGTGAAATTGAATTCCAAAAACCGAATGTTTGTTATGGCGGATCGACATAATTTCTCCATGAATATCCTTTGATGTGATGATGAAATCGTTATCTTTTTTTGGTACAAGAACAAGAGAATTGTATCGAGTACATTTCCATGGAGACTTGATGTTATTGAATAAGCCAAGTTCTCCATGGTGAATATCGACCGGCCTACCATGTACAGGTCCATGTTCTGATTCAATGAGGTTGAAACCTCCTTGAAGACCTAATGCTTGATGGCCGAGGCATACACCGAGAATGGATTGACGAAGTTTTCCATCGACAGCAAGTTTAGCGAGATGGAAACTGAAAGGAACATCTTCCGGCCTCCCCGGTCCAGGTCCAATAACGACATAAGAGGACGAATGATTTGTCAACCAATCCAGAATTTCGATTTCACTCATCGAATAAAATGGAGGAAACCGTGCAGGAATAATTTGTACTTCGTAACCCTTTGAGCTCAACGAATGTACGATATTCATCGAAAATGAATCGAGGTTATCAATGAAGAGAATATCAGCATTCTTTTGGCTTGAATCAGAAATCACATTCCCAACATACGCATTATTCTTATTCCAATTTCTTTCTTTTGGTAGACTAAAGATTTTGATTGATTGTTGCAAAGGCGACGCTGTATCCTTGACCCAACCAGCAGCATGCAGCAATGGTTTTGCTTTTTGCAAGGACTCTTGTACTTCTGCCGCAGGGTTTGAAGAAATCGTAATACCCCCGCCCGCTGCAATGGTGCCAATCCATTTTTTCCCTTCAATCCGAGATTCTATGGTGCGAATGAGGATATTCCAACATGCATTGTTTGAATATGGGTCAAACCACCCGATTGAACCAGTCCAAAACGAGCGTGAGGTTTGCTCAATTTGGTTGATGATATGACAAACCATCGTTCGAGGGCATCCAGTGATCGAACCTCCTGGGAAAATTGAATCAATTATTGTAGATGAGGAAATATCTTGTTGTAATTTTCCTGAAATTCGACTTACAAGATGCTGGACACTTGAATATTGTTCAATGTCAAATCGTTCGACACGTACACTACCTACGTCACAAACTTGACCTAGGTCGTTTCTCATCAAATCAACTAACATTCTGTGCTCCGCTCGTTCTTTTTCATCATTAAGCAAAGTCGTCCTAGCCTTTTCATTTTCCAATTCATCTTTTCCAGTATGAATTGTACCCTTGATTGGAGATGTTTGGATGAAACCATCACCTGACTCAAGTAAACATTCAGGTGAACTCGAAATGAGGGCCATGCCTTCATCTTTCATTTCGAAGAATGCAGAATATGGGGCTGGATTTATTTCATCCAATAAGCAAAATGTATCCCAAGGTTGATGTTGTAATTCACCACGCCATTCTTGACCAATGTTAACTTGGTAAACGTCACCTTTGATGATTTTTTGTTGAACATTCTCGATTCGCTTCAGGTATTCTTGTTCATTTAATCTGGTTGTAAATGTCATTTGTCGAAACGGCCCGTAAGCATCTGTTGTTTTCTCAATGGTGGTGATGTTCGGATTCCAATTTGATGAAGGGATTTTGAAAACTTTGAAATTTTGTTCTAGACAATTGTAAACACAACCTTGCTCAACTAAATAGAAACTCGCGAGAATTGTCTTTGCTTCCGGTCGATGTTGAAATTTGATGGGTTGCGTCCATTGAACGAGGTCGTATGATAGGGCTGATACCCAGAAAGGTTGCGATGGAAGTTTTGGATGTGGAACTGTATCAAACAATGTCGTCGGAGAATAAAGTTTCAATTCATCCATTGCACTCCCAATTGAATCGAGTTGATGCTTCCTCAAGTGGTACCATGCTCCATGTTTCCATTCCTCGATTTCTAGAAAAATCGGTGAGGTTTTTGCTTGGATAGAGAACCGCCCACTCATTTCAGATTGTGCGTCCATTTCATCTTCGGGTTGTCGTACAATCGCTCGAATTTTCGATGGCCCGCAAAGTAATGAAAATGTTGAGAGATGGGTTGCTGGCCCACCTGAATGGAGAAGGATACAGTCTGGGCTGCCGAAATGAGTTGCTTTCTCACCAAGCCAACCTTGTTGTTCCCAAACCTGTTTGAGTTGCAAGATGCTATGCATGCCGATCACACTACCTTTGTCCATGATATCGGATCTTCTCGGTGCAATGCTAAACACGTCCGTAATTCATCGGCAATGCTTTGCGTTGTCCCGATTCTTATGCTATCAATTTCAGTAATTTGAGTGACGCCAACACCAGTGCCAAAAACAACAAATTCTCTACAGGTTCGAATCATTCGCTCGGTGAGTTTACCGTATCGTATGCTGAAACCATGTGCTACCATTTTGTCGAGCATTCCTCCCAACGTAATGCTCCTCACACAACCTTGTTGTTCAGAAGCGACCCAAAGTTCACCATCGTTGGTTATGAGTGCAGGAGTTGCCCTATCGGCATCAACGATTGCATTATCATGCATGAAGACAGAGATGTCTGTGCCATGAGATTTTGCTAAAGATTTTGCTTCGATGTATGGAAGCCAGTCTGCGTGTTTACAGCCAGTAATTGTATGATTCCATTGTGGAGCCTCAACACTAATTGCCCTCATTTGTCTTTGAAGTGTTGGAGGTGTCCTCATCGTCACATCGCAACTTCCATTTTTTTGTACTTCAATTCGTAGCAATTGATGAACACCTTTGAATACACTTTGGTTGGTGAGAAATGGTTCTAGTTGTTCAGAGATTTTTTTGGCCATGTCGGCGGGTAATTCGAACCCGAGACGAATGGAATGTTCTTCTAAACGTTTGAGATGCAAAGGCCAATCCAAGACATATCCACGACCGTCCCAAAGACAAGTGGTAAACACAGCATCTGTTGGTTCGCTACGAAGACCATCCATCTAGTTAGCCCTCAAAGTAGGTCATCCAAAAATGATGTGTCAATCGATGATGGTGCATTTTGAGTTGGTGTTTGTGCTGGTTGAATAATTTGATTTGGCTGTTGGACCGGTTGAAGCACAGGTTGTGTTGCCTGGTACACTTGTCTTCCGTACGTTCCAACTTGTTGTTCGGGCTGTGAAGGCGGCTGTTGGTCAAAAGTTTCGGAGGCACCTCTATTCCAAGTTGTATCTGTTTCAATTCCCCATGTTGATTCTTGCAACTCCCAATCTTTTGAAATTCGGGCCCCGCCTGTACGCCTTCGTCCACGAACGAGGGCGATGAGTGTTAACAAAACTACGAGACCAAGCCCGAGTGCGAGAAGCATTTCTTGGCTTAGGATTGCATTAATCGAGAATTCTGTTCCATCTCCATTCTGCTCTCCTTCAGTCGCTGAAGCATCGACATTGTTCAAAACGACAGGTACGACTTCCTTCTCAACGCCGAGGGCATTAAATGGTGTTACTGCGATATACCATTTTGATGAATTCACCAATGCACTGTACACCTCACTTGTGATGATAAACGAAGTATCCCCCTTGACTTCGCCAAGGAAATCGGCTTCATCAATCGTTGAAAATCCTTCATTTTGGATGTATATTCGCATTCCATCAACCCGTTCATCGATTGGATTTTCCCATTGAATAAGGATGTCTCTCTCATCAATCCATGACACCTTCACATCCAATGCAGGGGACAAGGGGTCACTCGAAGAGAATCCACCATTGTCCACCGCCGAGCCTTCTGCAACGATGAGTTCTGTTCGATGAGCATTTCCAGCCGCATCGACAGCAACAACAGCAACCCAGATGTCCAGCCCTGCAATAATTTGAGTATCACCTGCAAGAAGGTCAAGACGGATTGGTAATTCAGGCGTTCTGGTCAAGATAAATAGCGGGTCGGTAGGGCCATCTCCACCTATGGTGACTGAAGAAAACGCCCATGTGGCACCATAAATTTCGTAAGATGAAATATCTGACGCATTAGAAAATTCAAAATCAACAAAGACAGATGTACCGTCATCGTTTGGAACATCGAGAATAGAAACGGTGTCAATGCGCTGTGGCGGGTCATTATCGTTGAGGTTATCGATTGGGGTCACAGTGGCTTGAATCAAATCATCGACGTGGACATTTCCTTTGATGTCATGCACGGTGACGACAACATACAGTTTCACATCGGGTTGGATGATTTGAGGTGTTGATGCGAGGAGATCTTGCCCTCCATACAATGCTGTTGAAATCGTAAGCTCAATTGGATTTGTTCGTTCATCAATCCATTGTTTATTGAATGAAAAACATCCGCAGTTTGCAGCATTTGTTCCCCTTGATGCATATAGCCATGAAATGTCGGTGAGAGGTTTATCGGCAACCCAAATCGTGTAGGAGGCAAAATCGTCAGCCTCGGATGGTTGCCATACAACATCGATTGCTGTACCATCGTCATCAGGGTGGTCAAATGCCATGATGTTTGTTACACGGTTAGGTATCGTTCCCGAACCTACGATATTTTGTAGAGGAGTAGCTGAAACCAACAAAACATCTTCTGTGTTTCCATTGAGCCATGCATCGTATGCAACCACACCAATGATGTATTGTTGTCCATCAATGAGTGGAACGCCATCGAGGGACGAAAGAATGGTTTGATTTTCATCACATGGACTTATGATGGCGGCTTGTGAAAAATCGTTTACACTCCCGCGAGTCGTGCTGTTTTGGTCGTCAGCATTTGTGATTCCATCGTTCTGAGCCTGTTTCATGAACACAGTGTACAATGAGCAATCATCATCGAGGCTCACGTTCCATTGTACAGAAATTCTCCCACCTTCATCGTTCGGAATATCATCAGCTATTGTACCATTGATGGGAAGTGGAGCTTGGTTGTCGTTTAATTCCCCAGTTGGAACAACCGGTCCGACGATAGTGACATCCGATGTGTTTTCTTGGCCAGCCTCATCTTCACATGTGAATCCAATCCAGTAGGGGGTTTGGGGTGTTAGCGAGATAATCGAGGTGTTCCCTTCCAACACGTCGATAGTGTCATGAATTTTGAGTCCGATGACATCAGAAAATTGGTTTTTCGAGACATAGACATTTGTTGAAGCGAGGTCGAGGGCAGTACATCTTGCCCATTCTAGTTCAATTTCGCCATCCTCACCATTCGTATGCGGTTCAGCAGTAGCCCAATTCGGAGGTCGTGGAACTTCATCTGTAGGGGTCGCAGGTCCAATTTGAAGAGGAATATTTCCCCATCGGCCATCGTTGTACTGGGTGACGACAATTGCAAAATACTCACGGCCATCGACTAGAGGCACGCTATCTGCTGTAGAAACCTCTGAAGAGGTGCGACTGTGAAGTGAAATTGTTTTGTCGGGCGTGCGTTGTCGTAGTTCAAGTTCAGTTGGTGCATTTATCCACGGTCCATCATTCACAAAGATGTGGTATTGCGAGAAGTCAGGGTCATGAATTAACGACCATTCTACCATCAATGTAGAACCACCATCGTCTGGTCGGTCATAGATTGAATTGAGTTGAATAGGCGTATCTCGGCGAATGTAATCATAACTCAACCGAACAAGCAGCGTACCATTCTGCGGAGACTGCAACGTCAATGACACATGTTGTGTGTTGTTGAGCAACATGCCCGAATCGATAGCATATTGAAGGTTTGATACAAGATTTTCATCGTTGCTAAGATTGATGATTGCATTGTATTTTAGATCGACGAGTTTCGTCCAAACCATAGCACTGTCCACAGGAGATGTGAACATGAACGGCATTGTGGAGAAGGTGGTATTGTGTGGTCCAGCAACATCTCCTGCAAGGTTGAGGAATAGCGGATTTGTCGGGTCCACAAGGGTAATTTCATCGCCAACATGAGTTTGTGAGGTGACATTTCTTGAAATTGCACCACCTGCTGTTGCAAACTGAAGAGGTTGAGCACGTCGAAGGATGAAATCATCCACTGCGTTGTATTGTCCATTGTTCTCAAAGCCAACGAGACCTTGGTCTGTTGTCAACCAAAAATGAGAGGAGGTTACAACGCCCTGTCGCACCTCATTAATGCCTTCAGGTGGAAGGGCAATGTTAAGAATCGAATGAGCACTTGTTCTTGATTCGAGCATAGCAATACCATTGTTTGAACTAATGCTGACAATTTGGTTTCCATTGCTCATAAGATCTCGGGCAGGCCACCAAGAGTTGAGATTGACAAAGCCTTGACCTTCTTCGAAATCACCGCTTGAACTATTCCAGTGAATCATTTGTTGGGAATTGAGTGTTGAGATATGAATGCCCCACCAATCGCTTGAAAGTGCAAGAACGATATTTGATGGAAGTTGGTCAAATTTGTGAGTTGAATCCAATGTTGGTGGAGATGTTGAAAGGCTCAGTATACTAATTCCTGGTCGTTCATCACCTCTTCCATCATGTGATACGAGAAGATTTGTTGCTCCACTTGGGCTTGTCGACTCTGCGAACATCCAAGCAGAATTACCAGCAAGTCCCTGTGCCTTTCCAATCGTTTGGAGTTGTGAAGTGCTTTCATCAAATTCAACCACGCCGTTTGCTGTGGCGAAATATACCAATGAACCTGAACCACTACTCGACGAGCCTCCAACAAAAATATCGTTTACAATCGAAGAGGGTAATCCATCTGCAGATGTGATCGAATCTTCCCAGTCATCATTTGAATAGTTCCAAACACCAATACCGTTGTCGGTTGCGATGTACATGTGGGTTGAACTCGTTGCGAATCCGTTGACAATGTTTGATGGAAGACCTGCAATGAGCCTTCCTGCAGTGAACGTTTGCGTCGAGAGATTGAAATTTTGTACACCTGGGCTCGAACCCGATTCGGCTGCTAGACCAATGACCAAGTCACCACCGTATCTGGCGATACCGTCGAGGTTCTGATGTAATCCACCGCTGATTTTTTGCAACTGGCCATTCGAACTCAATTTGAATAAACCGTTGTTGATGGTTGAGAAGTACATGTCAGCATTGACCATCTCTGCATCGTAAGCAATCGCTCGCCCGGGGAACGTCCATCCGAAATCCCATTCAAGCGAGCCATTTGCTAAGAAATGGCCCTTTAACACGCCAGTAGCTGCAAATGAATTCCCAGTTCCACCAGTTGTTGGTTTCGTTGTGACATACACATTTGTAGCATTACCTGAGATGGTCCCAAGTTGTCCACTCACGATTCCGGGCAGGTCGAGAAGCACCTGCTCACCGAGAATTGAGATGTTTGAGACACGACTGTAACCGGATGAACCCCCAGCCTGGCCCATGAGCCAAGAAGCCCCTAACCACTGGAACGAGGTAGCGGATGAACCTCCGCCGCGTACGGTAGCTTGCCCTGTTGTTGCTCCGTTAGAAGTGAAAATGGAATATCCGCCAGCAATGTCATTGCCTACACCATGGCCGACGATGAGGCGACCATTCGACCAGTCAAGACCATCGTACCAAACCAAATCAGAAGGCAAACCGTTTGCAGATGTTGTGATTTGGTTCAACCATTGTTGTGTTGAATAACTGTATTTTGAGATGCCTTGGTTGTTGTTGTAGAATCCGACATAGAGGGTTTCTGATGAATCGCATGCAACAGAGGCCACACCAAATCCTCCAAAATCAGAACGTTGGAATGGCGAGACGGTCGTTGATTGATTGTTGAGAATATTGAATCGTGCAATAGAGCCTGTGCCTTGGTACATGGCCATGTGGAGATACCCTCCGCACATTGTTGCAGACATCGGATATCCGTTTGGAATATTGTTTGATTGACTGCTTCGATGAAGTGTGGTGATGTTTGTGATGCCGTTGAGATGTGTGACTACGCCTTCCTGGAAGAATTCTCCACCGCCAAAACTGCCGTAAATTCCACCACCGATGATAAGGTGATTGCCATTGGTCCACAATTCAAAGAATCGTGATCCAGCATTATTTGGTAGGCCACTTCCTTCAGTCCAGGTTGATAGCCATTGTGAATTCTGTTCATCATACCGGAGTATGCCATCCTCAGTAGCAAAGAGCGTGGCTCCTTTCCATTCAACGATGCCTCGAATCGGAAGGTCAAATTGGTCCCAACTACCTTGAAGTACATAGCTGGAGTCATAGAGTTCAAGCTTCGATTCACCCCACGCAACCCATGTATTTCCGAAACTGCTTTCGTACGCAGTGACACGGTCGACCTGACCCTCAGGAAAGACACTTGTTCCCCATGAATTGTTTGAAGTGTTCCACAAAGCGAGTCCTCCAGAGCCTTCAGCGTTCCACCACTGGCCCGATGCTACGGAGGCGATGAGAATGTCACCAACAAGACCAAGGCCATAGATGACACCACCATTTTCATTCACCCTTGGACCTGCATCAAGCAATGCAAGTTGATTGAAATTGACAAGGTCGATACGTCCAATAGAATCGGAGTTGTCGCTTCGGTAATACATCACATTGTTGTGAACAATCATCTGGTATGGTTCAGAGGTTCCGGTGTACAATGAACTTGAACGTTCAATGTCGTAGACTTCTTGACCAGACGTGACATTGATCAACTGAAATCCATCTTCTCCTCCAACCCACAAGTGATTTGGACGAATATCAGCAGCAAGACCAGAAACATCTTCATTTCCGTTATCGAGAACGTTATCGAGCGTGTATGGTGTCAGCCACTGTTGTGTCGTTAGGTCGTAACGTAAGACCCCAAAACCGCTGATGCCGATAAAGGCAACATCGCCAATGATCTCAACAACAGCATTACCGGATTGGCCGAAATCATTCTCCCAATTTTCTGACCATGTGAATGAAGATTTGTCGAGCAAACCAACCCCGCTCACAGTTCCACCAAAGACCACTGTTGCGTTAGTGCCCACACTGTAAACTGCCCAATTTGGCATACCATCTTGTGCGTTAATACAATCTTGAATTGCAAGTGTACTTAGTGTGTACTTACACAATCCTATGTTCGTACCTGCATAGACAGCGCTCCCTTCGACCATCAAATCAAAAAATTGTGAAGGGCGAGTACTCCAACTGCTTCCTTGTCCAAAGGAGGAGGCGGTTTGTCCATTCCATTTCCTTGCTCCCTGCTGAGTTCCAATGAGGAGGTCGCCACCGTCAGATGCAAGTGCAAACACGTTAGCAGAGGGTAATATTGCAAACCGATTTCCACTATTACCTTGAGCGGTTACCAACGGCTCAATAATTTCGTTTAATGATAGGTCTTTACGGGCTATACCAAACCCAGGCAGACCGAGGTGAAGGATATCCCCGACGATAGCAACAGGAGCAAAATCAACGCCATTGACGCCAGTTGAGGACCATGGTTGCAAAAATGAGTTTGAACTTGTATTGTAGCGAAGAACACCTTCATCTTCAGAAGCGATGTAAATGACTTGATTGTGCATGACGACATCCGTCAAAAACGAAGAATCAAGTCCATTTTGAGTGTTAAAAACATTCCAGCCAGCGTTAGTCGTGGTATGGTCGATATACGCCATAACGCCAGAAGCAACGATCACCAAGTTGGTTGAATCAACAGCACAACCTGCAAGCCTAGAACCCGTCTGTTGACTGCTTGTGTAATAATTTTGAACTTGGCCAGTGGCAGACACTTTTGCTACATCTCCGTTTTTGAAGCAAGCAAAGATTGATTGTCCATCCGTACGTAAAAATGCGATAGCATTTTGATTTTGGTTACCTAAATTCGAGAATGGCGTAGCCCATTCTGCTGCAGAAACATCATACCGGTTGATGAGGTCTTCAGCCCCGACATAGATCATGCCATTGAGTTCAACTAAGCCCGACATGTCACCAGAACTCGGACCGCTTGCAAGAAGAATATCTGCATGGTTTCCCGTCGATTTATCATAGGCAATCAATCGTCCTGAACCATCACCAACGATGACTGAAGCATACGATGGACCAAACTCACCTCCCACTGGCCATGTTGTGATACTCTGACCTTCACCGAGGAGGCCAAATTCTGATGAAAGACCAAAATTACCTCCGCTGACAAAGACCCCACTGGTTGAGTTGTAGGTTTGCAAATTCTTCCCATTGAGAATGTAAATCGAATTTCCGCTGAGAGCGAGTCCACCGATGTAATTTGATGTTAACCAGTTGCCGCTGTTCCAAGTTGACAACCAAAATCCTGAATTCCAGTCATATCTTCCAATCCCGCTATCATGAGAAGCCATGAACAATTGATTTCCAACAACGAGAAATTCGGTGACAAAGTCGGAGTGAAGATTGTTCGCAGTCGACCATTGTGAAACGACATTACCGCTTGAAATATCGATGGTTTGTACACCCAAATTCGCATGTGAAACATACAATAAACCGTTTAATACAATCATGTCGAGTCCATCATTTGCTCCTGAACTTTGCTGTCCGGCTGGCGTCCAGTTCCCCTGCACTAGAGACGCAACTCCACCGGAATACGACGCCCACCATGTCTGTCCATCGTAAATGAATTTGTTGAACAAGTAATTCGTAGGGGCATTTGGGAGCCCGTTTTGTATTGAATTATCATCGAGTGAAATTCCAGAAAATGTTCCATCTGCATGAAGAATTTGAAGGATTTGAGATTGAATATCAATTTCAATGTCGAGGATGGACTCTTTGTTGAGGTCTAGCACATCTAGAATTGTTGATGAAACACCATCGAATGATAGCACGAGTATGCTTGAATCGATAGCGAGGTACATTTTATGATCGTTCGGGTCAATTTCCGAGTCAATAATTTCGACCTTGACTTCCCGTAGAGAAACAGCAGGGTCTGCAGGAGATAATGCTTCGATAATCATCGTTGTAATTTCAGCGTTCGTAGGGAGTGTCACTTGGGCTCCTGAGAAACTGTTCGGATTCAACTGTCCAGAAGCCGTTGAACTCCCAGGAGAGCCGTCGAAAATATTCGTTTGGCCGAGCGTACCCCAACCTCGCATATCGACAATATTTGCATTGTTTTGTTGGCCAACAAAAAGATGAGGTTCATCGATGATGATGCCATCTTCACCTCGTACTTGGATTTCAAGGTGAACATTGGAGACTTCTGCACCTGGTGCAAACGACAAGTTCCATGTCGCCGACGCTTTTGTATTCGTTGATGGGTTAGCACCAGTAGTCGATAATTGAACCCATCCTGTATCGTTGCTACCTTCTGTTGGCCATACGACATCGCCGGGGACAGAGTGTGCTTGTGCGGGGATGATCAGGCCCATGGGAACCGTTGTACTGAGAGCCATGACTATGACCAATGCGAACGCAGAAAACGTCCGCCTTAACTCATAGCGTCGGTTCATAGAATTTTTTGTTGTTTTATGGTATTTGAAGGCATTCCTTCACTGACTCTAATTTTGCATCACGCAATGTTTGTTCTAGACGATGAATTGACGCATGTGCCTCATTTCATGAGCAATGCTCATACATGAAGGGGGCACCGGTTTTGATGGTGATGATATGAATCGACGTCAAAAAGAGTCCAGACTCAAGAAGGAGGCGTTGGAGTATCACGAAGCCGAACCCCGTGGGAAAATCAAAGTGGTTCCAACCAAACCGCATTCGACTTCTCACGAGTTGAGCCTAGCATATTCACCGGGTGTTGCTTACCCTTGCTTAGAAATTGAAAAAGTCCCAGAGAATGCATACAAGTACACATCGAAAGGAAATTTAGTCGCAGTAATAAGCAACGGAACTGCGGTACTTGGACTAGGAAATATTGGACCTCTAGCCAGCAAACCGGTCATGGAAGGCAAAGGCCTGCTCCTCAAGACCTTTGCAGGCATTGATGTTTTTGACATTGAAATAAACACTGAAGACCCAGATGAATTTGTGAAAACAGTTGTCAACATCTCTCAAACTTTTGGTGGTATAAACCTTGAAGACATCAAAGCCCCAGAATGTTTTGAAATTGAAAAACGCATTGCTGAGGCGACAGACATTCCAGTCATGCACGATGACCAGCATGGAACTGCCATCATTTCAGGAGCAGCTTTGCTCAACGCATGTGAACTGCAAGACAAGTCGTTAGACAAGGTCAACGTCGTCGTGATCGGTGCAGGTGCATCAGCCATCGCATGTGCCAGACACTATGTGGCGCTAGGCGTGAAAATTGAGAACATCACAATGGTTGATAGTCAAGGTATCGTTACAAAATCAAGAGTCGATAAGGGTGAGGTTAACGAATACAAACAACCGTTTGCACAAGACCGTAAGGATGGAGACCTAGCAGATGCCCTCGTGGGTGCTGATGTTCTTCTTGGACTATCAAAAGGTGGGCTTGTTTCAAAGGAAATGGTCGAAAAAATGGCCCCAAAACCAATTGTTTTCGCACTTGCAAACCCAACTCCTGAAATCACACCGGAGGAAGTCATGAAGGTCCGAAAGGATGCAATCGTTGCAACGGGCAGGTCTGATTATCCCAATCAAGTCAATAATGTGCTTGGATTTCCCTACATTTTCAGGGGTGCTCTCGATGTTCGAGCAAGAGATATCACTCAACATATGAAAATGGCTGCAACCCGAGCTCTTGCTGCACTAGCTAAAGAACCAGTGCCTGATTACATATCGGAAGCGTACGATGGGGTAACAATGCAATATGGTCCGGAGTATATCATCCCGAAGCCATTCGATCGGCGAGTCCTCATTTGGGAAGCAGCCGCTGTAGCCAAAGCTGCAATTGAGGAAGGAATCGCAGCCGTTTCTCTTGAAGAATTTGATTTGAAAGCCTACCAAGAGGAATTGGAGGCAAGATTAGGTGAGTCATATTCTGTCATGCGACAGGTAATCAATCAAGTACGGGGTAAGAACAAGAGAATTGTGTTCCCCGAAGGTGACAATGAGAAGGTCATCCGAGCAGCTGCTCAATTACATGAAGAAAAAATCTGCCATCCCATTCTTCTGGGCAAAGTCGATAGAATCAACGAGATGGTCGAGGATCTTGGATTGCATTTTGATTATGAAGTCTATGACCCTCCAAATGACCCGCGTAGAAAAACAACATACGCAGAAGGGTTTTTCAAAAAACGACAACGTAAAGGCATCACACTCGCTGATGCTCAACGAATGATGCGAAGCAGGCCATATTTTGCAAGTCAAATGGTTGTACAAGGTGACGCCGATGGATTTGTTGGAGGTGTGAGTCGAAAATATGCTGATGTTTTACGCCCTACACTCGAGTCAATAGGTTCAGACACAGAAAGTCATTGTGTTATTGGTTGCTACATGATGAACATCAAAGGTCGGACGATATTTCTTGCAGACGCCACAGTCAATGTTTATCCAGATGAACGGACCCTTGCTGAAATAGCCGTGCAAACAGCGAAGGTAGCACGACGGTTTGGTGTGAGTCCTCGTGTTGCCATGCTTTCATTTTCAAATTTTGGTTCAACAAAAGAAATCCGAACCAACCGTATCGAAAAAGCTCTGAAAATTGCAAAAGAACTCGACCCTACACTTGTGATTGATGGCCCTATGCAAGCAGATACCGCCCTCAATACAACCGTGCAAAGTGAGTATCCCTTTATGTCATTTAAAGGTCCAGCGAACGTCCTTATCCTCCCGAACCTAGCAGCAGCAAATATTGCATACAAATTGCTTGAAGAATTGGGGGATGCTGAAATGACAGGCCCAATCCTCGAAGGAATGAAATGCCCTGTTCAACTCGTCGCTCAGCAAGATGGAGTACGACATATATTCAATATGGCAACAATATGTGTGGCGGATGCAATTCGAAAAGAATCTGTATGGAATCAATTTTCAGTTGAGTAGACACCTTCCTTGTAGTGAATTGTTGGTCGTTTCGGCCTCCATATTGCACCACTTACAAATCCAGCGACAAGGCCTCCAAAAAGTAGATTTGGCCAACCAGATATTGCATAATCTTCCATCCCTCGAAAAATTGGAATGAGAAATGAAGGAACAATACCTAAGCACGTTATCCAGAGCAATTCTGAACGAATTGTCGCAAATAAATCGGCATTCTTTGGTACAATTTTAGCAGGACCTCGTCGTTGTGGAGAAATCACGAATCGAGCGATAACATTTGGCAATCCTCGATCGATTGGAACAGAAGTTAGTGCTGTAACCTTTTGATTCCGAGGGTGTGTTGCGATAGCGGCTACTTGAGCCGCAGCGGGACCGATAAGATTGTTTGGGCGTGGCCGTCCGTCCATCATCGCTCCTCTATTTCCGAGAACAGGAGCATCGCAGAGCAACTCGGTTTTCCCCATTCGGGATTGTATGATGTCGTTTTCAAATGCACATTGCCATTCTGCTATTGATGGGAGCCGAACTTCCCAATCTCCAGAGTTCAAGAATTGTTCGACCTCTTCGTTCTGTATGAATTTTTCAATGAGTTCATTGGTTTGTTGAAATAGAATTTCTTCGACATCACCATCGTCATGATTTGATTCTTCATTGAATAATACAGCGATGTCTCGATGTTGAATTGGAGTTTCGAGGATGTAATATTCGGGAAGTTTGACTTCATACCGTGGTCGTTGACTGGCGTACATCCATCCGCCCTTGTCACTTCCAACATAACAGGATTGAGATGGAACTTTGACAAAATTAAATTCCAAAAGACGAAGTTGATTCACGAGGATTCCTCAAGTGATGAGTGCCATCATTCGATCATACCAAGCCATGCCTTTTTTATGATTTGTAAGCAAAGAGAACTGCTTAAACGGTGAGATTGAACGCATGTAGCCAAAGGCTGCAAAGTCAACTAGATCTGGGCTTGTCCCGCCAAAAAAAGTATTTTCGCCAACCTCACTGGTAAATTCGTCTAGGAGGTCGTGCCAAAGTTGTTGAGGCGTTCGCCCATCTTTTTTTACTCTCGACCTCGCAATGATGCCCCACATGATTGGAAAACCAAGCCAAGCGTATGCCTTTCGATATATGAAACCAAATTTCTCCTCCTTTGAAACTCTCCGAGTTGTGCTTAGTGCAGAAAAGAACCCTCCGTATAAGATAGGGATTGTCGCTTTCGAGAGTTTTGTATCGCACCATTCGAGCCATTTTTGCTGACGTTCTTGATTTTCTGCGAAAAGTTTGCCATCATTGTGCGTTTGGTCAAGATGTTTCATGATTGGTGTTGAATCAACATGGTGTTTGCCTTCGGCATCTGTGTACACAGGAACTTTGTTCCAATCGTCTACAAAATTCAATTCTTTTTTTGCCCGCAACCCGTTAATTCCGTGATATGACACATCAAGGTTGAGATAACGAATCAGCCCGCGAACCTTCCAACAAAACGGGCAGGTATACAGCAAATGGAGCGTACCATCTTTGCCCATATCAAATCGACAAGATGTACCTTCTTAAGCCTCATCAATCGTCCATATCCTGATTTACTTTCCAACCTGGTTTCCAAAAATCAATATTATCGAGCCAAGTCAACCATTCGTCATCAATACAGGTGAGGAGTATATCGGCTCTCATGACCAATCCATCTAAATTAATCTTGGAAAGTGTGCCTTCATGATGTGCAAGATTCCATTCTTCAAGACAACGTTTAACTTCACTGCGTCCGGACGCAGGAGAATTGTAGTGATGTTCACAGGTCTCTCTCAGTTCTGCTAACCAAATGGTGTATGTTTTGAGTATTGGATCATTTGGAATGGGTCGTTTCTTTTCCCAAAACTTCCACCCCATGAGGGAATACTTCAAGCCCAACCACTTGAGGATTTTCCTCATCAAAGCAGGTATCAACGAGTTCCACATCGGCGTATCATGGGCCGAATTGTGGTTCACCTCCATGGTCGATTAAGAGATTCATCAATGAAATCACTGTTTTCTACATATGAAGCACGATTGAAATCAAAAAATATTCGCGTTGAAATACATAATGAAAAGAGTTCACCACTCGAGTATTACAATCAAATTTGTTCCCAGGAAGGTGAAAAACTGTTTCTCGATGAAAACGGAAAAATGTACAATTCTTTGGAATTTTCAGAATTGATTGGGACCGTGTCACTTCGTTCGGAGCATTTACATTTATGCATAGGGCCTGTCGAAGGTTGGAACAGTGTCCTTAAAACATCAGATTCTATAGTATCATTATCAAAGATGACCTTTACACATGAATTTGCTTCAGTTGTTCTCATTGAGCAAATTTATCGAGCTTTTGAAATTTTGAAAGGCTCAGAATATCACAAGGTATAGGCAATGGTCAAGAAGGTCGGTCATCAGCAACGAATGAGTGAGGCAACATGCTGATAGAATCATTTGCCAACAAGAGTGTCATCTACCTTGTTGTCTTTGCGATATCAATGGTGTTGTTCTTATGGAGTCGACATCAACCTTTCCCTCTCATTTCAAAGAGGTTGGCTTACATCTCGTTTGGCTATCTTTCTCTTCTTCTTCTATCTGATACGGCACCGAGGCCGATGGAAATCGATACAATACTTTTGACTCTTTTTCTTTTCTCAGGCTTAGGATTATGGCTTGGTATGTATCATTTGTTGAAGACGAGGAGAGATGTCATCATCGCACCAATGTTTGGATTTTTGTTTTGTCTTTCAAGCACAGGCCTCATTGTTTTACTTTGGAATCAATTAGATCAACTCGAGCATTGGGTTGGCTTTCTTACACTGGGTGCGCTCTACTCCGGTCAAACGTGGTTGGTGTTTCGTGGTTTGCTCATAGGTCGCCTTCCTCTTGCATGGAGCCAAGCTGGATATATCGCCTTAAGCAAAGGTCAGTTGTTCGGGCCTCACGGAGCAATCAAATGTTTTGAAAGAGCGTGGGATGCAGAAGAAGAGCACCTCAACCCAATGGCCTATTTTGCTTTAGAACAAATACATCGAAGCCTCGGAAACACGAGTGATTCGCAAAAATGGTCAGATTTGCTTGAGTTATCAGGGGGAATACATGCTATCGACGCCCATTGGGTTGAGGCTATTGAATCAAGCATCGAAAATATCACAATCGACCTGCGGTAATGTATGATACTATCAAAGAACGAAACAGATTGACACAAGAAATACAAGATATTATAATCTTCGAGGCCAATATACTTCCATGAGCATGGACAACGAAGCGAAAGACTGGCCACTGGGAACGATTATGTGGTATGCGGTTCTAGTTTGGTTTTCATCCAGTTTGCTTTCACAGTCGATTTATCTCGCACTCTATCGGCAGCCATATGATGCTCTAGTTTTGCTTCAGACGTTGGGTCCATTATACTACGTTGTTGTTGTTGTTGAAGTAATAATGTGGATCGCATTACTTCTTTTAGGAATAACGAAACTAAAGTCGACAAAGCGTCAACAAGGTCCAGAAACGTTCGTTGTCACAAGTGCTTGAACGGATAGATTGAGAGCACGGAGAAAGGCAATGCTCCTAGCAAAAAAGACCGATGAATTCAAATGCTTTCAAAATTAAGATGCTATCGTGAATTCAAAGAAAGATGAGCCTTTTGTTTCGGGAATTCCGATGGACGTTGAACCTGTCCACTTGGAGCAATTTTCCGAAGAATTGCCTCGTCATGCACGCCTTGTGAGTTTAGAAGAAGCTCGGGAATCCCTAGAAATTGCCTCCAGCACAATGTGCATTCTACAATCACTCAGTGAAGAAGCGCATGACCTTACAAACGAACTAGAAATATTGCTCGAACAACTCGATGTGAATGACGAACACGTCGTTCAAGTTGCAGAACAACTCGCTTGCCTTGTCGCTCAGTGGCAAGGATTGGTCGAAGAATTGGAATTAACAGGGGCAAGAATAGCCTCACTCGATTTAGGAAGATTAGAGTGGTATGGAATTGTTGATGATACACTAGCAATTTATTCTTGGATGATTGGAGAAGATGACATTGAATGGTATCATGATGTTCATTGCAGTTTTCAAACCCGAAAACCACTCATAGAAGCATGAGCGTGGCTAACTCGGTGAGGGAATGGTAAGGATAGACCGAGTACATACCGGTTCTGGCGATTCAGGTGAAACATCGCTCGTTGATGGTTCAAGAATTGATAAATCGAACCCAAGAATTCACATCGTGGGTACACTCGACGAGGTTAATTCAATAGTCGGAGCAGTTTCCATGGAAACAAACCGTTTAATCAGCCATCACGATGGTGGCGATAGCAGTTCAATTCAAAGAGTGAAAAGCGTCGTTTCATTAGCCCTTCAAAGGATCCAAAATGAATTGTTTGATTTGGGTGCCGAGCTAGGTTGCGAGGTTCAATCCGTTCCCGAATATGTTACGTTGCTCGATGCAAAACACTCAGACCTTTTGCTTGAAGAAATAGAAGCGTTAACAAAAGACACGCCCCCTTTGTCAAGTTTTATTTTACCAGGGGGCTGTCCTCCAGTAACATTTCTTCATGTGGCTCGAACGGTAACACGTCGATTGGAGCGCGTAATTGTTGAACTTGAGCGAAGTCAAGAAGGTTCAATTCGTCCTATCGTTCTTCAATACATCAATCGCTTATCAGATTGGTTTTTTGTTTTGGGGCGATGGATAAGTCATACATTGGGTGAACATGAACCACTTTGGCAACCATTGAGTGGCCGACAATCAGAAAAGGGCATTGTGGAAACCATTTCGCAAATGAAAGCAAATGATGCGGATTTCGATACCCTAGATTGACTCTAAGAAGGCTTGAGCAGATTCTACGACAGATCTCGTTTCTTTGTGCGTTATGAGTTGAAATGCACTTTCCCAATCTAGCCAAATATAATCCCTGTGCTCATGGGAAAGATGAACATCTATTTCTTCAGTTTCAGCAAGAAACCATTGCACTTGTTTTGTTTTTTCTTTACCTTTGTACGTATAGGAATACATTGTTGTTTCAGCAAAGCCATCAATAACATCGATATTCTGAATCCCTGTTTCTTCAAACAATTCCCTTCTCATTGTGGTAATTGGTGATTCATCGGCCTCAACATGACCTTTTGGTAAATCCCAGTGACCCTGGGGGTATTGAAGGAGAAGAACGGTGCCTAGATTGACCAAGACAACGCCACAAGAGGTTTCCATAGTGGTCCGACGATGCGGTGATTCATTGCTTTGACGGATTGAAATCTGTTCGTAATGAAAATTTTTCTATTCTTCCTCATTGCTTCGTTGGAAAATTTTTGGTGACCACCAATTAAAGCGACCCATCAATCGCATAGTCGATGGAACTACGAGAGCCCGTACCAATGTAGCATCAATAAGAATAGCGAGAGCCAGTCCTAAGCCAATTTGTTTCAAGATAATAACCGAGGACAATCCAAAGGCACTGAACACTACGACCATGATGGCGGCAGCGCCAGTGATGAGTCCTCCCGTCTTCTGCAGACCGTTGGCCACAGCGAGCGTATTGTCGCCGGTCCGTTCCCATTCTTCATGAATACGGGATAACATCAGCACTTCGTAGTCCATAGAAAGTCCGAATACAATGCAGAACATGATGACGGGGTTGCCTGAATCAATGGGCTGAGCGGTGAAGTTGAGCAGGCTTTCTCCGTACCCCCACTGAAATACCCAGACCAGCATTCCAAACGAAGCAGAGATGGACAGGATGTTCATGGCGATGGCCTTGATTGGAATGATGACAGAGCGAACTTGGAGGAAAATCAACACACAAGTGGCGATGAGAATGAAGGCTAGTGCTCGCGGAAGATTGTCAGCGATGGCGTCAAGATTGTCAGCATTGTAGGCTGCAAAGCCAGCGACTAACAAGCGGTCGTTCTCGCCATCAAAGTCATCGAGAAAACCGTCACGATGTTCTCTGATGTCTTCGACCATCAATCTTGAATCAACATTGGTTTGAGCCCCCACCAGTTGAAGTGAAATCATGGTGGCGTTGTCACCCACAAAAGACGAACGCAAACTTTCTCTCATAGCGATTTGTTCAGCAGGGAGGAATTCATCGGGCGTTTGCCAGAATTGCAGCACCTCATCGACGTTCATCGTGGGGGACGGCAATCCGACACCGATACCTCCTGACGTTCTTGAATCATTGAGCAAATCGATGATGTATGCGTGCTGAACCCGCAAGTTTGCTTCTGAGAGCGGGTCGGCTCCGTCGGTATCAACGACCAAGAAAATCGAGTTGGCTGCTTGGTCAGGCCAGTGTTCATCGATAAGTTCCATACCTTGTCGGGATTCATCATCGGGCGGCAGAGCCTTCCACGATGAGAGAGAAAATTCAGCGTAGGCAAATGGCAATCCAGCGCCAATCAACAAAACCAATGTAGGAATGAGGACAGCCCAAGGTCGGTCCATCACTCGCTTAGCGATTCGCGCCCACATACCATCGTCTTTTGCCGACATGTCAAACGCATAGGGAATCGTTCCTTTGTTGACTCGAGGACCCAACCAAGCCATCACTGCAGGGAGGACGATGGTCGAATAGATCATGGCAATGGAAACGGCGATGGTCCCTCCTATGCCGAGTGAAGGCAGCGAAGTGTTGGAAAAAAAGAGCATCCCCATAAGACCGATAGCGACGGTAATACCGGAATAGAAGACTGCTTTTCCAGCGGTAGCACAACTCATTGCGGTGGCGGTCCGAACATCGTGACCGCGTCCCAATTCTTCTCTGAAACGATTGACCAGAAACAGGGAATAATCGATAGACACCCCGATGCCAATGAGAGAGACGATGTTCGTGGCATAAACGGTCACATCGGTGATGTTGGAGAGCAATATGGTCATTCCAATTGCTGCGATAAGCGTCCCTCCACCAATGCCCATCGGAAGGATTGCGGCAATAACTGAACCAAAGATGAGACCTAAGATGATGAGAGTCAGCGGAAAGGCAACGATTTCGGCTTTGATGAGGTCATTCTTGATTCGGTCGTCAAAGGTCCAATCAATTGCAATACCATCGGTCATCCATCCTTCAAATCCACTTGCGATATCAATCGAATCGTGGTGTTCGTCCATGATTGCTTTTGCCTCTTTTCGGTCGGTAGCGAAGTTGACTGTAGTGATGGCGTAATTGCCGTCGTCGCTGTTGACGAACACATCGTCTCTATCAACATCCTCAGCAAGCCACGAGTAGTCAATTGTGACGTCGGGGTGAGATGCAAACGGTTTCAAAGCATCTATCACGGCTTCTTGCCATGCATCGCTGGAGTCGTTTAATGTCGGATGGTACACGAGGTATCGGAGCGTTTGCCCTCCGTCATCATCGTCGGTTCCGAACCGCTCAGAGATAAGTCGTCCTGCATTGACAGACTCAACATCGTCTTCACCGAACCCTTCAGCCCAATCTGCCCCGATGGAGGCGAGCCCACCCATGAGGATACATGATACGAGGCCAAAAGCCATCATCGCCTTTCGATGGTCGTGGATGAACAACCCGAGTCGGAAAAAGAGGCGGTTTTTGAGGACTTCAGGGTCGGTCGCACCTTCCATAGGCAGCGGGCAAATCATGAGTTTATCAAAAAGTGCTTTTTGTCTTAGATTTAAACGACTTCAAAAATATACAAAAACCCAAGGAATGCATGAATAAAAACGAGAATCATAATCAAATCTGCGGCCCTTCCATGTTGCTTTTTGGTTAATGTGTACGACTGCCCTTCTTCTTTTATCAATGCTGCCTTCCTTCCAAATCGAATCATGTAGTAAAGCAAAAACAAACCGATAGGTCCAGTAAATCCATGCAGATTTGTCGGAATGAGATTCACCAATATCGGTTCGTTCTTTGAATATGCATCGAAGGCTCTTGCACCAAAGGCGATGAGGACAATCGCAACACCAGATTTTAACAGGAATTCCCCAAATTGTTGGTGATGCTCAATTTTCTCCAAACGAGTCTGGCCTTTGAATTCTAGATTTCTGCTTTTCCAAGAATATTGCCACCACATTGCAGCGATTAAAATCAAAGCAAACATGGGATGAAGAAGCAGTACAATTGTAGAGAGCACCCCCATCTGACTCAACTTTACTACAACCCATACCTATGTTGAATTTGTGTAGGTAAACATTCAGACTCATGGATTCATAGCGGTGGATTGAAAGCACATCGTTCCCGCGTTAAAATTGCCGAGGTCATCGTATGATTGAACTTAGGATGGAGCAGTGCCTAAAATCAGTGTTGGGTGCTCCAAAACTAAAACGGCTCCGCATGGCCGTGCGTTCACCAACATGGGAACTCATTGACAAACCTCACAAAGGGATTCTATCATTTGCGATGAATGAAGAAGAAGTCCCATCCGATAATGATGATCAGCAGAATCAACCCTCTCATATGAGAACAAAAGGAAGACGATTGAGAAACAAATCTCGAGGGCAATCAACTGTAATGTCGCCTCAGGAATACCTACCCGAATTAAACGAAATACAACAATTTGAATTATCATCCGCATCGACACTCGCTATTCTTCTCATACGAAAACAAATGAATGACCCAGACTGGAATGATGAATTTGAATCGTTGGAGATGTTCATGCGAAATGATTGTTTGGAAAATGGAGTGCACCCCGTGTGGCATACAATTGCTGAAAAAACGAATTATCTCACACAATTTCTTGCATTTCCAAAAGTTAGGCCTAAATCTGAATCAACAACGAAAAAATTCGATCCCAAAAAAGCAACAATCAATCCAGCGGATTCATCTCAAGTGGCACTCTTACTCTCACACGCCTTAGAAACAACAATCGACGCAAATCTACAAGTCGCAATGAACAGATTGATTGGACAACTTCAATCTTCATCTGGTCAGTCTGTGAAAATTGAACAAATTCTGTTTTCTCTTGAAGACAGTCTTCAATACCTAAGCATCATTTTAAAATTCCATTCACAAGATGACATAACAGAATCGAATATTGAATTTTTGAACGCACAAAAAAGTGGGGTTGCAAAGAATTTATTGAGATATTCTGAATTCCAATCGAATAATTTTTCAAACTGGGCTGAAGTTATCGAACTTCCTGGAAACAACGAACTTGAGCGTATGCTTCTTGAAATGGTTTGGATGAACCTACCTGATGAAGCCGCAGAACTAAGCTCTCAACACATTGACAAAGGCATAGCACTCATCCAAGAATTGCAGCAATCAAAAGCACAAATTGACAAACTGAAATGGTGGAAGATGAGTGCGTTACAACGTGAAGGACAAGGGGGCATTGCTCTCGAGGTCCTTCAAGATCTAGCCATTACATCCTTCACTGATATTGATGCATTGCTAAATTTCCTCATGATTTTCCCAGCAGAAAAAACAAGTCAATGGGTCCTCAAATTTATCGATGAGATTGATATCGACGGATTAAGTGCTATCCTTGTATCAGATCATTACGAAGGTGAGTTACAAATCCTCATCGCCCAACGAATTTTCGATTCACATGGGTTTGAATTTGAGCAAGAGAGAAGTTATTTGTTGAAGGCATTCATTTCTGGTTTGGATTTTGAGCGACTGACAAAAATATTTCATTCTGATGCAATGTATTGCTTCTCTTATCCATATGATGCACTTTTTTGTTATCATGCAACACCTGCATCATTATCGGTGAACAGTGAAAAGCAATTTCATGATTTGAGAATGCATGCTTTACAGAGTCTCACAGATTCTTCTCGTCCAGATTATATCTCAGATTCAGTTGAAGAACTCTTATTGCTCATGGAAGGAATTCAGTTGGATTCCGATGCCCTCATGAAGACACTGGGGAATAAAGTTTACATTGATTTTCAACCGGTTATCAATGCACTTCAACAGGGAATTTCAGAGGTCAATATTCAACAACCTAAATTACAAGCGCTTAAACTTCGGTTGAGCGGAATTAACACATTAACGCCCTTGGAAAGCCGTCTGTTCAACGTATTATTTTCGACTATTGCCATGAATAACACACGTCAAGCATTTCACAATAGAATGGAGACACCGGAGCAAAAGAAAGATATGGCAATGATTGTCAATGAACCCTTTTTCACCCTCACAATTTTACAAACAATACAAGAACTTGTGTTAGATTATGATCTTGGGATACCAGAATTAGTTGATTGGTATCAAAAATACAGCCCGTCTTCACCTTGGCAAACGCTCAGTAGAGCAGCGAACCATGTTCAAAAAGATGAGCAGTTGAATGCAGCCCGAGAGTACAAGAGGGTTGCAGACCAAATCCACACAGTTAGAGTAGACTCTGACGATAGAAAAAATTCTGCAGAAGAGGTCATGTATTATGTTCAGCAAGGGATTTTTGGAATCGAGCAAGAGATAGCACTTTATCGCAAAGCTTTGATTCATTATGCCCACGCAGGCCACTGGGCAGAAGCACTGGATTTACTAGAAAATAATCCTTCACTTAAATCAGCCCTCACGAAGAGATTTCAATTGTACCTTCAAGTTTCGAATCTTGCAGACAACCAACAAACAGGGCCAGCAACTCGACTCATCGTAAACCATGTGTTGAGTTCGATTACTGAAGAAGATCAGTCCGGAGAAGGTATGCGAACAAGGGAAACATATGACGAAGAAGAATTAGAGACCTTACGCTCATACACAACAAACCATGCAGTGCATCTGCCCGATAAACCGTTCAATGGCAGGGTGATCGCTGCACACACTGAATTGTCACGAAAATTATCACGACATCGTGATGAGTTTGAACGAAGATTCCAAATGCTTGAAAAAGAATCCAAGTTTGATTTTATTGAAGTTTATGAATTAGCAAAAGAAGCTTCAAATGCAAGTCCATTAACAGGATTGAAGATTCTTGAAAGGGCTCAACATCATCGAACACTCGACACTATAGGGAGGCAAAAACTCAAAGATGCTGAGATTACTCTTTTCAAAAATCACGAAGAAAAGATACCCCTTAAACACAGGAGTCAATTACGACAATTGAATTTGAAACCATTGGTTGTCGTTGACACGAATATTCTCATCAATGCCCTTATTGAAGAAGTATACACACACCTTGGTATTATTGCTGGTCATCAGCGAAAAACGATGAATCAACTTGATTCTTCAGGAGATGTACTCCCAAATTCCGGTTTGGGAGATTTTTTCAGATTTTTGAAGAATCAATCCGAAAATGGGAAAATATTCCTACATGTTCCTGAGGTAATACGTGAAGAATTGAGCATGTTTGGCGACCCTCGTCGGTTGGAGCGTCAGATGAATTTGAAATCAATGCTATCAAAATCAAATAACAATGAAATTACCACTGAGTTCCTCAAAGAAAAGATTGCAGAAGTCATCGATGCGTTTTCAACATGGAATGAAGCTGAATATATTGAAAAAGTTGAAGATGTTGTTACGCCAGAATTAGAAGAATTCTTTGTGCAGCATCATGAAGTGTTTGAAGAAATATCATCTGTAAAACAAAAATATGGGGCAACCACACCCAGAACAAAAATTGCTGGAAAACAATACTATCCTGAAGAGAACGATATGCATCTGCTCCACTACGCAAAAGCGGTTTCCAATTTAGCTTCGAAAGGTATTGGTGTAGTCCTCATCGCATCGTACGACAATGACTTCACGTTTATCTCTAGAGCCCTCGAAGAAACATTCGGCATCTCCGTTGTACGAAATCCAAGGACATTGACCGACTGGTTGTAGATTAGACAAATTGCGGAACATTTGAACCTGATTTTTGTGGCGAGAGGAAATTTTGATTCACTCTGTCAATCAGTTCCTTTCCAAGAATCATGGCACAAGATAATTCTGTTCGATCTGTGATTGATAATTCTACATCGTATGTTGTTCTCCCGATTCTAATTTTTGCTTCGACAAGTTGCCTTGTTTGTTTACCCATTGCGTTGCGAACTTGTATTTCACCAACTTTCTTCAGGCCTAGAGCATTTGCTAATTTCTTGTCAATTGAACAACGGGAAGCACCGGTGTCAATTTTTGCTTTCAAACGAATCCACCACTTTCGTTTTCCTCCTCCTTTGAGGCTAACCCACTTGGAGTCAAACGATTTACCCATGGCTCTCACCAATATCACATGTATTGAATTATTGCATTTCCAAATTCACTGCAAGATAGTAACGTAGCGTGCTCCATCAATCGTTCAAAGTCGTATGTCACTGTGCCTGCTGAAATTGCCCCTTCCATTCCTTTGATAATCAAATCAGCGGCTTCAGTCCAACCCATATGTCTCAACATCATCTCAGCACTCAAGATAACTGAGCCGGGGTTGACCTTGTCTTGCCCGGTGTATTTTGGTGCAGTTCCATGCGTTGCTTCAAAGATTGCGTGTCCGCTGTTATAGTTGATATTCGCTCCAGGTGCAATACCAATGCCCCCAACCTGAGCAGCGAGTGCATCGCTGAGGTAATCTCCGTTGAGGTTGAGTGTGGCGATGACATCATATTCTTTGGGCCGGAGTAAAACTTGTTGCAACATAGCATCTGCAATGACATCTTTGATGATGATGCCTGCACCGTCTTTTCCTTCAGGAATAATGTGCCATGGACCTCCTTCGTAGGGAACAGCTCCAAAGAAATCTCGTGCGACTTTATACGCCCATTCAGCAAATGAACCCTCTGTGAATTTCATGATGTTACCTTTGTGTACAATAGTAACGCTCTTTCGTTGATTTTCTACTGCGTATTCGATTGCACTATGAACGAGTCGCTCGGTTCCCAAGTAACTAACAGGCTTCAAACCAATACCTACACGTACAGATTCTTCTCGTGGTGAACCACCAGTTGAAGATAAGGTTTCAATCCAGTCATCTGTCTTTTCTTTTGTACCAAATCGAATTTTATCGAAGCGCTCTGGGAACTGCTTGGCTAGTAATTCTAGGAATGTTTTGTTCTCATCAGTCCCTGCCTCGAATTCGATGCCTGCGTAAATATCTTCGGTGTTTTCCCTAAAGATGACCATGTCAATGTTTTGTGGTTCTCGTACTGGAGCTGGAACACCATTGTACCATCGAACTGGGCGAACACAAGCAAACAGATCGAGTTTTTGCCGCAATGCGACATTTAACGAACGAATACCTCCGCCAACAGGTGTTGTCAATGGACCTTTAATGGAAACAAAACCTTCTGCCATTGCTTTTAGTGTTGCATCTGGTAGCCATTCTCCTGTTTGATTGAATGCTTTTTCACCAGCGAGAACCTCATTCCAATGAATCTTTTTTGAACCCCCATATGCTTTTTCCACTGCAGAATCAACGACCTTGAGCATGACAGGAGATATGTCAATACCTATACCATCGCCTTCAATGTAGTGGACGATAGGCTCGTTTGGTACGTGAAGTGTTCCGTTTTCGAAGGTAATAGGCGTTCCAGTCATGACTCTCATGCGTAGCGACCGACATCTCCTTCAAGAATGAAACGCCCGCAATTTATTGATGAAGGCAAGTGTTCACTGGACGAATGGGACAGAATTGATAGGAAAAACCGAGGCTGGCCAAGAGTTACACCTCGATTGGGAAAGCGGCCCATCTCCAATGCAAGTTACACTACAAATGATAGGTGCCTGTTCCCTCGTAGACGTAGTCTTAGGTTTGAAGGAACGAAATTTTACTGAGGTTTGGATTGAGTGTGATGCAGACAGATCAACAGATTATCCTCGAATCTTTACACACATCCGAATGACATACCATGTCCGTGGCGATGTACCGCGAGCACTCGTCGAGCGGATTGTTGAAAAAAGTCATGAAAAATATTGCAGTGTATCGAATATGCTCAGAGATGAAGTCAATATTAGTTTTGAAGTTGAACTCCATTGAATCGTTATGTTCGAAATTTGAGGTAATATGCAGCGTTGATCATACCTGCAAAACTTACCCAAGCGATATAAGGTAGCATAAGTTTGGAAGCTTCTGGTAACGGTTTCCACGTCAAATACAAGTAAATGCTTGACAATGCAATCATGCACAGAATCATTGCGAATGAAATGAGATATTGTTCGGCATTGAAGACTGCTGGCCATGCCAGATTTATGAGAAGTTGAGCAACAAAAACAGTGACTATAAAACCAAATCTTTCGATATCTTCCCTGCGTGAATAAACCATTGATATGCTGATGATGAGTGTTGTGTAAAGGATAAGCCATACAGGACGAACAATCCACCCTGGAGGTTGAAAAAAAGGCTCATATTCTGAATTGAAAGACATGAGAAAGTCGCTTAAACTCAGAGATAATAGACAAATACGTCGTTCATATTGGTGATGGTTTGAATTGTTTAATCATAATGTTTTGTAAGACATAGAGCAGTTGTTTGAAGAAATCTTTCCACTGTTCAGGAAGATTTTTCGGAGATTTTAATCCGATGATTTCATCATTTCTGTGAACAACTGTAGCAAACGGGCGAATTTTCATGCCTTCACCGTCGGTTAACTCGAGGAGAAGATGATATGCATCACGGTCTTTTCTGACATCGATCGACTCTACATCTATGCGCAACTCATGGTTTTGAACAATATTTTGGAAATGTTGATCGGTTTGAATTTCTTCTTGTGCTAAAATTCGTAGAAGGTCTTCGACCGATTCGTCGTCAGTTTCATCATCCATGAAGGCGGCAAGAGGGTCATGATATGATTTCGTTTCAGTCGATTTGGTTTTTGAAACGCCTAATGCCTCAAAGATGTCAAAATCATCATCTTCAGTTAAACCGTCTTCCATCATGAATCAATGTCATTCCGTTACGATATAAATCATCGTTTTTCTAGATTGTAGTTTGCATCATGAATAAGCCTCAAGAAGTGTTGCTGCTGATACTTCACCATGAGATGGAGGTTTACGCTGTCATGCCTCTTCTTTTTGCTCATCGGTTCTTCGAGTTCATTGACGCAGGCTAGTCATTTGGGCGTGGGTGATGCAGCGAATGAAGGGTGTCAATGTCATGCGTATTCATCTGCAACTGAAATTTTCCTCGAAGGAATTCCACAACGCTTCGAATCGAATGCAACACTGAATGTTACCTTACGAATTGAAAGCGATATAGAATTTAACGAAGGCAATCACGCAGGAGGTTTTCGATTGGAGTACATCGGTGAAGGTTCAATCGGTATTCTCGACGAAGCAACAACCCAATTTCAGGATGGTTATCTAACACACACCGTAAATGGTTCAATGCACAGGTCGTGGCAGTTTGAATGGAAAACGCCTGAAAATAATTCAACGATTGTGGAGTTCAAGATTTTTGCAAATGCCGTCAATGGAAACAATCAACCTACTGGCGATGGTTGGTCATCCCTCTCGGTGACGGTCCCAGGAGTATCAAGCAACGAGGACTTTAATGCAAATACCAGTCAAGAGGTTGAAATTTTTGACCTTATCCTTCTAGCATGTGGTCTTGTACTTCTCGGCTATCTGCTTTGGACGAGTTTCCGTTCTAATTGACAAATTCGATGCTTTGATTTCTTAGTGCCCGAAGTTGTCTGTTTTCATTTGAACCATGAATTTGTGCACTTTTTACACCGGTTAGGACGATCATCACACGAATTTCATCACCCATGGACTCATCAACTGCTGCACCCCAAATTATTTTTGCGTGGGGCGATATACGCTGTTGGATAAGTTGTGCACAAATTTCAGCTTCTCCCAGGCTGAGAGATTCTCCTCCAACAACGTTGATGAGGGCTCCACGAGCATCAGAAGTATCCATTTCGAGAAGCGGAGATTCAAATGCTTCTAGGGTTGCTTTTGTCGCACGTTCTGGTCCCGAACTTGAACCCAAACCAATCATGGCAACGCCACTACCAGACTGAATGACTGACCGTAAGTCTTCAAAGTCAAGATTGACCATACCTTCAGTCGTGAGAAGTTCTGTTACACCTGTGATGGAGCGAACAAGTAACTCATCACCAACTCTAAACGCTCTCGCTATAGGTAAATCCTTAACGCCTTCAATTTCCAAAAGTCGTTCATTGGGTATCACGAGTATGGTGTCACAAAATTCTCGTAGACGTTCCAATCCCCACTCAGCATTTTGCTTTCGTAATGATCCTTCGGATTTGAAAGGATATGTAACAACAGCGATTGTTAACGCACCCTGTTGCTTTGCCAACCTTGCAAGGTGGCCTGCGGCGCCGGTACCTGAACCACCGCCCATGCCCGCTGTGATGATTGCGAGTTGGGTGTCTTCTGTGATACGACGTAAGGCATTTTCAGATTCTAAAGCGGCCGCCTCGCCTTTTGTCGGATCCCCACCGGCACCTCTGCCTCTAGCAGAGCGACCGATCAAGATTTTCTGCTCAAGCGGAGATTGAAGAAGTGCTTGTGCATCTGTATTGATGGCGTAGCCTGTAACATATGACGATTCAAACAATCCTTCTTCGTGCAATCTGTTGATAGCATTGCATCCCGCACCACCAACGCCGTAGACACGTATTCGAGGTTGAAGTGATTCAAGGAGAGCACGTAGTTCTGCATCGCTTCCTTCATCTAAACGAATTGGCGGAGTACTATCTGATTGTAATTCTTCTTCGGAAAGTTGTAACACTCGCTCGATGAGATGGCGCATGGGGTTATTTTACCGAGATAGATTTTGAATGTGCCGCTTCCATCGAGGTTAATGAATGCGATTTTCACACGAACTTCAAATTTCCATCAGTCTCGAAGACCATCTTGCGTGACTTCGTAAACACATTCTCCATCAGGCAAGTTCGGAGAGTCAACAAGTCGGGCGATCCTCCGTCCAGCTTTTGCTTTTCTGAGGTAAAGTCTGAACGTGCTTGCGTGGGCTAAAATGTGGCCACCAATTGGTTTTGTGGGGTCGCCCCACAGTGCATCTGGTTTTGCATGAACTTGGTTGGTGACGAGAACAAGTGCATTGTTCACATCTGCTAGTTGCTTGAGATCTTTGAGATGACTGTTGAGTTTTTGTTGTCGTCGGGCAAGCATACCTCTACCGATGAATTCGGCTCTAAAATGACTGGTCAATGAATCAACAATAATCATCTTCACATTCAAGCCTTTGCTCATTCGCTTTATTTCATCAGTGAGTAACATTTGATGTGCAGAGTTGTAGGCACGGGCAACATGTATTCTTGAGAGGACGTAGTCCGGATCTAAACCATGTCCTCGGGCCATTTGAGAGATTCTCTCTGGGCGAAATGTATCTTCAGTGTCGATGTAAAAGACATCTCCATCAAGCCCACCTTGGTCCAAGGGTAGTGTGCAATTTACAGCGAGTTGATGACCAATTTGTGTTTTTCCACTTCCGAATTCACCATACACTTCAACGAGTGCTTGGGTTTCAAAACCTCCACCGAGTAAATCATCAATAGATTGTACTTTAGATGACAATTTCTGTACTTCTCTTCTTCGGTCGAGCAAAGCGTCTCCTGAAACAAAGCCGCCAATGTTGGCCATTTTCTTGGCACCTGCAATGATTTTTGCTGCTACAGCTTCACCCAACTCGGCTTCTTCTGCTAGATCTGCTGGTGACATTACTGCGAGGGAAAGGAGTTCTTCGAATCCTGCTTCTCTTAATTTTTCGGCGGTTGCAGGACCCACTCCGGGTAGGTCCTCAATCGTCAATTCAGGTCCTTCTTCTTCCATTGGTACGTCCTCTTCTGCGAGGGAACCTTGGTCTTTTTTATCGGTTTGCTTGGATTTCGTTTTTGCTGGCATGACCATACGACATCGGTCATTTGTATATGAAGAATGAAAAGACAGTTCGGACATTTCACCGTAAGAATATGCAAACAACTGTGTCTTAGTAGCCTTATTTTTCACTTTCAGTTCATTTTTACAGTCAGTTAAAGTGAAGAATTATTGAGGTAAATCAATCGGATTTGCCTCGGTTTCTTTTTCTTCATATCGAATGGATACATCATGCGTAATGTTGATATTATCTTCTCCTGATTCAATCACGACACTCAATGTCCATGTTCCCAAAGTCACACCGAGTTGGTCATGTTCCCAAAGTTTTGTTTGTCCATCGGCGATTGGCTCTGTCTTGGTCGCAGTTGTTTCACCATCTGGATCGTTGAGTTTCCAAGTTATTGTTGTCGTCCCACCAGTCCCTGGAATCAAGCTTTCTGGATTCGTGACTTGAGAATCAATAGAAATGAGCGTTGGACCTTCACAGTTTTCGCAATCTGGAATGGTGTTGAGATTCATAGATTCAGGATCCTCAGAATTTTGCTCAACCCAATGCATGAATGAATCTATTCGAATGAGAATGGACATATCTGCGACGTTTCCTTCGGAATCTTCTGCTCCTAGTGTCGCACTGAATAAGCCATGCGTCAAGTATTCGTATGTCAATGATGCAGATTGTGAAGCATCAATTTCGACTGGTGCACTTCCGTCGCCGGGCGTAAGCGAAAATATCCTCATCTCACCTTCAGTTGTTGTTGTACGAGCAAAATCGAAGGTTAGTTCCACACCAGTTTGAGAAATTCGTTGGCCGTTTGTCCAATTTTCGTAAAGTGTACCCGAGGTATGTTCGTAGTAAACGATGAGGGTTACAGGCGATGACGTGGTATCTTCATCTGCTAAACAACCTGTAAGAATTGATGAAAGAAGGATAATGAGGAGAATGAGGGCTTCATTCACCTTGGCCATGGTACTGCTACATCTTCGATATAGATGAATCCAATGGATGAACGATGACAATTTCACAATCGGTGGTTTCAAATTAGAGCACAAATGGGGGAGGGTTAGCGAGGTGGGGTAGTCTGGATATCCCGTCGGGCTCATAACCCGGAGATCGATGGTTCAAATCCATCCCTCGCTACCATCAACCATACTCGTAATAATCGTGTTTTGGTTGCAAATTTTGCAAAGCAGATTCTAATTGTGCATTAGCAGCACGCTCTCCTGCCTCAATCCTTGAGATTTCTTGCTCTAAGAAATCGATGTGCTCTTTACATTTGTTTTCAACGTTGTTTGAAGCCTGTTGCGCAATCTCCAATGCGTTTTTTATGATCTCAATTTCCACTTGTGAACCCGTTGAAGACATGACATAATAACGACCGTTGACTCTTGATACCCCTTTATTGTGTTCAAATGAATCAACCATGGCACCACATGTTGTAGCATCTATTATTCCATTGAGAAGTGCATCGCTCCACACCTCTAGTGGTTTGGTCAAGATCGCAGCACTTTTTTTGTACATTTTCTTAGCTGCTCCTTTCTTACCCGATTGTGAAAACAAATTTGCAGCAAGATGGTAATCTTCTCCTGAAGATGGAAGCGATTCGAGAAGATGCGGCGCATTCTTTTTGAGATATTTGTATAATTTATTTCGAAAAGAATGTAATTTTTTTATCCAACGTAAACCTTCAGACCCTTTACCTCGCTGCAAGTGAATTGAACAAAGCAGGCGTAAACCTTTGACTAAATAGACGAGTTGTTGAACATCTTCTTGATGTTTTGTCAACATCAATTGACAGAATTCTGTAGCCATCACCTCAGCGAGTTCTAATCTTCCCTCCGTAGAATAACGTTCGATTTGTTGAATGGTCTGGGCAGGGTCGCTCATACCAAACATCGTACTCACAATAGGCACAACCTCATTATGTATCATGTCTTTGTCAAATTCTCACGAGGAAGAGAATCAATCAACAAACCTAAGTGTTTGAGTTTGCTCGATGAGGTGTGGAATTTCACGGATGTATCGCTATTACGGGAAGCCCAGGTGTTGGAAAAACAACTCTTGCACATCTCTTGTCCTTGGCGTTAAATTTTGAAGTTCAATCGATTGAAAGCATCGCCGCTCAATCAAATTGCCTGGGGGGTGTGGATGAGAACGATAGTACTATGCTCATTGACACGGATTGTCTCCAACAACAAATCCAGTTTCTTGGCAAAGATTGTATTGTTGAAGGCCATTTATCTCATTTCATTCCATCGAACATCATTCTTGTTCTTCGTTGTCATCCTATGGTGCTCAAGCAACGGCTTGAGAAGCGAGCATACAGCGAGAGCAAAATTATCGAAAACGTAGAATGGGAATTCCTTGGAGGTGCGAGGACTGAAATTTCACATATTGAACACCAAACATTAGTTCTTGAATTTGACACCTCAAACGAAGATGCAGAAAGTATCTGCCAAAAGGTCATTCAGAAATTGTCCGAAACAACGCCTCCCTCTCATTCGAATCAAGACCACATCGATTGGATTGAAAATGCCAATATTGATGTCAAAATGTTCGATGCATCCCGACTTTGAACAAAAACATAACAATACAGAACAACTGGGCAACATGATATCATGGCACTTGAGCAGTTGAGAAAAACTTGGGAAAAAAGTTTAGATCCACTCCTTGAAAAATACGATTGGATATCGCCATCAACGATTACCTGGATTGCCCTTCCCATCGGCTTACTGGCTGCAATTCTCTCTTGGTTCGCTCCCGCAGGGGAAGAAGGAGGCTGGTGGTTTCTCGGAAGTGCTGCGTTGATTGGAGTTGCGATGATTTTTGATGGGCTCGATGGACCTATTGCGAGGAAAAAAGGCCTCGTCTCGCGATGGGGCGATTATCTTGACCACACTTTTGATAGAGTTCTTGATGCTGTTTGGTTAATCGGGATTAGTGCTTCTGTCTATGTTGATAGCCTAGCACTTGGTTTCGCATCTGCCTTTTTCACACTCCTCGGGTCATACATGGGAACACAAGCCCAAGCAGTTTCTGGAACACGGAATTATGGTGGCTTTTCCAGAGCGGATAGAACGGTGTTGATTATTCTCATGCTAACGATTATGGGTATCGTCACCCTTGCAGATTATCCGTTTAATGACAGATTCATGGCACCATTTGATTCTATCAAAATGAATCCTCTTTCCGTTGCTCTCTTCGTGAGTCTTTTCGGCGGATTGTGGACGTTCTTCCTCCGTTTTTTCCAAGCACAAAAGGTGATTCAAGCCATGGATGCCAACCATCCACTGCCACAACCAAATGCGAAAATGGAAGAAGAATGACCGGAAAAGTGCAAAGGTGGGCAAATAGAACATTTTAAGCAAAACAACGACATAGTCATAATATACGAAGTTCACAGGTGTATAGGCGGGGTGGGGTATCCAATGAACAGAACACGGCGACACACATCGGTTGTTATCGCAATTTTTCTCCTTACGTTAGCACCAATTTCACTGTTTGCAACTGCGCAAGATGAAGGCGATCCTGAAAATTATCAAGCCCAAAATATCACGGCTTATTTCGACCCAGTCACCGAATCAACAATCGTGAATTGGACGGTTCAAGCATCAGTTGATGGAACAGCACAGTTCATTCAATATCAAACATACCAAGTCTACAGGTCAACAGACCCAATTACACCATCCACAATTGGTTCACTCACGCCTTTTGCAACCCGACAGGTTTGTCCAACAACGATGAGCCCGTTTGATTGTTATGGGATGAATCATAGCGCAACATTCCAAGTCTCACCAGGTGTGAATGGCTCGTTTTATTATGCTGTGACGACATTGCTTGCTGACCAAACGGAAGCTGCCGAACTCATCATGAACTCTTCCTCGCTCTACACACCTGTCGTGGAGATAACTTCTGCTATTCGAACACCTTATTTCGTTTCGGCATCGTTTGACCCATCGACGAGTATAACCTCACTACGATGGATCAACCACAACAACATCTGTCAATGCGACGACTTGCCTGAGACTGGCGAGAGTGCAATGAGCATTCGTGTGTGGCGTTCGGAGTTCCCAGTCGACCGACTCAACGGAAGAGAGTTGTTGACCGATGGAGACCTTGTTGCGAACTTAACTGCTAATGTCTCCTCATTGGACCTTGTCATTCCTCAAGACACCGAACGAACGAGTTATTATTCGCTGACGTACCATCTTCCAAATTGGACAGGACCAAATCAAACCTACGAGGATTTCAGATTCCTTGCGGAAAACACGCTCGATGAGCCTGTTGAAGAGGACAACATGCCTCCAGCTCAACCAACGATAGTGTACGCAGAATTTCAACCTGAGCCGGAAACTGGAGCGGGCTCAACATACATTCAATGGAACGACCTTTTGGATGAGGAAGGAGAAACCTACCGAATTTACAGGTCTGATCAACCATTCACAACTATTCTCCGAGCAGATGTTGAGCTTGTTGTCAAAGATATCATCGAAGGTATCGAATCATACGAAGTCCCAGTACCTCGTGGATTTCTTGGCTATTCCTATTACTGCATGGTGACGGTGGATTCGACCGGTGTCATCAACACAAACACCACACAGTCTGCTTGTACATCGCAGGACGGAATTCTTGAAGATGCGTTTTACAATTGGATTGCTGAACCTACGAATGTTCAGTGTGAATATTTGGGCGACCGGACAACCCGTATCACCTGGGACGACCAACTCGGTGTCGAGGGCGAACAATATCACATATGGCGTGCTTCGTACAGAGTTTCTGGTTCAGAGGTTCAAAACAACCCAAGTGGGCTAAACTGGAACTTGACGGCTGATACTGGGGCACCATTGTGGCTCAAGGGCTCGGTTGCTGATGGTGTTGGTGAACTCTATGTCGAGATAGAGGATGATAAGGAGTTCACTCAATCGAGATATTTCGTCACCACTGAAGCACTCTATGGGAATCACAACGGCACATACCATTATCTTGGTCTAGAGCAGAATTTCTGTGTACCTGGACTTGAAGATTCCAAAGCCCCAGACATACCTCAGATTCGAACAGCAGAAACAAACGGTGTCTTAAATTTGGTTCAAATTGAGTGGGAGAATGACGATGACGAAGGAGGAGAAACATACTCGATTTGGCGACATTATGGCGAACCATTCGATCCACTCGGTGAATCCGATGCATTAGAAGACGGTTGGGAACTTGTTCGTAATGACATCCCAGAGATGTTCGGTACATACATGTATGAAGAATTTGAAATCGAAGTTAATGTTGACCGAGACGTGTGGTATGCGATTACAATCACAGACCAATACAACAACACCAACCACGAGATTACAAGTAATTTGGGGGGAAATGCCTATCAGGTCCATGAGGATACACTCTTACCAAATGCAACGCTTCTTTTCCTTGACATTGATGGAACGCCATACACAAGCCCATCGCTGATATCGGGTTCATACACTCTTCGAGTAGAGGTGAATGAAGAACTTTCCACAACACCACTCATCAATATCACCACGTCGAGCGGAGGTCAACTTACGGGTGACGAAGAACCCCTTCCAATCATTCAAGATAACAAGAATGACCCGACTCGAGGGCCAGTGTATGAATATGATTTCTCAATAACACCTTCGACCAAAGCAGGGTTGATGACCATTCAAATCAGGATGGCGGATATGTCAAACAATGAGATTGTCCAATCATGGAGTGAAAAGTATGTCGATGCAAAGAGCCCATCGGTAACGATATTTTCTCCTGCATCCAACGATGATGAGTCCCAATACCTGTACGGTAACAACATCAATGTTCTCGTCGGTGCTGAAGATGATGTGATGATTTCTAAATTCCAGTACCGATTTACCTACCACTACGGTGGTCAGACTGGTACAACAGTCTCGACAGAATGGTCCGACTTAACTGGAATCACAGATATCGACGGGGATGGTTCTGCTCTCACAGCAAACATGGATGTCGCTGCAGGTAACTTCGGACTTGGATACCATCGATTAACCATCATGGTAGAAGACACCGCAGGAAACCAGAATATGGCAAATGTTGACTTTACCATCGATTTCTGTCGAAATACAATCAACGGTACAACAATTTGTGAGGTCATCAAAGAGGTCGAGGGCATCCCTGACCCTGTTGAAGTTAAACCCACTTTTACGGACCCGCCGTATGTTGTTGTTTGGATTGTAGCAGCCATCAACCTGTTTGCCATCCTTGTCTCAATGCTTGTCATTAAGACAGGAATGAGCGGTCCAAAGAAGAAGAAGGACGATGAAGAAGAAAATGACGATTGGATGTCCGAATTTATTGGCTCTGGCTCAACGCAAGAACTCGATATGGCAGCAGTCACCGGAACTGAGACAAAAGCCGTTCCAGAACTCGAGGGAGAATCCGAAGGCAAGACCGCAGAGCCAGAGGATGATGACGATGACCCATTTGCCATCAACATCACTCAACGAAAACCACGTCGCCGCCGTGCTAAGAAAGAAGAGCCCGAAGAAGACGACGATGACGACGATGACGACGATGACGACGATGACGACGACGACATGTTTGATGATGACGATGATGACGACGACGACGATGATGCTCCTCGTCGTCCTCGACGACGACCAACCAAACGTTCCTCTTCATCCACTGGACGAAAGCGACCAACTGGCCGCAGAGCAGCACCAAGTAATGCTCCAAGGAAGCGTCGCACGGTGAAGAAATCTGACGACTGAGCCTTTTCTCGGAGATGCTCAAATGTCCGAAACGACCGTACAAGAATCAAACAATGCTGAGGAATACCATTCATTGATTTCAGTTTTTCATCCTGGTGAGAATAAACTGAATTGGTTGCTTTTGTTGTTGCCAATCACAATTTATTTTTCACTCACTCATCAACTCACCCTTGCCTTTTTCTCGTCTATGTTGACAATTGCACCCCTCGCATTCCTCATGGGAAAAGCAACAGAGGAAATCGCTATTCGGACCGGTGAATCTATTGGAGGTTTACTCAATGCAACATTTGGTAACGCCGTTGAGATGATTATTGCAGGAATGGCATTGTATGCAGCAAGCACGAATCCCGATATCTTACAAACGATGATTACTGTCACTCAGGCATCGTTGATTGGATCAATTTTAGGAAATTTACTCTTGGTTCTTGGTCTTTCTATTGTCTGGGGCGGCATTCGACACAACGAACAATCGTTTAGTCGATTAAGCGGTGAGATGAATGGTGCTCTTCTCGTCATCGCAATTGCATGTCTCATTATCCCGTCGGCTCTTCATCACTCTGGGGGCACGTCTGAAGATGTCCTCAATCTATCCAGGGCTACAGCAATAATCATGCTCGTCGTATACGCATGTTCTCTTTTCTTTCAACTTAAAACTCATGCAAGTATGTTTGAGTCTTCGGGTCATGGAGACCATGAAGAACCCCAACTTTCCATTCGAGATTCATGGATTCTATTGTTGAGCGCTACGATTTTAGTCGGATGGATGGCACACATCCTCGTTCATAGTCTCGAAGAGACCGTCGTCGAATACAACATTCCAGAATTGTTCATCGGCGTCATTCTCTTGCCATTCTTCGGTAACGCGGCAGAACATTTCACTGCCGTTCTTGTTGCTGGCAAAGGAAAAATGGACTTATCCATCTCAATTGCGGTAGGTAGCAGCGTACAAATAGCTCTCTTCGTCGCACCAGTTATGGTTCTGCTCGCTTGGATTCTCGGTGTTCAACTGCCGCTTGAATTTGGTCTTCTTGAAACTGCGGCGACGTTCGTTGCTGTTCTCATCACAATTTCTATTCTCAATGACGGCAAGACAAATTGGCTAGAGGGCGTATTAGCCCTGGCATGTTATACTATTCTCGGCATAGCGTTTTTCTTTATTTGATGATGTTCTATGTTGCCAATGCCCGAATCAAAAAAGCAAATCGCTGGAAGCGTTCTTGTTGGGCTAAGTGTGTTGCTGTGTATCTTTGGATACATGGGATGGGAAACAGAGGGCCAAGTTTCAGATATCGACACACCAACAGTCCGTGATTATTCCTTTTTTTCTGATAAACCCCTTCCTTCAGAACTATCTAACATGTTGTTCACTTCAAAACTTCATTTAACTTGGGATAATGATGACATCTACGTTGTCATTGTTGATGAAGATGAGAAGAATTCTTGTCCAGTTCAAGCTGCCTTCATTGAGGGTGCAACACCTGGCGGACCATGCTCATCAACTGACCAAGACATCATTGCAGGAGGTGCTGCATTCGGACCGACTGACGGCATTACATGGGATGTAGAGGCCGGTTCACACTATATTGGTTTAGGCTCACGCATCGATAACCTGCCATCAGATGCTGATGTGACACTTGACTACAATGTCAATATCCGAGCATCATTTGCATTCTATTTCATCATCTTCTTGCTCGGCATAGGCGGAGGCGTCCTTTGGTGGGACTAGACACCCTCAACACCTTCGTAGTACTTCTCAACAGCATCGTTGATGTCGTCGATCACCTTTTTCTCATCGAGCGACAATGTTTGCCCATCTCTTCGTAGAGCCCTTCCATTCACCCACATATCGAGGCATTCAGCCCCATTATACACAAGATGACCAAGATAGCGATTTCGACCCCGACCATGAGGTGCCATCCGAATATCATCAATTCCCCATGCGACCCAATCCTTGCTTTCCTTGGTTGCGAGTTGGAATACTTCAGATGCGGGCAGCAATGTAGAATCCCAATGGTCATGACGTTGAACAAGGCTCGCAAGTTTTGCCTCTGCCAGAAGGTTGAGGCCATTACCAGAGGATGCGGCCCCATCGGTCCCCAATCGAACGTCAACACCTGCTTGGGCATAGGCAGGGTACGATAGGGTCCCTCCACACGCCAATTTCATGTTTGAAGAAGGGCAATGAACCACCGTCGCCTCATGCTTTTTTAGGAGTTGAATCTCATTTTTCTTCACCCAAGAAGCATGTGCACAAACGGTGTCAGGCTTGAAGAAATCAATGGCGTCAAGATATTCGATGGGGTATTTGCCATGTGCATCAAAGCAATCGGAAATCTCTTTTCTCGTTTCACTTACATGAATGTGCAGGCGTGCCTTTCGTTTCTCAGCCAATTCCGAGGCACGTATCAGTGTCTCTTCAGAACAAAGATACACAGAATGTGTTGCAATAGCATATTGGACAAGGTCGTTTTCATTGTTGGATGCGAGCAATCCGCCCAACTCATCGAGTGCGGATTTGGCATCTGGGTGACTTGGTAAAGCCATATCGCTGACAGGTCCTCCGATCAGGCCACGTAACCCAACTTCTTGGAGGATGCTTCCTGTCGTCGATGGGAAAAAATACATGTCTGCAGCGAATGAAGAACCAGTTCGAATCATTTCTGCCGCTGCAGACATTGTTCCCATCCGTACATATTCGGGATTGATGCGAGCCTCCGTTGGAAAAATCGCTTCATTCAGCCAACGGTGAAGAGGGAATCCATCACTGAAATCACGTCCATTAAGTTGCATTGCGAGGTGTGTATGCCAGTTTTGAAGACTTCGTGTCAACAGTTTCGATGTGCCATCGATTTCTTCCATGACATCTTCGTCCCCGTTTGATACGGACCATGAGCCATCGGAGTGAAGGAGGACATCGCCCTCTTGTCGTACACCGGCGTGGTCGATGAGAATCGTGTTCGTGTAACGAACAGGTACGTTCTCGCCCATGGTGCTTGGGAAGGCTTCTAACTCATCAATGCTGGTATTTCTACCGAGTTGCTTATGATGAAAAATAAATTCGCCGCCCTCATGCCACTGTGGCTTAGCTGGTAGAGCATCTGATTCGTAATCAGAAGGTCGGGGGTTCGAATCCCCCCAGTGGCTTTTATTTTGTACCCAAGACTTTTGTGAGTTCGAGTGAAAATAATTCCGCACTTGATTCAAGACTGACGACGCCTGGTAAAGGTCGACCTGCAATATAATCGAGACAAGCACCTCCGCCCGTCGAGACGTGTCCCATTTTATGAGACAAATTCTTCTTCGCTACCAAGGTTGCAGTATGCCCTCCCCCCATGACCGTATATGCTTTAGTTTCAGCACAAGCATTTAGAATTTCGATGGTGCCTAGTGCAAAATCGTTGTGTTCAAACACCCCTGCAGGACCATTCAATATGACCGTCCCTGCTTGCTTGATGGCAGTTGAAATTTCAAAGATTGATTTAATGCCAAGGTCGTGTATTGGTGCATCAAAAGGCAATTTACTCAGAGGAATGTCAACTCTATTGTTTTCGATATTCACGGCAACATCGATTGGCAATTTGATCTTTTCAGAGAAATTTGCAAGAAGAGAGGTCGCAATATCAACAACATGCTCCCACGCACCTTCTGAAGATTTGATGAGAAAATCGACATTCTCTTGGCCGATGTCAATACCCTTTGCATGAAAGAAAACATTCGCCACTCCGCCTGTAGCCCAAATCTCATCGGCGATGTTATTGTCGAGCATGTTTTGTGCCACTTGAATTGAATCGTCCACTTTTACTCCGCCCAAAATCGCTAAACATGGCCGTGCAGGGTCTTCGAGTGCTTGGTCCAACTTCTCAAGTTCTTTACCCATCAGTAAACCTGCTACACATGGGATATGTGTTGTGAATCCGATGATTGAAGCACTACCCCTGTGAGCACAAGCAAATGCATCGTTCACGAAAACATCAGCAATACTTGCCAAATGCTGTACAAATTTTGTTTCAGAAAGTGTTTGAAAATCCCCTTTTATTTGCTCTTCATCGTCCATTCGAACATTGTTGAGCAGCAAAATATCACCATTTTTCAATGATTCAATGGCTTTCATTGCTTTAGGTCCATGAATATCATTGACCCATTGCACTTTTCGTCCAATCAATCGTCCGAGTTCCCGCGCGTGAACGAGCGTACTCGTAAAATCATATTTTCCCGGCCGAGATTGATGAGCAAGAATGACAACTTTTGATGATTTTAATTTGTTCAAGGTAGGTACGATAGCACGAATTCTCGTGACATCTAGGAATCCTTTGGTTTTCGGGTCCATCGGACTATTGATATCAACGCGAAGCAGAACCGTTTTACCTGCGGCGTCGATATCAGACAAGGTCAAGACCTTCGCCATTGCTCCTGCCATACAAAATAGGTTTTTGATTTCTTTTGTTCCAAAGAACATACACCTGGGAAGTAGACTTCATTTGAGAAATTGCCATATGAACTCGATGGCACGGTAAAAATAGAAAAGGTTCCGCGAAAAATCTGCGTCATGGCAGATTCTTCAGACCATGAAAACAGTGGTCTCGAAGGTCCCAGGAAGCGTGCGAAAACAGCCACATCCTCTTTTGGTTCATCAGCACGGGAAAGTCATGATTCCTCAGCGTATTACCAATCAAAGATGAATCAGGGCATCGTGTCATCAAGACATGTAGGTGATGCTGGTGTGTTTCCAAACAAGTTGAAGGACACCATCCATTGTCATGATTCTACGAATTTAGAATTCATACCAAATAATTGCGTCGATCTTGTCGTCACTTCGCCACCATATAATGCGACAAAAGAGTACGATGAGGATTTATCTTTGGAGCAGTATCTCTCACTACTCAAAGGCGTTTTTTCTGAATGCTATCGGGTATTGACGCCCGGAGGTAGAATGATTGTGAACATTGCAAACATGGGAAGAAAGCCCTACATACCTTTGACATCGTATGTGAATATGCTCATGATTGACCTTGGCTTTCTCATGCGTGGAGAGATTATTTGGGATAAATCTGCAAGTGCTGGAAGTTCGTGTGCATGGGGTTCGTTCAAATCAGCAAGCAATCCGTGTTTGAGAGACATTCACGAATATTTGCTCGTGTTTTCGAAAGGCGACTTCAAAAAACCAAAAGTTGACCAGGCCAAGGAAAAAAAGGTCGATACCATCGAAAAAGATGAATTTATTCAATTTTCAAAATCGATTTGGTCATTTGCTACTGAACGTGCTTCAAGAGTACATCATCCAGCCCCCTTTCCAATTGAATTGCCGCGCCGATGCATTGAATTTTACACATTTGAACACGATGTCGTTCTCGACCCTTTTCTCGGTTCGGGTACAACAGCCCTTGCTGCCCAATTAACAAAAAGGCATTTCATCGGTATCGATATTTCGAATGAGTATTGTGAAATTTCGAGAAAACGGTTAGAAGCGAGTTCGAGTGTAGTAAAGAACTGAGTGAAGTTCACGCTGTGGATGTAGTTTGACAAAGTTGTTTTGAACCACCCCTGCGTCGGTAAAATATGGAGGATGCATTCCATCTCCATCTTGGTCCAGAGGGCGAAGATTGGCGCATACCCGTTGACGAACTGGAGGCTCGTCAAAGACTCTTTTCCGAGAAACTTGCAGAACACGGACATTCTGCCGCCCTTATCCAACATCCAATCGACCTGTACTATTTCACAGGAGGCCGTCAAGATTCAACATTTTTTATTCCTGCAAAAGGAGCGCCTGCATCCGTAGAAGCAGGAGGCGATGGCCCGACCGCATTTGTACGACGTTCATTACGAAGGGCGATGTACGAAGCCGGTGAAGACAACGCACCTCACCGAGTGGTTGAGTTTGGACGGCTATCTCAATTTTCAGAGACCTTGAAATCAATGGGTGTTACACAACGACCTTCGTTACAATTTGGAGAAATTCCAGCATCTTTTTCGAAACGATTTGAGCATGCTCTCGCAGGTCTCGCAGGTGAGTGTGGCGACATTACAACACTCGTTCACTCCATACGTGAGGTCAAATCCAAATGGGAACTTGAGCAAATGAATGTAGGTGCTCAAGTTCAGCGTCGTATGTTTGAGGCTGTCGAAACAGTAGGCGGTGAAGGCATGTCGGAGCTCGACCTAGTGGCCGCTGCAGAAGCCATCAGTCGAAGCGAAGGTTTTGGAGGGAATGTTCAGATGCGTCGCTATCCACTTCAGTGCGACAGAGGCGTTATTGTCGCAGGACGTGCAGGTGGCGTCCCATCGTTCTTCGACTCCGCCATTGGCGGAGAGGGGCCACATCCGCTATCGGGTATGGGTGCTGGATTCAACAAAATCAAGCGAAATGAACCGGTGTTAGTTGACCTCGTTCATGTTCATCGAGGGTATGTTGTTGACACCACCAGAATGTTTGTGTCCGGACGCTTGAGCCCTCTTTGGGAAGAGCGGCTTGACGATATGTTAACGGTGAAAAACACGGTCATCGACGTACTTGATCAAGGTCTAGATTGTAGTCAAGCATGGTTTGAAGGACTCGAAGTTGCAACAGAACTCGGCCATGCCGACCATCTTATGGGTATGGTGCCAGACCAAAGTACATTCTTGGGCCACTCCGTCGGACTCCAATTGGATGAAAGTCCAGTCATTGCCAAAGGGTTCGACCGTCCACTTCCAATCGGTGGCGTGATGGCCATTGAACCTAAAGTTGTACACAATGATGGCTCGATAGGAACAGAGGATACATGGGTTCGTACAGAAGAGGGAGTGGAACCCATCACTGCAGACGCTGACCTCCCTTGGCTTATCGAGTGGTCAGCATAAGGTCAAATTCGTGCGCCACATGGTTGAAAGACGGAACCTTGTAAGACATCTATGGGCGCAAAACCATATGCACCAAGCCACATCGCCGCTGTAGCATCTTCGTTTACTTCGATGAGATTATCAGGTGATGTTAAGGAAAAATTGGTTGTACTCCTTCTTCAACAACTCGATGAATATGTTCCTCATTTGGAAAAAGAAACACTTGCCCTTGATAGTGAACGAAAAACACTGGGTGATCCATTCCGTACTCGACTAACCTTCAGCCGCACACGCGAACACATGATAGACAGAGTGAAGTCGGTTGATTCTGTAGGTTCTGCAGCCGTTCAGGCCGGCGTTGACCACCTTGAGCAGTATCTTGCGAAAATCCTCCGCTTTTCTCAAGAAGCTGCAGAACGGGACAAGGTTTCAACGATTAAACCACGGCATCTAGAAGCAGCACTCGTTCAAATCCAAGAAGTTGCAGATTCAGATGAAGAAGAACAATCCAGTACCTCGTTCGATACCGAATTTGTCGCAGGGCAAGTTGGAGGTGTTGTGACGGCAACGACGATACAATCGCTCGCTCGTTCGATGGCTAAAATGCCAGTGACGAAGGATGCCGTTGAAGAATTGCTAGAAACCTATACACTCGTCCTTGAAGAATTAGAAAGCGATATTCGTCAGCACGCCCAACTCGGTCGTAACCCTCAGTTGTTCATCGAATCGATTCAACGAATGAAAGGGCTCATGACGCTTGGATGGATTCGGTCGATGGTTTCTCGTGCAGCAAAGAATGCAAGTGAACAGGGAAAAAGAGCGATTGACATTGATGATATTGTACATCTTGACCCATTTGCATAAGCCTGTTTGCAATAGAATGAAATATTGCAAGCACGCAGTTGAGGTTGGGTGCAAAGATGAACTTCATCGGCCAAGACGCACCTTCATGGACAATGGACGGCTTTGGCCCAGAAGGCTTTCAACAGTATTCATCCGAACAGTTGTTTGGTCAATGGTATGTCATCTATTGGTACCCTCGAGATTTCTCAAGTGTTTGCCCCACAGAAGTGACTGCTCTTGACGAGCATTTAGAAGAATTTGAAGATGCACAAGTCCGATTGTTTGGATGTTCAAAGGATACTGTTGAAACTCACAAACGTTGGGTTGAATCCAAAGAAATTTTTCAGCAAGGCGTGCATCATGTCCTTCTCTCTGACCCGAGTGGCGAAGTCACCTCATCGTTTGATTTCATCCATGCTGATTCAGGATTGCCCTGTCGTGGTTTGGTCATTGTCGATGAATTCGGAAAAATACAGCATTATTCTCAAAGTTCTCTCATCGTAGGTCGGCAGCCAAAAGCAATACTTCGAATGGTTGAGGCATTGAAGTCGAATGGACTTTGTTCTTCAACCTGGACCAAAGGTGACAAACACATAGGTGAAGAGTGATGAAGGTTGAACCTTTTGACGAACAAGCCTTGGAAACATTACCTGACATTGACATAGCAGTCCTTGTTTTTGGTCGGAGCAACTGTCAAAAATGTTCACACTGGCATGCAGAACTTCGGCAAAGCGCGGCATCTGGCGATATCCCACCATGCAGAATTTTCTTGGTAAACCTCGATTCCGGTATTGCCCAAGACCTCGCAGATCAGCACCCATGGGTCAACCATATTGATGTGCTTCCAATGAATTTCATTCTCCTCAAAGGCGATGTTAAAAAAGAATGGGCCGGAGGTTCAATTCAACAATTAGTTCACCGTTTGTCTCGATTCATGTGATGTCATGTCAGCGGTAACGGTCATTTTTTCAGCTGTTTTTGCTGGTGTTGTTGCCATTGCTGTAACCATTGCAATCGAGCGTTGGGGGGGCGTCGTTGGAGGCATTCTGGGGACTATTCCTTCGACGATTGTTCCTGCATCAGTCGGTATGTATCTCATTTCAACATCCGAAGAATTCTTGGAGAGCATGGCCATTATTCCATTTGGTATGATGTTAAATGCGATGTTCCTTGGTGTGTGGCTTATTCTTCCCTCTCGATTCTCAAATGTTGAGAACCTCCTCATGAAGACAACAACACTTTCAGTGGCATTTTGGGCAATGGCAGGGTCATTCCTTTTCTTTGCATTAGAATCTACTGCACTTTCAGCATTGTCTCCTCAATCATTAGCAGGTTTGGGTTTTTGTGGGGTGTTTATTGTTGCACTTTATTTTAATTTGAAACAAGTTCCAGCTCCAGCCGGACATCGTAAAGTTTCCATTCGCACCCTTCTTGTTCGAGGATTGATGGCAGCAACCGCAATAGGCATTGCCGTCATGCTTTCACATCTGCACCAACCCCTCCTCGCAGGATTGGCAAGTGTTTTTCCTGCAATATTTCTCACCACAATGGTAGCGTTGTGGCATGCTCAAGGTCCCTCAGTTCCAAAGGGGGCGGCGGGTCCAATGATGCTCGGTGGCATGAGTGTTGCAGTTTTTGCTCTCATCGCAATGGCGATATTCCCAAGGTATGGGCCGTGGTATGGTGCATTCATTTCATGGATAGGGGCAATATTCCTCTGGTCGATTCCAGCCTTTCTTGTTCTTCGAAGATTCAAACTCCGGTCAGTTGAAAAACCGAGTTAATTTCTCACCTATTCAACACCGACCTCATCATTGATGAGCCTCGTCCAACGTCCTGACTCCGGAACGCCTTGAACTTCGATATGAACACCGAGTACATGTTTGATTTGCGATAGTTTCTTTCGAAGCTCAGCCAAATCGTAAATGCAACATGGACAATGCGGGCGAGATGGGTTGACCGTCAATTCAACCATCCCATCAAGCGACACCTCCATACGTTTGACTACATCGAGAGAGATGAACGATGCAGTATTGTGCGGGTCTCTCCATTGCTGAAGAGTCTTGACAACTTGGCGTTGAGCATGTTCGTGATGTTTCTTTTTCATTGGCCATCGCCCGTTTCTTCCGCTTCTTCAAGGGATAATTCGTTCACTCTACCTTCGACCGATTGCAACTCCTTTTGACAAAATTTTAGAAGTGTTGCACCTTCCTCAAAAAGTTCTATTGTTTCTTCAAGTCCTTTGCCACCTTGTTCCAATTGTTGAACAATCGCCTCTAATCGCTGCATTGCATCTCCAAAATTTTTTGTTTCTTCACTCATGTTTTCCACCTTGTTGTATTTCTTCTATTGTCGATGTTGCTTTTCCATCTGAAAATCGAAGCAGAATATTTTGCCCGACGCTGATTTCTGCAATAGACTGCACGACATCACCCTCTGCTTCAATCATTGCGTAACCTCGTTCAAGTGTACGTTGGGGATGAGCCGCATTGAGCATCGATTCAAAACCAGCGAGTCGTTGTCGATGTGTATGTATCGAGGTCTTTACCGAACCGGTTAGTCGGGATTTTAATCCATCCAAATTCCGATGCATTGTGAGAACACCAGCTTTTGGTGCGTTCGCAAGTCGTTTGTGTAAGAAATCGAGGTGTGTCTTTTTCCTATCGACATATCGATCAATTGCTTGACCTGAACGCATACTCAAGTCATCAATCCACTGGATAAGGTCATACTTTGAGGGGACGACGAGTTCGATAGCATGGGACGGTGTCGAGGCCCGAACGTCGGCAACGAGATCAGAAACGAGGATGTCAGACTCATGGCCAACTGCAGAAATCACAGGAACAGGACTTGCAATAATCCCCCTTGCAACTTGTTCAAGATTAAATGCCCACAAATCCTCGACGGACCCTCCACCTCTTCCAACGATGACAACATCCACTGGTTGCAAGCCTGCTGCTGCTGCCATATGTTCGTCAGCCATTTTTCTAGAGACAGCAAGGCCACGTGCAATTTCACTCCCAGCCTGCTGACCTTGAACGAGAACCTCAATCACAGTTATTCGAATGTTCGGGAATCGAGTCATAGCGAGACGTTTCATATCTGCTAGAGCGGCAGAATTTTTCCCTGTAATGATAGCAATATGTTTCGGTAACATCGGTAACGGCCTTCTGGCACGGTCGAGCATACCCTCTTGACGAAGTTGTTCCAACAATGCCCGTTTTGTACGTTCCAGTTCCCCAATCGTGAGAACTGGCATGATTTTCTTGACCACGAGTTGAATTCGACCTTGTTTCGGCCAAAGGTCGAGGTTTGCAATGATGATAACTTCACTCCCTTCCTTGATGCTTTCATCAACTGGAATTGAAGAATTCCATATCACACAATTCATTTGACCTTTCTCATCTCGTAAGGCAAAGTAGATGTTATTGTTATGCACTTTCCACTGTGAAATTTCTCCTCGAAGGGTTTGAAGTTGAAATTGTGGGTCATTGAGGATGCTTTGTTTGACGAATTGAACGAAGTCTCCAATGGGGATTGGACTGCTCGTTCCATCGAGGGCCATGTGCGCATATTGTTGTCGAGGGTTTTTCAATGCATGGAACGATTTGAATTGCTGTCGTCATGAAATGAATCACTCCCAACATGTTCTCAATTGGTTTTTGGTTGTGAAAATCCTCAAAATTTCATAAATTTCCTTCTTTTCATTCAAGATTATCTTCAATAAGTCTATATGCCCATCACTTCCAAAGAAGACTATGTCCCTAAAAGACACGTTAAGTCGAATAAAACATAGTCTTCGACATTCACTCGGTAATCCGGCCTTTGATTTGATGCTCATCGCTGTGATTGCTCAATCTGGCCACACCCTTGAGCACTTTGTCCAAGTGTATCAGCACGTTATCTTGGGTATGGCGACATCCGATAGCCATGGAATTCTAGGGAGGGCTGACATTGAACCTGTTCATTTTTGGTGGAATTTTTCTGTTATGCTCACCCTCATTGTCGTATACTATGCGTGGGAATTTAATCGTCCCGAAAGCACTTTACGTCAGTTTAAAGACATGCGATGGACCTTTTTCACAGTCCTCGCTGTACAAGGCTACCATATGATTGAGCACACCGTCAAGTATTACCAACACATACAAACAGGAAAACAAGGAACTCCTGGAATCATTGGAAATTTCATAGGCTCAGACCTCATATTTTTCCATTTTTGGATCAACATGGTGGTCTATCCAGGCATGGTCATTCTGCTCTTCCTCTACATTTGGCACATGCAACTCTACCCAGCATTCATCATCGCTCGAACGAAGAAACAAATGAAGAATTACATTAAATTCGCAATGGCCGATGGCGGCATGTCGGATGATGAACGAATTTTGCTCACAAGAATTCGCACAGAAGGAATGATGCAAGCAAAAGAAATTCTCGAAAAAATGCAGGCCGGGGCTACATCCGATGAGCTTAAGGAAAGGCTCAAAGAAATGGAACGATCATTCATTCAAAGTCTAACAACGCAAGCACTGGTTGACGGGAAAATAACGCATGAAGAGAAACGTCTCATCGAAGAGTACAAGCGAAGTAACCCTATATCCGACACCATCGACCTTCTCAACAAACTGCACGACATCGACCACGTACCTGATGCATTACAAATTGAGCAAGAGGAATGAAACCTATCAAAAAAACCACTCCGCATCCACATGGCTGGATACTTCAAAGGGTAGTGTCTATACTGGCCCACTGAACACCCTTCAAACAAGTTCTAGAAATTGTAAGGGTAATCGGATTACCCCCTCCAACTTATCCGAATCGATTGATTAATGGTTTAGTACGATTTTTAGAACTGAGCGTTGCTTTTCCGAGAAAACCTTGCTAATCTTTCTTATTTTGTTTGAACCGGGAGCAGGTAAAAACAATACAATTCTACTCGCATTTCCTAGAAACACTTCTTCATTAAATTGTATCTCAGGATCAATATCTAAGAATTCACTCATCATTTCCTTTGCTTCGTCACCTAAAACTATGATTACTCTTGCATCTGATGCTGAAATAATTCTGCTCATCCACAAATCAAAACAAGTTTTGGCACAAGATTTCACACCTTTTCGAGACCTAGATTTACAATGAGCAATCTCAGTCAACGAATAATCCTCACCGGGAATTGCGATTCTATCGAATGCATCGCTGGCCATTGACCTAGTTTCATTCCAGTATGGCACCGTGCGTTTCGCATATGTCATTCCATCTTTCGTGAGCACTCTTCTTGCATCTTCAGTCCATTTTCTTTCAGGATGGAAGCGGTTTTGGAAAAAATCGAGAATACGATGGTTTGGCCAATCTACCGTTGGATAGGCTTCCGATTCATCAATAGAAGGGTTTGACGAAATGAAAAGTAATTTTGCTTGAGTTATATTGCCATTCCAAGGTTCAGGAAGTTGGAATTCATTTGAACCATGGTTTTGGACATTCACAATTTCATGGCACGGGTGGGATGAATCATCTTTAGCAAGTGCAATATTTGGGCACTGACAAATTTCCAGAATCAGATTTTCCTCAGGTCGCACAACAATGCGCATGAGTTGATGTAATTGAGATTTGGCTATTTCGAAAAATTGCAAGGAGGGCCCATCCGACCACCATTAGTCGCATGGGTAGGGATGAATAGGGCAGACGGTAACCCCTTGTATTTGCAAAAATCGCGTGCATGGGTATGATGGAGAACCCTTGTGTATATGCCTAGAATACACCTACATTTCTTAAAGAGGAGAACGCAAAAAATCAACAAACAACGTAATGTATGTCCCACTTGGGCCTGATTCAGATAAAATATAATAACAAGTAAGAAAAACGCGATTTCATGACTTGTCCTGCCCGTATGCACATCAGAGTAGAAGGCCTTCCCGAACTCGATCACGACGCTTGGCACTATGATGCTGAAGACCAAATCTACAGATTAATTTCAAAATGCAAAACCTGCGGCGAGACATTATATCTCGACGTGGATATTTTCGATGACAGGCTATGGTCCGCAGAAAGAGACTAAACCCCTTGCACTTACAGTTAAAGGAAATATTCGCAACGGTTCCGTTTGTCTACGTATACGGGCAAATCGTTAGACATGAATTCGCGTGTATACAAGGGGCCCCCTCGTATACGTATACGGGTTGAAGGGTACCCTCGATGTCGTATAGGAGCACATGGGGACCCCTCGTATACACGCTCGTTCAAGTAGTATGATCTAAGAGGCCCATCATCGAACAAGACCCAAGGGCTATCTGCGTACCATCAGGCAATGTTTACGACGCATTTGCCCTTTGCACGCCCAGAGAATGAGCGATTGAAGGCCCCCTTCCATCCATCGTTTTCATCCTCTGAATGGAAATCCCAAACGCCATCGAGAACTGGTTTGATTGCACCGCTGTTGAGGTGTTTTGCGAGCGTTGAGAGGTCCTCTTGACTGGGTGAGAGGAAAAGGTAACTCCAGTCAGCATTCTTGGATTGAGCCGCTTTGTACTCCTTTCGCTTCATTCTTCTTTTGACAAAGAGTTTGAGGATCCATGCTGTACCACCTATGCGACGAAGTTCTTCGAGGGTTGCCATACCAGCAATGGTCACGATACGTCCACCCTCTTTGACGATGTCCGACATCTTGAGACTCTCACCCGTCGTATCAAAACAGACGTCAAATTTCTCTGCGCCCTTTCCACCATGGATTTCCTCGAATCTTGCTGATTTGTAATCAATGACAACGTCGGCTCCGAGGCTTTTGCACAACCGTTCCTTTTCGCCCTTGGAAGCGGTGGTCACCACAAGACCGGCCTTGAAGACGTGCTTTGCAAGTTGGATGGCCATGGTGCCAACGCCCCCTGCTCCTCCTGAAACGAAAATCGAATCACCTTCCTTGAGCCCGGAGGATTTGAGCACCTGGAGAGCAGTCATGCCAACGAGTGGTATGGACGCTGCCTCCTCGAAGGTGAGGTTTTCTGGTTTGGCCACAACGTTGGAGGTATCTGCAACGCAATATTCTGCCATGGCGCCCCTGTACCAAGGGGTTTTCTTTCCATCGTTAGGGCTTCCAAACAGCCGAGCAAAAACGGGTTGTCCGACTGAGAATTTCCCCTCAAGGTCTGCTTCTTCAACAATGCCAGCCACATCGTAACAGATTACATGGGGAAAGGCTGCGACTGGAATAACCATCTTCAAATCGCCCGAAAGCAGAGCTTTGTCAACCGGATTAATTGCAGATGTGTGGACCTTGATGACGATGTTGTTTGAAGCATCAAAGCCATGGGGATAGGCGACCGTTGTTTTCTTCAATTCAGAAGGTTTACCGTACGTTGAGAACGCGATTGATTGCATTGTTTTCCCGTTTGGATGTGTCGCCATGGTGAAGGCATCGTGCATCGCTAGATAAACAAAGGAGTGGCATCGGTGTTCTTTTGTAACAATGTTGAAACCTGTTTCCTAATAACAAATTGATACCTAGGCTGTTCATGTCTCAAGAACAATCTCAACGTATGCAATCCATGTGTGAATCTGCGAAAGCCCACGTTGATGACCTTCTCGTCTTGTTATCAAAATCAAAAATGCTCAGTATCCTCTACACCATGAACTGTGATCCGGCGCCAATGCGTTTTTCTGAAATCAAGAAGAGCGTGAACTCCTCCTCAACAACCGTTGCTCGACGATTAGGGGAACTTGAAGATCATGGTCTTGTAACACGCACGGCCTTTGCAACAGTTCCCCCAACGGTGATGTACGAGCTGACCGAGGATGCAGTTTCGCTTCAACCCAGCCTTGAATCAATGTTCGAATGGGTGCTCAATCGTGCTGATGGTACCGTTTGAGTCCTTGATTGACGCGTAGGGTCGCAAATCAGAAATGTCCGATTATTGGCCAAAAAAGCATGGTTACGCCTCCGTTACCGTAAGGTTTCATCCCTGTAACTTACCAAACTGCTCTTTAAGTATCAAATCAAGATGAAACATGTATGGATAAATTGAGAACGCTCGTTTTGACCCTTGTCTTGCTTCTGGGAACCGCCTTGCCGCACACTGTGACTGCAGACAATGGGAACACCACCAACAACTCCTCAGGAAATACCACCAACAATTCCTCAGGTATGACGCCCGAAGTCACCATCGGATTTGGAAACGTGACCAACGACACCTTGTCCTTCACCATGGACACCTCCGTAGATGTGTACAGCTACGACGTCCTCATGAGTTGGGAAATGGGTGCAGTCTACTGTAACATCAATGGATCTGGTGGACTTTCAGAAGCGCATGATTTGTTTGTGAGTGTCCTGTATGCCGGGTGCAGGACGACGGGGTACTATTACGGAACCCAGGGAATTTACCATATCCCTGCAGGAAGCAATGGCACGCTCACATCCATTTTCTATCAATCAAACAGCCCTGAGGTATGCATGGGCAGTGCGAGGTACGCTGTTCTTGACGCAAACGATGAGCTGGAGTGGCGAAACGCAACCGTAGATTCTGAGGAGTGTTTGACGTATACCAAGTACGAAACCAGATCTGGCGATTTGTGGTACGTACTTGACGAAGACAGTCATGATGAAGGTGACAATCAATCGGAGGAAGAGGAGAGTGTTGATGACAGCCTTTATCAGTTCGATGAAAATTTGTCAGTATTGGAAAACTTCGAGAATTTTGGAGATTTTTCCATCCTCATGGAGGCATTGGAGATTGCGGGACTGGTAGATGATTTGAGCCCCAGCAACACACCACAAATGGGTTGGACCATGTTCGCTCCGACCAATGATGCATTTGAAGCAGCAGGCTTCGACATTGATTTCTTTGACACGGAAGAAGACATCGCTTCGCTGCAAGACATCTTACTGTATCACGTCTCATTTGGTGGACCTTATGCCCTTGCGCTCTCATGCCCCTATTCACTTGATTGGATGCCGATGGCCAACGGAGGCCTCGACGATCCCAACGATTACAGCACTTGGAACCAAACGGTTCTGGTTGAGAACGATTGTCAAGACATCTTCGTGAACAGCTTTACGACCGTCATCGATGCTGACAATCGAGTCTATGGCTACGAATACAACGGGGTCGATGGCTACCCTTACGACGACCAACTTCCACATGGCTGGGCAGTTGCTGAGGACAATGGCATGATTCAGGTTGTCGATACCTTGCTTATCCCGGCCCAATATCGTCAACCCGATGTCCTGTTTAAGTTCGGAGGGGATGCTGTTGAAGACGACTCGTCCTCAAACGATGTTGATGACGAAAACCCCGTCAACGAGGACCAAGTCGACGAAACCGAAACCGATGCGGACGACGAAACAGACTCTCAACAAGAAGAAACCAGCGTCGAGGAACAGGAACAGGCCCCTGATGAATGGGAGTGCATGGACGGCACGTTGATCACCGTTGACCTGGTTGATGACGGCAAGTTCGACTGTCCCGATGGAACCGACGAATACACCCCGTTTGTCGAAGAAGAAAACAGCGAAGAGATGTCCGAAGAACCGATTGTTGAAGCCGGCGAAAACGCTACGGAGCAAGATTCGGAAAGCGCATCACCAACGGTGGATAATTCCGAAGACGGAGACATCACCAACACGGGAGGAAGCGATGAAACCCAAACTGAAACCGAAACGTCGTCATCTGAAGACCGCTACATCGTGATCGGTGGGCTCCTGAGTTTCATTGTCTTGCTCGGCATCCTCCTTGGAACCGTGGCCGTCTCAACAAAGGAGGAGGACACTTTCGCCTCAGTCTTTGAGGAAGGTGGGGTTGCCATGGATGAACTCCTCGGTTTGCTCGGGCGCTCAAAAATGCTGAAGGTGATGCACGTCCTCAACCTGCACGGAGAAGGTATTCGATTCACAGAACTGAAGGACGAAGTGGACACATCCGCCACCACCCTTTCCCGCCGTCTTGGTGAATTGGAGGAATTTGGTCTCGTATCTCGAACGGAACTTCCAACGGTCCCCATGACGGTCGTTTACCGCTTGACGGATGCAGGACTTTCGCTCATGCCACGAGTCGAAGGCATGTTTGAGTGGGCGTTGAACAACGGGCAACCAGACAGCTGAGTGCTCGGACATCGCGCTGCGTCATGTGCGTAAGTGTCGATCTGGTGTGCACATGGGGTATTGCAGAACACCCTTACACACGACGAGCATGTCAACATGGGCTTGCAGTGGGTCGTGTTCGAGGCTACCCACGGAAATAAAACATTGTAACGTGCGTTAACCTCATGAGGATTCATCCAAACCAAAGGGCATGGCGGGACAAATCACCGGTGCTCCCGCTGTGCTCGAGGCACTGCGCCAAGGTGTTGAGGTCACATTGGTCCTTGTCGACCGCGACAAAGATACAAACGAGATTCGTGCACTATGCGAAGAGCGAGGTATTCCACTCGAGGAAGGGTCAACGAACGACTTATGGCGAATGTCTGCCAATGGGCACCAAGACGCCCTTGCCCTCGTTGGAAGAAAGATGCATACAACCCTGGATGAAGTCTTGGCTCACGGAGGAACTGTATTCTTTTTTGACGGCGTCGAGTACTCAACTAATCTCGGTTTCGCCATTCGAACTGCGGAAGTTTCAGGGGCTGATGCTGTGCTTCTCAACGTGGAAAAAACGCATGAAGAGCGCCGAACAATTCGTCGCTCAAGCATGAGGGCAGACCGATTTTTACCCGTGATTTATACAACAACCGACGAGATTTTAGCATCAGCAAAAAAGCATGGTTTCAGGGTTATTGCTGCCGAGGATACGGGGACTTGCGAGCCATGGGACGAAGACCTCACAGGAAACGTGATTCTCGTCGTAGGGGCTGAACGAGATGGCGTCAGTGAACAAGTTCTTGCTGCCTCAGATTCAGTGGTCATCTTACCGATGGACGGATTTGTGCCTTCGTACAATCTACAAGTGGCCGTCAGCGTTCTCGCTGTCGAAGCACTCCGGCAAAGGAACTTGAAGCCTTAACAGGTTGACGGACGTTCGTACAACGCCCATCCCACACCTGAATCAAACTCTACCTTTGTCCAATTCAAAACATCATACAAATCATCATGTTCAGAAACGATGACCCATTCTGTTGGGCCTAAAGCAGCACAATCACTCAATTCAGTCTGCCATCCAGAGTCAGTGGTGCGCCAGTAGGCAATATGTTCATCATCGCTTTCTGGGTCGAGAGAAAACTGCAAGACATACATTTCATGCATCGCAAAAGCACCGTCGTGCAAAAAGAGAATCGTTGTATCTTCAAGTGTTGATTCTTCTATATGTTCACCAAATATCTCCATCTCTCGCTGTGGTTCGGCTCCAAAAATCATGAACGCATTGAAGGAAAGTAAACATGCTAAAATGAAAAACGAAAATGTGGACCCTGTCTTGAATTCTGGAAGTTGACCTCGTGAAGCAAATGACCACAAAATGGGTATGATAAGGAGTGACAGATATCTAGGGTTGTGTCGAAAATCGACGAATGTTTGCACCATCGTATGGCCGCTGTTGTTTGCCTCGACAAGCCACAATGCTGCGATCCAACCACACAAAATCCATCCAATTGACATCCAAGAGAACGTCAACATCGTGCTCTCTGGCGTTGATTCAGATTCTCCATTTTTCAAAGAGAAAACAAACATCCCGAGATAGACAAACATCAACCATGCATACAAGCCACAGAACAACAGCACGAAAAGCCAATCAAACAAATCAAAATCGGTGACGCTTAAACCATTTTGACTCAAGATCAAGACCAATGTGAGATAAGCCAAAAGTGGCACATATGGTTGAACTCGCTGTCGAGCCTGCTCGAGTTCAAACAACAGATAGACGGGCAGAACTGCGAAACTCCATTGCCACGGCATACCCTTCGTGAGGAGCAACAATGGCACGACAGCAAAGGAACCCCCATACAAGGCCCACTTTCTTTGAGCATTCAATTGTCTAAACGCTAGGACGGCAAACGCAAAGAACACACAGACAAGGAAGGCAATCCATACCTCTTGGTAAGCTCGCCCAGTCGCACGAATAAATGGAGGATAGATGGAGGCCAGGGCAGTTATTTTGAGGGCGACTTCTTCATTGAAAACATGTTTAGAAAGCATGTAGATGCCAAAGAGACAGACCATCGCTAAGACAAAACTAAACAGATGCAATGATGTAGATGAAATTCCAAACATTGTGAAAACGATGGCCATCAATGTGTGCCAAATTGCCCATTTCCCATCAGCAGAAACGGATGTTGGTTCAGAAGATTCTGAGCCAGAGCGAACCGACCCCCATTCAATCTGAGCCTCGCCGTCTTCAAGTCCGTCGGCAACATAACTCGCATGAAGATATGTGTCGTACCCCAAAGGAAGAGCAAGACTTGCTAAACCATGGAAAAGCACTCCCACAATGAGGAGGGTCAACCAGAACTTTCGTTGCTCCATATGCTCTGTCGAGAAGATGCCAGAACATCATCCTATCGAAATTACCTAGCGATTCCTCAACATCCCATGTAAATTCGTCTTGAATCCAAACGATAGTCAAAATGTTCATAACAAACCCCGCAGGAATTCATGATGATAACGATGTGGAAGCACCCGAAATCCATAGGTAAAAATTACTTCACTCACCTCTTCGGAGCAATAAAAATTGCTCTCATATTTCAAATCGGGGCGCTTCGATGCCTCTTCCACGCTTTTGTCCCAGATGTTGACATCGAATGTGCTCAAACAATTGTTGCCAAAGTCGAATCTCACATCACCACTGACTGAAGCACTAGGACTTCATATTTCGATTCCGTAATGTGTTGGTATCCACTCCAAGACTTGAACTGGGGACAGATGGAAATGAGGCTCTCCTCAAGAAATTGGTCCCCACTCCCGGACTTGAACCGGGGACACCCTGATGTCTGCTGCGACGTTTTTTTCCAACTACAGTCAGGTGCTCTACCAACTGAGCTAAGTGAGGCAAGTCCTCCGAAACAGCACCACTACTTAATTTTCGTCAAAAATTCTGCTCATCAAATCACCGCTAACGATTGAAAAGAAAGGCATGACTGAGGCAAACATCGATAGATTTGAAAACGTAGATGTTGATGAAAGGCTAATGGTCGAGAAAACCCACTTTTCACCCCTCTCGCGAGGGTTGAGGTTATGTAGGGAAAGAATTGGCTATGATATGAGAGAGTGTAGGGATGGGACCTGAACGTTCTTCAGCGGGTGGCGGCATGTCAATGAATCAAGATAAAGCGTTTGCAGACATGATTCAGGGGCTCAAAGACGAGACGATTGCACGCGGCGCTACCGCCTTACTTGACGATGAACTCGGTTCATTTGGTGTCAAGAATCCGCGCATACTCATCGTCGGTTGCGGTGGGTCTGGCAACAACACCCTCAACAGAATCACTCACCTTGGTGTCGAAGGAGCGGCGACCGTTGCTATCAACACCGACAAACAACACCTGGATCATACCCGTGCTTTGCAAAAATTGCTCGTTGGCCGACACATTACCCGTGGGCTAGGGGCTGGAGGCGACCCAAACACTGGCCGTCGTTGTGCCGAATCAGGTCGTGAAATGATTCGCAGAATCGTCACAGGGGCCGACCTTGTCTTCATTGCATCAGGTATGGGAGGTGGGTCTGGTACAGGTATTTGTCCCATCGTCGCCGAGGAAGCCAAGGCTGCTGGAGCGCTTGTCGTCGGCATCGTCACCACACCGTTCAGAGTTGAACGACGGCAACGAATGACCCGTGCCCTCGAAGGCCTCGAAATGCTACGACGTGCTGCTGATGCGGTGCTCGTTCTCGACAACAATAGACTTCTGCATTTCGTACCCGACATGCCTCTCGATGAGGCCTTTTCAATCATGGACCAACTCGTCGCAGAAATTGTGAAAGGAATTGTCGAAACCATCACACTTCCTTCGCTCATCAATCTTGATTTTGCAGATTTGAAAACCATCATGAACAACGGTGGCGTAACGATGATGCTCTACGGTGAATCTGACCGAGGACCTGAAGATGTTGTGCATGAAACCCTGCACCATCCTCTTCTCGATGTCGACATCACCGGAGCGACCGGTGTCCTTATTCACGTCACTGGGGGCAAATACATGTCGCTTGAATCGGCCAACCAAGTGGTTGACCTCATGACGGCAAAAGTCAGCGAGGATGCAAATATCATCATGGGTGCACGACAAGATCCTACCTTCGGTGACACCATCAAGGTCATGGCGATTATCACGGGTGTCGGAGGTCAAGAACTTCGTTCAAATCGGATGGCTCCTGACATGCTCGGTGAAGCACTTCGTCTCACAAGGGAACAAGCAAATGCAAACCGAAATGACGACCAAATTGATTTCCATCGATTCGAATAATCCTCGATTGCAAGACATCATTTTACAAACGATGTTTCGACTGGGTTACCATGGAGCACCGGGTTGTTCTCACAGGCAGGGGTGGTCTTTCCAAAGTCACAACGGTTGACATGGCCGTGCCGGAGTGCAAAGACAACGACGTGAGAATAAAGGTCGCATACGCTGGCATCAACTTTGCTGATTTGCTGATGCGTCTAGGTTTGTATCAACCTCGTCCACCATATCCCTTTACCCCTGGTTACGAAGTCAGCGGAATTGTCGATGCTGTTGGCAAAGGCGTAACCTCAGTGAGCATTGGCGACAGAGTTGTTGCAGGCATGCGCAATGGTGGCCAGGCTTCAATGGTTCTTTGCGATGATTCAAGGGTCATACCGTTACCAGAAAATGTTCCCTTCGATGTGGCGGCAGCAACGCCTGTCACATACATGACAGCATACCATATACTGCAGCATTTGGGCAACATCCAACCACATCACTCCGTGCTTATTCACGGTGGTGCAGGTGGGGTTGGAACCGCGGCATTGCAAATTTGTAGGTGGCTCGGTGTAACAAAAATTTTCGCGACTTCATCTGCATCAAAACATCACATAATCGAAGAGTACGGGGCACATGCAATCGACAGGCACAACGAAGATTTTGTTGCAATCGTAAAACAACACACCAACGGAAGAGGGGTTGATTTTGTTCTCGACCCGATTGGTGGCGACCATCTTCGTCGAAGTTTGTCGGTTGTCGCAGAAGGTGGTGCCTTGTACTCTTACGGGCTTTCAGCCGCAGCACCTTCATCAAAACGCTCATTGTTCAAGGCGTTTTCAGCCCTTCGAAAAACGCCTAAATTTGGCCCTCTTCAACTGATGATCAAAAACAGAGGTGTACATGGTATCCACATGGGGACATGGTCGGATGAAAATGTGATGAGAACGCACATGGAGGCCTTATTCAACGGTATTGCCGACGGGCATCTCAACCCGATTATTGACAGAAGCTTTCTTTCGACCGATGTTCAAAATGCACACAAGTACCTCCATGAGGCTAGAAATATTGGAAAAGTTTTGTTGAAATTTCACGATGTAACCGTAGAACCAAGGTAATAAATTCTTGACTCGCAAGGGTCCAAGGTTTAGAAGCGTTGAAAAATAAGGCATTGGATGGCCTAAACATGCGAAGCCGCCCTATCGTAGCCATTTTATTGGCGTTGTTCATACTCTTGCCAGTCAACGGCACCGGAGCATCCACAATGCAAAGCGAAGAGCCTGCTGACCCCAAACAGCCTTCAGAAAACGCCACAACGATGTACCTCTATCACGATGGTTATGCTGAAGCGTGGACACATTTCGCTGACAACGATACAATGTCAACAGCGGATGGCGAATTCCGTGAAGAAAAAGACAACGGTGTCATCGATATCAAACTTCGATTCATCATGAAACCGGAATTGAAACCTCGATTGAACCTCACTATTGGAGGAGAGGCTCGAGGAACGCTTCGACTCGACTTGGCAGGCGACTGGGAAAATGGGGGAGACGGGGCCTGCAACAACGATTGTGAAAACATGAACATCACTATTTTTCGCGGGCCAAATATCGT
>JAYQSB010000002.1:99370-113910 GCA_038146705.1 Candidatus Poseidoniales archaeon
GAAGACACACCTGGCTTCACGTTCGTCGCTGGTGCAGCAGCACTCTCGATGGCATTCTTCTACAATGTTCGACGTCAAGAAGAACAATCAGTTGAGTAATGAAAGAACAGAATCAACAGCCATTTCGACAGCCTGTTGGTCTCCTGAACCGAGATTCTTGACCGTCACTTGTCCTTGTTCCAAATCTTGAGGGCCAACAACAAGGCAATGTGTAGCCCCGATGCTGTTGGCCCACGACAAGGCTTTGCCAATTTTTCGACCACGAAGTTCGAGGTCGACTCGAATGCCTTCCGACCTCAAGTCTGCAACAAGCGATAAGACGTGTTGTGCATCAATGTTGAACGGAACAACAGCGACATATGGTTGACCACTTGACTCTCCTGGAACGATTTCACTTCGACCTTCGGCTTCTGCTTGAGCTTCAAGAGCGAGGAGAACACGATCGAAACCAAGGCCAAAACCGCAACACGGGTCGAGGTCCTCGAGGTCAAACAAATGCATGAGTTTGTACGAACCTCCTCCGAGAACCTGGCTTTCTCCGCCAAGTTCGGGTACGTGAATTTCAAAGACCATGCCAGTGTAATAGTCCAGTCCTCGTGCTACGGTCAAATCTATGGACATTGCCGGTGGTTCAGGTGCAAGAACAGCGAGTGCGTTGCATGTTGTTCGCAACTCTTCAAGCGGCGTTGTATCGATATCATTCATCTTCGACAGGATAGCTGATGCTTGGTCGAGGGTTTCTACACCACCTGATAAGGCTTGGATTTCAAACAAAGGTTCTGCGTCTTCCAGAGATATATGTTGTGAAGTAAGAAAAGTTTCGAGCCCGCCTATGTCACCTTTGTCAATGAGTCGCATTGCAATGGCGACTGGCGCTTCTTGTCCATCATTCGCATCGCTTGCAAGCCCCAATGCACCAAGAACAGATTTGAGAACACCAACGTGGCCTATGCGAAGTTGCCAATTCGATAAGCCCGCTTCTGACACCATATTGACGGCTGTTGCCACAATTTCGGCTTCGGTCAAAGGTCCAGGGGCACCAATGATTTCGATACCGTACTGGAAAAATTCTCGATAACGACCTTTCTTGAATTCCTCATACCTGTAACATTGTCCAAAATAGGACAAACGAAGTGGTTTGGTTTCGTTCCGAAGTTCTTCGGCTACCATTCGCATAACTGGAGCTGTCATTTCTGGACGAAGTGTCAATTGGCGTCCACCTTTGTCTTCAAAGGCGTAAAGTTGCCCAATAACGCCCTCTCCCGATTTTGCAGTGAACAGTTCAAGCGTCTCAAAAATCGGGGTTTGAACCCTATAAAATCCGTGACGCCGACCAACATCATCGAGAATTCGCTCAAAAGCGAGGCGGCGGGCCATCTCTGTCGGATGAAAATCCCTTGTCCCCCGAGGCTTTGCCACCATGAACCTCTCAAACAGCGAGGATTCATCATATCTTTGGTTTCATCAATCCAGCGGGAATGGTTTCACGACCATGATACATCGTCCCAAAAATCATGTTCCGAGGCTTCTGGCGACGGGAGGTCGAAATTTCCAACATGCTGGGATTCGTCGTTTTCTGTTGTTAATTGGCTATCCTCTTCGGCAGGAGGCTCACTTGGTGATGAAGACGCCACATCCTCGACGTCCAGATGAACATGTTCGGGTTCAATATCAACCTCTTCTACCCCATCTTCATCGAATCCATCATGTTGACTCAACTGAGGTTCTACGACTTCATCGACCATTTCATTGCCATGATCTAATTCTTCGTCGGAGGAGGTTCTTATCACATTCTCCGTTGGTTCAAAATCTTCGTCGGGAGAGTCACCGTTTGATTCTTCATCGAGGTCTGGTACTTCGGGTAAATCTGGTGCCTCTGGTAGATGATCTCGTTCTTCTTCAGATACCTCACCTAATTTTCGTATACGTTCAATGAGTTCCCAGTCAGGTTCCTCTGGGTGATTTGTAACACCCTCATCTTGCCGTACTTGAACGAGGTCTGGTGCTTGCAAGAGGTCTGAATCATCAACTTGCACAAGCTCACTTGCATCTAAGGAAACTGGACGGTGTTCGAGGTTTGCATCATCGCCTTGTTTGAACGTCTCACTTGATACTTCATTCGGAGAAGCTGTGGTGTTCTGTTCGACACCGAGCATGTTCCATGCACTTGTGACAATCTCCTTTTCAGGAATAACGGCACGTGCACGTTCTTCTGCTTTTCTTCGTTCGTAGGCTGCACGCTCCTCCGCTTCTTCTTGCTCGACTTTCATTTGATTCTCGACTTTTCGCCACATTCGTCGTTCTTCTTTGATTTGTTTACGTTCTTCCTCTCTCTCAATCATAAGAGGTGTTGGCTTGTCGAATTTTCTCCAAAAGAAATAACTCAAGGCAATAAAAATCAGCGAGATAATGAGACCAGTGGTGAGGGTGCTCACCAAATCCTCCATTTCTTCACCTCATCAATCAACAATTTCCGCATCTATTGTTTTGTCAATGCGGTCGACTCTATCTCGGATGTCTGAAATCAATTCGTCTGAACCACCAGGTAACATCGAGATATCGACATCAGCACCTTCTGGAATGTTCCGGTACACTGGCCGTTGTACTAGATATCGGTTGAACCACATGAAAAGACCAGCCACGACACCCCAGAACAACAGAATGATGGTCACACCTTTTGGATTGGATGGGTCCCAAACATTCTCTGTATTAGCAATCATATCAGCAAAATAGGAAATCATGAGGACAGCAAAGAGAATTGGGAAGGCGATGTAGATGAGAATATCCCACCATCGACCGACTTCGAGGTCGTTATCGCCAGTATTGATGAAATCATCTCTGAATGCCGATACACCGATGCCAAGGTACCCAGAAAAGCCCGGTGCTGCAGTGCCTTCCTCGACTTGAGATTTCCATTTGAGATATCCGTATTTCCAAATTGAAAAGGCAATAAAGAGACCGGAAAACATCAACCCATAGCCCCATATGTGGTCTTGAACTTCGAGGAATTCGGGAAACGCCACTCCGCTCGAATCAAGTTTGATCCACATGATTGCTGAAGGTAAACCAAACAAAAAGATTGCAACACCGGTGATAAAAACCGATTTTTCTCGGTCATAGCCGTGGTCGACGAAGTTACGAACGCAGAGTTCGACGGTTGAAATCATGGACGTCATGGCTGCAAAGGACAACGCGAGGAAGAATCCGGCCATCATAAACAACGGTCCAATCGGGTCCATCGGTGCCTTTGCAAAGACTTCGGGAAGTGCGAGGAATGTAATGGCGGATGACCCCCCTGTGACGGTTGCAAGTGGGTCTGGATTGACTGCAAAGATTGCAGAAAGAACAGCTAGGCCTGCAATAATCGAAATCGAGTTGTTGGCAAGCCCCATCGTAAATGCGTTGAGGACTGTGTCTTCATCCTTTGACATGTACACTGCATAGGTAATGCACATACCCATACCAGCAGAACATGACCACGCAGATTGAGAAAGTCCATTGATCCATACTTCTGGTTCACTTAGCATATCAAAATCAACGGTGAACATGAACATGGCTCCATCAAGGCTGCCATCTTCAAGGTCCATCCAGAGCGACAAGAACAAGGTAAGGAACAATAGAGCGAACAAAGAAATCATGAGATAAAAATTGACTTTTTCGATTGCTTTTGCGCCCTTCCAAATTGCACCGAGGGTGAGGACCACAATGATGAACTGAAAGAAAATGACCTGTCCGGGATTTTGTAAGAAAGCGTTCCATACCTCTGTGGTATCAACGCCTTCACCATTGAGAGCACCCGTGATACCGAGTTGGAAATATTTCACTGTCCATCCTGAAACGACGGCATAATAGAATCCGATTGCCGTGGAAATCCATGCTGTCCACAACCCCATCCATGCAAATCGTTTCCCTGCAAAAATTCGAAATGTACCGACGGTTCCAGTTCGAGAACGTTTCCCCATGGCATATTCAGCGATAACGAGTGGGATTGACCAAATGAACAGGAAAAACAGCCAAGGAATGAGAAATGTACCCCCGCCGTTTGCACCGACCATTCTTGGAAACCGCCAGATGTTTCCTGTCCCGATTGCTGCACCTATCGATGCAAATATGAGGCCTAAACGGCCGTTGAATTGGTCGGATTCTGCCATACGAACTCACCTTCTATTATGCCTTACCTGCTTGGGCAAGCTCGTCCTCAGGTCCACCAAGCATGACACGTAGAGCCCAGCCTAAACCGCCCCAAACTGTTCCTGCGACGACCACGAACATGAACAATGAACCGAAGGCACTGCCAAATGACGCACGGTAAGAAATTGAAAGTTTATGGTATTCGCCGCCTGCTGGATATTGATAGAAATCAGCACCTGATAGAGTTGAAACCTGAGCCTTGTAGTGAAGTTCTCCAGTGGAAGATTCTGAAATTGGAATCATTGCTCGAAGGACTGTCCCATTACCTGATGAGGTTGAACATGCGACGTCGACTCGTTCAACACCAACTTTTGTCCATGCGGTTGTTGACCACTCTTGAGGACCATAGTCACTCTGTGAGCGACTCGGCTTCACCATTCGCCATTTGACGAAACTGTTCGATTCACTATATGGAAAAAGATTCGAGACGCAGATATCAATTGGTACATCTCCCGATTCAGGAACGTCAACATTTGATGGAGTTGTGAGATAATTTTGTTGCGAAATATTTGCGAGTTCAAGGTCTGCTCGTTCCTTTGGATTATCGGCGATTTCGATCATGTAAAGACCCATACCGACATTTCGTAATACAATATCATCGATATCTTCAGGACGTTCATGGAAGGCATTTCCGATTTCGAATGTATAGCAGTACGAGCGGAATAAGCCGTAGTGCCAATCACAGAAATCGCCGGTTGTTGGATACAGGTCAGATGACTGCATGTTGTCATAATTTGACATTGTCGCCATCACATCTCCATGATATTTCAACTGGTCTTGGTCGGGATTATCACAATCTGAGCAGTGCCCCCATGGATAGAGAATGAGTTCACTAAAGGAGTGCCATGTGGCTACTGCAGGAAAATCTGAGCCGCCGTTTCCATTATCATCATTCATTTCAGTGAGGTCCTGAATGAATTTTGTTTCAGGTTCGGTGTTTCCACCCATTTTATCTTCGTCGATGAGGCCATCACCATCGTCATCGTTACCATCGACACCGTCCTCGTTGAGGAGGCCGTCGCCATCGTCGTTGTTAGTATCGACTGGACCGTTGTATACATCGTTATTTATTGTGCCAGCAATACAGTCACCAGGGAAGAGAGGTCCAGTTGCACCAAGAGGAGCACCCCATTCGTACTCATAATTTCGATTGAGGTCGACACCATCACATCCTTCGTTCACTTGCTCATTGGTGTTGGGAATAGGTGTAACGCCGGTGAAGGTATTGTCTCGTAGGTTCTTTCTCCACCCACTCGTCGGGCAATTCTCCCATGCGGTTTCTCCACAGAATACCTCGCGGTCATACCTGTTTCCATCCACATTCAACAATGGTACGATATAGATTTCACGTTCGTTGATAAGATCGTGGAGTTTTTGCTCCGAATGGTCTTCATCGACACCGAGGTCGCCTGGACCACACGGTGTTCCGTCGCCGTCTGAATCTTGGAATTCAGGAGCGAGTGAAAGACAATCGCCATCGTCATCGATGATACCATCACCATCTGCATCGCCCCATGGGTCTTCGTCAATTAGACCATCACCATCGTTATCATAACCGATGTTGTTGTAAGCAAACACAAGTGTTTCAATCATGAACATCGGTACCTCATAGGACATCCATTCTCGTGCGTGATGGTTTCCGACGATGAGGACATCCTCTCGGTCCTCAAAGTTTCCAATATCTCCGACAAATGGGTTGTAATCGCCGTCGTCGGTCGAAACGTCAGTAAGTTTGACCCAAGGCGACGAATGTTTGTAGAACCATCCTTGGTAGGTTGTCTCATCGGTTTCTTCGCCACGGGCATTTGTACCTCCGTTGAGGCCTTCGTGAAATTGAACAAAATTGGGGTTTTCTTCTGCAAGCCGGAGTAAACGCAGTCGGAGAGATTCATAATCGTGATAGGCTTTGAATTGAGTTGCATCATCCCCTCCCCAAGGGAATTCATATGCGATGTATTCGTCCGACCAAATTTCACCAGGATCAAGGCCAGATTCCGTTTGGAGAACTGCAGAACCACCTGCAAATGGGGCGAAAAGACTGAGGAGAAGTGGAGCGATGAGCAAAATCCCAAATGAAGGCTTGACGCCATGCGATTTTCCAAATTTAGAATTCAATGCAGACATGCTATCATAATGCCCAATCAATTCAACTTCTTGAAGCCGTCGCAGGTATGTGAATTTCATTTTGCTGAACCAACATCGGTTCTTAGGGTGAAGTTGAAAACGATATCACTATTCGATGAGACCATGGACATTCTTGACCCAGCACCCGATTCCTCACTTCGAAACGAAGTTCTAGGTTTTTCTCAAATGTCATTGTACATCATCATTGGACTCGCACTGACAATTGTGGTCGTTCGGTACGTCTCAATGCGATTCTTCCCAACAATTTTACGAAAAATTGTTCGAAATGATTCAATCAAAGAAAAGACAATCCATGATAGTGATAAAGCACTAGGCACCGCTGTTGGCTTTGGTGTGGCCTACCTCATTCTTGATTTCATCATTCAAGAATCGATGGAAGCAGGTAGTGCCATCGTCATGCCTCAAGTTGTCATTGAGAGCCTCCCCGGAATTCTTCAATTTATTGTTGCTATCGCCCTTGTCGTTTGGGCTTTTCGTTTAGTCGAAATTATTGAGGATGTTGTTTCTATTTTTGATACCGATGGAGAACTTGATGGTTCAGAAAAAACCCTCATCTCCGCACTTCAAAGTGTGGTTCGTTTCATCGTAGTGTTCATTGGTGCAGTCTTTGTTGCAGATTCGCTCGGGTTTGAACTCACCTCGCTTATTGCAGGACTGGGAATTTCGGGTTTGGCTCTTGCATTAGCTGCAAAGGACACGATTTCCAATTTCTTCGGTGCTGTCACAGTACTTCTCGACCGCCCATTCAAGGTTGGCGATTATATTCTTGTGGACGCTGTCGAAGGTGAAGTCATCGAAATTAACCTTCGAACCACGCTCATTCGAACATCGATGGATACAATTGTTACGATGCCAAATGCAAATCTTGTCAACACACCGGTTGAAAATTTTGGAAAGCGAAGATGGCGCAGATGGCAAACACAACTTCACTTCGATATCAACTCAAATGATGATGCGATCAAAACCTACTGTGCACGGGTTGTGGAACACATCACAGAAAACGAGTTCACGCTCAAAGAAGAATCATCGTGGTGCAGAGTCAATGCTATCTCGGCATTATCCCTTGATGTCGACATCAATCTGTATTGGAACATCACCAGTGGTGTCCAGGAAAGGGAAGTGAGGGAAGATTTCATTTTGTACCTCATGCAGTTAGCAAAAGAGTTGAACCTTGAATTCTATGATGGAAGAATTCGAACACAAAAGTAATCCTCTATCTCCGCTCATACGGAGGAATGATTTGCCTTTTGAACAGCCATCTTGAAAGGTAGGTGAGACCAACGCCCGCTGCAGACAGGCCAAGGGCAATCCAATGTGAGAAAAATTCCAATTTCCATCCAAAGTACGCTACGACCCAAAAGACAACAGCAACCCAAATCCAAATTTTTATCATTTGACGAGTCGAAAGTTTTGCTTGAATTCTTGATACGTGTTTGAGCCAACCACGACAATGCATCTCAAGCATCTTATCCTGATATGCCAGAGCGTGTGCTAATTGAAGCAAACAAGCATGGTACCGCCAAATCCACGCCCCTCCGTTTGCGGTAGCAAGAGCCTTTGTGCTTGACCACTTTTTGGGGACGATGGACGACCAGGTCTCGAAGATTACTTCTTGGTCCTTACCAGAAACACCTTGGCCATATTCCCACTTGAATTCTGTCATCATGAGCATTGCTAAACTTGGTAGGCGGTCGGAAGAAACCAACATCGAAGCAGCGAGATCCATCGGAAGTGCGAGTAAAAAATCTCTTCCTTTCCATTGAACCTTTGATGTTGTCTCAAGGCGAATGTAGGGGATACCCTGTGTTCCGGAACTGTGAGGTGCCCGCCAAAGTGTACTCGTTTCCATTTTCTCTTCCAGAACGTTAAGGTCGGCGTTCCATTGACGTTCGGTGTTTGGTGTTGCGAATTGTGCGAGTGCTTCGTGGGTTGACGCCACACGTTGAATGAAATTTCGGATATCGACAAATGACAAATCCTCCTCTTCCTTGTACATTGGATAGACGAGAACGGCGTCAGCATCGTTGAGTAAAATTCCGGAGATCGGGAGAAGGACGCCCACCTTCGTAAGTGCTTGATTCCAAGGTTCAAACCTTGCTAATGTCGAGAGAGATGAAGTGTGCAATAATGGTGATACAAGGACGTGATATGCATCATCAATATTGTAATGGATGCCGTGTATATCATGCCTCAACAGTGTAATTTTCTCCACCGAAGTTGGCCACTGGCCCCACGGTTGTCCGGCATCGAGCACACCTTTCCACCATTCTGGTTTTTCGATCACTGAATAATCCCAGCAGTCGATAAATCCCCATGGCGTTGGAAAGCGTGCGCTTTGGACAACGTCATCAAATGTGGATGACGTTAAGCCGCTTGGCCACCATGGTTCGTTGCCCATGACCCCCCCTTTTGATACAGATTTAGAAGTCTGTTGATGGTGAAGTTTCACCATCGGAGATATGAAACGCTTTCTTTGCCACCGTGGAGATAGAGGACGATGCTATGGGGATTTCCGAGCGAGTTGGTGATGCCTTGGGCCAAGCACTCGACGCACGACTCATCCGTGAAATCAATGAACACCCAATCAAAGTCAATCATCTCGCAATCATCATGGATGGAAACCGACGATTTGCCTGGTCATCAAATATGAACACGGATATTGGGCATCGAATTGGAAAACAAAAACTCGAACGTGTGCTCGATTGGGTTTTGGAATTGAATATCCCATGGCTCACAGTGTACGCATTATCGACGGAAAACCTCAATCGCCCCAAGGATGAACTCGATGTCTTGTTCCAATTGTACAATGAGGGACTTCGAGAAATTGCAGACGACCCACGGATTCATGAAAATGAAGTTCGTGTTCAAATCATTGGACGAAGAGATTTGCTGCCAAAACTCGTGACCGATGCTATCGATTATGCAGAAAACAAAACCTCATCATACAATACCTTCGTTTTTACAGTGTGCCTTGCCTACGGCAGTCGAGAGGAATTAATCCACGCGATTCAATCCATTTCTCAAGATTACAAAGATGGAAAATTAACACTTGATGAAATCGATGAAAAAGCAGTATCGAGTCGGTTGTATACAGCAGATATGCCTGACCCTGACCTTGTTGTTCGAACAAGTGGTGAAGAGCGAATCTCGAATTTTCTCCTCTGGCAAATGGCATATTCAGAACTATATTTCACAGATGTCTTTTGGCCATCGTTCCAAAAACGAGACTTGCTCAAAGCTGTACGCACATACCAAGACCGATCACGACGATATGGTGAGTAAATGCCAGTCTGCGACGAATGCCAAGGCTGGTTAAATCCTGCCATTGCTGCAGATGCTGCGGTCCGCAGGGGTGATGAAATACTTCTCATTCAACGAAAATTCCCACCAATGCAAGGTGCCTGGGCTTTACCAGGTGGATTTGTCGACCGTGGAGAGCGCCCAGAAGATGCTGCAGTTCGGGAACTCAAAGAAGAAACTGGTCTCATCGGTCACGCACCAACTCTGCTAATGGTCATGGGCGACCCATCGAGAGACCCACGAAAACACATCGTAAGTATCGTGTATGAAATCCAAGTCGACGATGATGCAGACCCCGTGGCTGGTGATGACGCTGCTGACGCAAAATTTTGGCCAATCAAGACCATCCTTGATAAAGGAATTCAACTCGCTGGGGACCATTTTGAAATTATTCAAGCATGGTTGGGCATGAATACCTGAGGTGAAACTTTTCAATTCTTCCTCCTGAGGAAAGCCATGACCAAAGCCATCGGTGTCGACATTGGTGGCTCAGGATTTCGAATCGCTGTTGTGGATGGACAATTGGGAACAATTCTTGGCGATGTGTCTCGATTCGACCACATCGAACCACATTCAAAACAATCAATACTCCAACACATACGACAAGCATTGAATGAATTCCCTCCCGATTTGCCGGTGGGCATTGGATTTCCAGGCATGACTGAAGGCAATCGAGTCCTCACCGCACCAAATCTTGGGAAGGACTGGAATGGCACCGACATCGCCGATGAAGTAGGGACAAATAGAACGATTTCATTGCTCAATGATGCTGATGCTGCTGCAATTTGTGAACAGCAGGTTGGAAGGGGAAACGACCCTGAAGGGACATTGCTCATGGTCACTATTGGAACAGGGTTAGGAACTGGCGTCATGGTCAATGGTGAGTTGCAACCTCATCGCGACCTTGGGCTTCATCAATTTCCAAATAGACCAGAGTCGCTTGAATACTATGCGAGTGCAAGGGCGAAACGCATTCATGACCTCAACTTTGAGAAATGGGCAGAGGAACTCAACGTTGCGTTGAAGCAATTCGTACAACTCACCAACGCAAATCATGTTGTTTTGAGCGGGGCCATTTGCCATGAATTTGAGACGTTTTTTCCGTTCTTGAACATCGATGTACCTCTTCGAAGGGCGTTGAATATTGATACTGCAGGAATTATTGGGGCTGCCCTTCATTCAATTCGTCTGCAGGAGAAAAGAGATATCTAAATTCTGTCGATGCTTCTGGCCAATCCATCTCTTCGAGAGCATCTGTAAGGTGGATACCGGCAAGAAATTGCGCTTTGAGATTGAGCCATTCATCCCCTTTACACGGTTGTTGCCAACGAAACAGAGGTGCGCCATCGTTCTCTAAACGGTCGAGAAATCCCCGTTTTGCTTTGCTCACCAGCAGCGTGGGTGTTCCAAGAATCACCGCTTCGCTTGCCATCGTTACCGATTGGGTGATGACACCATCGGAAGATGCGAGCATGGAATCAAGTTTCCATGGGTCTTCAATGCCCTCGCTCTCGTCAACAAAAGTTACGGCACAACCATCCCAAGCCGAAGGCGGAATTTCGATGATCTCCCCCTCATCGTGTGCACCATTGCCCTGAAGACGTCGGACAAGAAGTTTTGGAGGGTTTCGGATACGTTTTGATTTGAGTTGTGGTTTGAGATGAACATGGCCATGTAAGCCGTTAATACGGTGAATTCTACACTGGATGTTGGACAAAAAACCTCCATCGAGCGAAGCGTCCCAATGCGTTGGTAGAACGATGTCAGTGGCGTATTTTTTTGCAAGATGATGAGCGATATGATGCACTTCTGTGTCTGTGATATACCATCGTTGAAATTCACCAGTCCTTTGTTTTCGAATTGAAGCGTGGGCCCATAATTCAAGCGGAGCACCTACACTCACCACTCGACGAAGAGGCGCACCCTGCAAGAGCGCCTGTTTGAATACCCGTCGTACTGTACGGAATCTCTGCAAAGCCTTCCTTCTCTTTCCTTTTCCAACTGGGCGCTCAACCCAAATGACCTCTCGCTGAGGAAGAATGCCTTCCGAGGTAGCGAGCATCGATTGCACCTCTGGGCGATTGGTCGCTACGATGATGTCCCTTGTGGTCGATGTGCGAAGCATACTGGATAACAACCGAACATGAGCAGGATGGTCGAGGACCCAACATGTTCGCATAGACCATCGCATCATGTCATTTGATGTGAATTCTTTTCATCACACTCTTGACAAGCAAAAGTATGATATCATTTCAACAATACTTCCTGTCATGGCAGGTACGTGCCCCTTTTGTGGTCAACAACTTTTAGTGAATACAAAATCATGCTCATACTGTGGTGCTGAACTAACCAATACCCCCACATTTTCGCCCTCTAGTGCCCCTCCACCTCAATCAATTTCAATCGACATGCAAAATGCTACGCAAGGTGGTCAACCAATGCAGCAAATGCAAGCGGTCACAACTCAAATGGGTATTCCTCAAGCCATTCCGGGCCAACAAATGCCAAATTTGTTCGGCCAAATAGGCGGACAACTACCCTACACAAAAAAAGAAATGATGTCATTTGGAGAGGCGATTAAGACCTGCTTTAGTAAATTTGCAACAACAAATGGTCGTGCACAGCGTTCTGAATATTGGTGGTGGACTTTGTTTTCTTCCCTCGTTGGTGCAGGATTATTTATCACATTGGGGGCCGTTTTGGCCTCAGAATCATCGGGCTCTAGTGAAGATCTTGAATCGGTTTTCATTGTGTATCTTTTTGCAGTGTTGGCATATGTTGTGGTGTTCGCTATTCCAAGTTTGGCGGTTTTGGGTCGTAGGTTACATGACATTGGTTGGTCAGCATGGTGGATATTGCTTATTTTTGTCCCATTCAGCATTGGGTCATTGATTCTCTTCGTCGCCTGCCTGATGCCAAGTCAAGAACATGCGAATCAATATGATATTTGATGTTAAACTATGCAGATTAAATAGGGTTGGAAAAAACGGAAAGCATGTTGTCAACACGAGTTGTGGTTCTTACGGGAGCTGGAATATCAGCAGAATCAGGCGTTCGAACATTTCGAGATAATGATGGATTATGGGAAAACCATCGTATTGAAGATGTCGCTACACCAGAGGCATGGCGGGCAGACCCAGAACTCGTCTGGCAATTTTATCAAGCGAGAAGAAAGCAATTGCTCGAAGTTGAACCAAATCCTGCTCACTTCGCTCTTGCAGAACTGGAGCAGTCGTTTGAACACTTCACTCTCATCACCCAGAACGTCGACGACCTTCACGAGCGTGCAGGAAGTTCAAATGTGATCCACATGCATGGGAGGTTGAACACATTACGCTGTGAACAAAGTCATCGCAACGAAGTTCGAATGAGTGAAGACGATTTACAAGACTCGTTTCTTACCTGTACGTGTTGTTCTGAACCTTCTCGACTGCGTCCCGACATCGTTTGGTTTGGCGAAACACCCATGGAGATGCCGACAATTTACGGTGCTCTTGAGAAATGCGAGGTATTCATCGTCGTTGGGAGTTCAGGACATGTGTACCCTGCTGCTGGAATGGTCAATATAGCAAAAATGATTGGTGCAAAGACGATTCTCGTGAACCTTGATGAGCCGTTAAATGCCTACGATTTTGACGAGATTCATTATGGCAAAGCTGGAGAACTTTTGCCGAAACTTCTTCAAACCTGGATGCAAGAATCATGACAGATTCTTCCGAAAATATTGTTCAGCACAATATCTGACCAATAGCAGATTGTACCTATGCCAATGACTAGAGAGTCAAGTTTTGCCGCTCCATTAAGAAATCATAAGACAATTCAAAGAGGCCTTTTCCATCGACTACTGCATTCCATGCACCATGTCCATGACCTTCGAGCGTAACGAGTTCGCTGTGAACATTCAACGAATCATAAATGTCCTGCAAGGCTAATGCTCCTTCGTATGGGGTAACAGGATCGTTTCCGTCACCATGTGCCATGAATAGTTCCGGGTCATCACCATCGTATCGATCAACACCATATACTGCTTCAAAGACATCTAATTTTACCTTTGAACCCCAAAAATACACCATGCTCTTAACATCATATGTTTCGTTAAGATGAGTTGTAGCAAGGGTCGGGTCCTTTTCGATTGAGATTTCATCACGGAAATCCCCCGGGTCTGATATTCCTAGTGCAATAGTTGTTATCGAACCCGCAGAAGCTCCTCCGACTGCTATTTGATCTGTGTTGATATTGTAGGTGTCTGCATTTGCGACTATCCATCGAAGGGCGGCTTTGGCATCTCTTTGGGCTGCGTACATAGCAACGGATTGTTGAATTTGTTTAGATGATTCTGCTCCTGTAAAGGTATGCTCGACCCATTCCTTCGGTGCTATGCCGTCATAGTAATCGATAATTTCCTCATCAGACATTCCGTCAATATCACCCAACTCTTCTGTTGTTCTGTAATCGATTGAAATGTAAACCCATCCACGAGAAGCGTAATACTTCCCCATCTCAACAATTTCCGGTTTGTGCTTGATACCACCAGTAAACCCTCCACCATGAATGAACATCAAGACTGGTCTATCTGTCGAGTTTGTGTCTGGACTGTAAACGTCCAACATAAGAGGTACTGCAGATGGTTCGGTGCTTGATTTTGAATGGGCAAGTCCACTAGCGTAAACGACGTCTTCGTCCACCAAAACTTCGTAGGAGCCTGGCTCGTAAACTACTGCTTCATCATTTTTGTCGCCCTTTCCATCACGTAAACAACCCGATATAGATACAGTAATCAACAACATTACCAAAAAGAAAGCCTTCTTTGCCATATACTACGCATGAAATTACAATTTTTATTAGTTTGGCAACAATAGTGTAACCCTTCAAACACCCATGCGTGAGAATCTCATGGTTGAGTA
>JAYQSB010000003.1:0-99845 GCA_038146705.1 Candidatus Poseidoniales archaeon
GCGTCTTTCAACGAGAAGAAAAAACCTTGACCGTTTTAGCGAGGCGACGAACGAAACAATTCATGCGTTGCTTCGCAGAAAGAAATTTTCAGAGAAAACCACTCGCTATCTCGAGTTACTCTTCACAGGTATAACCCTCGACCCAGAACTTTCAGATGATGCACGGTTTGCACATTTCACTTGGTCTGCGATGTCCCATGGTTCGATGGTGATGCTTGAAAAGGGCATCCAAAGCGTACCATCCCAACTCTGTTCCCGACTAGAACGAACTCAGATTCACCTCAATCAACGCATCACTTCAGTATCAGATTCAAGTGTTGAAACCGATTCACAGACACACAAAGCAGACATCATCATCCTCGCTACGCCATTCCATGTTGTCAACAATCTTCTCAACAACCAATCCGGTGCTTTACCCTCTCGAAGAACAAAGATGTTTTGTTTTCAAATGCAGGAGGCCCCATTTCATCACCCTGCAATGACGCTTTCTTCATCGTGGCAACCGAATCAAAAGTCAATTTTGCACGTACAAATGCCGACACTTCTTCACCCCAAAGAAGATGGAAGCCATATTCTCTGTGCAACGGTCGTTGGCGACGATGTTGAAAATGCAAGTGAAGATGATATTCACAATGAACTCATCCAGTGGTTTGGCCCTCAAGCACAACACTGGACATTTTTTGCAGCGACGGAATTATCCAATGCTCTACCAATGTCTTCGCAAAAGAATAAACTCAACATTAGCCCTCCAAACAATGTGCACATTGTGGGCGACCACACCGTTCATGGTTCAGTCCATGGGACGTTAGAAAGTGTTGAGAATTTGCTTGCACAACTGAATATACCGATACCGAGGTGAACGAAATGGAATGGGTCAAAGCAACAACAACGAAAAAAATCAAACCAGGAAAAAAGAAGATGCTTACTGTGAAATCACATCTGATTTTGATTGGCAGACACACCGATGGAACGCTCTTTTCGACAGAGGCGCTTTGCCGTCATATGCGTTGGCCTCTAGCGTACGGTGCTAAGGTAAAAGACGGTTGTATTCGCTGCCCTTTACATCAAACAACGCATTCTTTAGATGATGGTGCCCTTGTCGAATGGTCACCCTTTCCACTTTTCCCTCCATACGGTAAACTCGTCGGAAAATTTTCTCGTCAAAAAGATTTGACGATCTACGAGGTTAAAGAAGAAGAAGGCATTATTTTTGTTAGGTTATAAAGCCGTTGCCGATATAATGATAATGGCTTTCGGTGGCCTTCTTTTGTCAGTGAATGAAATGACGGGAACCCGTCGCGATTAAGTAGGAAGAACAAGACGGTTAGGTGGAATTAGGTGCTACACATGACGAAAAAATCAACATCAATTGGACTTGTAATGATTATGCTACTCTCAAGCCTGTCAGGGCTTATGATTGCTACAACAAGCGTTGCAGCAAGCACAGTGGTCATCACTGATGCGATTCATGTGACCAATGGAGGGGCATCATCAGATACGCAAACAGCTGTAGCCGCAGATAGTGAAGGCAATGTCCATCTCGTTTGGGCTAGAAATAATCAGCACCTATACTACACCATGCTCTCGCCACGTGGCGAAGTGCTCATCGATGCAACACAGATCACCAATTCCGGACTTCACAAAGTTGCTCATCCCGACATGGTCATCGATGAAAACGACCGAGTTCACATCGTTTGGGCAGACAAGGTCGGACAACACTCGATCATGTACACTGTTCTTTCCCCATGGGCTGCACCTATGGATGGTTCAGCAAGCGATGATGGAACAATTACCTCCATCGACGATACAATCATTTCACGTCGTGCTCAGAACCGCGATTGGCCTGCTCTTGATGTTGACAGCCAAGGCAACATTCACATCGTTTGGCAAGATGAATACGACGACCTCAACCAATTTTTCAATCAACCTCAAATCTACTACACCATGATCACACCAGATATCAATTCAGGAGCGATTATCACACTCTTCGATGACACGCTACTTACTCCAATCATCGGTCACAAAGGACATCCAGATATCGTCATCGACGCAAACGACTACGTCCAAATCGCTTGGGATGACACCCGCGGTGGTAAAGTCGAACTCGTATTCGTGGTCGATACTTCCGGTTCCATGTACTCAGAATGGGCGGATGTTTGTACCGTTATTTACGGCGGAAACTTTGCTTCAGGTGGGTATTTCCAAGGCCTCAAGCCAATGCTTGCTGCAGCAAACATGACTGTATTCGAAACCATTTACGGCCTCGGCAACACACTTCCTGGTGCTGCAAGCTCTGGAAATTGTCAAGCATATTACAAGAATGGACAAGGTCCTCGAACCACACCACTCGAAGATGGCGATGACTCTGGTGGACTCCGAAAACTACCGCAAACAATCTACAACGGTAATACCTACTCCGGCTACTCCGGTGAAGACTGGGGCCCAGGTTCAAACTGGGCATGCCTCTCTTGGAAAGACGCAGCAGGCAATGTACCTGGTAACCCACCAAGTACAGATGACCACAAGTGGAATCCAAACGCAACGAAGATTGTGATTCCAGTGTCCGATGAAGGCCCGAAGGATGGCGACCCATCACAACAGGCTGACGACATATCCGCAATTCAAGAGGCTCACGACAACTGTATCCTTGCAGGCGTCATTCCAGTCGGTCTTTACGGACAATCATATGGTGGGGCAGGCAACGTTCAATCCCATTTCCTTGACCTTGTCAAGTGTCCAAATGGCGTGGTTTCAACCGGTGGCCGAAACTGCCCTGGAACAACGCTTGCGAGCACAGACGCCGGCGGTACAGCATACGAATTCCCGTCCGGTACAGGCGGTGCAAACTCAATGGCACTTCTTGTTGAAGCAATGGTGTACATTTCAACAAACAACTCCCGTGAAATTTACATGTCGGTTCTCGATCCTTACGGAAAGATGAACAATGACCCATCCTGGACACCAGGTGCCCCAGGTCACAATTCTGGCGGTGGTAGTTACGCAGAAGACACCGGTGCAGGTGCTGATGGTCACCTTGTTGTTGTGAATGACACACGTATCACAATCGATGATGCATATTCATTCCACCCATCAATCGGCGTCGACATGCAAGGTAACACACACATTGCTTGGATGGATGGCCGAAACTATGGATTTGAAAAGGATGTGAACTACGAGACATTCTACACCAAACTCCGACTTCAAGGCGCTGGTGCATGGGACGGTGCTGAACAAGGACTGTCCACATTTGCCATCAAGAAAATTGATGACACTCCAATTTCGACGGTTGAAGGTCCAAATGGCTTAGCCCCTGGCCGAGCATACGGTGGTAACTCAGTTTTCCCTTCACTCCTCACAGACGATCAAAACAATGTCCACATCGCTTGGGTTGACTCAGGCAATGCATCAGCCGATGAGGAAATTCTCTATGTACGACTGAACTCAACTGAATTGACAGGCTCAGGCCTTACCGCTCTCGACCCTTGGGAAGCAATCCCTGTGACAAGTTGGCAATCCAACAAACTTGGACCAAATTCAGGTCGTCAACCGAGCATCGGTATGCCTCCTGCGTTTGCAAATGACTTAGGTAGCGGAGCACACATAGCATGGTCTGATACCAACAAGTGCAGTGACGAGAACAACAACAATCGATTCACGATTTGCTATTCTCACGTTCTTACCGGACAAGTCGATGTCGACTTTGACCTCGGCGAGACCTTCTATCACGTGATCGAACCAGGCGAACAAACCATCTACAACTTGACAATGAACAACTCAACACCTGGTCCAAAAGACCTCGTTGCTGATACATACATGCTCAACATTTCAGGTGTACCGCAAAATTGGACTGCAACCTTGTACTTCTCGAACAACCACACGGCCATCTTTGATGATACGCCAATTTTCCTTGAGGGCGGAGAAGATATTCGCTTCTACATGCGAGTACGAGCACCATCGATATACCAAGCCAATGGAGACGAGTTAGCGAATATCGTGGTATCGGCCAAATCGACGAAAGATCCTGCGATTCAAAACGAGTTGAATACACTGACACTGATGGATGTTGTTCACGGAATCAATCTTGATACATCACACAGTATGGTTGATGTTGAACAAGGCGATCAAGCAATATTCTCTATTACCATTACCAACACTGGAAACGTTCACGATGCTTTCGTGTTCTGGGATCCAGCTACGCTCGAAGGCCAACAAGAGTGGCTCCTACCATTCGGATGGCAAGTTGAGTTCCCGATTCGCGTTGAACTTGACCCTGGCCAATCTGTTGTCAAGAACTTGGTGATTAGCGTTCCAACTTCTGAAGACCCAGGAGCTTTCGTTCTCTATGTGAAAGGTTGGTCCGAAGGCGAACCGATCAAGTCCGTCGAAAAGGGAACCTATGACGTTCTCGAATTGGGTGTTTTCGTTTCGATTCGTTCAACAGGAAACATTGTCTTTAACATCGATGACCAAACTGAACAAGTCTTACCTGCAACGATATCAGAATTATCTCGACCAGCAAGCCAACAAAACTCATGTGCAATTTATGAAATCGATGTGACAAAGAATTTCGATTCAGGCAACCTTGTTTTCACAACACCAGGTGCCCCTGAAGAGCGCCCAGAAGGCATCGCTCTCGAAGCATGGCGACAAGAGCAATGGACAATTGATGTTGAATTTGATGTCGACCATCCAAACCCAGAACTTGGTACACCACTCCCATGGACGATTCCAGGTGGCGAAGAATTTGTGACCAACGAAGTTCGAGTGCATGTCTGTGCTCCGATCAATGCGACCGCTGGTTTAGGTCCAGCGATTACGCTCAAAGCCCATCTTGAAGGATACCCACGAATTTCAGCCTCCAAGATTCTTTCAACATCCGTCGTTCACGTCTTTGATTTGGATGCTGGTATCGACCCAGAAGTAGGTACGAGTATCGAAGTCAATCCAGGCGAACAAATCACTCTTCCAATCTCAGTGAAGAACGATGGAAATGGACCAGATCGATTCGATTTCCGACTAGCTCGTGTTACCGACGCTTTCGGCGTTGATGTCATTTGGGACATCGACATTCCACGAGCATCGCTCATGGAATTGTCCGCTGGCACGTACCAAGAATTCGATGTCCTCATGAACGTTCCAAATCAAGTCAAGGCTGGCGAATACACTGTCGTTCTCCAAGCATTTTCCGAAGAACCATACCCGGATGCAAGCGGTAGGGACACTCGTCTTCGAGACACAGTTGAACTCTCGGTGACCGTCAATGAATTCCATGACATGCAAATTTCCATGGATTCAAGTGTTGACAATCCAGTCAAGACATCGGCACCAGGTAAGATTGTTTCATTCACGCTGAATGTAACCAACAATGGTAACGTTCCTGATGTTCCAACGCTCAACAACCACACTGCAACACAGACTGGTGACGACCTCGTGTGGAACACCATGCCTGGCATGTTTACGCTCACCAATTGGTATGTCGTTTGGAAGGTTGTCAAGCAAACCGGTATCGATGCAAGTGAAGTGCAAGACTGTGAGGTGTTTGAAGCACCACCTTCAGCATTCCCAGAAGATAGTTGTGTCTATCTTGCATACAACGAAGAATACCGACTACCAGAAATGGCGCCATACGAAACCATCACTGTGGTCGCGGAAGTTCACATTGCACCAACAGCGGCTTTGAGCACCAAGAATATTGGTTTGAAGGTTGCATCGATGTATGGAGATATGGAGAATGATGGTGATCATGACGATTCTCCAAGTTGGGATGGCGAAAACCTCGATTCAAACGAATTCATCGTCACACTACGACTACGTGCTCCTAACCTCATCGTGAGAGAAGTTCGTGTGGCCGACACATCGGGTGAAGTCGACTCGACGTTGCCGATTGGTATCACACTGGTCAACAACGGAAACGTCCATGCAACCGACATCGAAATCGTTCTTTGTGAATACGATAACGAAAACGATGCTGATATCATCCGTGAAATCAAGAAGAACGGCTGTGAAGAAGAGCGCGTCGTCATGCGACAAGTTGTGGGAGCACTGCTTGCACCTGATGCATCTGAAGACGAAAAAGAAGTTGAACTCTACCTCCTGTATCCAATTACGGCTGGAAGTAAGGGCGTATATGTCGTCGTCGACCCACAGAACCTCATTGTTGAATCGGACGAAGGCGATAACGTCGTTGCTATCAATCAACCACTCGAATCATCGAGTCCGTTCCTTGATGTTGCTTCGGAAGTTGTGTCCAAGACCGCTCTACCATTCGTGGTGATCGTTCTGACACTTGCTCTCCTCGGCGTTGTCTATCTTGTTGGCCGAAGTCGACGAGATGAGGTCAACAAGCGTATTGCTGAACAATCGTCGTTGATTTCTGTCCTCAGCGACGAACTCTGATTATCGATTATACCTCGAATGAGGTTTTGACATGGCGAATACAGATTATTATCAAGGCTTCACAAAATCAATGGTCAAGAAATTGACAAAAACAAGAGAAGCCCGTCAGGGAGATCCGTTGTACAAACGAAGAAATTCCCGGACTTCTAGAGTGCTAATTCAATATGAGATGTTCAAGAATCTTGAAACTGATCATTTAAACAAATACAAAAAAGGATATGTTGTTGTTCTCACCCCAAAAGAATACTTTGAATCTAAAGATACACCTAAAACTGATCTGGATTCCAGAATAGAATTGGGAAAGAATGCCATTGTCTATTACCAATTAGATGATGAGGATTGGGACAACCTCCCTATTCAAAATGATTGGATCCAGGTTGTAGAAAAATCAAGTGCAAAAGGAGATTGGTCGGGCCATTTTGCAGTCAATATTACAAATGCGACACCGAAGAAGAAATCATTTATTGTTCGAAAAGATGAAACTAAAGATCACAATAGCTTCAAATGGATGAAGAGAAAAGTGAAAAATTTGAAACGGAGAGTTGACAATGGGCTTGGAGGAAAAGGCTTAGGGAATTATGATTTTGACTATTGTGATGAAGATACCCTTGAAAAAACATTATTTCAATTAGCATATTATTTCTGGAATATGAAGGGTATTAATGATGTTTTAGTTAAGGAATATGACAACGGTATTGGGTTTGGGCAAAATGGTCAAATAGATAAGAATAACATGACAAAACCTAAGTTCAAAACATGGTTGAAAGAATCCAAAGAGGCAGTGGAAAAATATGTACAAAAACATAACCTTGACGATAAGAAAAAATTAGAAGAAAGTAGAATTTTTAGAAATGGAAAAGTCGTTTGTCCTCTATGCTTACAACCGATGAAGGCGGAAGATTTGACATCGGTTATTGAACAAGACCTTGGGCGCACCAGTGCAGGACAAACAATTACCTCTATTGTTTTAATGCACATCAATCCACTGAGGCCAGGAGAATTTAATCATAGACCATTCAACTTAGGTTGGGGACATAAGTGGTGCAATACGATTCAAGAGAATTTACAGATTGATGAAACCCTAAGTGAATTGGCTAAAATTTTGAAGTCAAACGATTGGAATGTTAAAGAACCCAAGAAATAATTAGAGTGGAATTTTCATTCTAGAATAATTTTTGCTGATGTGTCCCGTTGTCATTCAACGTTGATGCAATCGGTTCTGAGAAGCTATCTATCCTTCCCGCCCGTCGTTTTGATAATTCAAAATAATTCACATCCATTTCGATACCGATACCTTTCCTGCCCATGTTCCTAGCAACAATAGCTGTGGTTCCCGAACCTGAAAACGGGTCAAGGACAATTTCACCTTTGTTCGTGAAATAGGAAATAGAGAGTTGAGGTATATCCTCTGGAAATGGAGCAGTGTGACCAAATCGATTGACGCCCTTGCTGTCAATTTTGATGACGGGTGAGAACGATTTGATGTTCGAATCAAGGAGGTTTTCTTCTTGATTCTCGTTTCGCCGTAATTCACCTGGTTTTTTGAAGACGAACATGTGCTCATAACAATTTGCAGGGCGTTGATAATACGGCGTAAATTTTCCATCGTTTTTATGCCGATTGCTTTGAGTCTCACCTTTGTCCCAAATGATGTTGTCGAGGATTTCAAATCCGCAATGTAAGAAAAGCAAAATGGTGTATGCACCGAGAGGTATTCTCTTCTCTCCCATTTTTGAATTCACTATAATTTCTTCATTTCCATACGTGTCCCCAATATTGTAGAAGAACACGCCACCGTCCTTCAATACTCTGAAACATTGTTCATTGATGAGAAGCATATCTCGAAGGTACATGTACAAATTAGGCCACTGAGAGTATTCTCTCGCATTGAAATATGGTGGTGAAGTAACTTCATGATCGATTGATTGTTCAGCCATCCCTGCCATGATTTCTGCACAATGTCCATGAAGGAACATATCCGATGTCGCTGTGTCGAGCATTGGTGATGCCGTTCTTCGTTGCTTTTTTGGTTGACCACAAAATCCATGAGGAAAAATACGAGTCATAAAGTCAGATTCACAAAAATTACTCCAAGAAGTTGACATGCCCTTGTCTACATTTCTCGGCATTTGGAATTGTTCGAGCGCTTCTTCTGGTTGCAAATGCAAGAAATTTCGCTTCAGGTCTTCACACGTTCTCTCAAACACAGCAGTAGAATTCGATTGCACAACGAGAATTTTATCATCTTCGTATGTGTAATAATTTACGAGCATTCTTGTGAGATCAAATTCATCAAGTATATTGACAACATCTTTCCTGAACTTTTGTGTTAACTCTCTTGGAATGACATTATTTGGGTTTGAACCCAACAGCGAATCTTGCATCATATTCGACTTTCTTGAATATCGTTTACCCCGATTTGTTTTACTACGTGAGCCACATAAGTTATTCTTGCACTCCCAACTTCGTATACCGATTTCAGGAAATGAATTCCCAGAAATTTCGAGACTTCCACATTCAGGACAAGGTATTTTTCTATCTTCAAAATCGTTTTTGAAGAAGGTCACAAGTAAATCGTATTCATTGACCACATCTGTGATTCCTGGTCGTTCGCTGGGTTCTTTTTTCAGAATGAAACAATCTTGAAATGAAAACCCGATATCAATGTTTTTGAACGTCAGGATTTCCTTTTTCATCTTGTTCTTTAGAACTTCTGATGTAGCGACGACATCTTTGAATTTCATTTTTCCTTTGAGAAAGAGATTGATGTTTTTCTCATCTTCATCGGTCAACTCGATGTTGTGGTTGTACTCTATCATTTGACGAGCAATTTTTCCACCATTGTAGTAGTGCCTTTCCTCTCTATAATGGCGAAATTTCTCGCAAAAAACGAGAATTTTTGCATACAGTTCCCATTTTATGTTTTGATTGTTTACCACCACATCCGAAATTTTGATGGTCAATGTTTTGTGATTTTCAATTGAGGCGTACATCGAAGCAATTATGTTCGTTATTTCATCAATAGCCTCATCCTTCTTTTGATATGGTTTGAAAAATGATTGATCGATATCCAAATGAATGAGGCCATACGTTTCCGCTTCATTTGGAAAACAAACGGAATCATAATGTTGGGTAAATGACAAAATTGCATTTTCTCGGGACACCATCCCTTTATCATGACACAATTTTTTCAATTGTTTTTGCTCAGCCTTCGATAAATCTTTTTTGAGGAACTTCGTATTGCTCTTAAATATTTGATGGCACGACCTCTCTGCATGTTCATTCCAAGCAACCAATCTTGAAAATAGAAAGTTGACATAATCAAACACTCTTTTTGTCTTTCCATCTTTGATGGCTTCTTCCAACTTTTGTTTGAATTCCTCGACAGCGTCTTGACTTGTCTTGTGTTTCCCAATATATGTCTTCAACGAGAAGCCATTTGTCAATTTATTTGTGCCAACAGCATGAATCCTGTCTTGTAAATGTGCTTCAATGCGACGAAAATCATCTTCTAAATTGTAATCAAGAACTCGCCTAAGGCGGTCTTTCTCATACCTGCCAAGTCGGATGTCTCCAGCTTGTTCAATACTTTTGACGACTTTTTCCAAACGTTTTCTGTTGCCTACAAAGGCATCGGTAATGATGCACTCAACAATATTTTCTTGCAATTCCTTGGGCTTTTCATCAAGCTCCGGAAGTTCAATCGTTGATAGTTCCAATTTGACATGTATTCTTTCTAGAAATTGCTTAATCCAAAGCACAGATTCTTGTGCAATGAATTGCATATCAACGAACCGCCACCGACTGCGAATAAACTTTTCATCAACAATCCATAGGTTTCTGTGAACCATTATTCAAGAGAAAAATCGGCGACAACTGGTGCATGGTCTGAAACGTCTAATCCACCCTGCCTTACAATGTTGCACGACGTTATGGCAGGGATGTTGTTTGGATTTATCAGGATGTAATCAATCCGCCATCCCCTGTTTTTTGCTCGTGCTTGGCCTCTGTTGGACCACCAAGAGTATTCTTGATGTCCTTCGCCATGCATATGCCGAAACACATCACACCATCCATCGCTAAGCAGTTTCGTCATCCATTGTCGTTCATGTGGAAGGAATCCCGATGTCTTTGCGTTTGCTTTGGGGTTCCAAATATCGTCTTCTGTATGAGCAATATTCAGATCACCAACGACAAAAACAGGTTTTTCATGCTGGAGGTAGGGTTGTAGAAATGAACGCCAATCCTCCATCCATTGCTCTTTATACACTTGGCGCTCTTGTTTACTTGAACCACTTGGTAGATAGGTGTTAATACAGATGCAAGACTCATGCTCAGTGACAAGGACTCTCCCCTCACTATCTGTTGGGTCGAGGGGAGAATTCATACCGGTTTGCAGAATACTGAATGGTTGTTTTGATAATGTTGCAACACCGGAATAGCCTTTTTTTTCAGCGGGGTGCAAATGGACATGATAACCACTTGGCCATGACCAGTTTGCCGGTAACTGTTCATCTAAGGTTCTCGTTTCTTGCAAGAGGATGATGTCGGCATCGAACGATGAAAAGTATTGGTCAATGCCTTTTCGAATCGCCGCCCTTAATCCATTGACATTCCATGTTACAACCCGCATACTCCGTGGAATTCAAGGAGGGGGATAAATGTTCAAGAGCGTAGTTTTGAAGCAACAATTTTGCCCGATTGGACCGCCGCATCAGCAAGCAGATACTCGGAAGAGAGCCAGTCTCCGGCAAGATACAAACCGTGTTCTGCAAACATGTCCTCTGAATTTTCACTTCTCATCCAGATCGGAATTTTTGCTTGCTCACGGACATTGACAATGTGTTGACGCCAACCGGCCAATCTCTCATCAAGAAATGTAGAGAGAATCTCGAGCCCATTTTCATTTGGTGAAGAAATTAACTTTGCAGCAGATAAGATCGAGCCAGGATGAACCATCCGCGGCTGTATTCGTGACAAATGGTAAACGAATTGTTGTTGTTCTGCATCGATGATGCAATGATAGTTCCCCATCGGATTTGACGATAACGCTACATCAATCGTTGAAGCATACTGTTGTTGTATCGGTTGTAAGTCTCCGATACCGAGGGGTTTGAGTAATTTTTTTGTTGACTTGGGGCCACATGCCAAAACAACAGCATCCGCATCCACTCTTCGTTTATCGACAAGTTGAACGCCAGTCTCATCAATTGAATTGACCTTGCAATTTGTCTCGACATACACACCGATTTCGTCCAAGGCACTGGCAAAGCGTCCGATGATGCCTGCCCAGCCTTCTGCAGTGACCATTGCATTGTGTTTGGCAAATCCTTTGATTCTCTCAGATGAAGAACGAAGATTCATCCCATATGTAGCAAGAAGATTGAGGCAACGCACGCCATAACTTGAATCGTCCATTGTACGAATTGCACGTCGAAATTCCGCAATCCCTGCGTACGATTGAGGGCGTAAGAAACCATTTGTGGTGATGATGTGCTCAATTCGCAATGGTTGCATATGCAACCTCACTCGACTCAACTTCTTTGTCAAACGATGCATGGGTCCATTTTTCAATAGGAGATGTGGGCCAAATCCAAAGGAAATTCGGCCGACTTGTTCCGAAGTTCCACGGCCACCGATACGGTCTTTCGATTCTAAAAGAACCACATGATGATTCTCAGCGGACAGGTGAAGAGCAGCGGATAAACCACTCAAGCCCGAACCTATCACAACGATTTTGGCCATAAAACATGCTTGATGAACCATTTGAAAACATTGTTGTATTAGGAAAATGTACTCTGTACATAGGAGGCTATTATGATGGCAGATGATGGACCTCGGATGCCGCATGATAGAGGCCATCTATTGTGGACGAGCACAGGTGGTCCCGAACGACCCCTGCTCGCCAGCTTTGACCGTTGGACAACCGCAATTCTTGGTGATGATGATGTCTCTGAGTTTATGATGGCAGAAGGCCCTGTGCTTGAAGGCAGCATAGTAGCGAAAGAAAATGGTATCATTGCCGGTTGTTCTGCAGTCGATTATATGCTTCAGATTTGGTGTCCCGATATCCAAATTTCCTGGAGGGCAAACGATGGGAAATCAGTTCAAAAAGACGATACTATAGCCATGATCAAAGGCAGTTCTGAATCATTATTACGTATGGAACGTTCAATTCTCAATATTCTCGGCCAATTATCTGGGATTGCGACTGAATCGAATCGGTGGGCGACAATTGCTCCTAAACAAATTGCATGTACAAGGAAAACAGTTTGGGGTCTTCTTGACAAATGGGCTGTTCATTTGGGAGGAGGTCTCACCCACCGATTGAGTAAAAATGATGCAAAGATGATCAAAGAAAATGATCTTTCAAGTTTGATTGATGTTGGCACCAACGAGGAACGAATCACATCAATATTGACTGAACTTCACAAGGAAGATTATGGGGCATTTCTAGAGATTGAGGTGAGAACAGCGAAAGAAGCAATGCTTGCAGCCGCCGTTTGGAAATCATTTCAACTTGAAGATAAACTTGTGATTATGCTCGACAATATGGCTCCAGAAGACTGCAAGAAGATTGCTGAGGAAATGGAGCAGTACGAATTACGTGCATCGGTTATCCTCGAAGCAAGTGGAGGCATCACATTTGACCAATTATCTAATTGGAAAGAATGCAAAATGGATGTGTTGAGCACAAGTTCTCTCAACCGTGGTACGCAACCACTTGATCTCACATTGCTCATTGAGTTGTAGGGTGTGTTAGTTTGACTGACCATGCTGCCGACCCATCTCATCCGAGATATTCCTCCCTTCTCCAACGACAAAAATTGGAACGAGCTAAGAAATTAGGAATGTTAGCAGACAGCGCCCTCATAGCCCATGGTAGAGGGGAGGCTTTTGATTACCTCCTAGGAGAAAAAACGCATTCATTTGCACATGATGCCATCATTCAAGCATTAGCGGTGCTTAAACAAGCACAACATCCTATCTTGAGCGTCAACGGAAACACCGTTGCTCTTGCAGGACTTGAAATCTTACAATTAGCATCACACCTTTCATGCCCTGTAGAAATCAATATTTTTTATCGAACACCAGAACGGATGAATGCCCTCCTTACAGAATTGGAACATATCAACAAAGAGCACGACCTTCATGTCAACATCCTGGGGGCGAACCCCGATGCGACAATACCCGGACTCAAGGGACCGAGAGCAAAATGTGAATCATCGGGAATATTTTCATCCGACGTCATCTTTGTTCCATTAGAAGATGGTGATCGCTGTCAAGCACTGAAAAAAATGGGCAAGACCGTCATCGTTGTTGACCTCAATCCAATGTCCAGAAGTGCGATTCACGCATCGATAACAATAGTCAACGAACTCCATCGAACAATAGAGCATATGATCGAAGTTCTTGAACAAAACCATGACGTTTCAAAAATAGAATCATTCAGCCATCATTCGATTCTAGAGAGGGCATTGATAACGATTCGTCAAGGTGAGAAGAAGGATTAGAATTCTTCATCCAGCAAATCTGCTAGTCGAGTTGCAATTGATGTTCCAACTTGGCTACAAGAAGCATAGCCACCGATATCATAGGTGAGTTCTTTTCCTTCTTTGAGATGGTCAGCAACACCTTGGTCAATGCAATTTGCAACACGAAGCAAATCATCATCACCGTGCTTCCTGCCGAGGTAATCCATCATCATTTGAATGGAGTTTATTGATGCAATCGGGTTCACTTTGTTTTTACCTGCATGTTTTGGAGATGAACCATGGACTGGTTCAAAGAATGCATGGGCGTCACCAACATTTCCCGAAGCAGCCATGCCCATACCGCCTTGCAACACTGCACCAAGGTCGGTGGCAATATCGCCGAACATGTTTGAGGTAACAACAACATCATAATGTTCAGGATTCCTTGTCAACCATTGTGTGAATGCATCGATGTATCCATAATCTGATTCAGTTCCTGGATACTCTTCAGCAATTTCTGTGAATACTCTTCGAAACAACTGACAACCACGTGTGACGTTCGATTTATCGACACAAGTCACTCGATGTGCACCGTCAGCAGGCGCCCCATTTCTTGTTTTTGCAATCTCAAAACCCATTCGAATCAATCGTTCAGAGCCCTTTTGCGAAATTGGTCGAGCATCATATGCTACTTCACCATCGATCCCGGGAAAGTCCATTGCGGGTGGTTCATATTCAGCACGACCCAAGGCTCTATCGGCACTTCTCCGAAGTAATGCGTGGTACAAACCCTCAGTATTTTCACGAAGAATGGTCATGTCGACCATGCCGGGTTTCCAAACTTGCGTGAACTCGCCATGAATTTTGTGTCGAACCCCTTCGTAGAGTTTGATTGGCCGAATGTTTGCATACAAATCAAGACCGCTTCGCAACCCAAGAATGACTGAACCTCCTGCAAGATCACCGTTTTCCAAACGTACGCCAGGTGCACCAATTGCTCCAAGGAAAATCGCATCAGCCTCATCTTTACAGAACTCAAACGAGCCTTCCTCCCATTCCTTACCAGTTTCCTTGTAGTATTGTCCACCACAGGGAATCACAGTTTGTTCAAAACCTGAATTGGTATGCTGCTCAATAGTTTGCAGTATTTTTTGAGCCTCCACCGCCACTTCTCTTCCAGTTCCGTCACCTGGGAGAATTGCAACACGATAGTCGCTCATGATTTTGGCCAAAAGAATCCCATACATGAACAAAACCCCTGTGTATTGTGATGGTCTTGCATGGTAAACCCCCCTATTTCCACTGGAAAATCAAAATAGACATGTAGATGAACAGTCTTGCTCTCTCCAATTGAAATAATTGAGAGGAAATACATGGGAGGCTTGATAGGCTGTCAATACGCACAGCCAAGTATGTCCGAACACAAGAGCCATGAAAATAAATCTAGTGTGAAGATTGACGATTTGCCACTTGAAATCCAACAATTAAATGACATCATGCTCGGTATTCAGCCCGACTGGAATGTTTTCGATTGGATTGCTGAAAAGGCACTTATGGAGATGGAATTAATCGAATGTGATTTGGAAAAAGAACGATTGCATGCGGAACAACGCCTCCATAGGATTCAGGATTTAGCCCGCCGATTTCCAGAAAATGAAACCGAAGACCCTTACCAAAAGAACCTCTTTGACTGCTTTGATGTCGATGATCATAGTACATTCACACGACTTTCTGACCGAGCACAATTGGCAGAAGAACATGATTCAGAATCTGCTTTTGTAAATATGGTTGTTGATGTGAACCCCGATACAAATTTTGATGACCCGCTCTTAGCAATATCATGTCAAATCATTCTCATGGGTGTGGAAAAAAGTATTGCTAAAGGACAATCCTTCGCAACGATTGAAACGATAATACATCAAGCAAAAAGTCATAATTTAAGTGCCGATGAAACCGAAGAAGCCCTTGACTTCCTTCTAACCACAGGTCAATTGATTGAAATTGATGATGATTGTTTCATTTTGAATGATTTTGATGATAGTAAAAACGATTGATTTTCCAGAATCTACATTTCTTGAGGTTGGTTGAGTTGGGGAAAAAAGAGCATGCACAACGCATTCTGGATGCACTTGACACATCGAAAAGATTACGAAAACGTCTCATCATCGTTGTTTTATCACTACTTGTTATCGGCGTCGTGGCCTTTTTCCAAGGATTCAACCTTACACTCATCGTTGGGGTTGAATTACTTCTCTTTGTCTTCCTTTCATTCAGCGTTGACAGGGAACGCCAATCCATTGAATATAATCTCGATTTAGGATTTAAAAAATTAGGTTGGACTCGTCCAGAAGAAATTGACGAAAAGACAACACAAAATTTACTGAAAATTATTGGCGATGAGAGAACATGAGCAAAGAAATTTCTCAACTTCTTTATCCAATACAACCTCCTTTCAAATCGATATTATTTTGGATATTTCATTTTACAATGACCGGCACAGCGTTCATATTTTTTGTCCTCACCCTCTTTTCAATTGATGGATTCTATCTCATGATGATTCTTTTTTTCCAACTGATTACCGTCTTCCTCCAAATTTTTATTTGGAATATATCCGAGAAAAAGAGAGTCATCCAACTTGAAAAAATTCTCCTTGATTTTGATTCAAGTTGGGATGTTGTTCGAGAATCTGTCCAAACCGATGAAGAAGCGGATCTTTTGTACCAAGCGTTTACAAAAGTGCATTTCCAAACACCAGAATCAATTTCACCTCGAATGCAACGAGGTTCAGATGAAAAAGGGCCTTCTTGGGGAAAAGAAGAAGCGACGTTATCACCGAATGTTGACCGGCGGGATGCAATTCGATCATCATCGACGTATGATGGCTTGGATGGGCCACTGCAAGTTGGAGAAAAAATCGTTGAGGAAGCAAATCAAAAATATGCCCAAGAAGCTCAAATTCGCTGGGAGGAGGCGGAAAAGAATGACGCTGATTTAATTGAAGCAGGGGTCGAACGACTCGGCGACTTGCTACGAACAGATTGGTTTGAGAAAAATTCTGAGGACGGTGCCGTTGCCCGGCTGATGTCAAATAACAACCAAAAGAATGACGAATAGAGAAGACATCATAATCTTCGAAACCTCCCATACACCATGAAAGTCAGCGTGGGGCCATTTTGATGAGCACAATTTTGTATCGAAACCTCCGCACAACGGATGATGATGTGTCGTAATCCGCAGATGATACACCAACTCGATGAATGATATGTTTCCACTCTTCAATCAATTTTTTGCAAAAGGTTCCCTTCAGCGCTTTGGCTTAGCTGGCGGATTTAACACCCTCCTTTTTTTGATATTCATCGAAATATTCTATGCCATTGTTGAGGATTCATTTGCGCCGTTTATTTGGGCAGTATCTTGGATTTTGACAAGTTACATTGCTCACTACATTCATCGTTGGTTTACGTTTGATACAACAGAGCCAATTCAAAAAACGATTCCAATGGTTGCGATTCTCTACATCATAGGGATGTTAGGCTCCACGTGGACATATGTGGAATTCTTAGAGATTCTAACCATTGACATTCGACTAATTGCATTACTTAATGTTCTGCTGTGGGGGGCGGTGACATGGTTGAGTATGAGGGTACTCATTTTCAAACATGTCAAGGGGTCTATGTTGCATACGATTCCAATAATGCAAGAGGAATAATTTCCAAGGCACGTTCATTTGTTGCCTCTAGGTCAACAGGGCATGCGGCTCCCTGCTGAACTGCTGATAACCATGTGGCCGCACATACACACCATGAATCACCTGGCTTTAGTCCAGGGAAATTGAATTGAGGAACCGGCGTAATGAGGTCGTTCCCCTGTCCACGAGCGAATTCGAGAAAAGCCTCAGTGACGATACAACATACGGTATGAGAACCTCGGTCGGATGAATCAGTGTTGCAGAAGCCATCTCGGTACCATCCAGTTAATGGTTTGCAAGAACACTCAGCAATATGTTCTCCGAGCACATTTTTCTGCTGCATGTTTCAAACAAGACAAGCAGACATTTGAATTTGTGTACGAAATCATACAACTTTATCATATTCTTTTCTTAAAAAATGAAAATTTACGTTTTTGTGATTGGGGTTGAATAATTTGATTCAATTTTCCTTTTTTGTCAAGATTTAATAGATCATCAAATCCTCCAATACGATTGCCGTTGATGATAATCTGAGGAACTGTTTTTGCATTGTTCGTTTGTTGTTGGAAGTACATTTGCACACCAGGGTCGTTTGAAAGTTTATGCTCATTGAATGGAATTTTTCTCGAATAAAAGAATTGTTTTGCTTGAGTGCATGCTGAACAACCCCTCTTCGTCCATATATCAACTTGAATTTCGTCTTGGGGCATATCTTTTGCAAAATGAAACATGGCTTGAATATAATGCCGTTTTGCTAAAATCTTCCGCTGAGTTCTTGAAGCATAAAGTCGCGCGTATTCTCATGCTACCTGATACCGTACACAAACTACCCCGTGAAGAACGATTTGCCTATGCCAAATTGCTTGCTTTTATTGCCCGTATTGATAACGAATTAACCGTAGATGAAATGGCAATGTTCGAACAAAGGCTAGGGACTGCACTTCTCTCCCCGAATCAAAGAGACATGATACGGGCAGCACTCAAGAATCCACCATCACTTGAAGAATGCCTTGAGGATTTGCACGGCGAGGCGGGTAAGCTTGCATTACGTGATGCAGTTCTCATGGCAGCAGCAGATGGTAATGTCGACGAAGATGAGCGGGATGTACTTGAAGAAATCTCAGAGCATTTGGGCCTCAAAGAGGAGGCGGTTGACTTACTTCTTGAGTGGACTGTCAAAGGATACAAATGGATGAAACAAGGATACGAACTTCTCAACTCCCTTGAGGAGTAAGAATGTTCCCCGATCCAGTCGGTTTATTCCCATTGAATGAACGACTATCTTACGGCCACATTCTCGTTCACATTGCAGCCGTTGACGGCACTCTTGTGAGAGAAGAGGTTCAAGCGATAGAAGGATACATTGGCAAATGTCTCATTCCTCCAGACCAAAGAGACGAGATTCGGCAGGGGTTTGAGAGTCCAAAATCCCTCGGCGAACTTCTGAATAATGTCTCGGACGAACTTTTACATTTTGCACTTCGAGATGCAATTATCGTAGCATCAATTGATGGGGAATATGATGAATCTGAGATTGCGTGTATTCGTGAGATAGCAACGAAGATTGACATGTCAGATGAAGACTTGTCTAAGGTATTTGACTGGGTAAAATCAGGGTGGAAATGGAATAGTGAATATAAAAAATTTATCTCTAAAAATAGCCAAAAATGAACCTTTTACGAAGGGCTACATTCAAACCATGAAAGCCTTCCGCTCTGTTTGGTGGGGGACTTTTGCAGAACGGAGTAAGTGGATGGTACGCTAGACTGGACCGATGTTTAGAAGATAGAAATATGCAGATTGAAATCTGGCTTGAAACCTGGGAAAAATCACTCCGAACGTTTCAACCAATCGCAGCGTTGTTGCCTGAAGACTGGCCAACACTACCGGCGAATCTTCTTACTGACCCTGGCCATGTCCTTGACCATTTACTTGCTCGTCACGATGCTGAGTCTGATGGAAGATCCCCACGAGGCGCTCATCCAACTCCCCCTCGTCTTGCCGATGCAATAATTGCATCTGAATTACGCGAACCTCTCGTTCATCCAAAAAAACCAGTTCAACAAAATAATTTCTTGATGTCAAATTTACCACCCGGCTTCCGTCAACATGTCAAAAATCTGAATCTGCCACCTTCGGCCCAAGAAGAAGCCGTCGACAACGAAGATGAACAAGCACAAGTCGATAATAATCGGCGCACGATTAGCGGCATCCCTCTACCAATTGCTGATACTGCAGCAGGAGGCGGATTGTTCCATGCCCGCCTCATGCGGCGACACGCGGAAATTCACGAAGACAGCCCGCCTGAAACAAGGAAGCAAGACACACGCAAATTTTTCGAGCACATACAATTGCTCGACATCGACCCTCTAGCTGTACAAAGCACAAAGCGACGCCTGTTACTCGAAGCAATCCGATTGGAACTTGTGAGTTTTGGTGCTGAACAGCCAAATAAAATTTCACGAAAAGAAATGGAGACTTTGCTTGACACAGGCGTCAAAGAAGGGGATGCGTTGCAAGATGATTGGCCCTGGGATTGTGAACCTCAACTCGTTCTCACAAATCCACCGTGGTTGAGAATCAAGGACCGATTCCGTGGACAAGACGACGGAAGTAAACTCAGAAAGGAACTGGGGGACCAATTACGATCTATCGTTGATGACGATAAACCACGGTTTTCTACAATGCGAGGCAATGTTAACCTGTACAGACTGTTCATTGAGCGAAGCCTACAGATACTGGAAAAAGGAGGTCGGCTACGCCTCATTGCTCCCGATAGTCTTCTGAGAGAACAGTCATCACACCCACTTCGAGAACTTCTTGTGAATGAACATGCATGGCATCATGTTTGGTGTATTGAAGAAGCAAATCTTCTGTTTCCAGGCATGACACAAGGCGTTGTCGTCCTCGGTATTGATGCTAAAGAAACGCCAGTTTCGCTCACATTGCGAGGTCCAATTACACGTTCAGACTTGCGTAAGGAAGGCGACGGGCTCTCATCGAGAGTACCCTCATTCCAAATGGAAGAGACAAGATGGAAGAAATGGGCAAGAAACACTTGGGCAGTTCCACGCCTCCCCCGTGACAGAATCGAGAGAAAATATACACTTGAAGTTCTTGACAAACTTGCAACACGGCCCCGCCTCAACGATGACCAGCATGTCCTTACCACAAATGGTCAACATGTCCGAGTTCGAGTGGGAGAAATAGACCAAACTTCAAACTCCAAAAGCATTGAGACGTGGGTAAAAGGAAGAGAAAGTCACCCATTTATTCGCGGAGTACATTTCCATGAAGATGATGCCGGGCAAGTATTCATTCGCCATCCTGCATTTAGAACAGACATTCCATCCCGAGCAAGTGAACGTCAACTCGCTATGTGGATAGGTGAACAGCCAACACACCAGGGACCGCGACTCGCATGCCAAGCAATTGTCAATGCCCATCAAGAGCGTCGCTTGAGGTGGGCGGTCATTCCAGCAAACTGTGTCTTGGGCAACAGTGTCAATCATATTGAACTTCATTCAGATATCGAAAAGCGACTCACTGACGAACACGGCAATTTGCACAATGCATTGAATTGGTTGTGCGATCATTTGAACGATAATGACCTTGATGAGTGGGCGCGAGCATGGGCTGCAAACAACAATGTCAATAATTATGAATTGGAAACACTCCCTCTCGACTTAAATGGTGAAATGGTGAAACCTGATTCGCAATGAGGAAATGATTTCCTAAATGGTTTCCGTTTTGTAGTCTGAAAGTGCCATAATATGTACATATTTTTAAATGGTTAAAGAGAGTGGAATAAGGCGTCGTTCTAAAAATTGGTGATACAAGATGGGAATTCATCCAAAAATTGGCATTACAGGATTACCCCGAAGTGGTAAATCTGCGGTCATGGAAAGGGTTCTTGAAATGCTTGTTGAAGAGCGAACCAGAGAGATTGAGATGCGATCCGGCATCATTGAAAAACCGATTATGGGCGGTGTTCAAACCGAACCTCTTATCGAAAATGGCGAACGTCTCGGATACAAAATTATTGACATTGTTTCCAAAGAAGAAGGTATCATCGCTCACAGAGACATCGACTCAAGGCTTCGCGTCTTAGGCTTCGGTCTTGACCTTGAATCATTAGCTAGAGTTGCAGTTCCTGCCATAACATACGCACATGAAAAATGTGAAGTCCTCGTCATCGATGAAATTGGTAAATTTTCGGTTGAATCTGAAGAATTTGTCAATGCGGTTCGTGAGGCACTTGAAGTTGACATGCCGACCTTACTCACCCTTCACAAAAAGAGTCGCCACCCTTTGCTTCAAGATATCCGGCGAAGAGATGATGGTAGAATACTCGAAGTAACGCCAGTAAATCGAGCCCTCCTCCCTTACAAAATTCATAAATTGATGAGAGAAACATACTGAGGCCAAATTACCAATGGCTTGATGTTCCAATGCTCCATCGCTGCTTATGCACGCACCCCACAAGGCCGCCTCCTATCTCTTGGGCGGCTTAGGTGTGGGGCTCCTCCTCGCAACAGGATTTGCCCTCCAACAGAATAGGATGTCGGTCACTGAAGTTAGCGCCGGACACCTCATTCTCATCTCAGGTATTGTTTGTCTGATTTTAGCGTATGTAACCAGCAAAGGCGTTGGTCCATTATCCACACTCTTTCCAAATGAATCGTTAGAAGAGTTATCTGAACGAATACAATCGGAGTTTCATGAAGAAGAAAAGTATGAACGAGTAAGCAATGCTTGGGCTGAATTAGAAGCCACAGTACTCACTTCAGAACTTGCGGAAGGCGAAGAATGAAAATAGTCAAAAACTAATCAATTCTCATCTAATCATGGCCTCGGGCATTCTTCTCCCACCCGAGCAAACCACAAAAGGATACAAGAAAGCGTTGAAAATTTTAGCAATTCTATGGTTTATCACATATTTAGGAGGATATGGTGGTACTGATAATCCCACACTTATATCGCTCAATGGTCTTTCATGTTGTGGAATACTGCTTATGATGGTATTGATATTTACTGGTGATTCAAAATACAAAAAGCAGCAAGCCAGGTATAAAGTTCAACTTGCACGAGTACAACAACAACAGGTTTTGAATTCTCAACCTGTTCAACAACAAGTCATTCATCATCACCACCACGCTCCCCAAGCCCAACAACAACAGGTTCAACGCCCAACTCAATTAACTCCTGAATTCAAACTTAATTACGCAATGAATTTAGAAAAAGCTCGAAATTTTGAGAAGGCAGCAGAAGCCTATTTTGAATTAGGAATGTTTGAGGAATCCGCAAGGATACGTCAAACGTATCTCGAGAAGGACAAGGGGACAACAGTGAACATTGGAAAAGTAGGCGATACACACATCAATGATTCTGTTGTCATGAATGAACCGACCCCTCCATTGCAACCTACGAGATGCAGATCATGCCAGCAATCGGTTGAGCCCGAATGGACAATGTGCCCTCATTGCACCCAGCCACTCTAATTTTCACATCGGTGAATTCTTGAATTAGGAGCCTGTCCACTAGAACGGTGAGCAAATGAGCAATGTGCCAGAAGGATTGTATTACACAAAAGAACACGAATGGATTCGAATGGATGGCAATGTTGCTACGTTAGGAATAACAGACCATGCACAAGAAATGCTCACAGACATTGTTTACATTGAATTACCAGTGTCCGGAGATGCCGTAGAAGACATGGGCGAATTTGCTATCGTTGAATCTGTAAAATCCGCATCACCAATATTTGCACCACTTGCTGGAGTCATTACCGAGGTGAATGATGCACTTGACGATGCTCCTGAATTGATGAATACAGATCCTTACGGTGAAGGCTGGATCGTTAAAATTGAACTCGAAAATCCAGACCAAGTATCAACACTCATGGATGCTGCTGCTTACAAATCAGAAATTGGCGAGTGAAGATGTCAAGCTCCAACCACTGGAGCCTGTATGTCGACGGTTCATGTTTAGAAAATCAAAACGTCACTGCCCAAACGCCTGCCGCGTGGGGCGTAGTTATCGTCACTGGTGATTCTGGATTAGGAAAAGGAACAGGCGAACTTTTCCATGAATTTTCAGGAATGGTCATCACATCTTCTGATGAACATGAGTTTATTGGAGCCGAGGTTGGGTCAAACAATACCGCTGAATTGACCGCGTTTGCAGAGGCATTACGCTGGCTTCTCATCGAAGGTGGTACTGATTCAGCCATCATTCGAACCGATTCACAGTACGCTGGTAATTTAGCATGTGGCAAATGGAAACCTTCAGCGAATGTTCAACTTGTTCGTCATGTTCAGTCACTTTGGAATGAGGTAAGTGAGATGAGGCCACTTGAATGGCAGCATGTCCGAGCACATCGTGGACATCGTTGGAACGAAAGAGCAGACCATATCGCTAGTCGTAAGGCTGCTGGCGAATTACCAGAGCCGCTGAGTTTTTGGAAACCAGGCCAACGTTAACCGATTCTTTCCCTCAGCCAGCCCAATAGTTCGTCCCTGTAATCAACCCTTCTCAAACCATGGTCTATCTGTGATTTTAACCACGCAAGAGGCAATCCAGAGTCGTACCATGCCATTTGGTCAAAGCAGTGACTATGCAATCGGCCTTCTTTCATCCAATGTTTTTGCATTTCAATCGTCTGCAATTCACCAAATTCTTCGTGAGAATACCTCTGCAACAATTTCATAGCGTCTTGTGTAAAGATATAGCGGCCACACAAGGCGAGATTCGAAGGAGCATCATGTTGACTTGGTTTCTCAATGATTTCAACCACTCTGCTACCTTCAACTTTGGCGATGCCATAGTGTTCAACCTCTTCGGGTTTAACTCGAAACAGTGCCACTGTGGGCTCATTTGTTTTGGCAAATGTATTGACCAATTGCATGCTTGCCGTCGACGGCTCAAAATGTTCAGTTGATGAATGTCGATCGAGAAGAATGTTATCTCCAAGCAGAACTAAACATGGACCTTCGACAAACGGTAGGGCTTGCATCAGAGCATCACCAAAGCCTTTTGGCTGATGTTGAACATGAAACTGAATATCAACACCATTGGAGGCATCAAAGAACTGCTCATCCATTTTTCCTCTGTATTGTTTCAACTCAGTAGCATCAAGAATCACCTCTAGATTTTTATTCGGCGATGTCACGATGTGCAAGACCTCCACACCTGCTAACTTTGCCTCAAAAATGAGATGAAGAATTGCTGGAATATCAACAAGGGGTAACATTTCTTTTGGGACATAGGCACTTGCAGGAAACATCCGAGACCCAATGCCTCCCGCCACAATAATGCCGTGAGAAACACCCGTCATGGTTCCCTCAAGAATGAATAGGCTTTCAAATATAGGCTCTTTCAGAATCTCAATGAGGGAAAATAAAGTAATTCTGGCCCTCGCCATTTTTGGCTTCATCGGCGTTCTTTTTTCCATCAGTGACGCTCAAATTTCGGGGCCATGGAATTCGCCTTCATTTACTCGGGGTGTTATAGGATTAGGAGGATTAGCATGCTTGTATTTTGCATGGTATGGGATAGTCTTTGGTCGATTCGGTATTGTGCCAAGTCAAACTATGTGGAAAAATCCACAAAAAACGAAATGGAGTGTTTTCTTGTTTGGATGTTGTATGCTATCAATAACAAAAATCTTGCAAATAACGCCAATTGGCAAAACATTTCCCGCACCGGCTGGCCTTCTATTGACATTTATTGGCTGTCTTGCACTGCTCAATGCGACATATGTACATCTGACGTTAGGTGTTCTATCTGAAGAAGAATAGTTCAGTCATCGAGAAATCCTAGGTCTTGGTCGAGGACTTCGAGAGCCGAATCTAGTTTAGGCAGTTTTTCAGGGACTTCCATCGACGAAACATGAGATGAATTCTGCTGATGATGCGGTATATCGCCACCATCTTTGAGCCATTCCAACCACTTGTCTTTTCCACCGGGTTTCCTCATTTCTAGCGGCTCCCAGAGTGGATTCAAATCAGCATTGAGGTCCGTGAGTTGTTGAACTTTTTGAGCAAAATGATGCGGTGCAATTTCCTCCATGCGAAGAAGAAGTTCTCGCAATCGAGTTCGTACGACTTCATCGCCATCCATCCACAAAACGGGAACGATATTTCTTCGGTCCTTAGGATCAAATTCAATGTAATCTCTCAAATTTGAAACAAGATTTCGACGTACGATAGGAGTTGGGTGTGAGGCTAGAGATTGAATCGTATCTGCCCAGGTGTCTTTGTCGAGATATTTTAAATCACCAACGGTTGAACTCGCTGCTGCTAAGACACCTTCATCAGTTGACTTCAACATATCCTGTAGATACGGATGTGCCTTCCACCCCAATCTTCTAAACATTCTAGTCAAAACATCAGCCATACCTCGTTGTATGAGGGTTTCATCTCTTTGATGGAGCCGTTCAGCGAGTTCAAGACCTAACTCAGGATCAAATTCAATGGTTTTTGCCAAGCATAGAATTACCTTTGATACAACTTCAACATTTGAATCGGCACTTCTTCTCAACAAAATATTTGGTAAGTTGAGAGGGCCGACAAGCGGTGGTCTTTCCATCAACAACCGCACCCATTCCATAAGAAGTAACCGACGTTCAGCATTGTCTGATTCCAAACGTTCGAGAATCCAGAGAGCGGCTTTTACACCTTCTTCATGTGCAATCACATCGGTCATCCGAGGGACGACAGCATTAGGATTCCATTCCATATGTTGTGGTCCAACATCTGGTTGAGTGTGCCATGTACCAGGTCGTTCAGCCAGGGCGATTGACTCAAGCAAATGATATCCTTCGTGAACAGCAGATCCATGAGGTTTTGTGCACAATCCATCGATAAGTGCAACACTGAGCCACCACTTATCCGAATTAGGTGCATATTTATCAAATGCTTCAGCCAACCAATCGGTAGCGATATGAAACATCAAACGATCTGCAACATCTTCTTGACGCCTTTTTAGCCATGTATTGTGAACTTCAAACGGGTCATCAGTTAAATTCATCCGGTAGGGAACAAGTCGTTCAACGACATTGATGAGATGACGTTCAAACATCCCTTTATCGAGATTTAGAATCCCGAGACCTAGCGAAAAAAGGTCATGTGGGGCAGCTGGATGAATTGCTGGAAAATCAGGGTCCTGAACGGGTGGGCCCGGAAGCGGCCATTTTGTTGTGCCGTACTCAAGGGCTTCAACCAGTTTTTTTGCTACCAATTCAAAAATTGATTCAACCAATTCTTTTCGGGCTTTGGACATTTCACCCACCAAAGTTATTCAATGGGAAACAAAAGACCACTCAGATGTCGAGTTCAATGTTGAGGTTTTGAATCAATTCCTTGTATCGATTTCGAATCGTAACTTCTGTCACACCCGCAACTTCGGCAACTTCCCGTTGAGTTCTTCTCTTTCCGCATAGCACTGAAGCAATGTAGATGATTGAAGCAGCGATTCCTGTAGGTCCCCGACCACTCGTCAATTCTTTTTCCTGTGCAGCTTTGATGAGTTCGTGTGCTTTTGATTCAACTTCTGCATCGAGACCGAGGCCTGAACAGAATCTGGAAATGTAATCCTCTGGCCCTGTTGGCATAATTTTCATTTTCAACTCTCGGACCATAAATCGGTATGTTCGACCAATTTCTTTTCGACCAGTTCGCGACGCTTGGCCGATTTCATCGAGTGTTCGAGGAACACCACATTGTCTGCATGCAGCATAGAGAGATGCAGCCGCAACCCCTTCTATTGAGCGACCGCGTATCAATCTCTTATCAACAGCTTTCTTGTAATTCACAGCGGCTGCCTCGCGAACAGTCTTTGGAAGTTCAAGTCTGCTTGCCATTCTATCAAGTTCAGCAAGGGCCATAGCAAGATTTCTTTCTGTTGCGTTCGAAACTCTGCTTCGCTTTTGCCATTTCCTCATTCTGTAGAATTGAGACCTGTATTTTGAATTGATCGTTTTCCCAGAGTAATCTTTGTTTTGCCAATCGATGTCAGTGGACAGACCTTTGTCGTGAAGCATGACGGTCATAGGAGCCCCAGTTCTTGCTCTTTGATCGCCTTGTTCGGGTGAGAAAACACGCCATTCTGCACCTTGATCAATGACATTGTCTTCAAGAACGAGGCCACAGTCATTACAAACGACCTCGCCACGAGTTTCGTCTCGAGAGAGAGACCGACTTCCACAATCACTGCATTTTACGATATCTTCGACTTGTTGGTTATCCATATTTTCACATCCCTATGTTCCAAAGGAACATTATTTCCCCCAAAGAAAGCATATTTAAACTTTTCATGTTGACTTAATAATCATATTCATTTTACAGCAAATGATTTTTTCAAATTCATCTTTCATCAAAGCCGAACGGGTTAAACATGGGAGGGGCCTCCAGTGGCATGGGGATGGAATGGAGCAACGCACTATGCCGCACACAATTCGCCTCAGCCCCGGAAAACGAGTTCTCTTTCTTACCAAAGATTTGGATTTGATTCGAAAACAGTTGTATGATGGCTTGAATCTTCGAATGGAAGACTTGCGAATGGAAGATCTTCTCGATGATATCAATACCGACGTCATGACGCCTGCTTGGGTTTGTTTTGACCATCGGCCCGAAGATATTGCGAAAAATGCATATGCTGGCTTAATGCACAACGGTTTGCGAGTGTTTTCAGAAAAAGCACTGATAAATGGAAATTTCGAAGTTATCGTTTCTGGTCAGCGCAAGGGGACTGGATCAAGTCGAGAAACAGCAGCTCAATGTGAACGGTGGGCTGGTATTCGAATCGTCATAGCAGCATCTTTTGCCCCAATACATGAACGAAATAACATCAATTTGGGTCAACTTATGGGTGATTATGAAATCCTAAAACGACTTCAAAACGATGAAGAAATACCCCTCGAGGAATTCACCAACCGGTATGACCCCGTCACAAAACTCATTCTCGAGCATGGAGGCTTGTTTCAATTCGCCCAAGCACTCAAAAACAATACGATTCAACTTCCCGAAATTTCGACACCATCCCGACCTATGACGATGGCAGAAAAAATCATTGCAAACAATCTGGTTGGACAATTGGAAGGGCAATGCGTTCAACCAGGCGACCCGGTCATCGCTGAAGTTCAAGGGGGTTACTCACATGAATTCACAACTGCACAGGTTCATGAGTTCTTAGCAAAGGAATATGGTGAAGAATATACGCTGCCAAATCCAGCAAAATTTGCTGTTTTTGAAGACCATCTTTTGTATGCTCATCATAACCCAAAATTTGTTCCATTTATGGATAAGGTCGAAACACTTCGTCGTTTACAAAAAGAATTTCAAGTCCATACAGATGTACGAGATTACTCAGCAATCGATGGCATCTCGCCGGGCATTTGTCACCAAGTCGCACGAGAAGAATTCATTGAAATTGGTGATTTCATTCAGGCAACAGACTCGCACACATGCATGGGCGGGGCATCAAACGCTCTTACTTGGGGTGTCGGGGCCACTGAATATGCAAATTTGATCAGCGCCGGCTTCACCTTCGTGAAGGTTCCAGAATCAATTCGTTTTGAACTCGTGGGAACTCTTCACCCAGGATGTACGGCAAAAGATGTCATTCTCTACATTTTAGCAGACCATGCACGCAAAGAGTTGACCCTTAATCGAAGCATGGAATTTGGTGGTCCGGGCCTTGCATCGTTATCTATCGACGAACGTGCAACCCTATGCAATATGGCGACTGAATGCTCAGGAAGGACAGGAATCTGTGAAGCAGATGATGCTCTGCTCGACTGGATGCTTGCATCACAACCACATCTGTCTCGCGAAGAGCAGTCCCGAAAAATCATCACAGCCGATACAGGAGCCCAGTACGATGGAGGAATTCACACAATTAATTTGTCCAACATCGTACCCATGGTCGCTCACCCAGGAGACCCGGACAAAGGCATCCCAAGTGACCCCACGAATGGAGCAAATGTTTCCGACATAGGGGAGGTATCAATCAATATTGCCTATGGAGGTTCTTGCACTGCTGGAAAAATCGATGACATTGCATATTATGCACAAGTATGCCTTGCTGCAAAAAATGCTGGTTTAATCGTCAACGGTGACGTCGAATTTTACATTCAGTATGGGTCCAAACATGTCAAAGATGTCGCAGTTTCGAATGGCTGGCATCAACTTTTCCTTGATGTTGGTGTAAAAATCATCGACCCCGGATGTGGTGCTTGTATTGGTGCAGGCCCGGGTGTTTCTACAGACGAAAATCAGGTGACAGTATCAGCAATCAACAGAAATTTCCAAGGCCGTTCTGGGCCAGGAAAACTTTACCTTGCAAGCCCTCTTACTGTCGCAGCAAGTGCGTTCACTGGTAAAATCACTTCTTGGGTTGACGATTTATTCGCATAATTCGATGTGAACTTCATCTTCACATTGTAAAAATGTGGCTCTGCAATATCATTTTACGATGATATTTTAAGATGGGTTGTGCCGCTGTCCGTTGTACTACTGGCCCAACGTTGTGATGACAAAGGAGCACCAGGAGGAAGAATCATGGGAATAGCGGAACGCCTCGCCTCACAACAAAAACAAGTTGCGATATCGGAATTTTTTGAAAAGAACAAGCATTTTTTGGGTTTTGACTCCTCCGTACGTTCTCTCATTACTGCGGTGAAGGAAGCTGTTGACAATGCCCTTGACGCTTGTGAAGAAGCACGAATTTTACCAGAAATTTTCATCCAAATATCAAAAGTTGATGATAAGAAAAATATCATTGAACTCTTGATTGAAGACAATGGGCCCGGCATTCCAAAAAAGAGCATCGAGAAGGTGTTTGGTCAACTCCTCTTCGGCTCAAGATTTCATGCGATTCGACAATCCCGTGGTCAACAAGGCATAGGTATCACGGGCGTTGTAATGTATAGTCAACTAACAACGGGACGAAAGACCCATGTCCGATCAAAAATAAAGTCAGAGGCTACAGCATCAATCGTCAAAATAGGCCTGGATACTCGGGCAAACAAAGCCATCAAGGAAGGCGAAGATAGAGAAATATGGATGGGTCGAGATGGTGAGCCAAAAGAACATGGGTTAGAAGTTCGAACCCGATTAAAAGGGAAATACCAAAAAGGCAGGCAAAGCGTTTGGCAATACTTGCGAATGACGAGTATTGTCAATCCTCATGCAGACATTACCTACGTTGACCCTGACGGTGAGACATTTCACTGGCCAAGGGTTACAGAACGTTTACCAACCAAGGTTGAAGCGATTAAACCCCATCCTCATGGCATCGAACTTGGTGCACTACAACGAATGCTTCGAGAATCAAAAGATTCGAAGATGAATATATTTTTGAGAAATAATTTCAGCGGAATTTCGGTTCGTGCTGCCAAGGAATTACTCGCTGCTGCAGAAGTCGAGGAAAAAACAAAACCTCCTTCTATGGCACCAGAGCAAATTCGTGCTCTTCTTGAAGCGTTTCAGGGTGATAGATTGTTTCAAGGAAAACAGATTAAACTCCTCAATCCACCAACCAACTGTCTTTCGCCAATTGAAGAACTTCTCATCAAAAAGGGGTTGTCAAAAACGATTGATTCAAAGTTCGTAACGACAATGACCCGAGCACCTGCTGTATCGTCTGGTAATCCGTATCAAGTAGAAGTCGGCCTGATTTTTGGTGATGGGATGGCCGCTGACAAACCTGTAGAAATTCTACGATTTGCTAATCGTGTACCGCTCATGTATCAACAAGGAGGATGCTTGCTTACCAAAGCCATTGAAAGTGTTGATTGGCGCCAGTATGGGCTCGACCAAGCTGGTGGAAAAGGAATACCAAAAGGTCCGGCGGCCCTTTTGGTCCATTTAGCAAGCACCAATGTTCAATTCACATCTGAGGCTAAAGAAGCGGTGGCAGATAATGAGGAAGTGTTTGAAGAATTGCGAAAAGCGATGCTCGAAATGGGGCGCGGTTTACGTAAGCATCTAGAAAAACAAAAGAAAAAAGCCAAAACACAAGAGAAATTTGAGTTGGTCAATGATATCATTCCAGCGATAGCTGAAAAATCTGCAAATATTCTTGAGCGCCCAGTGCCCGATTTGTCAGGCTCAATTACCAGAATTATGGGGGCTGTCATCGCAGAATCTGAAACCAATTGGAATAAAGAAACGAAGATGGTCGATGTGAAAATTACAATTTTTAATTACACGACGAGAGCGAGATCATACACTATTCTAGCGAACTATCCTGAGCGTGATGGAGCAGAGATAACTGAAAATCAAACCGGAGGCCGCAAGGAGACCATCGGGCTTTGGGCTTGGAAATTAGACACGTTACAACCCGGGGAGGTCACATCGATTACATACTCATTACTCAATCTAGAACGAGGAGATTGGACTGACACGGATGTCTTCTATCGAGGTACTCAAGAAATTATTGGGGCTTCAAAGATGGATGAGAAAATCTTACAGGATTTGAAAACAAGGGAAGAGCAGAGTACAAATGAATCAGATGATGACCTTGACCAAGAAAGCAAAGATGGGGATGAGCAACAAGAGAGTAATGTCGAGGATGGTGATATTCCAGATGATGACATACCCACACCTAAATCACCGCCGCCCACCGGCCAACGAACACTTTTCGGAGGAGATGAATAATGGCTGTTCGAAGAACTGTAGAAGAAACAAAAGAAGCGTTGCATGATGTTGTTGCTGAAATGTATGATAAAATTGTCAAAGGCGAGCCTCCAACTATGACGCTTCCAGTGCGAACAAAGAATAACATTGGATTCGATAATAAACTTGGCGTGTACAAATATGGTAAGAAAAAATCAATTCGAGATGCGACGAGCTTAGGGTCAGCAAAACAATTGCTGCGTGCACTCCACGTCATTGAATTCATCGAAGAGATGATCGATGCAGAAAAATCATCTACCCTTCGTGAAATGTACTACATTTCTGAAAGTTGGGGATTAGGGAAATTTGGTTCGCAAAACGAATCAAATAATCTTGCAGAAGATCTCGAAGTTGTCACACGATGTCTGCGTGAAGATTTCAAACTCAGGCCTGAAGAAGATGGTGCTCGAATGATTGGAAACTTGACATTACGGGAACGAAATCGCCGAGGGCAATGGATGGAGATTAACGCCCGAGATGATGTAGGAGATTCAGGATATGGAGTTCCATACAATGTCGAAGAAGAAAAAATAGAGTTGATGCATCACGATATCGATTTCATTATGGCCATTGAGACTGGTGGTATGTTCGATAGGCTAGTTGAAAATGGATTTGATGAACAATATCGTTGTGGTTTATTGCACCTCAAAGGACAACCTGCACGGTCAACTCGACGGATTATGAAGCGGATGAGCGAGGAATGGGATTTGCCAGTTGTCGTTTTCCTTGACGGTGACCCGTGGTCGTTCCGTATCTTTGCTTCGATAGCCTATGGTGCAATTAAGACAGCTCACATTTCAGAGTATCTTGCAACACCTTCTGCGACATATCTCGGCATCACTTCAGATGATATCATTGCTTATGATTTACCGAGTGATGATTTATCCACAAAGGACAAGGAGGCATTAACGGCTGAGTTAAGCGACCCTCGTTTTGCTGATGGATGGTGGCAAGAACAGATCAACATGATGCTTGACATCGGTAAAAAAGCTGAGCAACAATCGCTTGCAAAATATGGTTTGGATTTCGTGACTGAGACCTATCTGCCCGAAAAGCTAGCAGCATTGGGTTTAGGTTGACATGAATGTATTCAGCATTTGTGGAAGGATTTGCCCTTAGTTTCGGTCTAATACTTGCGATAGGGGCTCAAAATGCATTTGTTATCCGTCAAGGATTACTTCGTTCACACCTTTTCCTCGTGTGCTCAATTTGTGCCGTATCAGATGCGACCTTGATTTATCTTGGCGTGTATGGCTTTGGTTCTTGGCTCTCTTCTGTTGAGGACGCCAAACTCGCCATTACATGTTTTGCTGCCCTCTTTATGTTTATTTACGGATGTTTACGCATCAAGTCAGCGTTAAATCCTGAAGCATTAAACATCGATACTACAACCACATCCACTGGTTCTATCGCTTTAACAACACTTGCTTTCACATGGCTTAACCCCCATGTGTATCTTGACACAATTCTTCTGATTGGCGGGGCATCAACAAGGTATCTTGGCACAGAGCGAAATTTGTTTGCGGTAGGGGCTGCTTTTGCATCGTTTATCTTCTTCTTTTCACTTGGATATGGTGCTCGCTCTATCTCAACGCATCTTTCTCAACCGAGGACGTGGAAATTCATCGATGGTTCTATTGCTGTTCTCATGTTCGGGCTTTGTAGCATTTTAATCGCATCAATTTTATGACGATAACATGAGATTAAAGAGGTTGTAAGAATTGGAAGTCACATGGAGAACACGAACCAAGACAAAAGTTCTCCTTGGCCAAAGCGCCTCGTTTTGGGCGGGGTCATCTTTGCTGTATTGGGGTTTTTCTTATTGGTGGGCCAAGGCTCATCAATCGATTCTATTTTCAATCCACAGACGAGCAACGTTGTCGAATTTACGGGTGAACAAGGTGAGACACTTGAACTCGAAAGAGGGTGCTATCGCCTTGTTCAAATCACTGGTTCATCGACATTGAATGTCACATTGACCGCAGTTGATGGCTCAAACCTTACGGGTGAATCATTATCCGAGAAAAGTTGCAAACTCGACTGGCAACCCCAATCACCCTCTGCAACATATTCGACCACGGCTTCCTGGGAAATTCAAGAGGGATCGTATTTCTTAGAGGTGACCTGCCCAGAAGATTGCACATCGACTCAATCATGGTTTATTTCAATCGATGCTATGCAAAAGGGATTCTTTAGCAACAATCTACTTGTCATTGGCCTCTCAATGTGTTGTTTAAGCATCCTTGTTCTCCCAATGGGTCTTATTTTGTCGTACTCGAATTCTAAAAATAAAAATCCTAATGTTGTGTTGATGAATCAACATGGTCATCCTGTCCATCTCGAAAATTTACCACCTCATATCGCTCAACAAATACAAGAAGAACTCACGAATTTCCCGCCCCAACAGCAGCAAATCGCTCCACCCTTTGCCAATCAACCACAAATGCCACAGCAAGAGTCAGATGTGAGAGATGGAAGTTTAGAAGTTCAACAAGGCAAACTCATGACGACTGAACAAGTTTATGCATTGATGAGGGGCGATATTGAATCAGCACAAAACTTCAATCCAGGAGGGCCAATTGATAATGAAAAGGTCATGGATGATGCTGCAAACGCAGTCGCTATCGCAAGTTGGGATGAGGGCGTTCCAACCCAAGCAATCGAATCAAAATCTCCAATGCCTTCACAACAACCCAAATCACGAAAAACTCCTGAGAAGAATGAAAATACTTCGTCTTGGAAAGACTGGGATGAAATGAATTGATTCGATGAGTTCAAAAACATCCTCTTCTCTAGGTAACCTAGAGTTGAGTAGTATGACCGACTTAGACACCGCACTCAAACTGTTGCAAAACACCCTCCGCCGTGAAATATTAGAACGGCTTGTAAAAGAACCACATTATCCAATGCAATTGGCAGACTTAATCGGAATTAGTCAGCAAGCAACGATGAAACACCTCAAGGAAATGGAACGAGGGGGACTTGTGGAATCAACCCGAGTTCCCTCGGAGAAGGGGGGCCCGCCGAGAACAATTTATTCTGTTGAAAAATCATTCTCAATTCGAATCGACCTTGCACCAGACATGTTCAAATGCGAGAAGAGAAAACTTCCGCAAGGTAGCCCAATTCGTCTATCTAGTCAATTACCATCCGATGGACGCCCCCTTGCAGAATTTATCGCAGGCCGTCGAAAAATGAGTGTTGTTGAGGGCCTTGATGTCCTTCATGAGTTGTCGGACTCGCTTGAACGACTTGACCAGCAAAGAGATGCATTGATCTCTTTGCACCAACATATTCGCAGCAAAGTCTCTCAAGGCGTCTCAGATGAATTTGATACGTATGAAGAGAGAGCAGTCGTCCAAAAAATCCTCGATACACCGAGGGAACCTGTCGATTTTACGACACTCATCCCTCCCGAATTATTGATGCATGGTTCAATGGATGAATTATTAGACACGATTCGTGATAAATTAGAACGAGACATTTCCAAACGAGAAGGGCAATTTATTGGAACCCAACTCAACACAGACTTGCGTTGGTACCTCATGCCAAGCAAGCGGCGTTTGAATTCAAATGACGATTAGTTTCTCGAACCAAACAGAGAAGTTCTCGATTTTGACACAATGATATAGAGGATGTCTCGAATTGGAAGAGGTACTATCCAAACAATCGGAAACCACATCTTGTAGTACCACCGAAGATAGAGCAAGACCCGTATTGCTGCAGCAGAACGAATGAATGTCTTACCATTTCGAACCAAATAGACACTGTCAACGCGTTGATGGGCTTCGGAAAAAGTTGAAATCGTCGTTTGACCTTCTTCACTTTCAATAGCAAGAATTTGTAAATCCGAATCCGATGTTAACCGCTTTCGAACAAATTTAGAGAGCCAGTGACATAGATTGCACCACCCATCAACAAGAAGTATATCGCCCATACAGCACCCTCATTTTTCAAGAATTTCTGTGAGTAAAATGAAGATATCATCTCCAATATCTCTCAATGATTGTAAATTTTCATGTTGAATGACAATTGAAATTTCACTTTCATCCCCATGGTCTTCAATCGTGTAAGAACACGGCTGCCCATCCAGAGTGCTTGCAAGAGAAGACACGATTTCTTTTGCCCCAATCCATCGAATTTCAGCACTATGCACCTCTGCCATGAAAGCGGTTGAGGGGTGGGCTGATATGAGACTAACCATTCGTACCTCCATGGAAGGCCCAAATGCGAATGGCAGTGTCATCGCAGGAAGCGGGGGCGTCCTTCTAGGAGAAGGTAGAACCAATCACGAAGGCAGGAAAGCCCTCCTTTTGGTCCGAGGAGATGAAGATACCAGTGAGTATGAAAATCTCGCCTCAACAATGGGCATTCAAATTGTTGAGAAAATGATTCAGCCAGGTAAAATCAATCCTGCAAGTTATTTTGGAGGAGGCCGATTGAAACTCATCCAAGAAACTCTAAACATCAAATCTGGAGCTTACAAACAGGTCAGCCTCATTCTACTGCACACAAATGCGACACCTCGCCAACTTGTAGCCATCGACCAAATTTTAGGCATCGAGGTGTGGGATAGAGTCCGCCTTTTGCTCGCACTCTTCACCTCTCATGCATCATCCGTTGAGGCCAGAACCCAAGTCCGAATAGCAAAATTATTGGCCGATCGCACCATTCTACGTGAGGCCGTATCCGTTCAGACCACTGGTGAACGAGCAGGATATGGTGGAGAAGGTGCAACGGCATTACAGACAATTATTGGCTCGCTCAATCGGGAACTTGCGACATTGAGAAAACGATTAGGAAAACACGCTCACTCCACAGCACTACGACGAGAACAGAGGCGGAAGCAAGGTCTCAATACAGTAGGGTTGGTAGGGTATACGAATGCTGGAAAATCATCACTTTTCCGGGCATTGTCCGGGAAAAAAGTGCTTATTGAAGACAAATTATTCTCAACGCTTGAACCGACATTAGGTCAAATGGAAAAAAATCCAAGAATTCTCATTGCGGATACAATCGGATTTATTGATAATATACCAAATGCCGCTTTAGCGTCATTTAAATCAACCTTTGCTGAGGCGTTAGAAAGCGAAATACTACTCCATTTGATTGATGCCTCTGACCAACCCGAAGAAATCCAAAGAAAGTTTACGACCACAAAAAACGAACTTAATGAAAGGCTCACAGAAACAGGATTTGATCAATCGTTCACGACTATGGTTGTCTTCACCAAAATAGATAGAATATCGGTTCAACATACTGCGTTCCTTCGTAGGTGGATAGAGGATGAACAACTCAAAAATGTCCACTTCATTTCTTCAATTTCTCATCAAGGAATCGATGAATTACGACATTCAATCTTCCAACATTTATTCGGTTCGTTACAGTCAATAATCGTGAATATTTCATCTGATGGACTGGGACAAAAAGCAGTTCATGCACTTTATTCAAACGGCTATATCGTGCACAGGAGTGAACATGATGAGCACTTATTCTTTGACATGTGGATATCGGAATCAGAATTAGCGAAACTGCTCCATCAATTCCCTCACACGATTGAACACAAATAGAAGGATGTTGTAAGCATGACCGTGGGAGATGAGGTTGTTGAGCAAACTCCACCAGTCGATGATTATCTTGATGATATCATTGAAGACCAACCACTTGTGTTTTCTACGAGTGATGTAGCTCTTTACATCCCTCAAAAGAAATTGCACCCCATAGGTCGTTCAATCGCTATTTTTGTTATTTGTATATCCGTATTAGGTGCAGCAAATGGAGCAGATTTTGTCGACCCGAATTCTGGATTGGTGCGTGCTGATGAATTTGTGTATCGGTTAGCATTGACAGCACCACCTGAAAGTGCACAATTTGATGGTGTAATTTACGATGATGATGGGCAGCCATTCGATGGCATGCTTATTCACGTATCATGGGAAGAAAAAGATGGAGGAATAAATTCAACCGAAATGGTGACAAATCAATCAGGTGAATTTCATTTTGAAAACCTTACACCAGGCCTTCTTATTGTGGATATGTATGTTGAGCGAGACGGCTACAAAGATTGGTACACAAATCGTATACTTTTATCTCCACCTGCAATTATTGAACCTATTGGATTCACAAATATCGATTTCACGATGCCCAGCCAAGATGAGTTCCAAAATTCTCCTTGCAGAAACGGAGAGTCAAATTGTACAGTTCGAATCATTGACATGACACCAACTCAAATGGAGCACCCAATCATGGATCCAAGTGCGGCGAGTGCCTACGTTCTCATCGGGTTTGGCTTTATCGGACTTGCTCTCATCGCATCAGGGTTTGCAATCTGGGCATTGCTTGGTCATTCAGTCGGTGTACTTCGCATGTCAACCATGTTCGCATTTTTTACTATGGGACATTATTATTCTGCTTGTATACTTGGCCTTGTAGCATTTCTCTTGACCTTCGCAATACCAAAAGATGCTGACTCCGTCTATCTTGAACATGGAAGCAGAATGTCAATGGACTTATCATAGGAGAAGAAGGTGAAGAACACATGGACCTCTTAGGCCATACATGGATGCAGCGTCAACTAGGCCAAGCAGTCTCATGTGTTTTTTTGACAAAAAACAACGGCGTTATCGCAGGAGGCTGGGACGGAGCACTATGTTACTGGGACGCAGAAGGTGGTCAAATTTGGGAAATTACGACCAGCAGTCGTGTAAGTTCAATTCTTGAATACGACGATATGTTTGTCGCCACCAGCGGTCTAGAAGTTGTTGCCGTTTCAAAAAATGATGGGACCATCAAGTGGATTACAGCCCTCGAGGGAAGTTCAGATGGCTTGTTACAATTTGAAGATTTTATCGTTGCAACATCTTCAACATATGATATTGAACATAACGATTTCATTGAATCAGCAATCTGGAGAATTAGTTTTGATGGAGATATTGAATGGGTTCATCGTTTAGATGAGCGACCTTGGTATGCATATGCTGATGATCAGTATGCACATTTCGGCCTAGGTCGTCCGCGTTGTGGCCTTTTGTCAATTTCTATGGAACGTCAAACTACATCACACACGCCATTCTCAACCGACAGTCCAGTCATGTGTGGGAATTCACTCGACACAGAGCATATTTTTGGATTGGCCAGCGGCCATGTGGTGACTGAAACGAACATCGTCCATCAAGCCTTAACTGGTGTTGAATTCCTGTCAACATCGCACGATGGTTTTCTTGTTGGTTTAGAAAATGGAGATTGCCGTTTGTTCAATCAAACTGGCGATGAACAATGGCAACTGAGTGGCCAAGCGATATGTGGGCTGCTCTCAACATGGTCAAATCCATCATCGGGATATGTCTGGATTGCTCGCAAACGTCTCGATGAGGGTGAATTGGTTGTTGTTGATGAGAAAGCCGGCTCCATTATCGCAACATCAAACACATCTCGCGTACATTCAATGGTGTCAAATGATGAACGATTGTGTATTGGTTTTGAGGACGGGCAAGTGATTGTTTGGGAGCGAGAAATGTTTCACCGCCGTCAAAACCAAGCGAGTCAAAACACAGAGATCGACCCCGAGAAAGAAGCAATGCGAGCTCGATTAAGGGCATTACGCAGATGAGCCCGTCATATCTTCGGGACGAACCCACGATTCAAATTCTTCCTCAGTAACAAGACTTAATTCGAGCGCAGATTGTTTCAGTGTCAGTCCATGTTCGTGTGCATGCTTCGCAATTTTAGCAGCCTTATCGTACCCAATATGATTGTTGAGGGCCGTGACAAGCATCAGAGAATTGTTGAGATGTGAGTCAATATTTGCTTGATTTGGTTCCATGCCGACCACGCAATGTTCTCGGAATGAGCGGCAGGCATCGGTAAGAAGTTGTAACGAATGAAGGAAGTTATGAATCATCATCGGTTTGAAGACATTGAGTTCAAAATTACCTTGACTTCCGCCGACGGTGATTGCTGTGTGATTGCCCATAACTTGACAACAGACCATCGTCATTGCTTCTGATTGGGTGGGATTGACTTTTCCTGGCATAATCGATGAACCGGGTTCGTTTGCAGGCAAGGAGAGCTCACCAATTCCACATCGTGGGCCTGAGCCGAGCCATCGAACATCGTTTGCAATTTTCATCAAACATACTGCGAGCGTATTGAGTGCACCAGAGGCAGAAACCAAAGCATCGTGTGCAGCGAGTTGTGCAAATTTATTTTCAGCAGAACAAAATGATAGTCCTGTAATGTTGCAGATTTCATCGGCAGCCATTTGGGCAAAAAGTGGATGAGTGTTGAGGCCAGTACCTACCGCAGTACCTCCTAAAGCGAGTTCGAAGACATCGTCGAGGACAAAATCTAATCGTCGAATACAAGCATCGAGTTGAGCAACCCAACCAGAGACTTCTTGCCCCAACGTCAATGGAACAGCGTCCATCAAATGGGTCCGACCAATTTTGACAATATCTGACCAAGCCTCAGATTTTTCTCGGAGTGAATCTCGTAATGTTCGTACACTTGGCAAGAGGTCGTGGACCATGGCTTCCGCTGCAGCAATATGCATGGCGGTGGGAAACGTGTCATTGGATGATTGTGCTCTGTTGACATGGTCATTTGGGTGAACAGGGTCCTTTGAACCGAGCACCCCCCCAGCGAGTTCAATAGCACGGTTTGCAATGACCTCATTTGCATTCATGTTGGATTGTGTTCCACTTCCAGTTTGCCAAACTCGTAACGGAAAGTGGTCGTTGAGCTTTCCATCCAAGACCTCTTGAGAGGCGGCAATAATCAGGTCGCCTACCTCTGGAGAAAGTTGCTTGAGTGCTACATTTGTTTTCGCAGCCGCTTGTTTGAGAATTCCAAATGCTCGAATTACACCAGGTGGCATTGTATCGTTACCGATGTCGAAATTAATGAGTGAACGTGCTGTTTGGCAGCCATAGTAACGGTCGTTTGGAACTTCAATTTCTCCCATGGTATCGGATTCGATACGCGTGTCTGCCATACAAGGTTCCTAACACCGACATCCTATGAATTTGCACATTCGAGGCACCAAATTTTTCCTTATTCTTCAATTTTTTTCAACGAACCAAATTCACTTGCAAGGATTGCCCCAATACAACAAGAAACGGCGTAGATCATAATCACTGAACTATGATTTGACAAAAGGTTCGGTCCAATTGTCCTCGCTGGATTCATACTTGCACCTGTGAGGGAACCAAAGAAAAAAGCGAGGAATGCCACTGTGCCCCCCACCCATACGGCAATGGCGAACATGGACGAGGTTTGTCGTATGATGAAAAGAATGCTGAGCATGAGCAGCATAGTAATGAAAATTTCAATTCCCACAAGTTCTGCTAAGCCGATGTGATTTGCAGGGGTGGTCGGCCCTGCACCTCCTGATAGTAAAGATCCAATGAACCCACCACTAATTTGAGCAACGATGTATGGCAAAACAAGGCCTTTGTCGAGATTGCCACTTCGCCAAAACCCTAACGTTACTGCAGGATTGATATGAGCGCCTGAAACAGGTCCAAAACAAATGATGGCGATACAAACTGCAAGGCCAAATGTGAAAGACACTGCAAATGAAGACCAACCAAGTGCGATTGAACCGCACCCAACGCCGACCATAAATGCGGTACCACAAAATTCGGCACCTACTTTTTTCCACACAATAATTTGGCGTTAAGCACGCCTTATTGGTTTATCTTCCGTAGTATAATGACGCCACCTGTGAGGATGATGAAGAAGATGACAAGGAGCGTGGCATGTATGCCACCTTCATTCAACTGGGCCTGACTTGAGGACGGTTGAGCATCCTCGCTGTTGACTTGCCAATCCCACCAAGCAAAAGTTGCGACAATGTTGAGACCGGTTTGTAATCCAGATTCTACGCCGCCTCGACCTCCGCCCAATGTGTTGATGGTTGACACTGAATCACTTTGAGCATGTTTCGGCGTTTGTTCACACGCATCACCCTCCTCGTAGATGTATTGATGCTGACCGCGAATCCAAGTTGCAGTATGACCATTCATGATGAAATTGAAATGATCGGAATTGCCTTTCGTATCGTCGATAACACGAACCCATTGCTCTGGATGAGAGAGGTTTGAATTGATCGATTTCAAGTGCTCTTGGAACCATTCTGCTCGTGCTTGCATCTCCTCGGTGACTTCAAGTCCGTTCCCTTCATAATACGACCAGTCGGATACTGGCGAGGTGAATTGATACAAAGTCCAAAATTCTTCATCGCAGCCAGCGAGTTGACTAGCAAGAGGCGTTTCCACAGGCCAGTTGAGTGCAAACATGTCAAGATTCACATACGTAACTTCAACATCCTCGGGAATCTGTTCGGTCACGAAGTGTAAACTGCCTTTTCCACCACCCTCAGGACTTCCGCTCCCTTGCCATTCCTCGTAATCCCACCAACCGAGTTTCCAAGTATGCGTCGGCTTACCCTCCCATAATGAAAACACGCGTGCAAGTTCAAGTAACGCCCCAGAACCAGTCCCATCATCATAAGCACCACTGCTTGTGCAGGTGGGATATGTCATCCCGATGAGAGGGGGAGGTGAGTAGCAAATTGCATCATGATGTGCACCAACAACATACCATTTGTCGGGTTCGTTACCCTCAATTGTCACAACGATGTTTTCGCAATTTGTACAAACCTTTGTTGTGAATGGTTGCCGTTCAACGTCGTAACCCATCGACTCCAACTCCGAAGCAATCCATTCTCTTGCATTTTGGTTCGCATTTGTGTCAATGCGTCTGTAGCCGAAATCGGTCATCGATACCATGTTGTCATATGCCCGACTCCCTTCTGGCCACACCGGGGGTTCTTCTTCGACAACTTCCATGCCAAGATTGCCAGACAATGGTAACATGGTCAAAATGAAGCATGCGAAGAGCATACGACGTATCTGAGCCATGACTTGACCTCTACGAGCATCATATCTTGAGGTTTCGCTTCAATCCCATTTACCTTCAACATCATACTCTTCTGGACCGATAGCAACTTTGCCTTGACCAGCAGAATACCAACCACGGTACATCAATCTCGTTTGATATGGTAACACAAAATCACCATTTTTCGAGACTGCAATCAAGCCGCCACGTCCGCCAAAAGGTTCAACCGCGTGCATGATTTTTATTGCCGCTTCTTCCAATGTCACGTTGAGATGTTGCAGATTTGTTGCAAGCGTATGAGCCGCACATGTACGAATGAATGCTTCCCCAACGCCAGTGCATGAAATAGCAACTTGCGAATCCGCCCACGTTCCAGCACCGATGATCGGTGTATCCCCCACTCTCCCATTGGGTTTACCAGTCATGCCTCCAGTCGATGTTGCAGCTGCCAGATGGCCGTGAATATCAAGAGCGACAGCACCTACAGTTCCATGACCATCATCCTCTAAATCATGGTCGAGAGCGGCCATGTCATCTTCGTCGGTTGTTCCTGGTCTGAGCGATGCCCGTTTCCATTTCTCCCATTGTGCCACACGAAGTTCGGTCACAAACCAACCCGCTTCGACCATTTCGCATCCGCTTCTTTCTGCAAAATCATCAGCGGCACTGCCGTGGAACATGATGGGCCATTCTTGCTCAAGCAATCTATGTGCAACATCGACAGGGTGGCGAGTGCGTTGTAAACCGATGACAGCCCCTGCCCGCCCGTCTTTTCCGTCCATGATGCTTGCATCCATTGTAGCACGTTTGTTTTCGTCGAGGACTGAACCCTTTCCAGCATTAAAGAGAGGTTCGTCCTCGAGCCATTCAACAGCTAATTTTACTGCTTCAAGAGCATCGATTTCACCACGCTCAAGCCTTGGGCCAATGGTCCTGAGCAATGTTTGCATACATTGGATTCGCTCAGGGTCTAAATCGCTCAAACCCTTCCACGGACCGTCTCCGCCTGCTCCACCGTGAATGACGAGCACGGTCATTGAGTTCACTCTATGACGCTGCAACGAATGATTTGTTGTGGTTCAAGAGGGCGGTCACGACCATCAGTGTCACAACCTTCAATGGCACGAACCGCACTCATGCCATCGACAACTTCACCGAACACGGCATGGTTTCCATTGAGCCAAGGCGTTGCAACGGTTGTCAGAAAGAATTGTGACCCACCAGTGTTTCGACCAGCGTTTGCCATCGATAGAATACCAGGCTTGTCGTGTTTCAATGCAAGAGCAGAGGGTTCACAGGGAATCTGCCATCCAGGTCCACCAGTTCCAGCTCTATTCGACTTTGGGTCTTTCGAATGAGGGCAACCACCTTGGATCATGAAGTCTGGAATCACTCTGTGAAAGTGTAGGCCGTCGTAATGCCCGGCGTTCACGAGTTTAACGAAATTTGCCACTGTATCGGGGGCACTTCCGTGAAAGAGGTCAATGGTAATATTTCCAGCACTTGTTTCCATAAGGACTTGCATAGTTGATGCACAGAGCGGTTGTTCAAGAGCATTGTGTTCAGTTGATGAAAGCAAGAATTCAAAAAAAGAGTGCTTTTCATTGAAACATGAGCAATATCCTCGACATAGAATTCAACACAATGAATGATGAAACAACGACACTTCGACAACTCGGAGGGTCAAAATGGCTTGTTGTAAATGTCGCCTCAGCCTGCGGAGCAACGCCTCAGTATGCTGGCCTCCAAACAATATATGAGTCGAATGAGGACGTAACAGTGGTCGGTTTTCCTTGCAACCAATTTGGTCGACAAGAGCCAGGAACACATGAAGAAATATGTGAATTCACTTCAACAAAATATCAGGTTACATTTCCACTCATGGCGAAAATTGATGTGAACGGTGAGCAGCAAACCCCACTCTATTCCGAACTTTGTAAGGTTGAAGACTCCACAGGGCACTCGGGAGAAATTCGATGGAATTTTGAAAAATTCCTCATCGACAATGATGGCAATGTTCAACGATTCTCAACTCGCGTTCTTCCAAGCGACATTGCCTTGGAATAATCCAATCAGTAAAGAGCGACATCCTGCGATAGAGGTTTGAACACTAAAATTGTTCAATCCAAAATGATATTCTCGTTGTTTAAGGCATGATGCCACATACCATTCAATCGAACGATGTTGTACGCTGAGCGGTCAACACGGTTGACAATGTTAACAACTTCTAATCGAGCAGCTTTACCACCCATCGTATCGGAGTTCAAACTTGAAAGGGCTGCAACTGCTTTTGCATGGAAATTTTTGACTTCAATCCAGTGGATACGCACCTCATCAGCAGGAACCTCTTTCCCTTCGGTTAAACAGACGATTGTAATGTCAATCAAGTGATTGAGATGTTGATGCATTTCCAAAACAGGCTCCACAATTTCTTGAGGTAACTCATCAGCCTCTTCGTCGATGGAACGGTCAGAGCGAGCGATGTCACGGGCATGTCGGATAATTCGCTCCACTGTATCGACTGCACGAAGGTATGTAGCGATAATTCTGAGGTCCTGCATCAATGGTTGATTAAGTGCTAAGATGAGCAGTAAATCATTGGTTAAATCCCAATTGATTTCACGAGCTTTTGCTCGTGCACGTTTTGCCTCAGAATACACTTGCGAATCAAGTTTCGTAAACGCCTCAATTGCGTCGTCGTAGATGTGTTTTGCTTCTTCAAAATATTCTTTCAGTTCTAATTGTACAGATTTTATTCTTTGATCGAGTCCAGTTCTAATTGGCATTTTATTCACCTCATCCAAATCGTCCAGTAATGTAGCGTTTTGTTAACTCTTGGTCAGGGTCAGAAAAGATCTTCTCCGTTTTGTTGAATTCAACCATGCGTCCAAGATACATAAATCCGGTATAATCACTCACTCGAGCAGCTTGTGACATCGAATGTGTTACAATGACAACAGTGAAATCCTTCTTCAATTCAAGAATTAATTCTTCAATCGCCGCGGTGGCAATCGGGTCAAGTGCACTACATGGTTCATCCATGAGAATAACATCTGGTTCGATTGCGATAGAACGTGCAATGCAAAGTCGCTGTTGTTGTCCACCGGAAAGTGATGTGCCAAGATCATGTAATCGGTCGGAGACCTCAGACCAAATTGCCGCTCGTTTGAGACTATTTTCAACAATTGAATCCAATTGCTCTCTACTAGGTTTATGGTGAAGTTTTACACCATATGCGACATTATCGTAAATTGACTTAGGGAATGGGTTTGGCCTCTGGAAAACCATACCTATGTTTTTTCGAATGCCCACCAAATCAGCATCCTTCGCAGTGATCTCGGTTTCACCTTGAACGATTTTACCCTCGTATCGACAAATCGGGATTAAATCATTCATTCGATTGATTGTACGCAGCAACGTACTTTTTCCGCAACCAGAAGGGCCAATAAGCGAAGTCACACAATTTTTTGCAATCGGTAAGGAAACATCATACAACGCTTGTTTTGTTCCATACCACAAATCAAGTCCATCGATGTGTATTTCAGCATCACCATCAATATCCAATTTTCTCGTTGATGGTGGTATGTCATTCTCGATATTTTCTTCTGTCATGAGTTCAGTCTCCTTCGATAATATTCTCTAAGTATGATTGCGATGCTGTTCATCGATATCATAACGGCAATAAGAGCAATACTCGCTGCAGCAGCCATTGCATGCCATTCATGACCAGGTTCTGCAGTCCATGCATAAATTTGGATTGGTATCACTGTGAAGTTAATGTTCCCATCCGTGAGTGCTGCAAAGGGTTCGGGGTCGAAAAGCACAGCACCAAATGCACCGACAACAAGCAGGGGGGCAGCTTCACCAACGATACGACTCATGGCGAGAATCGTCCCTGTCATCATACCAGGCATGGCTGATGGTAACACGTGGTCTTTCGTGACTTGCCATCGGGTGCAACCTATTCCGTAAGCGGATTCACGAATAGACCGGGGCACGCTTCTAAGCGCTTCTTGTGCTGCGAGAACAATGATTGGCATCGCCATGACGCCCATTGTCAAACCAGCAGCAAAGATAGAAGGTCCAAATCCAAGCCCGAAACCTCCTTCTCGAACGAATATTGCTAGTCCAAAGAGTCCGAAAACAATCGATGGAACACCAGCAAGATTTGTGATTAAAGCTTGAATCAACTTGGTAAGCCGTGTTGGCTTTGCATATTCTTCCAAATAAATCGCTGCACCTATCGATACTGGAATTGCCATAACCATAGCGATTCCCATGACCCAAAAGGTTCCATAAAATGCTGAACGAATACCAGAAGAATATGGCTGGAAGATGTCTTGATACCGTTCAGTCAGGAACGGTATGTGTACATTGAGTGGGATGAAAAATGTTGAAACGAGGAAGAAAAGCCTAGCCCAAAGCATCAACCCGTCGCGATTTACAATTGAATGCTTGAGTAAAGTTCTGTCATTCAATGACTTCATCTGATTGCTCAGTCTGAATATTCCCTCCGATAGATTGGCAAGCATTCTCAAGCCGATAAAACAATTCAAAACGATGAAAAATCGGATGATTGTAATCTCATAGAAGATGAAGAAAAGAAATGGCACGAGCGAGATCCATCGTATAATTTGATGGTTTTTAGATATTGAAGCGATTGGTTGAATAATTTTCTCGTTCGGGAAAATATACACGAAAATCATCACCATCAAGAGACACCAACTTATGATAGCAATCGATTCTTCAATTGAAACTCCGTTTGAAAATACAGTACTAACATCACTTTGAATGACAAAAGTGTTGACTTGTGGATAACCAGTTTCATTGGCAGCAGGTGTTGGTCCAGAGATTTGATGGACGGAAACTGGAGTACTCAGCGTTGAGTAAATGTAAAATTTCGTCTTCTTACCCACTGTTACTTCGTTTGTATCAACTCCATTTTCATTAAGTTGAATATTTTCCTTTACATTTCGTTGAGGAATGACGGTGATCTCAATTTCATGCTCATGGCTACCGTTTTCATCGTCCCAAGCGAGTTGGATGACAATTGGTTCGGATATGAGGTTTCCATCCTCATCGACAGAAGGATTATCCCATTTCAAAATATAATCAGATATGGGTAAAAATTCTGTTGCAGCTACAATTTCACCTTCCTCACCATCAATAATGGTTGGTTTTGCGATTTGATAGACTAAAATGAGGAGAAAAACCAAACCGATAATACTTGTTAAAGCCAAGCCTCCGGACCCTACTTTTTCAATGAATTCTCTACCTTTACGGTTTCGAACAGGGAGTTTATCAATCTCTTTCATCAGTACTCCTCCCTGAAACTCGTTAGAATCTTGTTGCCCAAGAGATTCAAACTCAATGTGATAAAGAAGAGATATAGGCCTACTGCAAAGATTGTGAGGTAGCCAATATCCCCGTACGACAAGTCACCCGAAACTTTCTGAGCAATATATGCCGTCATTGTTTGAGCAGGCAGGAACATATTTGTGGTGAAAACAGCAACTGTTCCTACAGCGAGTGTGACGGCCATCGTCTCACCAACAGCACGTGATAAAGCCAAAATGATACTTGCAATTATGCCCGATAGTGCTGCTTGAATCATAACAAACACTGTTGTTTCTATCTTTGTTGCACCCAGAGCGAGCGAACCTTCTCTCAATTCATTTGGTACAGCCCTCAATGCATCTTCGGACATTGATGCAATCAATGGTAGAATCATTATACCCACGACGATAGCGCCGTTAATTGGATTGAGAATATTCGGGGGTTCATCTATCCACCCTTGTGTGAATGCATATTCTCCAAATTCGACCACAATGGGTCCGATATAAATAAATGCGAAGAAACCGTACACGACCGAAGGAATTCCAGCAAGTATTTCCAAGGTCGGTTTCACCACAGCAACGAGGCGTGGTTGAGCATATTCAGACAGAAAAATTGCACATCCTACACCAATTGGGACTGCAATCAGCAACGCCCCGAACGCAACCTGTATTGTTGTGAAAAGAAGGCTATTGATACCAAAAGACATGTTTTCACATAAACTTCTACGGTCCGGACATGACCCTGTTGGCGTCCATTGGGACTGGAAAAAGAACTCGCCAAGTGCTCCAGAGTAATTTGTTGTGATAGCGAGTGAAAACGATGCAATACCAAGGGCAAAAAGGGTTTTTTGTAAACCAATTTTTTGTTGGACAAAATCATCATCAAACGAAACATCTGCAATAAATTTCCAAGTGAAAATGATGCAAAACATCGAGATTCCGAGCAATATATTATCAAAATAAATGAAAAGAATAAACGCTACCAAATACAACGCAAACACTGCTTTCGGGGGAAGAAGAACCATTGTTTGTGGTATTTTTGCGCTAAGGTTGGGTTTTTTTCGCACAAGAATCATCGAAGCATAGCATAGGAGAAACACTCCACTCGCCATGCCATATTGACTCATCAGTCCTTTGAATTCGATGTCAAAATCAAACCATCCGCGTGATGCAGCAACTTCTTGGAAAAATTCTACTGATTCACCGAGTAAAGTTTCAATGATTCCAATGGTGATGAAAATAACAGATAACCCAGATAGAAAAAGGAAGATATGTGCCTTATCTTCAAATTGTATCTTTGGAACCATGGAATCATCTCATTGGTATTGCATTTGCTCATACATGAGAATGTTGATGAGGGATTCAGCATAGTTAACGCTGTATGCACACAATCTTCGCATGGATTCAGAAATTTTGAATTCGGCAAAAAGTCGCTCAGCCGAACCTCTTCCATTGTAGTGCTCGTCTTCTGCAGTTTCGACTTCTTTTCGAAGAGTTGAAAGATTTATTTTGCATTGGTGTATAATCGTTGTATCCTTTGTGTACATGTTGTGAATGAGTTTTTTCAAATCCCGTGACCATGGCTCGATCGCCTTCAGTGGGTATTCCGAAGTTTTCATTTTGACAATTGAAGCATTATGTCGCACCAGGGTCGCTAATCGAGTGGCGTGGTCACCCATTCTTTCTAAAATCCGAGCGATGTTTGCATGTTCCATGGCAGAATACCGACTCACACCAAGTTGTTTTTCAACTGAACTCGAGTAAATCGAGGATGCAACTTGGCGTTCAATCAACATCCTTCGAGCATCAATTTGGCGTTCACGTTCTTCTATGTCAGACAACAGTTCAACATCCTCTCCGGATAAAACATCAAATGAGTCTTTGACAAGGCTAGCGATGAGAATATACATCCGATTGACAGAAACTTGAAGTTTTAATTCCGATGGATTGAGGAGTGAAACGATAATGATTTCTTTTTCCGATTCCGTTTCAATTTCCATTCCTCGCGAATCTCTCAAGAATTCGCGAACTGTTTTTTTTACAGTTCTCGATATTGGGTCCTTAGAATGTATTCGTATAGAGTCACAACCGGTGAGGTAGGTACCTATGAGTAAATCCATAATTTCGCTCCCAACCAGTGTCGAATCAATAGAAACAGTAGATTTAAGGGAACTCTGTGATATTGGAGAAATTTTCAAATCACCAGATTGCATTTCATTTAGATTAACAACATCACCCTTAGCGAGGTTATGTTGCTCAACCCAACTCTTAGGGAGGGATACGATGACCGTGGAGCCTCCTGTGACTTGGAGCTTTCGGAAGGTCGAATCCTGGTTTAAATGTTGGCCGCCCACACAGCAGTCGAGATGCCATATTGATACATACTTCCCCTCAATAGTGAATATAGTAATATATAGTTCTATATTATAAAACAGTCAATATATTGGGCAACACTATGCTGTAAAAGTAATCCTCGGGTATCAGGGAGATACCCAAATGAGTGTAAAAACGACTAAAAATTTAGGAATAACATGGATGTTTGTTGTCTTGATGATGTTCAGCGGGTTAGCTGGATGTTTGGGCGGCGATGATACATCTGAAGAAGATAAACAAGTTGAGCAGAAAACGATCAACATTGCTGGTAGCAGTACTGTGTTCCCAGTCGCAAGTGCTTGGGGGCAGTCATATTCTGAAGCGAATCCAGAATATGTTGTCAATGTCGCTGGCGGTGGTTCAGGTGCAGGTGCTTCCAAGGTTTGTAGCACCGACTCAGATTCGGTGAACATCGGGGATATGAGCCGAGATTGGAAATCATCCGAAGCAACCAAAGGCGATGATGGATACACTTTCGCTTGTGAGAGTTCTGATGTAACTGTCACACAACTCATCGTTGCTATTGATGGATTGTCAGTAGTCGTCAAGAAAGGCGGTGCAGCAGACCAATGCATCTCTTCGATGGGCGGATTGTCCATGGCACAACTTCGATGGATGTATTCCGACTGGACCGAAGCAGACCTCGAAGCAGACGGTCTCAACATGTCCTCAGTCACACCAGGTAACGACAACGATGGTGTTCGAGAATGGAGTGATCTTTCCAGCAACTGTGGCGACTCGGAAATCAAACTCTGGGGTGCTGATTCAGACTCAGGCACCTACGAGTACTTCGGTGAACAAGTCTTCTGTAAGAGTTGCTTTGCCGATGCTGAACCAGTTTCAGAATCCTTCGATGTCGATCGAGGATATCAAAACTCAGCTGACGACAACCAAATCGTTAACGGTATCACTGGTGATGAAAATGCAATCGGCTACTTCGGATATGCTTACTACGAGGAGAACGAAAACGTCTTGTCTGTAGCGGCAATTGCAAACAATGACACCCACGGTGTAGAGGATGCTGGTGGTGCAGTAGCACCTGACGCAACGACAGTTGCAGACGGCAGTTATGCCCCACTCTCAAGGTACATTTACATGAACGTCAACAACGACGGTTGGGATCTCGTTCGATCTTTCATTGAATATGGATTTAGCGAAGCCGGTATGGAACACGTCATGGATGTGGGCTATGTGGCTCTTCCAGAATCAATGCTTGAAGAAATGAGAGCCCGAATTGGCTGAACATGATTGAACGCAAACGTCCTCCGGTCAGTCATATAACCCGACGATAAGCCACCCGGCAACCCGCTCTGCATGACGGTACATCCTCACACGTGGAGCACCAGGGTTTGCCGTGGTGGCCCAATGGTCACGGCATAGAGAAATTCTTATTGATTCAAGTTGAGCGTTATCGCTTCCTGTTCAAAGTGTATCATTGAATGGAGAATTGTACCCGTCAACAGGCGATGTTTACGATTCATGTCATCGACTTTATTTCGTGTATCCAACTCAATTGTTTGAACTTGTTGAGTGATACCAGCGATATCGGCGTAACCTTTCCAGACGATGATGCTGTAAAGTGTTTCAAAGGAACGATGTTCCTCCATGATCAAGTCAGTATACTGTGTCAATGTTCGGATTGAGGATGTTGCGACAATGCCAACGAAGAGAGTGACGCTGATTGAGATGATGAGGGCATTCTGATTCCACCCAAAAAATGAGTTTAGCCCTCCTGTGCCCAAGACAAGCGCAACTGTGAGAAACCATCCCATTTGAATGACTTGCGTTCGAATAGAGGAGAGTTCAGAGTTGACTGAGATTGCTGTATTCATTTTCATTTGAATATATGTGATGATTCTATCGATATTTCTTCCCAGAAGAATCTGATTCAATCCCTCCTGTGTGTTTTCTGTTGTATCTTTAATCTCGTTAGGGAATTCAACATCAATCATGGGCGTCATTCCATGTCGGTGAAAGTTGTTTATCATCAATTCGTTAGCAGATGACACTCGACACCCAATTCAAATGTCCCGGCAATCATTGATTGCCATATGAAAGCATATTATTTACGATTCTAATGAATGGGGAGCCGCGGCGTTCACTTCAGCAGAAACACCATCTGCGTACCTCTTGAAATTCGTGTTAAACATCACAGCAAGTTTGTCTGCTGTTTGGTCGTATTCTTCTCCATTTGTCCACGTGTTTCGTGGAACGAGAACTTCGGATGGTACGTTCGGGCATGAGGTTGGTATTTCAAATCCAAATCGTTCGTCCTTCACGAATTCAACATCATCAAGAGACCCATCTAGGGCGGCATTGAGCATTGCACGGGTGTATTTGATTTTCATTCGATTACCCACGCCGTACGGTCCACCGGACCAACCTGTGTTGATGAGCCAAGCCGTCGAATCATGATGAGCCATTTTGTCTGAGAGTAAGTCGGCGTAAACTCCCGGATGCATCGGCATGAATGGCTCTCCAAAGCAGGCGGAAAAGGTAGCCTGAGGTTCTTTGACCCCGATTTCTGTTCCTGCTACTTTTGCAGTATATCCCGAAATAAAGTGATATGCGGCTTGTTCGGGAGTGAGGCGAGAGATCGGTGGTAGAACACCAAATGCATCACAGGTGAGGAAAATGACATTCTGTGGATGACCTCCTTTCGAATCTTCTGTTCTATTATCGATAAATTCTATCGGATATGAGCCACGAGTGTTTTGGGTTTTGCTCGTGTCGTGAAAATCAGGAACACCTTGTTCATCGAGAACCACATTTTCGAGGATAGAACCATATTTTCGCGTGGTGGCGAAGATTGCTGGCTCATCTTCCTCAGATAAATCGATGAGTTTAGCATAACATCCACCTTCAAAATTGAAAACACCATTTGCTCCCCATCCGTGTTCATCATCACCGATGAGAGCGCGGAGTGGGTCAGCGGACAGCGTCGTTTTTCCTGTCCCGGATAATCCAAAGAAAATAGCGGTGTTCTCACCTGTCGTGTTGGCCGAACAGTGCATTGGGAGGATGCCCTTCTTTGCGAGCAGGAGGTTCATCACTGAGAAAATGGATTTCTTGATTTCACCAGCGTATCGTGTTCCACCGATGATCACTTCACCAGAGGCGTAATTGACGATGACAAAACATTCCGAGTTGACCCCGTCAGTTTCTGGGTTTGCTGTAAAGTGAGGTGCATGATACACGATAAATTCAGGTGCGTGGTGGGCAAGTTGTTCCTCAGTGGGCCGAATAAACATATTTCTTGCAAATGCGTTATGCCATGCATTTTCATTGATGACTCGGATTGGTAAGGCTTCGGAAATTTCTGCCCCACAGAATAAATCTTGAACGAATAATTGTTCCCTTGATGAGAGATGTGCAATGACTTTTGCCTTGAGTTGTTCAAAGACCTCAAGCGTTGTTGGAACATTGACATCTCCCCAATGAATGTCATTTTCAAATTCAGGCTCTTTCACAATGAATTTATCATTTGGCGACCGTCCAGTTCTATCTCCTGTTTCTGTGACGAGTGCACCATGAGCACTGAGAATGCCTTCATTTCGTTCGACTGAAATTTTCACAAGAGTTGGTGTTTCAAGGTTCCAGTGTATCGTTCCTGATGAAACAATTCCATGTGCCTCGAGGGTAGCCCCCTTACGAGAAACGCTTTCCATAGTAGAGCGACGAGCAGGATGTCTTTTTCTCTTTTGGTTTCTCACCTCACCCTAATCTGTCATTTTCGGCGTGAATGTCATGTTTTCTGGCAAGAATAAGGACAGTTTCAAAACTTGTATCATTAACCAACATCTATGGAGGATTCCCATCCATCTTCAAAATCGGAAGATGGTATTGACGAGGACATTCTCCGGCAAAAAGAATTTTCAAAACCAAAACATCTCGATGTGAGTAAATTTATGGTTATTCAAGATGATGATGTCGATGAAAAACCATCCCATCAAGTTGAACATTCTGAAGGAAAGGATGAAGCCATCGGCGAGGCATCAGAATTATTTGTTGATTCATCGAAATCTCAAGGCAGCACCACGATGAACGTTGAAGCAGAAGAAACGTTGAGCAAGGGTCTAATTATCGTGATGATAGGTATTTGGACCGCTCTTGGAGCAATGGTTGGGACCCAACTATCTCCTATACCGAGTGCAATCTCACTTTCTTCGATGGCCATCTTTGGATTTTGGTTATCAAATCGATGGATACCTCAAAAATCAATGCGTTATCTCGGCGTTGCTTGGGCTATTATATCGATGAAATTGTTGTACGGCTTAAGTATTGATGCTTGGAGTTGGGGATGGTTTGCCTCAAGTCCGTTAGGTGAAGGTCAAACACTAGGCATCGCCCTCCTCACCTGTGTCGGATTGAATATCGTTCTCGCATTTTATCATGATGAGGATGCGATTGCGACCCAGGCAACGCTTGTGTTTTTTGCAATTGGAAGCGCAGCTGGGGGATTGTTTGGAGGAACTGGCGTAGCAATTGTCTTGTTTATCGCTATGGTGTGCATGCACTCGTTGGCATTTGTTCGCTCCTCGGGCAATTTGGCGAGTCTAGGAATTGCAGTATCTTTTCTCTGGATTGGATTGCATGCACTATCAAAGGACTGGACTTTTTTAACGCTTGATATTGTTCAGATATCAAACCGTTCAACTCTTTTCCTTTTGATGTGTGGTGCGACTGGTGTCAATGCATTTGTGGCAACGAGATTTGTAAAAGAACAAAATTGGCTGAGTAATTTTGTCGAAGCCATAGGGCTTGGAAAACCAAGTTTGTGGGCAGTTTCGGTCGGATTGGGCATGTGTGGGGCGCTCATGACAATAGCAGCTCATCGAACCGAAACAGGTTTTGCTTTAGCACAGTTATTTCTTCTTGCGTTTGCATTCAGCACATCTTATCTTGTCGTACGCGGAGTTGCATGGACGCGAGTTGCACCGATATCGATGATCGCATTACCAATACTCGCATTCATATTTGTTTTAATGGATCTTGATATTCTTAGGTTTGAACTGCCACTCGAATTACAACCATACGGTATGTTTGCAATATTCGCAGCTTTTCTTACCGTCATTATGTTGCTTCAAAATCAGCGAAAAGTTTCTGACCATGTACTGTGGATCGGGGCGATAGCGTGTTCGATTTTGCTCACACTGTTGATTCCTTCCGAGACAACTTCGGATGCACAAATACTGATTATTTCTCAGGCTGCTTTATTTCTTTCACTAGCAAGTTTAGGGTTTCTTCGCCGGTCGGCATCCATCGCTGGAGCATCGATTCTCGCCCCTCAAATTTGGCTCATTGGTTATGCAACCGACTTTAAATCAAGATTGTTAGGTCAAGATGTTGTATTGAGTACAATTGCCTCAGAAGAACTTTCCATTTGGCTTGGGCTTCTTCTTTTCCAATCGGTGATTCTTTGTGTTCCAATGGGGCGAAGTCAACTTAACATCTTCAATCAACTCGACAATCTTTCAGAATTCGGAGCAAGGCTTTCGCAATCTGGCATCCTTCAATTGTGGAATATTTCATGTATTGGCTTTCTCCTGGTCATATGGGCTTTTACTTCTGAGGATGGTATTCCATACATTTTTGCATCGTTTTTGTTATGGTTTTCTCTTTGTTCGTTTCATCTAAGCCTATCATTGCATCAAAAACAAACCACAAACCCAACCAATCTCATGATTGTAGCAGGTTTCCTTAGTGCCGTACTTTCTTGGAATTTTGGAAGTGGTGAATTTTGGTTCTTTGGATGGACATTGCTTCATGTCTACGCATATATCCGATACAAATCGTTCGACGAGATATTCAAAGAAACCGAGGAGCGAGGTTTTGCAAAAATGATGAATGCTTATCTTGGAATTTCAGCAATGTTACTCTTCACAATGATTCTTGACAATCAGACTCGAATCGAACTTGTCCCCGGATTAAAGCAAAGCCTTCAATTCAATCTAAGTTTCATGAATGCAATTTCAATGGGGTTAACGACTGCTTTGTTCTGGCTCACTATTCCAAAGATGCGAAACATGCTTCTTTCATCCTGCCTCATTATTGCATTGTTTATCGCTTATCTTCAATATTCACTCGAGACTACGTTTGTTTATGATGAAGCGATTGCTCTGCTTCTCTTTATTGCAACCGGGGCATACGCAACAATCTCTGGAGAAACCCGCAGAGGTCTTTCAATCATTGGAAAACGAGAAGAGCGCATTCAAAGACTGATGGATAAACAGCAATTGATGCTTGATATTGTCAAAGATGAAGATGCCACATCAGTTAACATTCTCCATCGAATTGATGCTGAGCAGGTACGGCTGTTCGAAGAAAGAAAAAGAAGAAAGAAACGCTCAGGAGAAGGGCAAAATGATGAGATTTTTACCGCTGATATCCATTATCAACCAATCGTTGTCCTTTCATTTCTTGTGATCTTTAATCTCGGGACGGCATGGATTTCATATTCAACAGCCTATGCTATTGAAGCACTCCTTTTCGCTACATGTATCAATATGATTCTGTTTGGTCTGGCTCGATATCAAGCAAGCCGCTTTCAACTTCGAATGCCAGACATCATTGGCATTGAATCCACGGCATTCGTTGCAATGGGTGCCCTTGTGATCACACATCTCGCAGGTAGAATGACGACCGGGGTGCTCGTTTCTGATGATTTCATACATTTGAGTGTCCTGTTTATCGGTTTAGCAACGCTTAGTGCAATGACGTTGTATCAACGACGTGACCTCGGGATGCGAATTCCAAATGTGGTTGAAGGAGTTGTATTTTTCTTCTTTCTCGACCGAGTTATTGCACTCATCTTTGGCGGGGAGGTTCCCCTATTTACACAAGTTAACCCCCTAACGAGTGAATTGCTCAATGCTACTGTTCCGTTGATGGTTGTTGAATTTGGACTTGTAGCTCTTGTCGGTGTTTCTGTGTGGATAGATCACGAGCGTGAACGCCGAAAACTTGCCGCTCATCGCTCTGCTTTGGAAAGGAGCGGAATGCTCCTGATGCTCGCCCTTCTTTCATGGGGCCTAGCAGCCTTTGCTTTCACCGCACACATGGTGCGACGAAGCTTGGTAAAGCAAGATGAAAAGTTGTTGCTCGGCTGTAGTATCGCCTTATGTATCGCTTATGCATCCACAAGATATTGGCTTGTTGAATTTCTTCCTTTGTTACCGAGCGGAGGGGTTGCGATGTTCTCCCTTGGCATCTTCCTTCTCTTCGGCGTTGGTTATATCATCGTTTCAGGAAACTCTTCCTGGTTAACTTCAACATTATCCTCAGCACACATCTTGTTGTATGTCGCACCAATTCTCATGTTGAGTGGTTCTTTGTTTATTCTTGGAATTTTATCCCTTTCTGCTGTGACTTGGTTGAGTGGAATCATTGAGAACAGAAAAACGGTTAGAATCATGGGGGCGTTGAATTTACTCGTCGCATGGATTGGGTTAGCCATTGAGGCTATTTACGGTGGCTCAACTGATTTGGTCTTTTTAGGTCTGGTTGCTTCTGCCCTCGTTCTCTTCACTGTAACTGCCCTTTCTCAATCCCGCATGAAGACGATGATGGCTGAAAATTATTCAAGCAAATCCATCAATCAAAATTGATTGGATTTCTTCCACCAAGGGTTTGAGTTTGTCCATATCAAGACCTTGACTCAACCGAATTGAAAGATTGGTTTTCTCCTGAGTCCCACTATTTCGAATACCGATCGTCCCATGACCATCTTGGTTTGAAAACTCGATAAAAAGAAGTGACGCCTCACCTTCAATAGTTCTTTGAACAGTCGTAAACCCTTGATGAGTAAGCATATTTTTGCACGTATGTACGCATGCATCAAAAAGTTCTGATGTTGGATTCCATCGTGAGCGGTGTGGATTCGAAATTGAAACCCGTTGTTTTTGTCCTTGAGGGAATGAGGGGAGTTGTGTTCCAAATTTTAGACATCGCAGCATCGTTGCGATTCCATCACCGACAAGCGAGCGACGTTGATTTAATGTTGAAGAAGCCATGACAAGATGCCCTGAATCTTCAACACCCAAGACCTCAAATTCTGAAGAACAGTCATCTCTTCTTGGGTTAAGCATATGCCCTAGCCACCGGTCACCTACTGCTGTTTCCACCGTCCTGTTATGAGGGTTTACATTTGAGATAAAATGAACAAATTCTAGGTCTGATTCAATACTCGTTGCAACGAGCCAATTCATGTGTGATTGATGTTGAAGAATCATTGAAACCATCATATCGCCATCGAGAACACGAAAACCATTGTCGGTAGTCTCAATCAAAAAACATCGGTCGCCATCCCCATCGATTGCAACGCCAACAATGGTTCTGGGCTTTGTGTATTCGAGCGATTGAATCAATGCATGATGACTCATCTTTGCATCTTCTATCGACCAAAAATCGCCCGGAGATAATTCTCCAGCACCACATTGTTCGTTGAGAGCGTTAGCTGACGAGCTAACCTCTTCAGACGGGTAGCCGAGATGTTCAAGGAAATCACTTAACCACACGTGTGCTGAACCTCTCGAGGAATCAACTTTCAATGGTTTGTGAATGTGAAGATCAGACTTTTGTGAGGAATATGATGTCCAGTGCTGGATGCGATGAAGCAACCATTGTTGATGAAATTCAGCACTTTCACTTTGTGATATACAACGCTTAGGTTTTGATAATTCTTGGACATCTTCATCCTCGACTGGGCGTTCTTCAGCGGATAGTTGAATCATGACATTTGAAAGGTATGTTTCACGTTCCGGGAGAGTCTTCATACCGTGAGCGTCAAACAGTTTGACCCCGGTATCTGAAACTGGATTATGACTTGCAGTGATCATACAACCAAGCCGCGCGTTGTTTTCCAAAACGAGCCCGTGGAGTACGGGCGTTGAAGTGATGGGGGCATGAATAATTTCACACCCATAGAGATGAAGACCAATGGTTAACTGTTGTGCAAATTGTTCATTGGCAGGTCGTTCGTCCCAGCCAATGATAATCGTGTTCTTTTCTCCAGGAAATAGATCAATATTCAGTCCTATCGCTTCACCAAGCAATCGAAAGACATGGGGGTGGAGTTGGCGTTTTTCAAAAAATGACGTAATTGCGTCATTTTCATTCATATCTTCAAGCGTTGTTTGGCCACGAATTCCATCGGTTCCGAAGAAGGACGTCATGACATCACCTAGAGTGAAGAATCTTCAGGATGAATCCCAGTCACCGTTGTGTTGGGTAAAACAACAGAATTTTTGCCGAGGACAACTCCGGGATTTGTGACCACATTACACCCAAGAGCACAACCTTCGCCAAGGACGGCACCAAATTTCCGCATGCCTGAACCTATTGTTTGATTTGACATCCTGAGGATGACTTCTTTTCCATCGTTCCTTAGGTTGCTTAATTTTGCACCAGCACCCAAATTCACACCGCGACCGAGGATAGAATCACCAACATAATTGAAATGAGGTGCTTGAGCACCTGGTAGGAGAAGTGAATGCTTGACCTCTGTACAGTGCCCAACAATTGCTCCATCACAAATCCAAGAATATTGCCGGATGTATGCACCATGACGAATCGTTGCATTTGGCCCGACATAACATGGTCCAATAAAATGAACACCAGGCTCAACAGTAGCTGTATCATCGATGTAAATCATGCCATCTTTATCATCAAAAGTGCAATGCGATGGAATGTTTGATGATGTAAGGACAGCATCAAGTTGTTGCTTCAATCCATGACCATTCAAGAGATCCCACGCCGGTTTATCCTCTGGAAACGTTGGAACAGCACCTGTGGTAGATTCATGCTCAAGCGTAGGAAATAATGCTGAGGCAAAGACATAGGTTGGCCACTGCATAATTTGGGCCAAATGGTTCTATGGCATCAATGTGGTGATACCTGTCTACGCGGGATGGTAAATCCTCTTTCCGGTCGTTGTATCGAGTGTAAAAGCGATGATGCCTTTGAGATATCGTGGGATAAATAATCCGATCTTTCGTGGTGTAAGACCATGGTTTCTCATTTTCTTTTCATTCGAAAGGTGATGGACAATATCTGATGCTGAACATTGGTCCACAGTTTGCACATAATCGACAATCTCATTCTTTAGTCGTTCGAGTCGAGCTTCTTTTTGGGTCTTTTTCCGAACCATGATAATAATTGGACTTCGGAGGATATAGAGTTCATTCGGGCAAGCCGTGGGCTCCCACAAAAGCTCATTTCGTCGTCAACAACTCATTCCATTTGAATGAAGAACCGCGCCTGAATAATTTTTCATGAAAATCACGCTGATTGATGTGAAGACATCTTGCCAAGCGCCCTCGATTGTTGTAACACCCCAAACGCACATGAATTGGAATGAAAATATCTGACATAGAAATTGTAGGTCCGTTGGGTGGTGGCATTTTTGCTGCAACGGTTTCATGCTCGCCATCCCAATATAAATCCGAACTCGTTGGTAATGGTAGATTACAATCTGTTTCTAATCGAAGAGCACCTTCATCAAGTTTCATCGGTTTCCAAGCATCACGTTGGCCTGCATTTAGCCATTCGAGAATCTGTTTCATTTGAGGTCTGGTGGCTAAACCAAGAAGTGTTGGCTCCCACCATCCTTCACTTCGAGCAAGTGTCACATGGTGAATTCCCGGCTTGACTTCTCGAGCATCCAAACTGTCAGCCCATGTTCTGCACAGATGCTCAAGGCGAACGAGGAGAAGCGGTAATGGACTCATCATCATGTCTTGTAATCGATAAGGATTAGCACATTCACCAGTCAAGAGGATTGGAAATCGTTCGGACAATTGTGGTGCGTTGTTTTGTTGAAGCAATTGGTCGAGTCCAATGTTTTCATGGTGGTAAGACTGGGCGATTTCCATGATGCCTTCACGGTTTAACTCCTCTGAAATGTCTTGGAATTTTGGATGTTCTAAGGTGATGAGTTGACGTTGAGTAAACAATACTGAGGAAGAAGGCAACTGCAACGGAGAATTTGATGAACTGTATGTCCAAAGTCTTGGATTTGTTTCCATGAGCATCACATTCAGTTTGTAAACGTCGCCTCGTGGAGGCACTGGGGGCAAGTCACTTTGATTGGTCGTTGACTTGGGATGCCAAGTGCAACACCGCAAGCAGGACAGACGATCGCTTGCTCAACCATCGACCGACGTTGTTTAGCCTCAACTGACGGGTCATAGTCAAAATGAAATTGGTCTTTGTTGACATATGTCGGTTCATCGATTTTGTGTGTTATGTCTGGTGATTGGCCAAATGCTGTTTTTTGCTGACGTTGTTCTTGGTTTGTGTGCATTAATGTTGCATCATACGTGTCTGCAGAGGGGTTGTCATGGATAGGTTGTGAAAATGAGGCCATGAGATTTCTCAGCGATTGTTCATCGATGCCATATTGGCGACATACTCTATCGATTTCGAGCATTTGGTCGTAGCCGTCAAGGCTCAGCAATCGATTGAGTTCATTCGATGGCACTTGAGTCATAAGCGATGTGAGATGCTAACTGCATTTGAGTTTTGAGGGTCGTCGTGTTCCTCAAATACCCCAATATCGTTCTGACTGAGACTGCTTCGCTCGTAGTGTTCGTACAACGGTCATTGTCATCCATAAGATGACAACCCAGATGATTGGTTGTGTAAAATCATCGAGAATGACTGAAACACTGAATTCATATCCTTGTTCTCGAAGAAGTTGGTCTGCAATGGTCAGTGCTGCATTCAAGAATGAATAGACGACCACGCCAAAAACGCTCAAAACAACCAAACGCCCTGAAAATGAACCTCTCTTTAAACGCAGAAGCATGAATCCTGCAGTTGACGTAAGGAAGGCAATAATAATCCAAGCGAGTGATGAATGAACTACATTGAGCCATAGAACACTGGAGATTTCATCGCCTTTGAGCAGCGAGTATTCTCTCCAACCCTCTGCAACGGCGAAGATGGCACTGAAGAGGGTGGCCGTCCATAGAAGTGAAGAAAACATTGCAGCATCGGCGTTTTCACGCATTTCTTGAATTACACGATTCACCGTAGACTCCAAACCCGCACCTTTGCTGATAATGTAGAGGCCAAGGAGAAGAGGGAGGGCACCGATGACAATACCACCAACCTCGTCTGGTAGCATGATGCCTAATCCAATAATCGCAGTAATGATACCGAATGGAATCATGAATTTTGCTCGCCACTTCGGGTCCTCGAGAGCCTTTACGATGTAATAGTACGTACCTTCTATACCCTTGGATTGTTTAACAATAATTTTCTGAACATGGTCAATGCGAACTTGAGATTGGATGATTGGAAGGACGCTTTCATCTTCTGCGCCATCGGTAACGAGGATGGCTTCATCTGGTTGGAATGCCGCTACGACTTCTTCGAGTTGGGCTGCGATTGCTCTGTCTGAACGCACGCCGACTTTTTCATCTCCAGTCAAAATCGCAATTTCGACATCGTCATCGTCGTTTTTGGATTCACTGAGGGCATCGTGTTGTGAAAGGGCTCCCAAAATTGCGTTTGTATCGCTTTCTTCGGGATCTGCGATTCCTAATTTCAGTGCTGCAGTCAACACTTGTCTTCGGCCAACAACAGGGCCACGAATCGAGGTCTTAATGCCCAAATCATTATCCCTATCGACAGTTAGAACCAAGGTTCTGGTCATGCTTCAACGCCCCGCTTGGTGTAGCCAAACCACTTCTTTCATTCAAACCCTTGTGTACTTTGAACGTTTGCGGATATTAGTTTGCTGCTGCTTTTTCTCTGCGTCTGATAACTGCTGCATCATCTTGGCCAGCCGGAGGGTCAATCCATTCTTCATCTCCTGGCAACACCAAATCAGCTCCAATATTGACTAATCGAAGCGCAAGATTCTGTTGGGTTGAAATGAGACGGTCCCAATCTGTAGAATCGTTGTTCCATGCTTTCCATTGTGACATACGTCGAGTTGATTGAACAAACCTTGCATACAATTTCATGTGTGCTTTTGCGGTAAGTGGCCAAAAGAAAAAGAAAAACAAGAAAATACCAAATGAAGGTAACGTAATCACATATTTTAGGACGGCGTTCTCAGAGAGGAATACAAAAATTGGACTCGCATCATCTTGGAGCAACCACGCCATCGTCACAGACATGGCAGCCCACCATAATGGAAACATAAACATCGCTGATAATACCTTGATACTCCCCTGAAGAGCGTCATCAATTCTTGCTTTTTTCGTAAACCATTCAAGAAAACCTTGGAATTTGTATGGCACATAATTCCCAACCATTGCACCCCACGTAACAAGGCCAAACATCCAAACAACCGACCACAACCACAAAGCTATGATTCGAAAGAGCCCCAAAAAATCCAACTGTTTCGGACGTGCATCGACATCGTATGGTGTGAGGTGAAGACGTTCAAGATGACGAAAATGTTCCTCACATTCGCTTGCAAGAGTTTGTGTTCTTTCCGGTTCGTGCTGCATCATGTATTCCCAACCTGCACGTAGTCGCCGTGCTCCAAGTATTGATTCAGCATAGGATAGTCGTGTGATAGAGTCACCGGATTGACGTTGTTTTTCAGCATAAACAACACTCCTTCCTTTCCAAATAAGTCTTCTTTCTTCCCAGGAGGTTTTTGACAAATTCGCCCGTTTTAGTTCAGTTTCAATTGCAGCGGTCACCACATCAATCCACAGTTGTTCTTGTTCCGGTTGTCCAGGTAATTCGGGAAGGTCCATTGGTCGTTCGAGGACGATCGCCGCTCGTTCGCGGAACCGACTAGAATCAGAGTAATGTAAACCAATTGGAATGATTCTTGGTTCTGGACGCCCCATATCTTTCGAGATTTTTAGAGCCTGAAGCATGATTCTTGCAGCGCCAGAACGTATTTTTTGCACACTTGCCAAGCCGTGAGTTGTCTCCTCTGGAAACATCAAAACTTGACTTCCTTCTGCGATTTCGTGAGCCATTTGTTTCAATATTTTATCATATTTTGAAACGGAATTCAAAAGACTATCTTGCTTTCTCGGCGTTTCGAGTGAAACAACGCCGGCCATTCGAAAAAAGAAACCGATGAAAGGGATTCGAAACAATGAATTTTGTACGAGCGTCGTCAACTTTCCATGTAATCTCGATGTCATCACCATTGGGTCAATCAATCCATTTGGGTGCCATGTGATGAACAAGACGCCTCTGTCATCTGTTTGTTCGTTGTCCACCACATCGACTTCTCGAAACCAAATGTTCGTTAAGAATCGAAAAAATAAACGGAAAAAACGGTATGCTAGGGGGACATTGTCATGCGGTGATGGGGCAGTGTCACCCTCCATAGATTAGGATGAGAGGGTTCCTTATTATGACCATCCCTATTCCATCTTTTCAGTATTTATTTTGTGATCACTACTCGCAGATTCCGGAACAACGGGTGTTGATCTAGACCTCCATCGTTGTGCAGCACGGATATACTTCAAAGGATGGTCCATCCACGGTTGATCGCACGTCCGATTATCACCTGGAAGAACTGGACAATTGTGATTCACTTTCAATTTTCCACAACCAGCAGGTGTGTATTCGTTAGCGTACACATGATCAACCTGATATGCAGTCGTCGCCTCGGAAAAGTCCGGAGCTCCTCTAAAAAAATCCACCGTAGCTTCCTTTGCAAGCGACAGTGTTGAAGCCATTGATGCAAGGAAGAGTCTTCCAAAGTGATTAACGTTAACGCCCATTCCCAAATCTTGGATGATTTTTTGCATACATGGTGGCCAATCCTCTTGATGAGCATCATTCATTGACAAGAATTCAGAGGCTTTGGTTGACAACAATTGCTGAACCATCGCAACTGGTTCTGCAAGGCGCACTGCTAGTTCTGTTGTTACTTCGGGAACCTTTGCCAATGCAGTAGTTTCGATGTCATGCTTGATTCTTTCCCGTAAAAGTCGTGATAATTTTTCTGAGGAAGAATATGTTTTTTCTTGATGGAGAGTAATCCAACCTTTGTCAATTTCTACATTTGGTAATCTCCATCTCGGACCCGTGATTTTTGGACAAACTTCGATAAAATCAATCAGACCAATTTTCCATGTCGAAGATTGTGATGGGGCAGCGGCCATGTACCCATATCTTGCTTGAGTTTGCAGGCTTGCAGCCTCCACCTTTTGAATTGAGGAGAAATAGGTATTCGCAACAATTTCTAAATTCTTCTCATCTTGACAAAGAAGTTTTTCTGCCCTTGTAGCTTCGGCTTGCGCCCATCTTGAGATCAATCGTTCATCCTCAGAAGCGCAAACGACAAGTCTCGCATAATAGAACGAAAAGGCTTCGATGACTCTTCCCTCTTCGGTATGAATGTCTCCAGCACTGATTTGAACGCCGTCCTTCGACTCGATGGTATCAACAAGTCGCCCTCTCGCTCTTTTCCTTGCGTCTGCCATCATCGTTCCTTCGAGGAGTTCATCAAGGTCAATACCATGTTTCGATGCGAGTTGTGCGATAAATGCGCTCGCTTGAGGGAGGAATGGATAACGTGCCAATGTCACCTCTTGCTCCACAACGGGCGGAGTCTCGGGCACTGGCATGTTTACCTCACATCTCTCACAGATTATCAACTTCAGGATAGGGGTTGTTTTGAAAAATACAACCCTAAGCCATAAGCATGAGCCAACCTTCATTCGAATCACTTCGTCTTGTTCAAGACAAAGTTCGGAAACACTTTGGCTGGTCATTAGAGGCCGATATGCGAAGTGTAACGTCCATGGCTTCGATTTTTTGCGGTCCAAATCCATATGGCAACAATCAATGGAGCCCGGCGAACCGAGCATTGACACTAAACACACTTCAAGACCGCATAATGGCTTCACAAGAACTCATTTTTGTAGGTGCAGCAGTTGAATCAAAGGAAATCCCCAAGGTTAAGCCGAACGGAACGGAATACATAGCCGCAGATGGGGCTGTAGGTGCTTTCACAGGCAAAGTTGCTCCACTCTGTGTCGTCTCAGACTTCGATGGACAACCATATCTTGAAGAGGCAATGAAGCACAATATTCCCCTTGTGTTGCATGCACACGGCGACAATATTGATTTGTGGAAACATTCGTTTGAAACATGGGCGGCTTCATCGCATTCGCCACCCATTGTTCTCACGCATCAAACTCCCGAGGTTTTCGATGGAATTCATAATGTTGGAGGGTTTACTGACGGCGATCGAGCGGTATGTTTCGCTTATTGGTGTGGATTGCAGCATTCAAATATCAAATTTCTCGGTTACGACAAAAATATCGTGGGTAAATGGTCTGGGCACACAACCATTGAGCGAAAGTTAGCAAAATTACAATGGATGGAAGAAATCCTTCTGATGTTTCCATGTTATGTACTGAAAGACGAGCATTCAAAAGAAGGTGCTTCAAGTTTGGTGTGATACAGTGAGCGGTAAGCAAATCATTCTATGGGTCATAGCAATCCTCATCGTGAATATCACATGGGCTTTTGTTACAGATTCTGAGGCTTCATATGAAATCAATTCAAAAGACCAAACTGAAGAACAAAGGGATATCGATATTGCAGATTTTTTTGGTATGACAGAGCCGATTCCAGCAAGGATAGAGATGACATTTTACCCCTCAACCACAGGTGAGGTGAATTATTCGTTTTTCCTTACCGATGGAGTTGATGTGGTGACTCAGGGGTCAGGAATCGCAACGAATTCAGAGGTTTGGGTTGGTGAATTATCTCCGGGCATTTTCGAAATGTCAGTCGATGTTTCAAACGGCATTACTGCTGACCAAACATTGTATACTCAACCGTTCAAACCATATCAAATATCGGGGCACATCGTTGTTAGCATCGCATTGGTTGGAGTCTCATTCGCTGAGGTCGGCGTGCGAGCTTTCATTCAACAAAAACAACAACTGAATACAAATTCAACCTCAACATCTCCAAACGAGAACGCTGCATCACCTCAGCGTTCTGAGGCATCATATGATGATGATGAGTCATCACCATGGCGGGACCCAATCGTGTTGTGATTAAAGGAAATCAGACAGGGTCAACTGTTTTACTCGGTCGTTGTTAAACAATGAATCCGCACTTGACATGAGCCATTCGATATTCTGCCTTGTGTACAAATCAACATCGTATTCGTCCATCACATATTCGATGACTTTCATGTATTTACGAACTGCACCCTCCGAAACAGTGAGTGCAAGATTTCCATTGCAATCAACGGTATCTTTCAACTGGAATTCACGTTGGCCAGCATTCCGCATCCCTGTTTTTCTTTGGATACATCGACCTGCAACCGGCATTCTTCTGTACGAATGACCACATTTGACGCAACGTATTTTTTGACGCGCATAGGCATTGAGGTTACCTCGAAGGTCTTTGAGAAAATGAGATCGTATCACAGAAGACGCAACAACTCGGACATCGGTTGACCTAAGTTTGTGGCCCAGTTTCAATTGACCATTCATTTTATCCTCCATTGTTTCAAGAGTTTTGTAGGCTGAAAAGTCAGGGCCTGCATCAAAAGCATCACAATCATGCGTATATCCGTATCCGCGGAGAGCCCCGACTGTTTCGAGTCGGTGCTCCACTAAATCGACATATGGTAAGACATCTTTGGGATGGGGTTGCTCAAGTGTTTTTTCATAGAACAAACTTGAGTAAAACCAACTTGTATCGACATTCAGAGCTTCTTTGTCAACTTCTGTGGGATTGAGTCGAGTCGTTAACACAAGGGGGGCATCCATCAATCCACCTCGACCGGATGGGAGAATATCCCGACTAAAATTGAGCAATCCATCCAACAACAGCAAAATTGCATCCTCATCACCATCGCAATTTCGTCGCTTTGCTGCATGAAAAATAGGATGAGCGAAACCACCCGAAGAATCAGTCCATCCAATGATTCTCGAGAGCACCCCTCCAGATGTGTGAGGGGCAATAGCACAAATCAAATGGCCAATTAAATCATCATCGTTAATGATGTTGTAATATGGAGGTAAGTTGTAGTAGCGTTCGAGTAATTCATCAACGTATTGTGCAGTCCGTACAAAGAAATCGACGGCATCTTTTGCGATGATGAAATCTTGTGGATAAATTTCAACCATTTGTTCATTACTCTTGAGTTCATGACCGTCGATATCATGTGTGTAGCCGAGTTGAACCAATTTTTGCCATGTTGCTCCAATCTCCTTTGGCATAAAATGCGTAATTGGCACATCGCTCATGTCATACCGAATCGTACCATCTCGAAACACTGGCAAATTGTGCTTAGCACGAAGAATACCCTTTTCAATGGCTTCTGGGGTTTGACTTTCATTTCTCAGAGATTTTACGCATTTCACCGACTGTGGCAGGTGGTCAAGTCGTAGACGAATTCGAGCATGTTCGACAATCGAATCGAGTGGCACAGTTTGAATTTCTCCTCTTCTCCTTCCGCTCATGTCACGTGCGGCGTGGCCTTCCGAGCGTCCGTAGCAGACTTCTTCCAGTCCACCTCGTTGGCCATTGCTTGTTTTGCTATGATGGCAGCGAATAAATGGTGTACTTTTGCCACAAACTGTGCATGTGCGTCTGCCTACTTGTACCGATATCGATTTTTGTAGAAGCGAATTTTTCAACAACCGCTGATTTCCTCCAGTTAATGCAATGGGAAACATCGCATGTGATGTAGGGGTTTGCATACGTGGAGCAGCTTTTTCCGGACGCCCCATCCGTGCTCCGATTCGAGTAGGTGCCGCATGTTCCCATCGAAATTCAGAGATACTCCGAACCACCAAAAGAGAGCCGTGGATCAAGTCATCATCTTTGGCTTCAAGGGCTTGTCGGTAACGATTTGCATTTGATGGGCCTTCATCATGAATCTCTAACTCCGTATCTCGACCAATTCGTTCTGTTTCAGCAATGGTCTTTCCCATTTGTCGAGCAGAGGTTTCTGCAGCTATACGTCGGTCTCTTCGTAAAACGTTTAATTTGGACTTTCGTTCTTCCTCTTCGTCAAGAATATCCTTTGATTGATTCAGAAGATCAAGATGGGCGGTAATGATGTTAATACTGTTTTTTGCAACTTGAACCTTCGTACCGTTGTGCGTAAACCCTAACCCTTCCAACAAAGCCTCCCAACCATGCGTGAGCAGCAAATCCTCGCCATCATGATGATGTTCTAATCCCAAAATCAACATGGACGTCTTTGCAAAACCGTGAATGTGTAAGGCCCATTTCGTAGCGATGTCAATACCAAATTGAGGCTCCTCAGGCATGAGATTCGGTCCGATATCCGAGTGGGCATCTTCGTACGGAATATCGGTCTGTAATTTTCCAAGATTTTTTCCGTCCCAATGTCGTACAGCCCCAGGAATTCTCAATTGCGGATGGTCTTTCTCTTCGTACCGAGCCGTTTTCAAAAGTTCAATGAGTGGCAAAAGCCATTGGACTGGATAGTCTTTGAACCATGGATTAAATGGGCTACAGAAAGAAGTTTGGAATGATGATGCACACTTTGTGTATTGTATCCATGTCGGCCGTAATCTACGAAGGAAGGTGTGCCAATCCCGTTGACATCGAATCGTCTCATATGTTTCTTGTTCATTTTCAAACGGGACACCCTGAGGGATATCATGTTGTGAAAATCCAAAAATTTCACAGAAAGTCGCAACATCATTTGTAGATACCAATTTCTCCATGATGTCGCTTGCCCACCAGTCTGTAGTGTATGCAGATGCAACCAAATTTTTGTTGTTCTCGAGAAACTCTCCAAAACCTAACACTAACTCTCCGTTGTCCCATATGCTCATCACATCTCTTTCGATGGCTTTGTAAGATGCGATATCATTGGTTTGAACAAAACGACCGTCGCGTAAAATCACCCAGGGACCTTCACAATCTGTGCTCGGTGTTACAGCACATGCTTTGCCGGGGCGTTCGATTTTCATTTGTGTTCCAATCGTGAGAAAGTCATCCATGGCGTACATGGTGGTTGGATTGATTGACCCCGCAGCCAAGCCGGATGGCCGAGCACGGCCATACCGTAGACGAAAACCCCCTCTCGCCGAGGGGGCACCAAACACCGGGCGTCCAGCGATGATGTCGTTCATGAATTTTGTAATCGGTTTGACAACCTTTGTTTTGAAATCGTTTTTTGATGTGGCTTTTTCCTCAGTTTTTCCTCTATTTGCAAATGTACGAATGAAATCCCAACCTGGTACATTTAACCGCGTGGTGTGTTTTTCGATTTTAGGTGCTTTGAGGCACATGCCCTCGCCAATAACAAGAAGAACTCCTCCCCGAATTCTTGTTTCATCGATGTTTCGAACTCGACCATAGCCGGCGCATTCAATTTTTTCAGTCGATTCGCCGTTGATCATCACTGGGCATGCCCGAACGATTTCATCGATTTCTGCAGGCGTGGGCCGATATTGAAGGCCACCACGATACAGACCAAATTCTTCTTTGACGCGTTCAACTTCAGGGTCTGTTGGCTCATACCGACCAATGTTGAGTTCTCTCCGAATCATGTCCGCAATCAACACTCCAAGTGCTTGAGCAGTCCCACCCGCAGCTCGAATTGGTCCTGCGAAATGAAGACTGAGAAATTGTGAACCGTCCACATTGTTCAGTAATCGAACCTCACTGATTCCAGCAAGTGGTGCAACAAGCACCGCCTCTGTAAGAATGGCCAATCCAACTCTTAAGGCGACATCGATTGATTTCTGCAAATCATAATCCATTTTTCGAAAATCCTTCGCAACCTTTTGAGCCATGAAAATTGCCGTAGTCTCTCGGTCGTTTTCAAGGAGTGCTGCTCGAATTTCATCAGCGATTGAATGTCCATCGAGATGGTCCACAAGCAGTTTTTCACATCTGCTCGCAAGGTCAGCAGCCCGAGGAATCTCAACGTCGAGGGAGGGGTCCAACCCTTGGTCTCGAGCAGATTGTGCAACTCGATACACTTCTTCTGCTCGTTCATCCATCCACAATGTATAGTCATCCAACTCCTTGGCTAAGCGCAGGTCATCATACGGTTGAACAGGGGAATGTCCCTTCTTTGATGATGATGATGACATATGCTCATGAATGCAAAGTATCGACCCTTTATCATCCGTATGGTTGCAAAAATTGGATATTCATCAAAGTAAAGTTCATGGTTTTTCGTTCCGTACGACAAACATGCCAGTCCATGACGATGTCATGTCAAACCCTCTATGGGATGAATTGCGTAGCCATGTTCGAGAACTTGCATTTCTTGATGGAGGGAGTGATGATGCTTTCACATTGGCGAGTGGAAGAACTTCACGGTGGTTCTTTGACACAAAACCAGTCATGATGCATCCCGGTGCAGCCCAAATTGTAGGTCACCTCATCAATGGGAGAGCATCAGCGATTGGAGCTGACTTCGTTGGTGGTTTAGAACTTGGAGCCGTGCCACTTACCGCACTTGTTGTTGCAACAGCCGCAAAAGATGCGGAATTACGTGGGTTCATGGTGCGAAAAGAACCCAAAGGAAGAGGAGGAAGAAAGACAAAAAATCCCCCCGGCTTTGAAGGATATTCTATGGCAAATGGAGGGAACGTGCTCCTCTTGGAAGATGTAACAACGACCGGAGGTTCGGCTGTTAAAGCAATTGAACGAATCCATAATGAGACAAATTGCAAAGTCATTGCTGTGCTCAGTATTGTAGACCGCGAAGAAGGTGCTCAAGAGGTGTTTGAAGATTTAGGCATACCATTTGAAAGCCTCGTTTTGCGCTCTCATATCACCGACATGTGAGGTGACGATGATGGTGGAGGTTCTCCAGCCAATCGAGGCTCGTATCAAATCATCCTTTGTCATTCAAGAAGACAAAACTGCACCAGAAGGACTCTCTTTTGTTTACACATCTGACTCCAAGCCGCTAAGTACACCGTGGCAAGTTTCCCATTTCCGAGGAATCCTAATGAAAGATCTACAAATTCCAGACGGACCCATCTTGGATTGTGCTTGTGGCACTGGTATTCAATTGGCTGCCCTTGGCCTTCAGATTCGTCGACCAATGTATGGCATAGAACTCGACAAAGACCGAGCACAAGCATCCGCTACAAACATTAGGGCATCATTTGATTTCTTCGACCAATCAACAAATGAATTGCTGGCCTCGAGCAAGATTTTTGTTGGAGATAGCACTTCTGCAAAAGAGATATGCCGCATCGGGCAGATCAGAGAACGTAGCATTGGTTTATTGTATCTCGACCCAGCCAGGCCACGGAATTCTAGAACGCATAGTATCGAAGAAATGCAACCTCCGCTTGATGCCGTGCTTCGTGCATGGGAGCCTTACCTTGCCCACAGCAATGCTTTGCCAGCAATTTGTTTCGATGTATCTCCCCGACTAACCGAAGAGCAAAGAAGTGAAATTGAAGGAATTCTAAAGACTCAATATCCTGACATACCTTATTTTTGGCAGTGGTCATCGCGTGGAGGTGGCAGAACAGACCGTTTGATGTTGTGGGCTGGATGTCTTGCCCTTCCAGAAGTAAAAAGGCGATTCATTCGGTATCCTCCAAATTCATCGGATGACCCAGTTGTCCTCACAACAAACAAGATTCTTGAACTTGAAAACACATCACCCAAAGAGCTCGAAATAGGGCAGTATCTCACCACGCTCGACACAGGACTTGTGGAAAGTGGACTTGCCACTGATTGGCTACATTCAATGGTTGGTCATGAGTATTGTTGGCTTGAATACTCTGGACGACGACCAACAATCGCTCACACAAAAGAGATACGTCTTAAGAATTCAAACGAACATCTTTTCGTACAAGCAAGCGGCAAAATCGTCGCCGTCTACACCTCAGAGATTTCATTATCAACCATAGATGAATTTTGTGTCTTTGCAAAGAGCAATGGGTTTTCGCATCTGACCCTCAGGTTCCCTATCGAGCCAAGCGAGCAACCGCTCATGCAAAAGCGACTCGATCGATGGCTTGAAAACAACAAAGAACAACAAACAGGCTTTGTCATGAAACATCCTGAGAAATGCCTCTATTTCCTCTGCTTTGTTCAGTAAACAAAACTTGCATTCAGATGTCGTTTTTCGATTAAAAATTGGGTTCACTTGAATCGCGGTCTTCATATATAGGTTGTCGGTCGGAAGCCTGCATCACATTGTGAACGCGTTGCATGGTGAACGAAATGGCACGTCCAAAAGAAGAAGAACTTGGCGATGATTTTTCCTATATTCTACGTATGGCAGATACCGATATGGATGGCCTAAAACCACTTGCTAGTGCCCTTACATCCATCAAAGGCGTTGGACACAGAACCGCTATTCAAATTTGCAAGAACACAGGATTCGACCCAGGCCGTGCAGCTGGCTTTTTGTCCCAAGAAGACCAAGACCGCCTCCGAGAATCTATTGATTCATACGCATTCGGTGCTCCTGCATGGATGCTCAATCGAGAGCGAGACCTCGAATCTGGTAACGACATCCACCTCGTTGGTCAACAAGTGAGATTCACACTCAAGGACGATGTAACCCGTCTTCGAACCATCAAGTGTTACCGTGGTGTTCGACATGCATCAGGAAACAAAGTTCGAGGTCAGCGAGGGCGTTCAAATGGCCGTGGCGGCTTGACACTCGGTGTCAGCAGAAAGAAGTGATACGAGGGATAAACGATGGGAGAGCCAAAATTTTCACGACCAAAATTCGACACACCTTCACATCCATGGAAGGCCGATAGAATTGAAGAAGAGCATGAGATCAAGAAAAATCATGGCTTGAAAAATATGAAAGAAATTTGGAAGGCAAAATCCCAACTCCGCCGACATCGTCGACAAGCGATGCGTCTCATCGGTGTTGTCGACACCACAGAAGGTCATGGACAACGTGAGATGAATGATTTGTTGAACTCACTTTACAACAAGGGCCTTATCTCTCAAAATGCAACACTTGACGATATCCTTTCACTCGAAACAGAAGACATTCTCAACCGAAGATTACAAGCCCAAGTGTATTACAAAGGACTTGCTTGTTCACTCAAGCAAGCACGTCAAATGATCACTCATGGATGGATTTGTGTCGGGGAACAAAAGGTCACTATTCCTTCGTTCCAAGTAACTCGAGATGAAGAAGAGCAAATTCAATGGCATCCTTCTTCGCCAATTGCCATCAATCCAAACCACTCCATTCGAAAAGCAATCGAGGGAAGAAAAGAGATGGCTGAATATGCAGCAGAGGAAGTTGACCCAGAAGCAACACCTGAATTTGCTGATGCAGTTGTCGAGGGTGCAGAATCTGCACCTTCAGCAGATAACCTCGGAGGCGATGAGTGATGACACGCAAAGCTGTTGTGAACATTTTTAGTTCATACAACAACATCCTCATGACTGCAACAGACGTGACTGGAGCAGAAACCATCACAGCATGCACAGGTGGCGAAGTTGTGAAGAAGGGCTCCGATAAGGGCGGCCAATTTGCTGCGACTCGTGCAGCCGAACGCATTGCAGATTCACTTCGTGAGAAGGAATTCACAGAACTCATTGTCAAATACCGTGCAGCGGGTGGAAACAAATCCAACAACACAGGTCCAGGTGCACAAGCCGCCATTCGAGCATTGACTCGTGCCGGCATGGTCGTGACCCGAATCGAAGATGTTACCCCAATTGCACACGACGGCACCAAGAAAAAAGGTGGACGACGAGGTCGCCGAGTCTGAATTGAGGTGAACATATGGATGCGAAAGTTGTTGATGGATGGCCCCAAGGTCATGAAATTAGAATTTTAATCACAGACTCCGATGCTGCTCAAGTCAATGCAATTCGAAGAGCATTGATCGCAGATGTACCAAAACTTGCAATCACACGTGTAGATTTCAACCAAGGTGTAAACGAAAACAGTAAGGGCGACATTGTCGAATCCGTCAACGTTCTCCCCGACGAAGTACTGGCTCATAGACTTGCTATGGTCCCTCTTCCAACATTTTTAGACGAAGGATTTGCCTTCCCCGACGAATGTGAGACATGTATCAAAGTCGTCGAGTCAGACCGCGGCTGCCCAAACTGCCAAGTTCTCTACACCCTATCTGCATATGGTCCATCGGCCGATTCCGATGAGAAATACAAGACCATATACGCCGGTGATATTACAACCATTTCCGACCCAATGTTTGAAATCCGTGAAGAACACAGAAGGATTCCAATCACAATTCTCTCAAAAGGACAATACCTAGAATTCTACGCATTTGCAGTTCTTGGAAGAGGGCGAGACCATGCAAAGTGGTCACCAGTGGCAGCAGTTGGATTCCGTCCACTCAAAGAGGCAGTTCTCAAAAACGCAAAGAAAGCAGAAGTATTGTTTAGTCTTAATTTAACAACTTCGGATGGCACGAAAATTGACAAAAAGCTCTTCGGTTCTGACAAGAAAATCAGCAACATCGACCACATTATCGACTTGGAAAAAGCAATGCATCAAGTTGGTCCAGGAACTGGCCGAGATGTTGAATTCGGCGATGCGATTGAACTTAACGAAGTCGAAGGTTCGTACATCCTATCCTACGAAACCGATGGAAGTATTGACCCTCTCACTGCATTCAACAGGGCAATGCAAGAATTGAACGCACGCTTTGACAATCTTAGCAAAGAAATTGCAGACGCGTTCTAATCACAATCCGTCCGTGAATTTCATCAGCCGACTACCGTTGGTAGCATCCGGGTGTCTCGATGATTGAAGTTCGTGCAGGTGGGCATATTACCCTCCTTTTCACCATCGAAAAAAAGCAACGTCTCTATCGTGACCAAGGAAGTCGTGGAATAGGATTCTCAATCGATAAAGGCGTTCAAGTTACTGTGACGAAAGAAGACCATTCTCTTGCAATATCCCAATCTGAGTACAATGTGGGCATCAATCCAGATGAAGACATTCAATTCGAGGACGGAAAAATCACATTTCATCTAAGGGATATGGATGGAAATGAGATCGAGAACACGAGTATGTACGAACAATTTGTTGATGCTTGCAAAGAAACAGGACTTGTAAAATCGCATGAGTCCTTTGTGTTTGAAATCCAAGTCGAATGCCCGATAAGTCAGGGGTTCGGGATGTCAGCTGCCGGGCTTATCGCTCTAGGAAGGGCGATTAAATATTCAACAGGAAGAGGCACTGATGAACAGTATCTTCGTATCGCTCACAGAGTGGAACGGATGCTCAGTGGAGGATTGGGTGATGTTCTAGGAGCATCTGTTGGAGGTGTAGAACTTCGACTCAGCCCAGGGGCGCCAGGTTGGCCAGGACGAGCAATCAGTTTCGAAGTTGACGAAAAAATTCTTCTCGTTTGGAATCCAACAGAACATCGACATACATCAAATTACATCGATGACGAGGGCTGGATGGAGAAGATTACAGCAGCAGGTCAAGAGGCCTTGACTCATTTTTCAGAGGAAAATTGGACCGCTGATTGTTGGCATGAGATTCTCCGTCAATCCAAAGAATTTGGTCGGATATCAGGTCTTGAATCTGAATCAGCAAGGTCAAACCTTCTTGAAACGATTCAACAATGCATCGACGAACTTGGATATTCAACAGCGATTGAAACTAGACTATGCATGCTTGGAAATTCTGCTGTATTGCTCCCCTCTTCCTTGAATTCGGCATCGAACATTTGGATTGAAGAAGTCAAAAACCAGGTCCAAAAACATGGTTTAAGCGCTCAAGTATCACAAATACTTCAATCGAATTAATTGAGTTCTGTAGCATCCAGCATGAGTACACCTGGAAGGTAAATGTTTGAACTGAAACCGTGACTAAACATGATGGCTCCGCTGCCCCATTCGTCACAATATCGTTTCATCTGCTTCTCTGTTTTTCGCATTTGGAACTTCACATCGGCACCATAGAAATGCTTTGCATCAATCCAGGCAACAGGAACGCCATTGATATTCACATGGTCAAGAAAGAGGATGTCAGGTGTATTGATAGCACGACCATGTTCTTTGGCTTGTTCGCTGACAAGTTCAGGTTGCCTTCGCAGGCGAACGCCTTTTGCTTCAAACCAATCAGCAATTCGATCTTCAAATTTATCTGCTTCTAGGTGACGTTCAGATTGGTCGACATTTGCGACATTGTCAGCACGTTCTGCAGATTCGAATTCATTGCGCTCTCTTTCTTTAAATTTTGATGGCTCCCGTAATGTATCTCGGATTCTAGATTTACTCCATCCTTTTTGTTCAAGTATGGTCCTAAAAATGTTCATTGGTGGAAAATCATATTTTTCCGATAATTCTATGATTGAAACTCCTTTGTTGTATTCCGCATGCATTTTTTTTCCCATGGATTGCATTTTTCTGTGTGAATAGACTGATTTTTCTTGTAAAATCGCTTTACGTAGTGACAAGGCTTGTTCGATAGTCATATCTGAAGTATCGAGAAATTCTCTAATTTTTTCATATCGCTCACCTTCAATCCAACCCCATTCACCATGGACAACAACAAATGATGCTACACGACCCTCTTCATCAAGTGAAATTGGCGTTGTACGAATGTCGAAATGATGTGTTGAAATAGAATCCAAATCATCAGGAAAACCAGTAAGTGGGGGTTGGATATCAAATCGGTCTCTTGCTTTTTGTTGATAGATGTGTTCTGTACCCTGGTGCCTCTCAATTAAAGTGGCCCGCAACGTCGTACCGTACCGTTTCTTCTTTCTATTCGGGTTCTTCGAATTCCTGTTTTTATGTCGAGATGAGGTCTTCTTATTGGCACCACGATGCCGCTTCGCCTCATCCATGCTTCCTTCACACGGTCGACCGTCTTTGAACCCTCGGGAGCACTTCCAAGCACGAATCAACCATGAATTGATATTTGATAATGTCAACCGTGGTTCATGTCAAGGCTTTCTGTGACAACATTTGTCGTAATCATGTATCTTGCATCAGTCATTTCGATGTTGTATGATTCAACTTCATCTCAAACACCAGAATTTTCCGAGGAGAATGCTGTATCATCGTCATCTCACAATAGTGCGACACGAGGATGGCTCGCAAGTGCAAGTGGTGATGCTGATATTGTTTTTAATGACATCTTGACGCTTTCGCCAGATTTCATTCTCGCTGGTGGTTTCTTTCAACAGACATTTCTCTTCAACGGTGATGTCCCTGGACATATTTCGAATGATACACAGAATTTTCCTCAAGACATCCTGTTGGCTTGGTTGCATTCAAACGGAACATGGAATCGTTCGTTGACTATTGCAAGCGACGGCGTCGACTCGATTTCAAAAATTGGTTTATTTTCAGATGGTGATATTGCTGTTGCAGGTCATGTTTGCATTGGCACTTACGGTGTACCGTGTTCCTTTGATCCTGAACCTTTAACAACGATTGAAAAATTCACAACAGATGAAGACGGCTTTGGCATTGTTGGTCGTCTTTCCCAAGATGGAATATGGAAGTGGGTTCTGCCATTGTTTTCTGAAAGTGAATCGTATGTTGTCGACATGGTTGTGAACAACGATGATACTGTTTCAGTGGCTTACCAGCATTCAACCCCATTAAATGTCGAAAATCAATTTTACATTGTTAACGAAGGCTATGGCGTTCTCTATCTCGACATCGACCTATCAGGAAATGTTTCTCAAGCGATTCAATATGTGTCCGGTTCTTCCATTTCAGACATAGGTTGTTTAATTAATTCAAATGATGGCTTCAACTATCTTGGTTTGTCATTCCAAACTCAAATAAGTGCAGATTTTGAATTATACAATGCTACTGGGGGCACTGATGTTTTCATTTCAAAAATAAATAATGAAGGAATTGTTTGGAACGCAGTTGGAGGTGGCGAAGATGATGAAATCATTCAAGATTGCATTCTTACACAAAACAACATTCGTTTTGTTGGAAGTTATTTTGGAGCACCAACATTCGGGACATTCAATTTGCCAAATGCACAGTGGATCGATATTTTTGATGTCACAATGAACGATAATGGCGAATGGCTCTCCGCAGTAGGCTTTGGAGGCCCAGGAAAAGATGCCATTTCTCACCTAGTTGAAACCTCTCAAGGTGAAACGTATGTCGCTGGTACGACAACATCTTCGCTTACATTTGGCTCCACAACATTGCCTGATATGAGTTCAGGCGATAATTCAGATGCGTTCCTTGCTTTACAAAAGGAAGACAACACATGGGATTGGGCAATAAATGCTGGAGGGAATGGTTTTGATATTGTTCGAAGCCTCATTCTCGGTCCATCAAAGGACCCTGTTCTCTCCATTTCAACGACAGGAAATGGCGTTTATGGCCCTCATGATTACACGTATTGGGGCGACGGTTACAACGCTATGTTGTGGCTTTTTGGAAGTGATAGGGACGACGATGGCATCCTTGATGGCCAGGATAACTGTCCTCTTGTCGCTAATGTCGACCAAGAAAATCACGATAACGACGCATTTGGAAATGCTTGCGACGACGACGACGATAACGATGGCATCAACGATGTCAACGATGATTGTAATCCTGGTAAAATCAATTGGGTTAGCAATGCGATGACGGACCATGATGGCGATGGTTGTTTTGATGAGACTGAAGATTTTGATGACGATGAGGACGGTATCTTTGATGAATTCGATCAGTGTCCTCTCGGCCCTATCGGTTGGGTTTCAACATCAGAAAACGATGTTGAAGGCGATGGTTGTTCGGATATTGATACCGACGGAGACGGTTTTGTTGACCAAGCAGACAATTGTCCTAATGTCGATAATCCAAATCAAAAAGACCTCGACGGTGATGGAATAGGGAATGTGTGCGACGAAGATGAAGATGGTGACGGCATATCAATTCCACAGGATTTATGTCCTAAGGATGTCGATCTCTGGTCATCAAATATCATCAACGATTACGACCAAGATGGATGTATTGACGAATTAAATGACGACGATGATGACAACGATGGAATAAGTGACGACGAGGATGCTTGCCCCAAGGGACAGATCGACTGGGACAACGACCCAACCGCATCAGACCATGATGGCGATGGTTGCACGGATGTCGTCGACGACGAAGATGATGATGGCGATGGTGTTCTCGACACCGCAGATAACTGCCCATTAGGCGTAGTTGGATTCCTGAGTGAAGTTGATGATAGAGATGGTGACGGATGCCTCGATTCATCCGAAGATTTTGATGACGATAATGACGGCGTTGTCGATGAGGTGGACGAGTGTCCGATGACAGGAGAATTTGATGTTATTAACGCTGTAGGATGCAGCCCATCTCAACTTGATGATGATAATGACGGCATTAACAACATCCAAGACCTTTGCTTGAATACAACCTCTGGGGTGCAAGTTGACGATTTTGGTTGTGAAGTTCTGCAATCAGAAACAGATAACAACAAATCAGAGGATGAATCAAATGGTTCAACATTCTTGGTCATTGTTCTTCTTCTCATCGTAGGCGTGGTCGGTTTTATCGTTTACAAAGATCAAATGCAACAACCCCAATCAAAAACATACGAACAACAACCTCCCTCTCCAAGTCCATCGGTTGAGGAGTCAAATGAATCTGTGACAGAGCAAATTCCCGAATCAATTGAATCAGAAGGAACAAGCGAAGAGGAGACAAGCGAAGCGGGTCCAAACGTTGAACATCATTCATAGAGCAATGATGGCTGAAGTGGCATTGCTGCATTTGATTTTGAATCATTGTTATCTTGACCGGGTATGAGAATAACCTCCTCCAAACCGAGTTCTTCAGCCATGAATGTTAAACGAGTCTCAAGTGCTCCTATTTCATCGAATTCTCGCAGAATCAACACTTTCTCTTCATCAGACCACTTGAACAATTGTGGCAACATTTTTTTGTTCCAAAAACCGAGTATTTGACCAATATTTTCAGGGTTGATGAATGACTGTTGTTTGATTTCGTTGAGAATTGTTTTGACATTGCCCCCATTTTCGATATAATCAACGCCAAATTTTGCGAGTTGTACTTTCCATTGTTGTGAAAAATGAACAAGAACGCGTTTTGGAGGGTGCTCAAGATGTCGTTCAGCAATAGATTTTACTTTTCTTGCATTTTCTAAAATATCCCGGAGGTATTGTTCTTGATGCAATATTGTCGCAAGATGTTCATCAATCGCTGGAATCTCTGCCATGTTTGAATTCGACACAAAACCCGACATATCGAGCGTCTCCCACCATTCTTCAGCTAAATGTGGAGTTGAAACACAAAGAAGTTGGGACCATTGTTTCAGCAATTCGATCCCCAGTGTTCTGTTGTCGCCTCCTCTTCGCCTGTACCAGTTGATATCTTTTGGAAGCTCATAGTGTGAGATTTCAACTGCACGTCGAAGATCATACGACTCCATCGCATCACAGAATTCGCGTATACGTTGATGCAAGCGCACTTCCAACCATTCATCCATTTGACTGTCGTTTTGCCCCCATTGGTCGATTATTTCTGGCATTTGGCATAGTTGCAAGATAACGCGATGATTTGCTTCGAGCGCAGTATCCGACCAATCCATTCCAGCCGTCGGGTTTGCAGCAAAGAGAATGAAGAGACGAACAGTATCGGCTCCAAACTGTTCGATCATGTCTTCAGGTGAGACGGTATTACCGAGTGATTTACTCATCTTTGCAGATCGACTTGACAATGGACTTTGACAATGTGGACAAGGTTGACCCTCATGGTCCACCGATAATGTGAGGTTACATGATTCGCAAAATGGGGCGCTTTTGTTCACCATACCTTGGCACAACAATTCTTGAAACGGTTCGTCGATCATATGCAATCCAAGGTCGCGGACCGCCTTTGTCCAAAATCTTGCATAGATCAAATGCATTTGTGCATGTTCAATACCGCCACAGTAAAAATCCACATTCATCCACGAGTTTGCAATGTTGGTATCGAATGGGACATCGTTATTTTTTGCATCTGTATACCTAAAAAAGTACCAAGATGAATCGACAAAGGTATCCATCGTATCAGTTTCCCTACGAGCATCGTTCCCACAGGTCGGGCAAGGCACATGGAGGAATGAGATTGAGGTCTCGAGGGGATTCCCTTGGCCAAATACAACATCATTTGGTAAAATTACAGGGAGGTCTTTCTCAGGAACAGGAACAGCGCCGCAAGCATCACAATGAATAATTGGAATAGGCGTTCCCCAATATCTCTGTCTTGAGATGAGCCAAGGGCGGATTTTCCAGTTGATAGTTCGGTGGCCTTTTTGTTGTCGCTCCAACTCATCGATAACGGCTTGCTTGGCATCGTTTCCAAACAGTCCGTCAAATCCGTCGACAGGTGAATTCACCATGTAGCCAAGGGACTCATCCGCTGCTTTCATTTCGTCTTCAACCTCACCATCGATGTCACTTACGAGGACGCGTTTGATTGGAATTTGATAGACCGAGGCGAATTCAAAATCTCTCTGGTCATGAGCAGGAACGGCCATGACCGCTCCAGTCCCATAACTTGCAATCACAAAATTTCCAAACCAAATTGGAATCTTATCGTTGGTAAGCGGGTGAATCGCGAAGTGGCCCGAAAAGAAACCCTCTTTTTTCTTCATATTTTTAATTCGATCGAACTCAGACATTTTTGAAACTTCATCGTGAAGTGTTTGCCATTTTTCTTGAATTTCAGTACCCTCAACGAGTTTTTTTGCAAGCGGATGTTCAGGTGCTAATGTGATGAAGGTAGCACCAAAAAGTGTGTCGGGGCGAGTTGTGTACACCTCAATTTGCCCATGTTCTCCCTCGATCTCAAATGTGATATTTGCACCTTCTGAGCGTCCAAGCCAATCTTGTTGAAGAAGGCTTACGTTTTCTGGGAATTCAATGGTCTCTAATCCATCCAGCAATTCTTCAGCATACTTTGGCAAATTGAGAAACCATTGACTCATATCCCGCTGAATAACCGGGCCATTGCACCGCCAACACCTTCCTGCCTTGACCTGTTCGTTTGCAAGGACGGTCGTGCATGCATCACACCAATTGACCGGTGCAAACTCCTGATAGGCCAACCCGCTTTCAAAGAATTTTGTGAAAAACCACTGGTTCCATTTGTAGTAGTTCGGGTCATGACTTTTCACCATTCTACGCCAGTCGTATGAAAATCCCATTCGTTGAATCTGCTGAATAATTGAATTCATATTTCGTTCGGTAATGTCATGTGGGTGTCCACCTTCTTTGATTGCAGCATTTTCTGCCGGCATGCCAAACGAATCAAATCCCATTGGATAAAGGACATCGAACCCCTTCAATCGCTTGTATCGAGCAACAGCATCACCAATTGAATAGTTTCGCACGTGACCCATATGCATTTTACCTGAAGGATAGGGATACATTTCAAGACAGTAAAATGTAGGCTTATCACCACTCAATTCTGTTTCGAAGATGCGGGCATCATTCCATCTTGCTTGCCACGCGATTTCGTTAATTGGGGTTGGGGTTGACAAATAATTCACCTTGCCTAAGCAAACCCACCGAGGAAGAGAATTTGAATTCAACGCATAGCATAGGTCTGAGTTAGCGACTTAATCAGAAAAGTTTGGTGAGGATTCAAGCAAGAAAATCGCCTCTCTTGTGAGTTTGTAGCGATTCTTTATGCCCATTTTCCTCATTTCTACAAGCCCATATTTTTGCAACGTCCTCAAGTGGTGAGAAATCAACTGTTGACTTTTCGCCAATCGTTTTGCAAGTTCAGATTGGGTAGGAAAATCACCTAATTGACCATCTTGGTCGAGTAAATTGAGAATTTTTCCTTGAAGTGAATTTGGATCAGGAGAAAGTGGAGGTACAGGGAGGTCTTGTTCAGCAGTAGCAGGGTTGAGGTGAGAGGTGTAAGGATAATACCTCACCAAGCGCCCATCGCCTTTTCTCCAAATCCGTTCTTCAGCTTCCAAGATACGAATATGGTGTGTGATTTGCCCGTTGCTCATTTCAAGAGCCGCCATCAGTGCCCTAAAGTGACAACCAGGGTTTGCTGTGAGGTAACCTATCAAACGCCCGCGCTGGTATTTGCCATCCGAAGTCTCGTGTGTTTTTCCGATGAGGCCAATGAACCACAACCCTGCAGCCGTTGTTGGAATTCTGAGCGACTCATTCCCGAGAACAAATGCAAAGAGTAAACCTAGAAGTGATGTGGAAACAACCACTGCGATTGTACCTGTAACAAAAGTCGGGAGAACTTCTTCATCTTCGACGACGATATTATTCTGTTGCTCTCGTTGAGGTTCATCGAATTGATTAGGTGGTTGTTCCTCAATGATTGCGAGGAGAACGATGGGCGTAGCGTCAAAAAGTTCGCAAGCCAATGTCTCATCTTGAGATTCAATAACGGTATATGTTCCCGACCAATCTTGCTCAGGAGTCCATGAGAGTTCTTGAGATATACCGGAGAGTTTGTACTGTTGAAGATTGGTTTGAAGAATCCAACACAGTGAATTTTCTTGTCCTACGGCAGCCCACTGTCCATTGATGGCGATAGGTTCGAAAACAACCCCTTGATCCTGGTCATTTGAATCATCGACAGCCATTGCATCTGAAATCCACTCAATATTTGTCGATGTAAGTGTCGTAAATTGATGAGAGGTTGTAAATTCGAGCACATAATCGCCGTTCTCCAAGGCTTGGAGTGCATTGTTGGTCATTGACATTGAGAATTCGATGTCCAAGGGGTGAGTGGCATCTTTTGGAATCAAAAGTAATCTCCCATCGTAATCATCGCACACCATCAATTCGATATGGACCATTTCATTATTTGAATCGTAAACTCGGCCTTCAACAGCACAAGGTGTCCGCCAGCGAAGAGATGTCTCCTCCTCAGCATTGAACTGCATTTGTACATTCATTGTGTCGATTGTGACCTGTTCGGTCAGAACATCAAAGGCGATTGGATTACTACCACAATCAAGATTTTCACCTTGTCGAAGTTGGATTTGTTGGTGTGTGAATAATCCATGTTCAGGTATGGATGCTAAGAGTGTGTACTGCCCAGAAGGGACACTGCATTGTTGGTCATCTTGAACCCACCAAATTGGCATTTGAATCGATTCAGCCTCATCTGGGCCGACAACGAAACTCAAATCAATTTCATCACAACTTTCCAGCAATGAACTCGAATACACCGACTCCCCAAATTCGTTAAGGACATCCAGTCTTGTTTTACACGTTGTAGTGAAATCGAGTTCTTTGCTCGTTGTCATATCGTGAGAGACCTCTAATTCCATCTGAATTGGTTCAGACGTTGATTGCTCGCCCTCAAAAATCCCCGCAAACTGAATCTCCCAATCGGGCTGTTGTATATCGAGTTCGGCCTCGATATTCACGGTTGCAGAAAGTTGGCCATCGGGTGTTTGAATTTGCAGTGTAATGTTTTCTCCTGTGGGTTGGAATGAAGGCTCAATGATTCCAATTGGTAGAACTTCGTAAGGCATGATGATGTTTCTTGTGGGAAAACAAGGCAATGTGGCTTCGTTTGATGATTGGTATGAAACTTCAAGGAAACATGCTGGTGTTGTTGAGATGTCGATGTGTTCTTCACCGGTGTAATGGAGGTATGCGAAAAAGAGTTGGTTTTGCAGGTATTCATCGACTGTTTCAACCGATTTCAAATGAAGTTCAAAACCTTCTGGTACGGCGGTTGGATGTTGAAACTGAAAGGTTGTAGATGCAGATAAAGCGAGTTCCTGATAAATGATTTGAGCAGAATACATTCCACTTTCAAGTACGTTGCCGCTGTTGTCAATGAAATCCCATTCGACACGATCGAGGAGATATTGACCAACTTCAATTTCGATTTGTTCAGAGTCGTTATTGCATGGGAATAGAGAGCTGTACACAAGCATTTCAGCGGCGGAATAGATGTCTATTTCACCCTGACAGGAATCACTGAAATCGATTATTTGCACATTTTCTTGAGGATTTTGGAGATATGTTTCGATGGTTAGGGTTTGACCTGGCGTATACCAAACACCATTTTCGGGGGAATTTTGCGTCAAAGAGAGTGACAAATCGGCCTCTTCTGCCTGTGCAAAACCGATGAACAGCGACACGAAAAACAGGCTGGAGAGGAAAAATGTGGATGCTATTCGCTGCCCCGCCATGTGCATACACAGAACCTCATAGGCATAAAATCCAATGGTGCAAACAATGTGTATTCATGACACAAAAGTGCCTTGAGGAACATTTTCTTTGCATTATCGTGTGGCTCGCCCATGGGCAACATTATTCTTGAGAACGGTGAGATATCCATCGTCCAGCACGAATTGGGTGAGTATCAAAACCTCAATCATCTCGTCGTCTGCAAAAACACCAACCGGGCGGCGATTATCGACCCATTCGATGGCACATATTGGATCAATTACTGTTCCAAGAACGACATTCAACTCGTTGCTATTTGGTTAACGCACAGTCACTGGGACCATACCCGCGGTGTTGAGGCAATCGTTGAACACACCCCCAACATCCCCATCATTTTGCACGCCAAAGAAGTCGAACGAGGTTGGGATGGACCTCTTGAATTTGCACTCTCACACGAGGAATGGACCTCAATCGAGATTCAAGTTGGCCAGATTAGCGTACATGCACATCTTACGCCTGGACATACACCCGGTCACCTCACCTTCGTACACCAGCACTTCGTTGCATCAGGTGATTGTATGTTTCTCGGTCGCTGTGGCCGAGTCGATTTGTTTGGAGGAAATGAAAAATCTCAACGAACCTCATTGAAGTATTTACGAGAAGTGCTCCATACCCTACCCGCTGAAACGATAATTTTACCCGGCCACAAGTATGTTTTGGCTTCAGGTGAAAATCCAACCCTCATGACAAAAAGCGAATTCATGTCAACAAATGAAGCGATGTTAGCAGTAGATGACGACCAGCGATGGAATACCCTCAACTTCCTTCGATTTGATGATCAACTCGCACGAAAAGCAAGACTGCAAGGAAATTAAAACCTCATAAATCATCGAGATTCATCATCGTTGGAATCGCAGCCTCGGCAGCAGCCTGTTCTTGGATTTGATGAGCCTGCCACTGTGGCATAGCCTCTGAACCATCCCATCCTAGCTTTCTTGCTTCAACAAAGTCGCCTTGTGCAAGATAATGCTGTATCCATGCTTGACGTCGTTCTTCTTCTTCGATGTGTGCTTGTTCGAGAGCGAAATGTTCGTTCTTTTCTTTTACAACTTTTCGCTGACCTGCTGCCTTGGAACCCATCGCTATGAGAATTGCGAGAAGTAAGAATACAATCACACCACCAACGTATATCATCGGATTGCTATCACCGAGCAGACTGTCATCCTCACCGGTGTTTCTTTGTAAGGATGGGTCACTCAAAATTGTGCATTTATCTTGGTCTGCAAGGAGATAATATTCCGGATCCCAGGGACAGTTGTCCTCCTTGTCAGCAACTGTATCTTCATCGGAGTCAGGGCAACCAAGGAGGCTAAATGTCGATGTCCCCGGTTCATTAATACAATCATCGGGTTTGTACGCTCCTGTTGTAGCATTATCACCATATCCGTCTCCATCTTTGTCACGCATTTGTGTTGAGCGGTATGGGAATGCGTCAGGATTGTGCAGACTACTCTGATTATCGCCCCAACCATCCCCATCAACATCAGACCATTGTTCGTTATCTTCTGGGAATGCATCACCTTCCTGTTCTCGAATCATCACCATTTGACCGGGGTTGTCTGGGTCGGTGATATTTGTCATGGTGTAGTAGTAATTGTCACCAAATCCGTCCCCGTCAGTGTCCTTCCATTGCAATCCATCATCAGGGAATTCATCGATTGAATCTGCATAGCCATCAAAGTCTCGGTCCGGACATCCATAGATGTAATCCTTGTCAGATGTGCCATATTCCTCTGGACAATCATCGCCTGTTGTGATTGGAATTCCGTCCACTGCTGTGTTGTCTCCAAAGCCATCTCCGTCAGAATCAGCCCACTGATACCTATCATCAGGGAATGCATCGATTGGGTCAACATAACCATCCATATCATTGTCAGGACATCCTCGTGTCGATGCCACAGTTGAATCTCCAGCTTCTGTTGGACATACATCTCCGTTGGTTCCTTCTAAGTTGTCACCGAATCCATCACCGTCGGTATCTGCCCATTGGGTGGGGTCATCAGGGAATTGGTCACCGTTTGTGCCGCTAGGATTGTCACCGTAACCGTCGTTATCGTCATCTTTCCATTGTGTTGCATCATTCGGGTAGAGGTCGGGATTCGATCCATCAGGATTGTCTCCTCTGTTGTCGCCGTCACTGTCTTTCCATTGTGTTGAATCATCTGGGAAGGGGTCCTCAGTATTTGCATAGCCATCGCCATCTCTGTCGGGACATCCAAATTTTGTGCCCATTGTAGATGTTCCCGCTGAACTAGGGCAATCATCTGCATTATTTCCATCTGGGTTGCTGCCAAACCCATCGTTGTCTTCGTCGCACCATTGCGTTGGATCACTCGGGAATGCATCCGCTCCGTAACAGTCAGGAGTTGATGGCCAGTCAGTCGTTGGATTGGAGTAGCCATCGCCATCGGTGTCAACACACCCTAATCGGTCGAGTGTGGAGTTGCCCCACACGAGAGGACACCCATCTGCTCTGTCGCTGATTTCATTATCACCGTACCAGTCACCATCCGTGTCAATCCATTGGGTTCTGTCGAGAGGGAAGACGTCGACGGTTGTTGCGCCTTCAATGTGGAGTCCTGGCCATTCAGATGGACGAATACTCGTCCAGGAGGAATCTGCGTAATTATCGCCGTGACCATCGCCATCCGTGTCGTTCCATTGACTCGCATCACCCGGGAACGCATCACCAGTTTGATTGAGGTGGATTTGATACTCATTGAGTTCGAAGTAGTAATTGTCGCCGTACCCATCTTGGTCTGCATCAGCCCACTGCTTAGGGTCGTTGACGGCCCAATCAGCCTCATCAGACCAGCCGTCGCCATCGCTATCGGGGCAACCAAAGCGGTCTTCGGTGGAGTTGCCCCACACGGTCAAACACGCATCAGGTTCATTTGCTGGTGCGGGATTGTCACCAAATCCGTCGCCATCTTGATCAGCCCACTGTGTTCCATCGCTTGGAAAGGCATCGACCATGCCATCGCCCTGGTCAGTTGAATTCCAACCATCGTTGTCTGGGTCAAGGTCTGCAAAAATGAAGTATACTCCTTCATCACGACGACCAACGGATAAAGCCATGTCGTAGCCGCCGGGGTGCCATGAAAGTCCGTAGTGTATGCCGCAATCGTTATTCCAACCACTACAGCCACTTGGTCGAGGTGTAGAAAATGTGTCAATGAGAAGGTTTGATTTGAATTCGTAAATTTGAGTGCTCGCTCCATCAGTACTCGATTGCCCAAATCCGAACGCGATTTGTATGCCATCTGGAGAGAATTCAGCATCGTAACATGATGTTGTCGGTGTTTTTGTGAATGTTGTTGCGCCGTTTTGCAAATCCCATACCATAGCTCTCGGTTGTGATCCTCCACCTCCTGATGCAGAACAGCCTCCAACCATGGTTCCATCTGGAGAAATATCGATTGCGTTGAAGTTTTGATTTCCACCGGTCAGGGTTCTCGTGGTCCACCATGACGTGGTGTTGACGATGTAGACTTCACCATCGCCTCCAACAGCCATTCTTGTTCCATCTTCTGAAAATGCAACGGAGGAATAACTGCCAGCGTTTGCCGGTGTCAGTTCTTTCCAAATGGTTCCAGACAAGACATCAACAAACATCACCGAGCAGCCTGTACAGCCACCTCCACCGCCGCCGCTTACCTCATCAACAACAGCAAATGTTGTGCTGTTTGGCATGAATGCAACATCTGAAAAGAGTCTTGAACTACCAGTGTGAGTGATGCCATCGTGAATAACGGTCAAATTATCTGCCCATAGAACAGCAGCGGTATCGTCCGAAAGTGAAACAGCAATATACTGTCCATCTGGGCTCCATTCGACACTACAAATCGCGGCATTACCACCCCAGGTACAAGACCCACTACTCACCAAACTTACAGAAGAGAGAATGTTAACATGAGACGTTGCATTCCAAATTCGAAGAACATCTTCGTCTGCTGCGACAACCATCGTCCCAGTAGGGTCATGGTCGATAGCGAGCATATCATTGCTGGTTGTGATGGCCATTTCTTCTGAAAAGTTAGGATTGTTTGATGTCCAGCCATCGGCAATATCTGAGGTTCCATCACCGTCTCGGTCTGGACAACCTTGTCGGTCAATCGTGGAATTTCCTGCTGCAAATGGGCAATCATCATTCACATCGTCAACGCCGTCTCCATCTGAATCTGTTGCAGAAACGAATGAAGAAAAGGCTACGATGGCAAAGAAGAATGCGAGAAATGTTGCTCGTAGTTTTGTCGCCGTGTTTTCCATGATTGCGGGGTATTTTTTATTATTAAATGATTATGCCAATATTGAGCATACTTGCATCATCAATTTGTCGCAAATTTTGAACAAGAGTAGCCATTCGGAAGGATATGACCGATGCCCTTCCAAAAGTGAATGTAGGCGTCGTCGATAGAATACTATTACATTTACATCACCAAGATTTCCAAGCGGACAGATACATGGTAAATGCATCATTGACGAGGCCGGGCATCGCTGAAGCATGCGGAATGCATCCTCCAAATGTAAGTCGAACGATGAAGGAACTTGTTCGAGATGGATATGTGAGTGAACATACAAGGGCAGTTCAAGGCGATGAACGCCGCCAAAAAACATGGCAACTTACCGACGCAGGGCGAAAGGAAGTAAACAATAGAATCAAAGAACTCAAAGAAACTAAGGTCTTGATTCGAGAAATAGAAGGCGATTTGGTTGAAATTCCAGCTAGCGATGCAGCCTCGTATCTTGCAACAGACCTTCCACTTCTTCAAATTCTTCTCCACGCTCAACATGAAGGTGTTCTTGTGTACGGCGACATTCGTTTTGGCCAAATTCAAAAAGCAGTTGAAGGTAAAGACCTTCCTAAACCAGGTCGACTTGTTACCCTTGTCGGAGCACACGCCACCTATGCAAATACTCCACCAGACACGAGACCTGTGTATGGGCGTGACAATGAAGTTGCTCAGTTACAACAATGGTACGATGAGCGAAAACCATGTGTTGTTGTTCACGGCATCGCCGGCATCGGAAAATCAACGCTTGTTGCACATTGGTTGAAACAGCAGATTGAAGTCGAACCCCATCTGTCGATTTGTTGGTATCCATGTCAACCATGGGACCGATCCTTAGGTTTGGCAACCAGCCTCCTTCATAGATTTGGCATTGATGAAACTCACGACCCCTATCATTTGATTGAGACATTACCCCTTCAGCCTAAAGGAGAAATTGATGTCGATTCTTGGCGACGTCGACTTCTCGCATACCTGACGGATGCAAACACCATTCGAGAACGTTTCAAAGAAAGTGCGGGGGGCCCCCCACCATATTGGCTTGTGGTAATTGACGACATTCATCATATTGCAACTTCAGCCGGCGACTTGCTTGGTTCACTGATTGAAATATCGAAGAAAGCACCACTACGTCTCATGTTTATCTCAAGAACGACCCTTCACATGTACGACAGGCGAGATGTCCACACACGAGAAATCGTTCGAGAAATACCGCTTAGCGGACTATCGGTTGATGCTATTCGAGATTGGTTGTCATCGATGGAAGCAACCACAGTAAGCGAAGAAGAAGTTCATACAGCGACTGGAGGCCATCCTCTTGCACTTGAACTGCTTGAACTGTATGGGCAGCCTACACACACGGACTGGTTGCGGTTTCTTGACGAGGAGATTCTAACGAATTTGCCAAACGATGAAGCAGAATTATTGCACACTCTTGCAACGTCAATCGAGCCAGTTCCATGGGAAAAACTTGCAACATCACTTCAATGGCAAGGCCCTCCCCCAGCCAATCTATTGAAGCACGGCCTCTTGCTTGAATTACCAGAGGGAATGTGGTTGCACGAAGCCCTTCGAGAACGTTTGAACAGGGATGTGGGCTCGAAGTTTGAAGAACGCCGAGCGAGAGTTTTAGAGGATTAGAAATCGTCTGCACTCATGGTTTCATCAATCCACTGAAGCAATTGTGGACGACTCATGCCACCGACTTTTTGTGCAACGAGTGCACCATTGTGGTAGATGAAAAGCGAAGGAATTGCTCGAATCCCCATTTTGCCAGGAGTCATTTGATTTGCCTCAGTATCGAGTTTTGCGATCAAGATATCCCGTTCCTGAGCAACCTGCTCCAAAACAGGAGCAATGGCTTTGCACGGGCCACACCAAGGTGCCCAAAAGTCGACTAAAACCCATTCTTGTTCTGCAACTGCAGTATCGTAATCATTGTCTGTGATGTTTTTGACTGATCCCATATCCTGTCACCATGCGTGCTATCAACACGCCAATTATGATGTTTATCGTGAAGTATTTTGCTCATTTGTCGTACACATCAGCGTGCAATCATCAAATTTTACACGTCCATACCTAAGAACGGTAGGTCGATATCGAGTTGTAGAATGTAGAGGCCAGTTGAGATACAGGATGCGTAAATCCGACCCTCATGGAATTCAACAGCCCAGAGGAAAGGCACCCATCCAAAGTCGTAGAATTGGCTATCGAGTGGGGTGCCGTCGAGGTGACCCGAGGGCAAAAAGTAACCAACTGTTGCTTCTCTGTGAATGTCAATACGTTCGGTTGCCACAGGGTCAATCAGCGTTTCAACATCAACAATCCACAGCCCTGCGTGGTAATGTGAGATATACAATCGTCCATCCCATGTTCCTCCATGAGATTGGTCGGTTTCCGGTGTTGTCTCAAAATATCCGCTATCCAAATTGTGAGGGCTGAAGAGCAGCCATTCGTCAGATTTCGGGTCAAGTTCACATTGAGAACCAAAGCAATGGTCTTCTGCGTAAGGAATTTCCCAATCCCTCGTCATCGTAATGTCAAATCTGAAATTTCCGTTTTCCATAGTGTACTCGGTCGTATCAAGCAGATAAATTGCACCAGTCCCCTCGTACAAGTCGAGGCACTCAACTGCTGCGGTGACGTAATGGCGGGGTGTGTCACCTAGACCAAGGTGAGATACATCGAGCATGGTTGGAAAAGGCTCGGCATAGTGAATGTAGGATACTCTACCACCGTTGACATTCCCTGTCGTACTGCTGTCAGGGTTCCCGTCTCCATCGAGGTCGAGAAAATTCATCCAAGAACCGACCTCTGGAGCACGCCAGCGGCACATGAGTGGATTACCTTGACCGGATTTACATGTTGTTGCCATGAGTGTGTATTGGGTAGGAGAATTCACTGGATGAGGGACATCGGTTACATCGGCAATTCGTAGTCCGGCCTCCCAGTATGAGCCATAAACGAACGTTCGACCGTACCTTGGGTCATCACTATCGGTTCCCGGCCATCTTTGGACCGTCATGTCATGAATGTAAATCCAGCCGCCACGAGTCGTTTCCCAAGCCACTTCATATTCGCCAACTTTGACAATGGTATGTCCTTGCCCAGAACCAGGGACTCCAGGCAATGTTCTTGACATACTACCCTGAAGATTGAGGTGGGCTATGGTGACGCCACCGCACGCTTCACCAATCGCAGAAATACATTCTTCGTAATCTGGGTTGGCGACAAAAATATACCATTCACCATCAATCATGTGAGGATAGAGGTTGTGTGGTCCACTCGGATGGTCTGCATCGTACCATGAATCAACATACGTGGGGTTGGTTTTGTCGGTTACATCGAGTAAAGTAACTGAAACTTGGATTGGGTCCCCCCATTCACCGACATTCGGGTCAGCATAACCAGAATCGACAAGTTGATTCTGTAGAATGATGTATTCTTTGCCGTTGTATTCCAAATATTTTACATCGAGCACTTGGGTATTGGGGTCATTGTACACGCCAACGACCTGTGGATCGGAAGCATTCGTCACATCGACGATATGCATGTCGTTCCAACCGGCTTGATAGGTGTAGACATTACCATCCGGTGAACGTGCAACTGAAACTTCAGCATTTCCCGGAGATGTGAGTGGATTGAATGCGAGTTGTTCGATGTTCTCACTACCTGCACGATGTTGACTTGCATTCATGTGATCGTGCCCTTCACCTTGGAACAGTGGGTCACCGGCTTGAAAAATTCTTTCATGACCATCAGCGTGACCATCTGATGAATGCTCATCATCAACAAGGATCATCACCGCAACAGACGATGCAAAGAACAATGATAGAATCACGAGGGCAACGCCTTTGCTTTCCATATACTTCGACGACAAGTTCGTGGGTATTGTATTTATTCCTCGACAGATTCCAATGGAATCATGAGAGCCCTAGTCACCCTCTTTGCCATAGCCCTTTTCGCATTGCCGGTAGCAGGTCATGAGTTGGCTGTGTACACAGTTGTCGTCAACTCAGAGGGGGCATATCCAACAGATGTACCGAAAGATTCGCTTAAGGAAGGGGACGCAATTTGGTTTTGGATGAAAGATTCGACCGAGGGGGCGAGTCTCATCGTTAATTTAGAAAAAGGTGGAACATCATACCCCTCACCAGAATTAACATATTCATGTGAACTCGATGAAAACGGAGAAAAGGTGAATGAAGATTGTCAAAATCGTTTTGAGTTCATATTCAATCAATACAAAGCTGCTGGTATGTGGGATGTGACATATCATATCTACATGAATGGAACAATAAACTCAACCATCGAAGGCTCAGTGTACATTAACGCAGATTCGCATGACGATGACCATTCTTCCTTTTCACATTATATCCGACCTGTTGCAGGAATCGCTGCTGTGTTTTCTTTGTTAGCGATGGTCATGTTACTCATGACGCCTTCACAAGGACAACAAGAAGAGGAGTAATTCAACAGGTGTAAAGAACGACAAGCCTCATGAAGTTGCTTTCACTCGTCATACCAAGAGGGATTCAATGATTATCGCTCCAAGCGTTCTGACCGCGGATTTGTCATCGCTCGGTTCAGCGTGTCAAGAAGCAGTTGACGCAGGTCTTCATTGGCTTCACCTCGACATTATGGATGGAAATTTCGTACCAAATCTTACTTTTGGCCCTCCTGTCATTAAGAGGCTTCGGGAGCATTTGGGTTCAGAACCAGTCTTCGATGCCCACCTCATGATTGAAAATGCCGAGGAGGCCTACATGCAATACATCGATGCAGGTTGCAATCATCTCACTGTTCACGTCGAGGCGGTCAAGCATCTTCATCGTTTAGTGCATGCTATTCGCGATGCTGGTGCGACCGTTGGGGTCGTTCTCAACCCGGCTACACCAATCGCTTCAATTCGAGACATTCTTCCTGATTTGGACCTCGTCCTCATAATGAGTGTCAATCCTGGATTTGGAGGACAGTCATTCATTCCTACTGTGGAAGATAAAATCCGAACGCTTCGATCGTGGGTTGATGAGCAAGTTTCGAATGGAGGTAGAACAGTCCAAATTCAAGTAGATGGAGGAGTTAAAGCACATAATATCGCCATGATTCAAGAATGGGGTGCTACAAATTGCGTTGTCGGTTCTGGTTTATTTAATTCCAAGGCAACTGTAGAAGAAAACCTCCAAGAAATCCTCAACGCACTCGGTTGAGGTGACGAAGAATGAATATTCTGGTTGTCTCCCTCTTGTATCCACTTCAAGAAAACCCAAGCCGTGGCCTTTTTGTCGCCCAACATATTTCTGATTTGGAAAAAAGTGGGCATTCTGTTCAGATTGTTAATCCGTTGCCGAGAATGGTTCGATATGCTGAAACAAGCAGGTCAACGCTCAAAGGTGTGGCAAGAACACCGAAGAAATTCAATACAAACCGAAATGTCATTTACAGTCCAAAATTTCTTGATTTCCCAGACCATCCTTTTCCTCGAATCACACTACGAAGCGTTCGGAAAAAGTCAACATGGGTCCGTAAGAACCTCGAAGAGTGGAAGCCGGACATCATCATCTGCCACACATTGTTCCCCTGTGCTGCATTAGCATCGAAACTCGCCCGTGAATATGGCGTCCCTTGGATAGGCGTTGTCCATGGGCACGATTTTGATGTAGGGCTATCCCACGAATCTACCGGACCTTATATCCGAAGGTTAGCCAACGATGCATCGGCGATTGTTTGTGTTTCGAAGCGTTTGAAGGACATGGCAAAGGCTGAGCAAGTGCATTCAAATGTACATTACATCCCCTGTCGAACTGAAGTGGGAACTGATTGGGCAAGACCAATGAAGCCATGGAAAGGGCGGTGGAGAAAAGATGCACTTGACCTTCTCTTCCCTGCAGACCCCCGGCGACCGGAAAAAAATTACTATCTCGCTCTGCAAACCGGTGAAGAATTGGAACGCCGTGGTTGGAAAGTGGGCATAACCAAACTCCAACACCAACCTCACGATGTTGTTCTCGATCGCATGATGACTGCAGACGTAACCTTGGTGACATCCACGCGTGAATCAGGACCTATAACAGCCCGAGAATCCATTTTATGTGGTACTCCGGTCGTCGGTGTCGATGTTGGAGATATGGGTACATATTTACCAAAACAATGGATTCGGCTTGCAGACCCAATCGATTTAGCAGACGGGGTTGAAGTCGCACTGCAACATGGATGGCAGGAAAATGAACCGAAAGATCATCTCAAGTTCTGTTCTGAAGGTGAAGTTATGAAAGCGTGGTCTTCACTGCTTGAACAGCTTTTGGAATAAACAAAAATAACGGTAAGCCGAAAACCCAAATGGGTGTTGACGAAAGCAAACCCAGAATGATACAACCAACCCCCATCGTCGCTAAAATCCAATCATCTTTTCTTTGCAGAAACCATGCCCACGACCCGCTAAGGTGAATGGAATACAGGCAGAGCAGGACCGAGGAGATCGAAGCTGCAATGGCACCATAATAGAGTGCTTCCTTATCGGTTGAAGAAAGAATACCAACGAGCACCCAGCCGACGATGAGAGCCGTAAAAACAACTATTGCGATGAAGAGCGTAAATCTCCAAGGATTTTGATGGGTTTGCAGCCTGGTATATGTTGGCGTCGACATCAATGTTGCAGCCCAACCAAACAACAGAATTGTGAACAAATCAACAGCGTTTGCTCCTAATGAACCATCCAGGTATTCAGAAGGAAAGGCGATAGGGGCAAGATAAGAAACGATGAAATGGCCTGAGAATAATCCGATTGGTAATAGCCCAAAGCAAATATCGAGACTTATATTCATAGGCCCATGTTGCATAATTGGTGTTTCTCTTTGTTGCCCGAGAACCGGTAATAATGCAGCGCGAAGGGCGGCTGGAACCACAAGTCCTGCCAACCATGCAAGTTGAGCCACGTGAAAAACAGCCATGACTTCGACACTCGAAACATGTGCAATGATAAATTTTTCAATTCGAATGACGTATGGCAAGACACTCAACGTAACGGCAAAGGGAAGTGCTGAAAAAAACAGGATTTTGTTTGTCGCCCAATCCTTACCGAGACATGTTGATGAGGTGCGGTAGGCATGACCTTTCGTTAAACTATGCAAAATGAATAGCGAATAAAGAACGCTACACAGACCGCCTAAAAAGAACATGATAGCATAGGAAATAACCCCATGATTGCCATAAGATGCCAACATGAGATATCCGGAGACGATAATCACTCGTTCAATAACTTTCGAAATGGCCTCATGATTTGCCGAGCCAATAGCCCGTAGCGATGCTCTTGGTGCGTATGATGCAATATGAATAAAAGCAATAAAAATACAAATGATTGCTAAATATTGTGGGGCGTCATTTCCAAACCAGTTTAGGGGTTGAAGGAAGAAGGCAATGGATAAAAAGCAAACAAAAGCAACACTTTGGAACCGATATACTCGCCCAACAGCAGATCGGACGCCTTGTGGACGTCCAGCCCCATCCCTTGCAAGAAGTGTCGGTAGGCCAAGGTCTGCAATCAAGAATATCGAAGCATAGATATCGATAGCTAGAACCAACCACCCATATTCTTCTGTAAGCAATTCTCGAGTCAAGATGATTTGGCCTACGAATGCAAGAAACACAGCAACAATTTCTGCTGAAAGTAACCAACCTGTATCTCTCCCGATTGCAGGTTGGCGAAAATTCTCATTTTCCACACGCAAAGGACTGTCACTACATACTTCAAACCATGGTTGAAAAAGCACAGGTTCAAGACAGAAAACAGATAGGAAGAACCGGTGGAAGTAGATGGTTGATACTGCATGGATTGAGTCAGAGGTACTCAAAGCGGTGCCGGACGCCATCGTTGAAGTCATTGACCTCCACAGGTCTGGTGATCATTTCCATGTCCGAGTTATATCAGAATCATTTGAAGGCGTTCGACCTTTGCAACGTCAAAAGCAAGTGCTTGCTGTCATGAAACAACACATCCCGCACCCTATTCACGCTCTTGACCTCAAATGCATGACGCCAGAGCAAGCAGCAGTAAGCGGGGATACTGCCTTCGACCCCCACGGTGGAGGCCAAGGAATTCACATCTCAAGAATAATGAAAAGAAAGGAGGAATAAGTATGGATTGGACACCAGATGAATTACAAGCAATAATCGATGAACATGCCTTGGTTTTGTTCATGAAAGGAACGCCAGATGCACCACAGTGCGGATTCTCGAATCGAGCTGCCCAGGTCTTGCAACAACTTGGCGAACCCTTTGCCGCCGTCAATGTTCTTGTCGACCAAAGGGCAATTCCATCAATCTGCCAGTGGTCAGATTTCCCGACGATGCCCCAAATATTCGTTCAGGGCGAATTGATTGGAGGGTCTGATATTGCCCTTGAGATGTTCCAAGATGGAAGCCTAAGAGAAATGTTTGATGCAGGCCGTGCTTGAGTCACTCTTCTGCTTCAAATGCCCAGAGGTGCTTCTTTCCCTCATCTTCTGAAGTGTAGCCCACATGAACGATAAACGGTGATTTTCGAAGGGCGCGGTTGAGCACATGTGGCTCAATTTGTTCCCCATTTTCTTTCCATGCTTGTAGAATGTCACCCATCGTAAC
>JAYQSB010000004.1:0-87265 GCA_038146705.1 Candidatus Poseidoniales archaeon
TTTATGGGTCGTCCGACTTTCGGATTGGTCGACTGACACAAAGCCAGACGGAACACCCAAAGAAGTCGTGTATATCGACGGTGGTCATCATGGTAATGAGCATCTTGGTACCGAACTCGCCTTCCTCACAGCCGAGTATTACATCGAAGGCTGGGCAGCAGGTGACGAAGAGGTGCTCGAAGTTTTCGCAACAACGGAACTTCACATTCTCATCATGCTCAATGCAGACGGCAACGATATCAACACGAGGTGGAACATCAATCAAGTCGATTTGAACCGAAATTATGACCACCGCTGGAACGAACACGATGAAACCCAGCCCGGCTCTGGTCCCTTTAGCGAAGCTGAGACGGCTGCAAATGCACAATACATGCGAGATGAAGTACCAGATGCAGACCTGTACATCACCATGCATACAGGTGTATGGATTATGCTGTATCCTTGGGGCTACATACCAGACCAGCCTATTGACTGGGAATTGTTCCATTTTATCCGAGATGAAATCAATTCAAACATATCGGATATACCTGTTCGAAACGCAAATTTAGGTCTTTATCCGAACTCGGGAACATCAAGAGATTATGGGTACGGCATCATGGGGTATCCAACATTTACCTTCGAAACCGATGATGAACAATGGCTCCTGGGCACCGCCGAGGCTCTATCGGACCGACTTGGAGAAGAATTGGAAATTATGCGATATTTGATCAAAAATGTATGGAGTTGGCGGGCGCGTCTTGACGTTCAATCGGTTACTCTTCAAGATGATATGCTCCAAGTCAATGTGAACAATCTCGGTCATGCAACCACATTAAATGCCACACTGCAATACCTCGATGCAACTGGTGAGGTGAGATGGACTTCGCCAACTTTCGCTGTCAATGCAACAAATTCAACTTCAGCAATTCTTGACGCTTCGAATTTGACAACAACAAGTGATGGTTCTTGGCAACTTTATTATCAGGTGCGTATCATTGAATCGGCTCGTTGGGTCACAGAGCCCTTGGGTGTTGATGTTCGTATTGCGAACAGCGAGGTAAAAGGCAATTTCCTTGTTGGCTTTGGTGTATTTAACATGCTAACAACTGTTCTTTCCTTCCTTGCAGTTGCTCTGTATCTCGGACCGAAACAAGAAGATTCCATTCAACTTCCTCAAGAAATAGAATGCGAGTATTGAAGAGCCACACAAGATTGGGCGTGTTGGCGATACTATGGAAATCAGTGCAAGTTCAGGAGACAATATTAACGGAACCTTCGTCTATCTTACCTACGACGGAGATACACAAATACACGAAGGAGTGCAAGGCATTCCTCAATCACTCAAGGCCCAGATCAATCATGTTCTATCAAACAATGACTTTGATTCAAAAGCAGGCACTTGTCTTGCTTTGCTCGGTAGCGATGGTGGAAAGGCAGTCCTTATTGGGTTAGGGAAAAAGAGTTCGAAAAACGAACAGAGTATGCGAGAGGCTGGTGCACTTCTTGTCTCTTCACACAACAAGCGAAATGGTTCAGATTACACAGTGAATATGCATGGTTTCGCAGCAGATGACGCTCTCAACTTTGCTGAGGGCGCTATGCTTCGTGATTACTCATACGACCTCTACAAATCCAAGAAAGATGATGACAAGCAGACACTCCGTGTACGCATGAATTGTGACGAAGACGCCCTCAAAACAGTCTCTGCAGGACTAACACGCATTGAAGCAGTCGCCAGTGGTGTCCATCTTTCAAGAGACCTTGGAAACTGTCCACCTAATGACATGTACCCGATGGAATTTGCAACAAGGGCAGAACAATGGGCAAAGCAATACAGCAATGTTGAAGTCAATGTGATCGCATATGATGAGGCCGTACGTTTGGGAATGGGTGGACTTGTTGCTGTTGGCATGGGTTCGGACCGAAAGCCTTGCATGGTCATATTCAAGCTCAATGGAGACAAGAAAGGGAAACACCCAGTCCTCGTAGGGAAGGGAATTACATTCGATACAGGTGGTATTTCCATCAAACCAAGTCCGTCAATGGACGAGATGAAATACGACATGGGCGGTTCTGCAACAGTCTTTGGAACAATGCAAGCTCTTGCTGCAATGGGTTATGACGGCAAAGTTGTGGGCATCACATGCATGGCTGAAAACATGCCATCAGCATGGGCACAACGACCAGGCGACGTCATTACAACACTATCAGGTAAAACCATCGAAGTTCTCAACACCGATGCCGAAGGTCGACTCGTCCTTTCGGATGGTCTCTGGAAAGCAGGAACTGATTTTGAAGCAGAATATATCATCGATTTTGCAACACTCACCGGTGCGTGCGTCGTTGCGCTTGGACATGAAGCAACAGGCTTGTGGTCCAATGATGACGACCTACGTCAACGAATTCACGATGCTGGAAACGATGTGGGTGAACTAGCGTGGCCAATGCCGCTTCTCCCAGCATTCGAAAAAGAAATGACTGATTCAAAGATCGCCGATACTCGTAACCTTGGAGCCGGCCGTTGGGGTGGAGCAAATACCGCTGCAGCTTTCCTCAAGCAATTTGTGCCTTACCGAGATGAAGATGAAGAAGACCAAATCCCTTGGGCTCATATGGACATCGCCGGAACATATTGGGGTGCAAAGACCAACAAAATGGTTGGCCACGGAGCCACTGGCATTCATGTGCGTACCATGGTTCGCTTGATTACAGGCCAATGAGGAGCCTATTCATCTTGCATAATTGAGCCGTTACGCCCATGGTGGAGTTCGGCATATCTTTTGAAAACCGGAGTGTATTTTTAGATAAAACCATCAAATTATTCATTTTGAATAGAATTAGGATATGACGACATTTTTTTGTATTACTGCAAATTTTCTTTGGTTTGAATACACGAACACCAAGAAAATCATCTACGACATTCCGAATTTCTCCAAGTGATAGCTGCTTGGACCAATGGTCCATGTGACTGATCGCATTTCTTTGACGAGGTCAAGATGTTTGTCAATCCCATCCATTCTGATAGAGTAACTCAATGATGTGCTTAGGTTTATATGGGCTAGCATGTTGGGACTATACAACCGATGGTTAAGTAGTGGTGGAATCGATGGACACAGATGATGACTGGGAAGAAAAAATCCTTGAGCAACTCGAAAAAATGTTCCAGCAAATGGGTGTCCCAATCAGTAAAGACCAACTCCGTGGTTTCATTCGCCAATTCCAAGACCAGTTCGATAAAATGGGTATTGACCCTGAAAAAATTGCAAACGGAGATGTCAATTTCAATTTCGACCTCTCCGATATCACCAAACTATTCCAAAGCGGTGAATCGATTGACTCCATCCTGAAGAATTTGGGTGTTGGTGTGCAAGTTGACGCAGCGCCTATCGAATTGGATGAAACCGCAATTGTTGATGATGATGTCGTCAAACTTCCATCCGATGATGTGTATCTTGAAGGATGGAACATGTCTGTGACGATTGATTTTGCTTTGAAAGGTGATTTAGAACCGGAGCAACTTGAACTTGAACTCATTCAGAACGGCTCCCAAATCGAAGTGCTCAAGTCCTCTCAACCCAAACCAATCGCACGAATCGAGTTGCCACATCCTTGCGATGATGTCATCGACTGGACATTGAACAACGGTATCCTCGATATTACGCTCAAACTCACCCCCCAAGGTTCAGCCTTGGATGACGAAGAACATGATGATGATATTCCACCCGCTTCTGACATTGCGGTTGATCTTTCGGATGACGACGATGATGATGACGGTGGTATTCCAATATTTTAGGATGTGAAAAAAATGAGTAAAGTGATAGGAATTGATTTAGGAACAACAAACAGCTGTGTATCGACCATTGAAAATGGAGAAGCCATCGTTATCCCAAATGCAGAGGGGGCCCGCACAACTCCCTCAGTTGTAGCATTTGCAAAATCCGACGGCGAGCGAATGATTGGTGTCACTGCAAAGCGACAGGCGGTCACCAACCCTGACCGAACCATCATATCGGTCAAGCGACACATGGGAACAGATTGGACCGTATCGGTTGACGATACAGATTACACACCTCAAGAGGTCTCTGCTTTCATTCTTCAGAAACTCAAAGCGGATGCTGAAGCCTATTTGGGCCACGAAGTGTCGCAAGCCGTCATCACATGTCCAGCATACTTTACTGATGCACAACGAAAGGCGACCAAAGACGCAGGCCGAATTGCAGGCCTTGACGTCCTTCGAATTATCAACGAACCAACAGCCGCTGCACTTGCTTACGGTGTCGATAAATCCTCAGATCAAACAATTCTCGTCTATGACTTGGGTGGCGGTACATTCGACGTTTCTGTCCTCGAAATTTACGAGGTTGATGGCCAACCTCAAATCGAGGTGAAAGCGACCGCTGGAAACAACAAACTTGGTGGCGATGATTTTGACGACCAAATCATCGACTGGATGGTCGTCGAGTTCAAGAAAGAAACTGGGCTCGACCTCAGCAACGATAAACAAGCAATGTCGAGACTTAAAGAAGCAGCTGAGAAGGCAAAAATTGAACTCTCCGGTACCAACCAAACACAGATTAATCTTCCATTCATTTCAATGGCTGATGGACAACCAGTTCACCTTGACCTCTCCTTAAGTCGTGCGAAATTTGAAGACCTCATCTCAAAATTAATTGAAGCCACAATGAAACCAACACGTCAAGCAATGAAAGACGCCGGTCTCAAGAAGGGCGAAGTCGACAAAGTAATTCTCGTCGGAGGCTCAACCCGTGTACCTGCTGTCCAGGAAGCGATAGAGAAGGAGGCCGGGAAAGCACCGTACAAAGGTATCAACCCTGACGAAGCGGTTGCTATGGGTGCTGCTTTACAAGCAGGCATCATTGCCGGAGATGAAAGTGTCAGTGATATTCTTCTCCTCGATGTCACACCCCTCACTCTTGGAATCGAAACACTTGGTGGCGTCATGACGACCATGATCGAGCGAAACACCACCATTCCTTCTCGACGGTCTGAAATCTATTCAACCGCTGCCGACAATCAACCTGCTGTTGAAATCCATGTTCTCCAAGGAGAGCGAGAATTCGCAAAAGACAACATTACACTCGGTCAGTTTCAACTCGTTGGTATTCCTCCAGCACCCCGCGGCATTCCACAAATTGAAGTCACGTTCGACATCGATGCAAACGGAATTGTTAGCGTGAGTGCGAAAGACATGGGCACTGGTAAAGAGCAATCCATCAAAATTGAATCGAACACCTCCCTCTCAGAAGATGAGATTCAGGCAAAAATCGCTGAAGCAGAAAAATTCGCAGAGGAAGACAAGAAGCGAAAGGCCAAGGTCGACTTGCGAAATATGGCTGACCAAGTGGTGTATCAAACACGACGAACGCTCGATGAGGCAACCGATAAGCTCGATGAAAGCGATACCGAACCAGTCAAATCTTTGCTTGATGACCTTGAAAAACTCGTTCAAACCGAAGATGGAAAGCCAATTGATATCGAAGAAATGGACGATGCTGCAATTCAAGCAAAAGTCAAGGAAATTGAAGAGTCAATGCACGCTGTTTCCTCAAAACTCTACGAAGCAGCAGCCCAAGAAATGGCAGAGCAAGACGGCAACGCCGAAGAATCCTCCTCAGATGATGGCGTTGTTGACGCTGATTTCGAAGTTGTCGAAGACGAAGATTGAAGCGACAAGTCGGTGAAGCGACTGCCTTATGGCATCAAGTCAGGTGGCATCGTACATGAGCGAAGTGCCGTTTCTCAAAGAGACGTCGAGAACCGCAGGTCGCGATGCCTTACGTAAGAACATCAATGCAGCCATTGCGTTATCGTCTGCTGTCCGTTCAACCCTAGGCCCAAGCGGCCAAGACAAGTTACTTCTCGATGACCAAGGGCGAACTATGGTCACCAACGATGGCGTGACTATTCTTGAATCAGCTCGAGTTGAGCACCCCATAGCAAAGATGTTGATTCAAACCTCTTCCACACAAGATTACATCGCTCGTGATGGTACGACGAGTGCAGTCCTCATCACCTCAGAATTGCTCCAAAATGCGTGGCGTCTGATCGAGCAAGACATTCACCCATCGGTTGTCATTCGCGGCTATGCGTCTGCATTGAAACACTGCCAGTCAGAACTGGCTTCGATTTCATTTTCGGTCGATGATGAATTGATGCTCCAAGCGACCCATACATCACTTGCAGGGAAAACTCACAAAGCAGTCCAAGAACATATTGCAAAACTAGCTGTGCTCGGCTCCAAAGCGATTCAAGAGAATGATGGCAAAGCACTGAAATGTGACCCAACCCGCGTCAAAGTCATTACACAAACAGGAGGGAAGATGACTGATTCCGAGATCATCAATGGACTTGTTCTGGCCAAGAAGCCATTATCTCCAAAACTTCCGAAGATCTTGGTAGATGGAAAAATTGCTATTATCGACGGGGGTATTGAAAACGAATCTAATGGACTCGATATGAAAATACAGGTCGAACGTGTAGGCGTTCTTGAACAATTCCGCCAACAAGACCTCAAGCAACTTCATGAAAAAGTCGACACGCTCATCGCTCTTGGTGTCAAGGCCGTCGCTTGTCGAGAAGGTATCGACGATAGTATCCACTCACGATTTATTGATGCTGGTATCCATGCCTATCGCCGAGTCGCCCGTGCAGATTTGGATGTTCTCGCAAGAGCCACAAAGGCCGTTCTTGTCCATCAGGTCGAAGATTTGACAGAGGACGATTTAGGCATCTTTACTGAGTCGACCTCCGTTCAGAAAGGTGGTGTTGAACATTGGATTCTCAGAACTGATGGTGGAGCAGCAACATTTGTCGCTCGAGGCTCAACCGATGACGTTGTTGCTGAAGTCGAGCGATGTTTCGCTGATGCTCTAGGCGTCGCATGCCAACTTGTCGAAGAACCATCGCTCGTCGCAGGAGGCGGTGCTACACATGTGGCTCTTGCTCGGTCACTTCGTCGATATGCTGAAACAATTCCAGGCAGAGAACAACTTTCCGTCAACGCTTATGCGGATGCTCTCGAAGTGATTCCACGTATTCTCGCAGAAAATGCTGGACTCGACCCTCTTGACATGTTGATTCAGGTTGTAGCCCATCAAACTGAACAAGATCAAGGTCATCATTTTGCTTTTGATATGGAGACAAAGGCACTTTCAAACATGGTCGAACAAGGCATTGTTGAGCCTCTTCGTATCAGCAGACAGGCCATAGCGGGTTCGACCCAAGCAGCCATTTCAGTTCTCCGAATCGATGATATCCTTTGGGCAAAACAAGAAGCCACAATTCCAGATGGTCTCATGGACGAAGATTAGGCTTCGAATTCAAGCACAATTTTTCCGCAATTTCCCTCGAGGGCGAGTTGGTGTGCTTCTTTGAATGCGGTGTATGGCATACGGTGCGTCAAAATTTGGTCGATATCGATGAGGTTTCGACTGAGCAAGTCATGCATTGTATCCCATGTCGACCACATTTTTCTTCCATTGATGCCCTTCAAATGGATGTATCGAAAAACAATTTCATTCATATCAACCGCAATTTGTTCTTTGCCGTAGACTGAGAGGACATTCAGATAGCCACCCATTCGTGTAGTTTTGATCGCATTCGAGAGTGCCGTGGGTGAGCCAGAGAACTCGCATGAATTATCGGCACCTGTACCTCCAGTCGCCTCGAGAATAGCCTGTTGCACATCATCACCTTGTCCGAGAACAAGATCAGCACCGATGTTTTTCGCAATCTCCATCCGGTACTGGTTATCCCAGTCAATCGCAATCACCTTTGCTGCACCCATTGCTTTGGCAGCATTGACAGCAAACAATCCGATAGGGCCTAGTCCATGAATGGCGATTGTTGCACCTTCTACAGGTCCTCCTGTGAGGGTGTGGATGGCATTTCCGAGCGGGTCTTGTATCGAAGCGTACTCGAGAGGAAGTCCGTCGGGGATATGGCGTGCATTGGTAGCGGCGATGGTAAAAAACGGTGCGAAGGCACCGTTGGTATGGACGCCGAAGATTGACCCATTTTGGCACACGTGAGCATTGCCTTCATCGCATCGGGGACAGTTCCAGCACGCGAGGTGACACTCAATAGCCACTGCATCGCCAACCTTGTGCGTGGTGACCTCGTCACCTACAGCAACGACATGACCACTCGTTTCGTGACCTGTAATTGTACCGAGAGGAACATTGGCAGCACTCCATTCATCCCATTTCCAAATGTGAAGGTCGGTGCCGCAAATTGAGGTTGCAAATGTTTTGACAAGGACCTCATTTGCTCGAGGTGATGGAACGTGGTGACTTTTGAGTTCAAATCCATCAAGACCAGCAGAGGATTTGACCCACGCGTTCATTTCTGTTGGAATGTGAACCATCCTACCGCCCATGTGGAGTTTGTACGGGACGATTTTTGATACTTCGCCATAGATGCAACGGCATCGATTCCACAAAATCCTTGATTTTCGACGGGAACTTTCATGTAATGCGGGCACCCGCCTCAAATCCCGTTGGTAGTACATGAAGTATGTCGTGGTCAGCGGGGGCGTTCTTTCAGGGCTTGGTAAAGGCGTAACCGCGAGCAGCCTTGGTGTGTTGTACAAAAGTGCAGGACTGAGCGTCACTTCTATCAAAATTGACCCCTATCTCAATAGCGATGCAGGGACGATGTCGCCCTTCGAACACGGGGAGGTATTCGTCCTCGACGACGGTGGCGAAGTGGATTTGGACCTCGGAAATTACGAACGGTTTCTCGATATCAATCTTTCAAGGGACAACAACATGACGACTGGAAAGGTATACTCGAAAGTCATCGAAGCTGAACGCCGAGGAGATTATCTTGGAAAAACAGTGCAAGTTGTCCCACATGTGACCGATGAAATTCAGAATTGGATTGTCGATGTAGCAAATCGAACAAACGACGGAAAGCACGCTGACGTGTGTATCATTGAACTGGGTGGAACGGTCGGCGATATTGAATCAGCCCCGTATATCGAAGCCCTTCGTCAATTTCAATTCCGAGTCGGCAGAGAAAACATTCTCTTCGTTCATGTTTCACTCGTTCCGGTGATGGGGCCAGTCGGTGAACAGAAAACCAAACCAACTCAACACACAGTCAAAGAATTGCGTGGTCTTGGCATCAATCCAGATCTTCTCATCTGTCGCTCAAAAGAACCGTTGACCGATGAATCCAAGGAAAAATTAGCTGCGTTTTGCCACGTTCGAACTGAAGCCGTTCTTTCAACCCACGATGTGCCAAATATCTACCATGTACCGCTCATGCTCCATGAACAAGGTATAGAGCACATCCTTGGCATCTCTTGTTCAGCAACTTCATTGCTCGATGATTGGGCTAAGATGGCCCATCACGTCGACGGTTTGACCGATGTGGTCAAAATCGCAATGGTTGGAAAATACACCAACTTGTCTGATTCATACCTCTCTGTGATCAAGAGTTTGCAGCATGCATCAATGGCAGTCGATCGACGACTCGCAATTCATTGGATTGAAGCAAGCCATCTCGAAGAAGAATGGAAACAGACATCTCCAGAGGAACACGAAGAAGCCTGGGCAATGCTCAAAGACGCCGATGGTGTTTTGGTTCCAGGTGGCTTTGGTGACCGGGGCGTAGAGGGCAAAATCATTGCAGCACACTATGCCCGTACAAACGAGGTGCCCTATCTCGGTATTTGCTTAGGTCTTCAAGTTGCAACCATCGAATTTTGTAGGAATGTGCTCGGTCTCGAAGGTGCAAATTCAACAGAGTTTGAAGAGAATCCAAACGTTGCGGCTGTTATTTTCATGCCAGAAATTTCCAAAACACATCTCGGCGGAACTATGCGGCTTGGTTCAAGGCCGACAATTTGGCAGGTCGACACCTGCAAAATCCGCACATTGTATGGTGCAGGTGATGCTGTCGATGAGCGTCATCGTCATCGCTATGAAGTGAATCCTGACCTCATTGAACAGATTGAAGCAGCTGGATTACGCTTTGTAGGAAAGGATGAAACCGGACAACGCTGTGAAATCTTTGAACTCGATCATCATCCATACTACGTTGGCGTTCAATACCATCCCGAATTCAAATCAAGGCCGGGTCGACCGAGTCCACCGTTCTTAGGACTCTTGCAAGCATCGACGAACCAAAAGTAATGTATTCTCCCTCATTTTACTCTGTATGAACAACTACACACATCGGTGCATTGATGAGTGAATGCAGATTGTCGTTCTTCATGACCTCGGCTTCGTCGTACGTGTCGATGCATCTAGGAAGCGGGGTTCTTTACGATACGATTTCAGAATTTGGTGTCATCAAACCGCCACCGAATCACCAAGTTTTGATTGATGATTGCACCTTCGGTGTTCTTTCTGTATGGAACAAGAACTCATGGAACGATATTTTGGGTGCATTGCACAGCTCAAAGCAACAGGTTGTCCTGATCACAGATGCAGTGACAACACCCAATATTCCTGAAGATTGGATGCTCATCAGAGCACCACTGCTCATGGAACCACTGTTTTCAGACATAGAAACATTTCAACGCTCTGGTTACCTAACTTTTGTTTCTGACATGTTTCAAAGTGGATTAAGTTCAATCGACGGCATCATATCGAGCTTTTGTGAATTTGGAGGATACAAATCCGGAGAGGTTTGTTTGCAAAACACTCCACTCTCTTCAGATGATGTTGTTCAAGCGGTTCAAGAAGGCCTCAATCGCCTTGGACATCGCTCAGCCTTAGCACACATGTTGTTTGCAGACCTCGACCATGATGGAAGTGGCTATATCGAACCAAATGAATTGCTCTCAATGTCGCACCGGTTCACAAATATGGACGTCAATGAATTTCTCAACCAACTCGATACAGACGACGACGGACGAATCGATGTCACAGAATTTGATGCCCTATTGTCGGATGCCATGGTTACATTCGTCCAGAGGTCTATACCGACAGTACAACCTCATGTCGTCGATACTTCCGATGCTTTTGACACATTAGCAGCAATGGGCGTTGATGATGAATCGTGCGGCGAGGTCATCGAATCTCATGCACGGACCAACACCTCAGGCATTCAACTATCGTACACTGTGGCGGATTGGGTGGAACAACACGCATCCACCTTGCTCGGCGTTCGTTTGATACCAAGTGTCGGATTGATGCGTTCTCGTGGCGTCCGAATTCAAGGTCATCCCGGTTTATACAGCACGCTCTATCGTCCAGACCACAACAACATTCGTTTACGCCGTACCTACGATGGAAAAGTTTTCTCTGCAACCGTTGATGAATTGAAGGCCGAAACGACGATGCATTGGTCAAAGGGAAAGCGAGCGTACACCATCGAACTTGACAGTCATCAACACATCGTTCGAGCCACGAGCAAAGGGGTCTGGAAAGACCAAGGTACGGTCATCAAAAATATGGTTGAGAAAGTACCGTTAACTTCAGCGGCTATCGAAGCCTTTCGCTTGACAGGTTCGTTTGATGACGGAGAAAAAAACGAGGCTGCAGGCATGCTCTGCAGGTGTATTGACCTCGATACAGCGACCATGGAAGCACTGTTGACCTCTGGAGTGGATAATCTGCTCACCTTGAAACAACAAACAGGTGCAACTACGGTATGTGGTGGATGCACATCCATCGTTGAACAAATTTTCCAACCCTCAACATCGCTCGCCCGTCGTCGAGTTGGAACGATGGACGTACCGATGGTCATTGCAGACTCTTTTGAGACCACGCCTTCGAACGCTATGTTGGAGGAGGCCGAGGCATTTTTCATTCAAATGAACGCTGAGGGCGTTGGGCAAGCAGGTCGTTTGGATGAAGTGAAAAAAGAGATTGCGGAGACAGGTTCGTGGACGCCTACCTTCGACGAATTGTCGTTTGGAGCACGTCTCTCTTGGCGAAATTCTACACGATGTATAGGCCGCTTTTTTTGGGATTCACTCGAGGTGAGAGATGCACGTCACCTCACAAGTCCCGATGAGATCTTCGAGGCGATGTTTGACCACATTGCTTGGGCGACGAATGGGGGCGAAATCCGGGCCTGCATGACCGTGTTTCAAGGTGCGAACAAAAACGGTATTGGGCCTCGATTATGGAACGACCAGTACATTCGATATGCCTGTCACGAAATGGAAGATGGCACATTGCTCGGCGATCCAGCGACGAGGACGTTAACCAAGCACATCAAATCGCTTGGCTGGACAGTTGAACACCCCTCTGCTTTTGACGTGCTGCCTATCGTGCTTGAATGGCCAGGAAAGCCTCCTGTGTGGCGAGATGTCCCATCTGAACTTATCCTCGAAGTACCAATTCGCCATCCAGACCATCCAGGCTTGGAAGAACTTGGTCTCAAGTGGTATGCTCTGCCTGCAGTTGCAGCGATGTCGTTGGAACTAGGTGGTCTTGTCTACACCCTCGCACCATTCAACGGATTTTACATGTCAACAGAAATTGGAGCCAGAAATTTCACCGATACCAGCCGGTACAATTTGCTTGAACCTATTGCCGACGCCATGGGAATTGCACGAACTTCGAATCGAGACCTGTGGAAAGATGCGGTCCAAGTCGAGTTGAATCGAGCCATTCTGCACTCGTTTGAAACCGACGGTGTACGAATGATGGACCATCATACACTCTCGGACTATTTCCTCAAATTTGAGGCAGATGAGCAAGCAGCGGGCAGGGAAGTGTTTGCAGAATGGGCGTGGATTGTACCACCAATTGGGGCTTCAGCCACCCCGCTCTACCTGTGTGACCATTGGCAAAACACCATCCTCAAACCCAACTTGTTCTATCTTCCAGAAATACATGAGCCGGACGCCTCAATGGGTCATGGAACACCCGCAAGAGATGGAGCCACGCGATGTCCTTTTGGCCATGGTGCCTTTCCAGAATCAAACGATGATACGTGAAACGAAAATTGATTGACTATAGAATGAATTTGCATTCTCGTATTACTTTCTTTGACACACCTTGCGGAATGTCAACAGCAAACACGATTTGTTCCATAGGAGGTCATTCCAACGAATCATTCTGCGATTCGAAGCAACCTTGTGGTCCTGAATCCTTGGAGGACTTTGATAAACCGCTTTTGCTTAAATTGCTCGTCCAAATTTCCATCACCTGTATCAATTCTTAGCGAGTCTAGACCGAGTAATTTCGAAGGTGTTGCTACACCGAGGATGTTGTCCATGCCCACGAGGCGAAGAACCGCTGGGGATAACTGAAGATTTCCTCGCCCGATGAGGAAGCCTTGCCCTCCCATTGGGGAGAGCAGAAGTAATCGAGGGAGGTCATTTCCTTCATCGTCGACATGATTGCTGATGAGTTCGATAAGACCTTGTTCATTGAGGTCATTGTGCAATGTTGGGCCAACCGAAATGTCAATGCCCAATAGCGTGAGAGATTTGTCAACATGTTTGCCCATGCGTTGCAATGTTCCACCACTGCCCCAAATCACCATTAAGTGTTCATCTTCTTCGATGAGCATATCGACGTGCTTTGCCAGTCCCTCAAGGGTGTCTTCTTCTGATTCTCGCTCGACTTGTTCTTTGGCTCCTTGCATATAACGTGGAGATGACGGCGTCCACGCTTCACCGTACATTCGTACTCGCCATTCGCCTTGCTGGTAGATTTCTTCGTCGAGGTCCATGACTTCGGTAATCGCACATTGGAGGTCGCCTAGTCCGAATGAGAGCACTACTTCAGCGGCTGCTTTAGGGGTGGTCGCAAAACAACCTGAATGCATTTTCACACCTCCCGGTACACCGACCAGTGGCGTTTTTTCTTCGTCCGTTCGTATTTTGTCAAGAGCGAGGACGATATCTCTCGTAGTTCCATCTCCGCCGGCGTACAATATTGCGTCGACATTGGACTCAACCAGTTTCTCCACAAGACTTGTTGTCTCATCAGCGGTGGTTGATTGAGGGGTGACGCCAACCGCTTCAAAATCGGATTCGTTCATCGATGTTGGAAGCCATGTATCGCCCATACGCCCTTCCCAACCGACGAATTGAACGGCGAGATGACTTCGATTGAGGCCGGTGTTAAGGATGTGGACAAGGTGTTCAAGGCATTCGTGCATTCGAGGGCCAGCGCGGTCGTTTGCACCTGCTTCACGAGCCTCTTTGGCTCGACCATCGCTCCCTTTGAACCCAAGGCGTCCGCCGAGTCCAGCGTCAGGATTGACGACAATTCCGATTCGCACGCTTCGCCCACATATTGCCCCCTCTTGAAATTCTGCTTTTTATTGCAAAATGATGCGAAGCATTCAATTGTCGTACATCAATGTCATCACATGCCACATGATGATGACCTGCCGAGTCTTGAAGACGTCATTGCGAAGAGTTTCAAGGAAATGAAGGAGGGCCCTTCAGAACCGGTCCAGGAGGAAACAGAAGTGTCTGAACCTCAATCACCATCCGCCGGCTCGTATCAAGCACCAATCCACGCAACGGTCGAAACGGCTTCGTTTTCGGTGCCAGCCCCAAGTGAACGGCCACCCCCTACAATGAACGATACATCGCACGTGGTCGCTTCGGCCTCATCACAAATTGGTGATGATTTTGATGTGGCATGGGGCGAAGAGGAATGAAGTATTCTTTGCCAACGATATAGCGGGAAATTCATAGATAGGAGGCGACAGGAACGAACACGGAGGAAAGCCTATGTCAATGATTGAGGTGACTTTTGCTGACGGCACTGTCAATTCATATGCGACTGGAATTTCCTGTGCGGATGTCATCAAGGACCTTCACGGAAGCAAACATTCCTGTATTGCTGCAAAACTCGATGGTCAAGAAGTCGACCTCTCTCGAAGCATCGACACCAATGCATCAATCGAAGGTATAGAAGCCTCTTCAGATGAAGGTATGCACATTCTTCGACATTCAGCAGCACACCTGCTCGCTCAAGCAGTGATGGAATTGTATCCCGGTGCCCTCCCAACCATCGGCCCTGCAATTGATCGTGGCTTTTACTACGACTTTGCTATGGAACCGATTTCAGAAAATGACCTCAAGAAAATCGAGAAAAAAATGATTGAACTCGCTCGCAGAAATCTCATGGTTGAACGGGTGGAAATGTCTGAGCAAGAACTCAAAGACCAGTTTGCATACAACCCCTACAAGATTGAAATTATTGAGGATAAACTCGAAGCAGGCGGTGGCTCAACCATGTACCGCCAAGGTGAATGGGGTGATTTGTGCCTTGGTCCACACGTTGTTTCGACCGCAAAATTGCAACATGTACGCCTCACTTCAGTTTCGAGCGCGTACTGGCGAGGCAATCAAGACAACGAACAACTGGTTCGAATCTATGGTCTTGTTGAGCCAAGTAAAGAAGCATTGCAGGCGACCTTGCATCAACTTGAGGAAGCAAAGAAACGGGACCATCGTAAATTGGGCAAGGACCTTCAACTCTTCCACATCGATGAAGAGGTTGGCCAAGGACTGATTCTTTGGACACCTCGCGGCAGCATTGTCCGCCAAGAACTGCAGGAGTTCATACGCTTTCACTTGACGCGTCAAGGTTATTCCCAGGTCTTCACCCCCCACATTGGTAAACTCGACTTGTACCGTACATCGGGTCATTTCCCCTACTATCAGGAATCACAGTATCCTCCAATTATTGAACGAGAATTGATGCGAAAACTATCCGATGATGGTTGCACGTGTGGGGAATTATCGAACCTGATGAATACTGGAGACGTCGATGGTTACATGCTCAAACCAATGAATTGCCCTCACCACATCAAAATCTTTGCAAGTCAACCAAGGTCCTACCGGGACCTCCCGCTTCGTCTTGCAGAATTTGGTACCGTGTACCGATGGGAACAGTCGGGTGAGATATCAGGTATGACCCGTGTCCGCGGCTTTACGCAAGATGATGCTCATCTGTTTGTAACCGAAGACCAACTTGCAGAAGAAGTCCTTGGCTGCATTGAACTTGTTCAAATCATCTTCGAGCACCTCGATATGAAGAATTACAGGGTGCGAGTGGGCCTGCGTGACCCTGACTCCGACAAGTATGTCGGCGAACGGGAAAAATGGGACAAAGCCGAACAAGCCTGTCGAAATGCAGCAGAACAGTTGGGTGTGCCTTGGACAGAAGAGCCCGGAGAAGCTGCATTTTACGGACCAAAAATTGACTTTGTGGTCAAAGATGTCATCGGTCGAGAATGGCAGTTAGGTACGGTGCAGGTCGATTACAATCTACCCGAACGGTTTGATTTGAAGTTCAAAGGCTCTGACGGAGAAATGCATCGTCCGGTGATGATTCATCGTGCTCCGTTTGGTTCAATGGAGCGATTTTGCGGTGTTCTTATCGAACACTTTGCAGGTAAATTCCCGACGTGGCTGACACCAACACAGTGCCATATCATCACCATCTCAGAAAAACACAAGGCATATGCCCACGAAGTCGCTGATGAACTCCGCAGCCGTCACATCCGTGTCGCTATTGATGATGGAGATGACACGATTGGCAAGAAAATCCGAACCCATAGGAAGTTACAACCAGCGTACATGGTCATCCTTGGCGATGGTGAAATGGAATCGAGAACTGTGAGTTTGCGTGCAAGGAATGGCGATCAAATCGCAGACCTTCCGCTTGAGGAATTTATTGAATCGATCACGAACGAAATCCAACATAAAATTCCGCAACCAAGTCTCGTTCCAGCAAATCAAGAATGAGGTTGAAGCATGAGCAGTCCAAGTTTGTCTATGGGATTGGATGCGGGCCTTGTCCTACCACTGTTCCTTTCTGGCCTCGCAGTCTACATATTTTGGGTTGCTTTTGTTCCTCGACAATTACGAGGCCTCCAAGTCGCCTTCCCAACAGGTGAAAAAAAGTATGAGGTCCACAGTGTGACCAAAACCACGGATGATGTGCGAAAATTGTTGCGTTCCAAAACGATGCGTCTTGGAATTTTTTCCTACCTTCTCGCCTTAACAGGTTGTCTGCTTTTCCTGTTTGAGTTTTTACAAGCTCGAATAAATGGTTCGATGTCATACAATGCATTGAACATCGCACTTGCTCTCGTTGCCATTATGTTACCTGCATCGCTTTCAAGTGGAACTTCCCTTGGTTCTCAAGTCATTCGACCAATTGGTACAACAAGGGCAACCTTACAAAGCAATACTTTGCTTAGAACGTTTTCACACATCGCACTTTTCCTCGCTTGGATTTTGCTTTCGTTCACCGTGTATTTCGTGATGATATCTTTGGGGTACACCGCAACAATTTCATTCACAATTTCAGTCTTCGTCGCTTTCAGTCCTGCAGTCCTCGCATATGGACGAATTCTCGGTGCTGCATGGCAGGCATTGTATCAATCGAGTGCAAAAATTGCAGAAGGAAAAGCATCACCGTTCCACAATCATGTGCCGAATCTGCGTCAGCAACTGGTTGCCCAAGTTGTGCGGCTCAACCTTTTCGTCATGCCTTTCATCGCTGTCAACACTCTCATCTCTTTGTTGATTCTCATTGTTGCCCCGGACATGTTCACCCATTCAGACCGAGTTCTTGAACTACCAGAGTACCGATTACAAAGCACGTATATGGAAGAGGGGGGGCTCCTTGGCTTCGGTCTCATCGAGTTGTTCTCATTTATTCCTGAACCAGGAATCCGTGTACCAATCGTGACCTTTCTCCTGCTCTTTTTGTTGCTCAACGTAGCGATTGTCGGGTTTCTGTTCGTGTATGAAGTGGCACGAATTCTTTTCCTCGATGTGCAGGATGTTTCAGGTAAAGGAGGAATGAAACTTGCCGATAGTCGCCTGCTTCGTGCAGAACCTTCACAACAAGCAAAGGTTCTCAATTTCTGTTTTACCGGATTTGCAGGGCAATCCATGCTCTTGCTCGCCTTGGCAATGGTCACTTTTTGGGATTCAAGTTTCCTTCCACAAGGGTCAAGTTGCGGCTCTTGGGAAGAGACAGTGTGCCATATTGTTGAGAAGGATTCCATGGAACAATTGACATGGATGCTTGCTAGCGGTGGCCAAATTGCCTTTCTCTTCGTTTGGATGATGTCGCTAAGTCGTCGAACCAGTCTGGAAGAAATTTCCTTCGATTCCGAGATGGAAGAAAGTCGAAGCAAACTCACTCGAATGAGTGATATCATCTACCTTAAGCAAACACCGATAGGTCAACTCATCAGCGAAGGAAAATGGGACCTGGCTCTCGAGCGGTACAGCGACCAAATGTTCAGTCGTGAAAAGACAATTGAAGGCTTGGAGATGGTGCGGGAGCACCAATCAAAACTTTCGATGTTAACGGGTCTTGGGTTATGGGACCAAGCCGAAGAAGTTGCGATCAATTATCTTGCCTTGAAAGGTGGAAGAGAAGCTGATATCGCTAAATTATCTCTGGTTTCTGCAAGTTTAGCTCAGCGGGATGTGCGTGAAACGCTTTCGAGACTACCGCTTCTCTCAGACGAAAACATCGAGTCGCTGCGATTCATTTGGTTCAGTAGCCTTTTGTCATCAAAAGACCGCCTCGACGCAACAAAATATGGCGTCCTCGCTATCGACCCTATCACTCAACAAAACATCAAACTCATCAAACGAACCCTTGAAGGTGGCCAAATCAAACTCGATGAAAAACTCCCCAAGAACGATGTTGGGAAAGTAATGTTCCTCGGCGAAATTGGACGTATGCGCTTGAAGGGGAGAAGTGAAGAGGCCTTGACAGCACTGGAGCGGGTGTTGAAATCAGAACCCGATTGGGTCCAAGGGCGTATTACACAAAGCCTCCTCCATCTTGACGGAGGCCGGAAACTCTCAGCACAAAATATCGCAATGGACCTTTGGAAGCAATACCCCCGTCACCCTTGGGTGAGAGCAATGCAAAAGGTGTACGCTGACATCAATATCGGCACGATGCCGTCAAGCGAAGATACCGGCATGGAATGGGCTATCAACAAAGATGCAGATTGGCGTAGTCAATGGCGACACCATCGGGCTTCGATTCCACCAATTATCGATTCGATTGGTCTGAAGAATCATTCCATTACAGCGAATGCTTGGATCCTATTTTCTCATCCAGAGTTTACACCAAAGACACCGAAGAAAAAATACCTTCAGTATATGCCAAATCAACTTCCAATCGGTTTGTTCCTTCACATGTCTGGAATTGTCGTCTCGGTTGCAGGCATGCCCATCGACCTAGGGTATCCGCCAGTTCTTATGCAACAAAACATTCTTTCGAAGGCGTCATTCAAACTCCAATAAGATTAGATTCTTCTTCGAAGTTTTTCCATGTACTCATCGCATCGTCCTAATTGACCTAGGGAACCTTCGACATCGCCCTCTGATAGCAAACTACGGGCCTCAGAAACTGCGGCTTCACAGGCTCGACGCTGGTCATCATCGACACCAATCCCCGAAGCCTCGCATTGATTACGGAGGATGCGCCATTCCTCCTCTACAAACTTGACTAACTCACCAGTGTCATCGACTTGTTTTGAACCGGATTCGATATCCTTGACCAAGGCACGATGCAGAGTTTCTGCGGTTGACCACATGTTTTTCTTCATCGCATCCTCGATAGCACCAATGCGCTCTTCCCATTCGTTTTTGTTTGCAAAGGCATCGATTTGTTTTATGAGGTTCTTTTTCTGTTTCATCACACGTCGCGTATAATCCATGGATTCACGTTCATTTTCGATGGTTCGAATGATTCCCTCTGCAAGACCAACCGCTTGGCTTGCCAATCCCTCATCATGTGCTTTTTGAGCCTGTTCTAAGCGTTCTCCGAGTTCTTGCTCTAAGCCGAGTCCATCGGCTTGTTCGAGAGTTTGTTTTGCAATCTCAATGGATTCAATTGCTCTCTCCATAGCGTGTTCATCTGCAGAAAGTTGTTCAGGAATAACACTTGCAAACTCATATGCCTTTTTGGGTTGCTCAGCAAACAACTTTGTTTTTGCATCTTGTAGCAATTCTCGAAGGTGTTCTGTGCCACCGCCCGTTGTGTTTTGCAACAATGCTTCTGCCTCTGAAATGACGGCCTCGGCTTTTTGCCACCATTCAATCAATTCAAGCGACCTCTTCTTTGAGGTGCGGAACAACCCTTCAGCCTCACGGAGAGATCCGAGCGAAACCTCTCTTAATCCTGCTTCAAATGCTTTTCTTGGTTTCTTGGCCATCGGTGAAATGTTTTCGGCTTGTTCCAAGTACTGCATCGCATCATTTTGAATAATCTCCACATCAGCGGCAAGAGAAAGTGATCGCTGCATTTCCTCTTCAGCATCCGCTAGAAGTTTCATTCCTAATTCTGGGTCGAGATGGCCTTCTTCACTTGCGGTTGTGATGAGGCTCGAAGCCTGTGAAACCGCTGCGCCTTGAGATTTGAGAACGAGGATTTCGGTTTCAAGGTGGTTTAATTTCGATTTGAATGTCTTTCGTAGTTCTTTGTGCTCGTCACCTGTAAACCAAGCAAGAATAGCATCGCCTATGGCAAACAAAATGACGATGGGTGCAAGCATTGAGGGGCCGAATTCAAATGATATCGTCGTGGTTGTCATCAAGATGACAAGTCCTGTTCCTGATCCAATTGAAGCGACAATCGCACGATAGCGGAGGACATCGAGCGCTCCATTGAGAAGTTGATGTGAGATTCGATAACAATACACAGCGGGAATGAGGATGCAGATAGATGCAACGAGGTCGTCGGTTTGAGAAGAGATGTTCATCGTTCCAACAACGGCGAGGATAGGAAAGGCAAATGTTGTAGCAGAAGCGATTCTGGTCCTTGCCTTCGCATCATCGAGAACAGCATCTTGGAGTATCATGCCCCATAGGATGAGGAGTACCGTTGACCCAAAGCCCGAAAGGATGCCACCTTTCCCATCGAGCGTTGATTGCAACAACGGCCACAGAATCCAAATGGCACTGCTCAGCAACACAAGTGCAGAGAGCAATGTGAGTTTCTCAATCCTCTGTACACGGATGGCGTATTCTTGTTTGATTGCATCTTCGTACGAGCCCCAATCCATTTTCCTTGCCCCTGCTTGAAGATACATCGAGCAAACCGCATAACTCTTTGAGGTTTTTCCACCATGTTCTCTTTGGCAAATGTTCAAAGGACTTATTGTCACACTTGCGAAGTGAGGTACAACCATGCCTGGCTTAATTACGATGAGTGACCTATCAAATGAAGAGATTTTAGAAATTCTCGATACGGCTGAGCGACTTCTCCCCGTTGCACGAGGGAATACATATTTGCCATTGCTGCAAGGGAAAATTTTGGGTAATTTGTTTTTTGAACCGAGCACAAGAACACGAATGTCGTTTGAAACCGCAATGAAGCGACTTGGTGGCGATGTGGTCAATTTAGGTGATGTGAGCACCTCATCTGTGGTGAAGGGCGAAACATTGTTTGACACGATTCAGATGGTCGATGGATACACCGATATCATCGCTTTACGCCACCCGCGACAAGGTGCTGCACAATATGCTCAAGATTCTGCAAAGTGCCCAGTCCTCAATGGTGGCGACGGAGCAGGCAATCACCCGACACAGACCATGCTTGACCTGTTCACCATTCGCCAAGCCCACGGCACGCTTGAAAATTTAGACATTGTTCTTGCAGGAGATCTCCGATTTGGTCGAACGGTTCATTCCTTGAGCCACGCCCTCATTCGATTTGGTTGTAATTTGGTTCTTGCAAGTCCTTCTATTCTTCGCATGCCGAGAGAGATTGTTGAAGATTTGCAATCTCATGGTGCTACAATACTTGAGACAGAGGACTTGATTGGAAGTCTTGAATCAGCGGACGTCGTCTACATGACCCGAATTCAAAAAGAGCGTTTCAACGACGAAGATGAATACAAGAAAGTCGCTGGAGCATACAAATTACACGCTGACCAGTTGTCGAATTGCCGTCCAAATATGATTGTCATGCATCCATTACCAAGGGTCGATGAAATCCATCCATCGGTTGACCACACCCGACATGCACGATATTTCGAACAAGCTTTCAACGGTGTTGTTGCACGAATGGCACTGCTTTGTCGATTGTTAAACATCGATGTGCCTCTGAAAATAGAAGGTGGTGAGTAAGATGAGCAACGAACAAAACATGAGAAGAGTAACTGCTATTCAAAACGGCACGGTCATCGACCACATCCCTGCAGGTAAAGCTCTGCGTGTGCTTGAAATGTTAAATGTCAATGATACAACTTCAGTGCCAGTCTCCATGGTCATGAATGTACCATCGAAGAAAATGGGTGCGAAAGACATCATCAAAGTAGAAGATAGAGAACTTACACAAGATGAACTCAATCGACTCGCCTTAGTGGCACCGGATGCACATGTCGCAATCATTCGAGCATTCTCTGTAGCAGAAAAATTGACGATTGAACTCGACGATGAAATCACCGATGTGGTGCGTTGCACGTTCAGCAACTGTATTACCACCAACCCAAGAGAACCTCTCCCTCATCGCTTATTTGTGGCCCGTAGGGAACCAATCGAATTACGATGTCATTATTGCGGCCGGCCACAAGAATTAGAGAAACTCATTGAGAATCTTCTTTGAATTCGATGCCGAGTAATGTTCTCATATCGCACGCTTTGCATTGATGTCCTGATGTGAGTTCACCGCATTGAACACAAGGGGCAGGGGGCGCAAGTTTTGTTGGGCTCCCACCCAATGCTGTGATTTGGTCTCGCATCACTTTGATGTGATCTGCAGCACGCACGAGCCCGTGCCTTGTTCCAGCCACATCCTCTTCCATTCGTGCAACCAATTCTCGATGACGCCAACGGAGTGCACCACGGGCGTGAGGGCACTCTTCATGATGAATTGGCAAATCCCTGTGCAGAGCATAAAGATGGATTTCTTGTTCTGGTACCCACCGGAGCGGAACGATTCGTGGAGCCATGCCATCGAGAGGTGTTGTGGTGTGTGGTGCTAGACGGAGCGTTCGCTCAATGTCGCCATTGGTCAAATTCATCAAAACCGTCTGAGCCATGTCGTCGAGGTTGTGGCCTAAGGCAATCACGTCTGCACCGACCTTACTGGCAAGAAAGTTGATGCCTTGTCGCCGAAATACGCCGCAATAAGCACAAGGCATTCGTGGTGCATCGTTGTCATTTTCAATAACCATCGGCAATTTTTTGACAACATCATCCATATCCATAAATTGAAGTTCTTTGTACGACACTGTTACAAATTCAACATCTAATTTTTTACATAAATCCTCGGCACAAATCAATGACGGAGGGCGGTATCCTTCGATTCCTTCATCCACAGTTCCAGCGATAATTTTGACATCTCGGCGTTGTCCTAGAATGTCAACTAAACTATCGAGAAGGACCGCCGAATCCTTTCCTCCTGAGATGGCGACAAAGATTGTTGTCATCACACCTTTTTCGATGTCCAATTGTTGACGCAGTTCACGGCTAATCTTTTTCCGTACTGATTTCGCTAGGTGCTTATTGCATAGCACGCGGCCTGAGTATTCTTGAAGGATGACTGCAGGGTGTTCACAAGAATCACATGAAGGGATATCGAACATGCCCTCTGGTGCATTCATAGCATGTCCACAGAAGAACTACCTATGAAATGAGCGGTTTGTTTGTGGAATTTTTAAATTCTATATCTCAATTGCAGATTTAAATTTTCAATTGAAAAATTTAGTATTACTGAACCGCTAAAGGATCTTCAAATATATCGACATTAGAAGTGCAACACAGGGGCGTGGTTTTCAAAAATTGATATTGTATTTTCCAGTTGGAAATTACCATTTCATGCCGAAATCGGCAAAAATTCTAACTTGAGCGCAAAACTTCTTGAATAGTACAGCGGTGTGGTGGCATTTGAGCAGTGATGTTGAACCATCTTCTTTCCTCGTTTTTACAAGTAAAGGGGGTTGAGCATGCTTCAATACTCAACGGTTCTGGTGAACTCATCGCTGGCGTTGGAAAAGAAGGTTTTATCCCCGATGTTCATGCTATCATTCATCACATATCCTTGCAGTTGCAAATTGCTCAAGCACTTGATGGTCAAGATGTGAAAGAAATTTGGTACGAAGCCGATAAAGGACAATTTATCGAAATTCTTTCCTTCGATAGAATCATCGTCATACAAGGTGAAAAGCAAAATCTGCAACTCTGGCGAAATCATGTACGAACACACCGCAAAGGATTGCAAACCATAGAAGGAGTAGCGTGATAACCATGTTTGAATTACCACCTGGAAAAATAATACAAGAACACATCGAGGTGACCGAGGGTGCGGTTCAACCATTCGATTTCGGCGTCATTACAACATGGGTCGGTCGAAGAAAGACACCCAGTGGACACCGCCTCGTCCGAGCGGGAAGGGTGGTCGGTTACATCACAGAAGATGTAGATACAAAGCAAATTCTTGGAGGTACAAAAGGAAAAAAAGCACTTGAGGCCATTGAATCCGAAAATAAATTTCGCCACACCGCCGATGAATATTCACAAAAGGGTCTTGGACAAGTTGCCGAACTTTTCCCCGAAGCCTTTGAACACCAAGCTGATCGACAAGGCTTACTGCCTCAAGTTTCTGGAACAGGGCATCTTCTTTCAAAGAATGCTTCAGCGATATTATCCTCGTTGGATTCGATGCCATCGGTTCGTGGTGCAATTGTTGCAGAAAATGGCGTTGTTATCGATGCAACTGGAGAATTGCCAGATTCTGCGGAAAATGTAGCAATCCTGCTAGCAAATATGCAAGCAGATCAAAACAAATCGATGCAATCCGGTTTCATGACACCCGCATACATGTCTCTACGAGGTGAACATGATGCGCTTATGGTCGTTGAAAATGGCCAGTTACTTCTCGGTGTTTGGACAGAGGCAACCGCTGATCACGCATCCATCCTAAGTCGAACAAACGCAAGCCTTGAAGGCGATGTCACTGGGATGATTTTTTCAAAAGAGGTACCTGAAGGCTTCGTCATTCGAGAGGGCAAGGGTGGCACAGACGCCATCATCTCCATGCTCACTTCTGCTGTCGAAGAACAGGTCACAGGCCATATCACCGCTGGAATTTCTTCAAAATCAATTTCGATGCTTCTATCAAAAGGTCTACCAGTAGGTATGTTCACTGCGGACGGAGGAACATTTTCTGACGTCCTGATGGACTTTACAGACGCAAAAAAGATCATGAAACTTCACCGACTTCCTGCTGGCACTTTGCTTTCAGAAAATAGTGGCAATGTCGACCAATTTTCGTTGGATGCTCTCCTCGCAGAGTTACCTACTGTTCGAACAACTTCAGAAGCCAGACAAGAAACATTGACAACGAAACTCAAAACATTATTCGGATTTGAGCACACTCTGGCAAAGTTACGAAGGAGTAGAAAAGAAATCGAAATTGAAGGCCCTAAAATTGAATCGCCGAAAAAGAACGAAATGATTGGAGAGGAAAAAATTGCTGCTGTTGATCTCGGCCTGCAGAGAAGACTTGAGCAATCTGAGGCGAAAGTTAGTGAATTGATGCACGATAAATCACAATTGGAAGCACAATTATCGACGAGCAGAAAACAAAAAGAGGCAGCTGAAATTCGAGCACGCCAATTAGAAGAATCAAAACTTGACCATCAAAGTTCAAGAGAATCAGCCAATGATAATCTCAATGGAATGCAATTGCGATTGTCAACCGCACAGGCTGCGCAAGAAGAAGCAGAAAAATTAGCTGATAAATTGATGAAGAGGGTCAATGAACTTGAACATCAAGTGTCTTCGAGGGCTGAAGAACTGGCAAAAGCGCTCGGTGAAGCATCATCTGCAGCCGCACTTCAAAATGAGATTGAATCAATGGCATTACGGGAAGCCAATTTACAATCTGAAGTCACCAGCAATAGTGAGCGACTCCATCTCATTCGTCAACAAATTGAAGATGAGGAACGACGGCTTCGGATTTTGAATGAACAGGTTTCGCACGTACGAGATCGGCACGTTAATGCACAAGCGGAAACCATGGTCCTCGAAGAGAAAATCCAAGCGCAAAAAGCAGAATTGGACGGGATGCATGCTGAAACCAAACAAGCAAGAGAACGAACCCTCGAAGAACATCGACGTTTGTCTGAAGACGAGGCCCGTCGAAACAACGTTGAAGCAGAATTGAGAGAATTGATGAATGAACGTCGAACAATTCTTCGAGAACTCGGTGATATTGGAGCTCGTCGAGGACACGCAGAGGCAGAACTTGCATCACTTATCGACCAAGCAACTCAACTATCACAAGCACACGAAGATGCACTTGAAGATATTAAAGAAGCAGACAGGCTTCGTGCTCGTCTTTCTGAAGAGCCACTTGCGCAAGTTCTGCTCGATGACGATATGACATTCAAAGGGCTTGGCCCAATTCTAGAACGCTTAGAACATTCGAGAACATTGGGCTATTCGGTTGTTTTGCTTGACAGAGCGGTTGAGCGTGCCCTTCAAGTTATTCAAAGTACAGTTGACCATGTGGCAGCAACACCACGCCATTTGCTCTCTTCAGAAGTTATGACGATGCTGGAGCGACAAGTTCCGGATACTGCTGGAGCAGTTCGTGGTTTGGCAAGATGGTCAGTCCAACAACGACTTGAAGTTCAACTTGGAGAGACTGTCACGCATCTTATTCTCGACCTTGAGCATTTGCTGGAGGATTACGACCGCTCAATCACCATGCTACGACGTATTCGCAATGTTCTCGAACAACTTGCTCGATTAGGTGCACCTCAGCAAGAGGTCGATGCACTTCTTGCCAATTGCCAACGGCCTGAGTCACTTCCAATGCTCGCTCAAGGTACTCGGAAATTGATTCAAGTTGCCTTGGATGACATCTACATTGAAGCCGATCAACGAGATGCTGGTGAGTCCATCATGCTTGAAGATACAGCACAAGTTCTCGAAGAACTGATCACACAACTCGATGCCTCTGGACTAACAGACGGCGTGCCCCGAGGCATGCTTTGGGAATTCCAGAGAGATGGTTTCCTGCCATTCGAACGAAATGCGATTCCTGCTCAGCAGCGAATTCCAGTCGATGAATCATCCCTCGAAGGCATGGATTCGAACCTCGTTCATTCGGAGCATCTTGACCTAGAATCAGACGAGAAAGATGAACCTGATGACGATGGTTGGGCCAATCTTGAAGCCCCAAAAGAGATTGAAGAAAGCCAGACATTTGACGAGATTATTCCCGCTTTGCACAAAACAGATGCAGATTTTCACGACGAACGAGCAGCACTTGAGGAAGAGTTAGCACGTCTGGATTCAAATTGGAAACATTACAGCATCGCAAATAGTGCAGATGAAAAACAAAAAAGGGAATCGAAAGCATTGGACGACTTGGAATCCAAACTTGCAGATGTTGAATTCTGAGGGCAAAGCATGTCTGACCAAGGTGTCTCCTTGTTGCTTCGACAAGAAGAGAAGGGTACATTGTATCCACTTTGGATTGAACGCCTACTGATGGCCACCTTTCTCGTGTCGTTAGTCTTCATCCCTTCTCAAATTCTTGAAAGAGTCGAAGGTGCATTGGGTCTTGCTACGGCGTGGTGCTTGTACCCAATCGTTGCAGTGAGTGTGATTGAACTCGTTGGACGATTTATTCAATCCCGTTAAATTTGAACGACGTCTTTCTTTTCAACCGTACCTTGTGATGGGGGTGTTGAAGAAGGACTTCGCCAATTCTGAAGTAATGCAGAAATTCGTTGCCATGGAATGAGGAATCGAAGTACTGCCATGAGGCTCAGGAACAAGAGTGCAGAAATCACAAGCCCATACGTGAGCGACAATTCAATCGATTCTGACACTTGACCTGCCCATTGGCTACCAGTTGTGTTTTCAACAAATTGGAGAAGAACCTTGTGAAAGCCGAGGGCGATCATCGTTGCCAGCCCCGTCAGGCTAAGGTAGCCAAATGTGTGGCGAAGATGTGTGTTGAGGACATTATCCATTTGTCGAACATATTCAGGGTCGCGCTTGCAAGATTCTGGTAATCGGTAAGCATATTCCAAATTCTTGATGACTCCGTATGCTGCTTCTTGGAACACCATGATGAGAACAGCGATGAGAATAAGGTTGAACTGTTGCGTGGTCACAAGGTCTACGCCAAAGAGACCTATTGTCGGATTGGAGATTTGTCCATCCAATGCTGTTAGTGTACCACCATAGGTACCAAGTTGGCTCTTAATCAGGGGGAATGTGAGAATAGCGTGAATCGCGAGAAACACGAGGGTAATTCCAATCGAGAATGCAATCGAGCGACGATGGAGAGACCATATGCCTCTTGTTCCAAGAATAATTGGACTCAGATAAATGAAGAGAATCATAATCGACATCACCATCAAAAGTGGCCATTCAAGTGTTTGTAATTCACTATCATTTGGTAGCCTTAGGTCAAACTCAAACAACATACCGGCGAGCCATGAGAGCAAGAGTTGACCGATCATCACAATCATGAGGCCGAGGTAAAATCCAAATTTGATACGTTGCTGTACCTTAGGGGTTTGGAAAGCGAGCAACGCCATGAGGCCTCCTAAGCCGAGGCCGAGAATCAAAGGAACTGTGAATCTTGAAAGACCATCGCGTCCTTCACCGGTAAGCCAGTCGCCGAGAGGTAATTGATTTCCAATGAGGAGTTCAATGGTATCAAATAAAATCGTGTGGTCAATTGAACCGACGACGTAGGTCGATACTACTTCCAGGTACATCGTAATTAGTGCAATTGTCGCAACAATTTGCAATGTGAGAACCTGCCACTGTTTTCTGAGTTGGGCGATGTGTAATGTTCTCGGCTTACGGTCATCGCCAAGTAGGACGTCGCTTTGTAATTCGACTTCACCTGCCACCTCAGTACCCCCTAACCTGCATCAAAGCTTGTGATAAGTCCATGTCCGGCATCCAATCGATCACCTGGGCACCGAATCCAGCGAGTGTAGTGAGACGATTTTGTCGCTCAATCTTGAGCACCTCGTAGGACATACGCGGAATTCGACTTACTAATCGCTCAAAATCGATGCTTGCAGGTGACAAAACGGTGACTTCATGGCCACGGCCTACAAGGTCACGGACGGCAGCAGGCACGGTTCCATCGCCTTCACATGATGAAATGATGAAGACAGGGCTACCTCGGCTGAATCGTCCGCTGATTGAGTTTGTCACGGCTTGAAGCGGCATTTCCCCTCGTGCTTGGACGCCTGCTAAAGAACTGAGGATTTTGAAATACTGCTTGTCTCCGGTATCTGGAGGCAGGTACGACAATTTTTCATCATATATTGCGAGTGCGACAGAATCTCTCCTCTTGAGGAAAAAGGATGCCAAACTTGCTGCAGATAACGTACCCATTTCAAGCGGATTCTTGAGCACTGTACCAATACGAGCGAGGTCCCTTGAGTCGAGAATGATGTACAGGTCAGTCACAGCATCTCGACACTTCTCGTTGACCATCAGTTCGCCAGTTCGAGCAAAAGCCTTCCAATTGATGTTCTTGAATGGGTCTCCTGGGACATACTCTCGTAGTGAATAAAATTCAGAGCCTTGCCCCGGGGTACGAAGCGTTGTTGCACCTGTGTACATCTTGGGTGTTCTGCTTCGAAGGAAGGCCTCTTCGACGTCTTTGATTTGCGGGAAGATGACGATATCGCTATGATGGTCAACATACATCTCCTCAACACCGAGGTTGAATGTGTTCTGTATTCGGAGCGATACTGGGCCGATTGAATAATGGCCTCTAAGAGGGCAACGGAGGACATAACGAATTCGGGCACTTTCACCTGGCTTGAGATTCAAACTCATTTGATTTAGTCCACTTCTCAATTTCATTTCATGAGGGATGTTGTCGTATACCTCCATGATTTGTGTCTTCCTATGACTTCGATTTGTAATGAGTAGTTCAACATACAAATCGTCACCTTTGTAGAGGTTATCAGCCGAAAGTGTACGTTGAATTTCAACATCCCCATGGCCTCCAATCCACGAATTTACTGTGATGAATGCCACGAGTGCTAACCCGAGAATCATCATTTGTTGGTTTGAAATCATCATACCGATGAGGACCAAAGCGATACCTCCAGTGAAGGTGAATGCTGCTTTTCGTGTCCACATACCAATCCCTCACTGACGCCCCCAAGATTTGATGCGTTTGACCAAGGCTACGGACTGTTCCAAAGTATACTTTTGCGAAGTATCAATTGCGAACTTCGAAAGAACGGGGTCATTGATGAGTTGAATGAGTTCATTGGCTTGCATTGAGTTGAATTCCTCTTGACTCAACCCGTTTTGGTTCCTTACCTTGGATAAGAATACTTGTCGTATTTTGTTGACTTTCGCATAATATTCGTAACGATTCGCATCACCAAAGCCGTAGTAGATGATGCTGAACACATGTCTCCAACTTTCAGGGTCTCGTTTCTTGATGAGAACCGCTTCGAAGGTCATGAAGAGTATAACAAACAACACCAACATTGCCAAGCCCTCACCTGTGAAGTACACCAAAAGAAAGTACACGGTGTTGTATGAATCAGCAAGCATTGCGTTTTGTGGATGTCTTGATTCATCGAAAATGACAATTGCATTCTCCGATGCTTGACCTTCTTCTCCGGGTACTGAACTCATCAAAGCTTCAGCTACGAAATCGAGAGCCCACTTACGATTATCGTTAGCTGGCACGAGAATATCGGTTTTCTTGTCGTACTTTCCATCGTTGAAGCCTTCATAATCGTAAATGGCGTTGATGAGAGCAGAACCGTCTGCGATGAAGACAACCCGGCCTCCATCTTCTGGATTGCAACTTGCACGCTCACAGACTTCGATGCTCAGATTGAACTGACCCCATCGATCAGGTGTTTCGGGCGTGATTTCATTGCTCACCCAAATCTCACCATCGCCGTTGACATCAACGGTCGCTTCGTTGCTTGTGAATGCCCGAACCGCAATTTCGGAGAGTGGAGTTTGTTGGCCTGGAATGATTTCCAGCGCTGTGATGTTGTTCAATAGCAACTGATAGGAACCGTTGTAGTCGATGACACCGTTGTTCCAGTGTTGTTGACACAACCCCGCATCATCTGCAGTTGCAGCCGGTTCACCGCTCAGCAACGAGCAGGGGTGTTGGCCTGGCCCATTTACATCAGCCCATCGTTCATGTGTACCTATCGTGTCCACATCGAGTTCTGTTCCATTCATGCCACAAGGATTGGATTGAACGCACATCCAGATGTAGTTATAGTCCAGGGACGGAACATAATTTGTGTCGAAGACTTGCTGGCCAGTGAACCTTACACCAAAGGCTTCAGCGATTGTATTTGCGTATCCATAATCTTCGAGAATGAGAGCAGTACCACCGGCCTCAACAAATTCAACCACTGCGTCTACTTCGGAAGGCGAGAAACCAGAATCAGCAGCGATTGTGATGAATCCTTCCTCATCAAATTGTGGTAAGGTGAGCGTATCACGTTCAACTCCAGCGAGGATATACGTCGTGTTCCTGGGATCTTCAATGTCAGCAAGAAGAAGTGGGCTGGAAACGAGTGACCTCGTTTCGATACCCATGTCGTTCAAATCATGTCGAAAAGCAGACATGTCGTTCCAATCATCATCGTAAGCCGAGAGTTGATTTGAAGAACTTAGATTGACAAAACTCGATAGCACAGAGAACAGCAGAACAAGCATCACAAGCCAAAATGAAGATTGGAGAACAATGCGTCGAACATTGATTCGTCGTGTTCCCTCAGACATAGTGTGCACTCCTCTGTAAATCGATGAGGTCACTCATTAACTTTAGAAGGTTGTCCAAGCATGTGCTACTTTGCATCGTGTGAATCAAACATTGAGGCGAATCTCTTTTGCAACGGAGTTGACTTGTTCGGTGGGAATTTTGACGATGTGTGATTCACTCTCAAAAGGCAATTTTGTTGCATCAATATCGTCATTAACTTTAACGATGAATTCCGTGATCAGTCCAGAAAATAGATCGAAATTGAGGTCAATGAGAACCCCAAGTGCTTCACCAGTTTGGTCAAGGACTTGACGTCCAATAATTTCCCTTCCGAAAATGGCCATGGTGTGCCCCTGTCACCACTGGAGTGGCCGAGGCACATCAATTCGTCGGTTCGAGAATTTACATGGCTTCGATTCCGAAGCCGAAGTCCTTTGTTCTCTTGATGTTCGATAACCCTGAGGTCAATCTTGCTTCCATCTTTGAGTAATACTCGAGCATGTCTGGGGTAACGGTTGGTCGAACTCTAGAAATTGCATCCTCGAAGTGAGATTTTCCAACCTTTTTCTTTTCGTCTCGCATGCAAATGAGTGCAGCTTCTCGGCACACAGCCTCAATGTCTGCACCTGTGAAACCATCAAGACCACTCAAGATATCCTTAATCGAAAATTTTCCTAGCGGCATGCCAGCAGAGTGTATACTGAAAATCGCCTCACGAGCAGAAGCGTCTGGAGGTGGCACGTGGAGGACGCGCTCAAATCGTCCACTTCGAAGAAGTGCTGGGTCAATCATTTCTGGTCTATTGGTCGCTGCAACAACGATGACGCCATCAATAGATTCAACGCCGTCCATACTCGCTAACAATTGATTAACAACCCTGTTTGATGCATCGCTACCTTCCGTCATTGTTCCTCCGGAACGAACAGAAGCAATCGATTCAAATTCATCCAAGAAAATGATTGAAGGAGAAGATTGCTTTGCTTTCTTGAAGATTTCACGAATGGCTCGTTCGGATTCACCGACCCATTTTGATATCAATTCTGGGCCCTTGATGCTGATGAAGTTTGCCTGGGCTTCGTTAGCAATTGCTTTTGCGAGCAATGTCTTTCCAGTTCCAGGGGCACCAAAGAGTACAATTCCCCGTGGAGGTTTAATGCCGAAGTGTTCAAACAATTCAGGCTTGGTAAGCGGCCATTCAACCGATTCTTTAAGTCGGTCTTTGACCTCTTCAAGTCCTCCGACTTCATCCCAACTTACCTCAGGGATTTCAATGTAAATTTCTCGCAGTGCTGATGGTTCAACATCCTTGATAGCTTCTTTGAAATCTTCCATTCGGACTTCCATTTTTTCAAGGACTTCTGGAGGAATCGTATCTTCCTCGAGGTCAATTTCTGGAAGGTATCTTCGAAGTGCCTTCATCGCACCTTCTCGAACCAACGATGCTAGGTCGGCACCAACGAAACCGTAGGTGTTGTCGAGAATCCAGTTGATGTCGAAGTCCTCAGAAATCGGCATTTGCCGAATGTGGACATCCATAATCTCGCTTCGTCCTTCTCGGTCAGGGACGCCGATTTCGATTTCACGGTCGAATCGACCCGGTCGTCGTAGTGCAGGATCCAACGCATCACGACGGTTGGTGGCACCAATGACAACGACATTGTCTCTTCCCTGCATTCCATCCATCAATGTCAGCATTTGAGCGACAACTCTTCGTTCGACCTCACCAGTGACATCCTCTCGTTTCGGGCAAATTGAGTCGATTTCGTCGATAAAAATAATGGCAGGTGATTTTTCACTTGCTTCATCAAAAATTTCACGAAGTTGCTTTTCGGATTCACCGTAATATTTTGAGATAATTTCTGGACCATTGATGCTCTTGAAGTGGGCGTTTACTTCTGTAGCAACAGCCTTTGCAATCATTGTTTTACCCGTTCCTGGTGGCCCGTGAAGTAGAACGCCTTTTGGTGGATCAATGCCCAGCCGTCTGAACAATTCTGGGTGTTTGAGTGGTAGCTCAATCATTTCCCGAACTTTTTGTAATTGTTGACCAATTCCACCAACGTCTTCGTATGTTATACCCTCTGATTGGCCAAGTTCTTCTTCTGGAACCGCTTCGTCTTTTATGACGATTTCAGTTTGGTTCGTGACCTTGACAATGCCCTTGGGTACTGTGGAGACGACAGCGAATGGAAGGGCCTCAGCAAAGAGCGTCATGCCGGGGATGAAGATTCTGTCACCAGCGACCACCGGTCTTTTTGCTAATCCACGTCGTGCAAACCCTTCAATTCCAGGCCCAAATTTGACTTTCTGTTTGTTCGCCATCACTGGGGTAATGGTGAGTTTTGTGCATTCTTTTGCATTCACTTTCCGTACAGTGACGCGGTCAGAAAGGCTGACACCGGCATTTTTTCGAATGATTCCATCGATTCGAATGATGTCAAGTTTTGAATCCTCTGGGCGACTTCGCCAATAGATTGCGGCAGTCGAACGTTCATCGCCTGAAATCTCAACAATGTCACCTGGCTTGAGGTCAAGACCAACATCGGCAGCGATTCTAGCTCGACCGTGCCCGACATCAGATGGAATTGCTTTGGAAACTCGTAATGAAATAGAATCGTCTTCGTCTGCCATGATATCGCCTTGCCTTCTTTAGTATCCGACCCTATTTGAACTGTCCCACCTTAATTCTTCGGGGTGCATGATGCCTAAATTGCCGGTGTAGTATAAACCTCATGATATTATTGTCATCAAATCTTCACATCAAATTCAAAATACCCTTCGAGTTGGATGACAACATGGTTCATATTTTAGAAGCACAACTTGATTTTGTCGACAGAACAAACCCCAACGGTAAACCAACTGTTCAGGGCTACAATATCATCAACGGGCAATTGGCTTTTGCCTCCGATGGATCAACCTTTGAATCGAAAAATCCAGCCTGGCTAGAAGATGTTGTGGGCGTTTTTCCGCAATCGACCAGAGATGATGTCGATGCCGCATTACAAGCAGCAAGAGTAGCTTTTCCTTCATGGGCAGCAACGCCAGCACCAACACGAGGACAAATCATTGGAAATATGGGTCGATTACTCATGGAACATAAAGACGCCATTGTTGCCCTTGAAACCAGAGAAATTGGTAAGACGCTCAAAGAATCTGCTGGTTCAGTTCAAGAAGCGATTGATACGTGTTTATTCTTTCAATCAGAAGGAAGGCGATTGTATGGTCAAACCGTGAATTCTGAATTGCCGAACAAAGAATTGTTCACCTATCGCCGCCCACTCGGCGTTTGTGGCATCATCAACGCATGCAACTTCCCCGCAGCCGTACCGTTCTGGAAAATGATTCCAGCGATCATGTGCGGCAACACATGCGTTTGGAAGAGCCCTCAAGATGCTCCAATGTTGTCCTTTGCACTTGCACGAATCATGCATCAAGCGGGCTTGCCTGATGGTGTCATCAATCTTGTCCATGGAAAAGGTAGTGGAGCAGGGCAGTATCTTGTCGATGCAGTCGATGAAGGCAAAGTCAACAAAATCTCTTTCACAGGTTCAACCGATATTGGAAAAATGATTGGAGAAGTTTGTGGCCGTAATCTCGTGTCATGTTCCCTTGAACTTGGAGGAAAGAATCCTCTAGTTGTCATGCCATCTGCTGACCTTGAAAATGCAGTTGAAGGTGCATACTGGGCAGGCTTTGGTACCGCAGGTCAACGCTGTACCTCTCTTGGAAACCTCATTGTTCACAAAGACATTTATGATGAATTCCTCGAACGATTCATGGCCAAAGTCAAGTCAACACGAATCGGTGACTCACTTCGTCATGACAACGTTCTCTATGGGCCTATGTTGTCGGAAAAATACGCAAACGATTTCCTCAAAGGTGTGGAGATATGCAACCAAGATGGTGCAATTCATTTGTTCGGAAATGGTCGTATCACCTCGGACAATGCACCAGACCATTTCCTCGGCGTCGCCGAAGAAGGCGTTTACATGTGGCCTCACGTCTATGTGGGTGTTGAAGAATCGATGCGATGTTTCCATGAGGAAATTTTTGGACCGCTCGTTACCATTGTCAAAGCAGACTCCTTTGACCACGCCCTCCACCTAGCGAATGCGAGCCCATACGGTCTTTCATCTGCGATCTACACCAACGACAGAATGGAAGCGTACCAGTTCAAGACAGGAATCAAAGCAGGTATGACGAGCATTAACAACTCAACATCGGGTGCAGAAGCACATTTGCCGTTTGGCGGTGTTAAAGGCTCTGGTAACGGCACACGTGAATCAGGAATATGGGTAATTGAAGCGTATTCGTACTGGCATGCAGTCAATGATGAATTGTCTGGTAAACTTCAACTTGCTCAAATGGATGTGGATGAAATCGAAATGGTCGAGGCTAAAATCGACTGGACGAAACTCGCATGAGCCCCCAATAATTCGACATGGTGAAAGAGTGAACCTCAAAGACCCCCGCAAACTCGGAACAATGAAATCACCGAGGTGAACGCATGGGCGAAGGTATCAAACTACCAGTATTGAATGGTCTCGGACGAACAAATCGGGTGGACAATTGGTGGAGCCAACCTGTTGCAATGGCGATTGCCCTCGCCGCTGCACTGGTCTACACTGCGCTGCGCTTGTTCTATTTTTCCCCTTCGAATGGATACGCTATCGAATACTCCGTTCAAGGCAACACTGTTACATCACCAATCTTCTCACCAAACATCCTCGAGTGGAGTCTGTTTGGGCTCTCGGAATGGAACCATCCGGATTGGGTGAACGCTGCGATTTTGGTTCTTTGGATTCCGTTCGGCTTCCGTGGAACGTGCTACTATATGCGAAGAGTCTACTATCGAACATTCTTCGCCAGCCCAACTGGATGCTGGGTCGATGAACCTCACATCAACAAAATGATTGGTTACAAAGGCGAAAAAAGAATGTTCATCATCAACAACCTGCATCGCTACTTCTTGTATGCAGCTATGGTTATTCTCATCATCAAATGGTGGGATGTAACACACACCATGACGTTCTCAGGTGATCGAATCGGATTGACCATCGGAACATTCGTGATGGCTATCGAAGCATTCTTGCTTACTATGTATGTTACATCTTGTCACGCACTTCGCCACATCGCAGGTGGTGCTCTCGACCGCTGGACAACAGGCATTTCCCGCCTCCGAGGTCAGATGTTCAAGCGAATATCAATTCTCAATCGTTCCCACGGCTTTTGGTTTTGGACCTCGTTAGCGTTTGTGTTCCTCGGTGACCTTTGGGTGATTGGAGTAAGTCAAGAGTATGGTGGCCTGGCGGACAAAGCCATCATTCTGTGGGGGTGAATAGATGGGCCATGATTACTCAAAACACGAATATGATGTCATCGTCATCGGAGCTGGCGGTGCTGGTCTTCGTGCCGCTATTGAATCAGCACGTCAAGGTGCAAAAACTGCCATCATCACAAAATCCCTTCTTGGAAAAGCCCACACCGTGATGGCCGAGGGTGGTTGTGCAGCAGCACTGCAAAACGCCGACCCTCGCGACGGTTGGAAAGTACACTTTCATGACACGATGAAAGGTAGTAAGTGGCTCGCAAATTGGCGAATGGCCGAAATTCACGCCAAAGAAGCACCCGACCGCGTGAGAGAATTGGAACAGTGGGGAGCCGTCTTCGACCGAACACCAAAAAATATCATCAATCAACGAAATTTTGGAGGGCACACCTTCCCAAGGCTTGCACACGTCGGCGATGCAACCGGTCTCGAAATCATTCGAACATTGCAAGAACGAGGTATTCACGAAGGCATTGATATCTTCATGGAGTACACTGTACGGCATCTCTTGAAAGAGGGCGACAGAGTCACTGGCTGTGTTGCTTATGACCGAGTAAGCGGAGATTTGCACGCCTACTCGGCAAAATCAGTGGTTCTTGCAACCGGTGGAATCACACGCTGCTGGTCGGTGTGTTCTGGTTCGTGGGAATACACGGGCGACGGACACGCCCTAGCACTCTGGGCAGGAGCAGAATTGAGAGACATGGAATTTGTTCAATTCCACCCAACAGGAATGGTTTGGCCTCCGTCAGTTCGTGGAATTCTTGTCACAGAAGGTGTGCGAGGAGAAGGCGGACGGCTGACCAACAGTGATGGACACCGATTTATGTTCGACTATGTACCTGAAATGTTCCGGGGCGATCACGCTGAAACGATCAAAGAATCCGACCAGTGGGTTGAGGAAGTTGTGAGCGGAAAACTTGCTACTGTTCGTCGACCACCTGAATTGCTCACCCGAGACGTCGTTGCAAAAGCCATCAACTCAGAGGTAAAAGCTGGTCGAGGTTCTCCACACGGAGGGGCTTTCCTCGACATTTCACATCGAGGTGAAGAAGCGATTTTGAAGAAATTACCCTCTATGCATCATCAGTTCAAAGAACTCGCTGGCGTGGACATCTCGAAGGAACCGATGGAAGTTGGTCCAACCGCCCACTACGTGATGGGTGGTGTACGAGTTGATGCCACGACCCAAGAGAGTACAGTTTCTGGCCTCTATGCCTGTGGCGAAGTTGCTTCAGGATTGCACGGTGCAAATCGACTCGGTGGTAACTCATTGTCCGACCTCATCGTGTTCGGAAAGCGAGCAGGTGAACATGCTGCAAAGCGAGCCGCAGACCTCGCACAACCTGGCTTTGATGACAAACAAATTGAGGCAGCGTGCGACGACATCCTCGCCCCGCTTCAAAGGGTAGAAGGTGAAAACCCTGGAGCAATATATGACGAAATGAGAGAAATGATGCAACAAAAAGTGGGTATCATTCGTACAAAATCTGAACTTGAAGAGGCACTATCTGAACTTGAAGATTTCAAGAAACGAGCCATGGACACCTCTTCAGGCACATCAAAGAAATACAATTCAGGCTGGCATCAAGCCCTTGATTTGCTCAATATGGCTGACATTTCAAAGGTGGCAGCTCTTGCAGCAATCACAAGGGAAGAAAGCAGAGGCGGTCACACTCGTGATGACTTCCCAACGCCCGAAGATGACTTTTGGGGGCAACACCTCAATATTATTTGGATGGAAGACGGCGAAATCAAGGTTCGACAAGAGAAGGTCGAACCAATCCGAGATGATTTGCAAGATGCACTTACCGAGGTAAAGACGATGATCAAAGAACGTGCTGAAGAATTGGGAGGAGGAAAGTGATGTCGCTTAAAGGTCGTAATCAAAAGTTCCGAATCACCAGAGGCGAGGGTGAAGATGTGACCATGGAAGACTACGAAATCACCCTCGATGAAGGCATGGTTGTTCTTGATTGCGTTCACCGAATTCAACATGAACAAGAGCCTGATATGGCGGTGCGCTGGAACTGTAAAGCAGGAAAATGTGGTTCCTGTTCCGCAGAAATCAATGGAAAGCCACGATTGATGTGTATGACTCGGATGAGTGACATCGTTCAAGAGCGACCTGAGGGTGAAGCAGTCGAGATTCGACCGATGAAAACATTCCCTCATGTCAAAGACCTCGTGACCGATGTGTCTTGGAATTATGAAATTGCTCAAAAAATTGCACCAATCAACGGTCCTGAAACAATGAATTGGGAATTCAATCAAATGGAAGCCGACAGAGTTCAACATTTCCGAGAATGTATCGAGTGTTTCCTTTGCGTCAACACGTGCCACGTTTTGCGTGACCACGAACTGTTCGATGCTTTTGCAGGTCCACGAAATCTTGTCCGCCTCGCTCAGTATGAGATGCATCCGCTCGATACAGAGGACAGAATTCCTGAAATTAAGAAAGACTTTGGCGTCGAATATTGCAATATCACAAAATGTTGTACTGAGGTATGTCCAGCAGGTATTCAAATCACCGATGATGCAATTATTCCACTCAAAGAACGAGTTGTTGACAGGTATTATGACCCTCTCCAACGCATTTGGAGAACGATGACGAGAAAGAAAGTACGGTATTGAATCGACCTCCTTTTCGTCGAAACCTTATCATAACATGCTCGCTGTCCCGACTTCATGGTGAAATCTACTTTACCGATGTTCATTGTGACACTTCTTTTGCTGACAATGAGTTGGTCACAGGTTTTTGAATCACCTCAAACAATTCTTTCCGAAGAACCTTCATCAAGCAATGTTGGGACTTCATCAAAGTCAACATTTTCAAACGGAGCAAGCGAACTTTCAGCGGATGTTGGTACGAATCCATCAGCATCAATTCCACTTGAAGCAGGTTACCGTCTAGACCACGGTTCGATGAATGTTACACTCGAAGGTGAGAAAATCACCTCGACCCAATCGTATTCCGTCGCTTCCAGTACCTTGAACGGTACCTTGACCGATGTCGTTAGCGATGGGACCTCGATTCAACTCATGTCCATGAGTAGCGGACCTCCTGGTGCGGGCTCCAATTCCTCTCAATTGTTCAACACGGTTACTTGGTCGGGGACACATAATTATTCAACGCTCGAACTGCGATGTGGCATTGCTTCCTGTGGTAAGATCGTTGCAAATGGCGATTTGACCATTTATGTCAACACACTTATCGTTGAACAAGGTTCGATGATTGAAGCGGATGACCTTGTAACAGGTGGTACTGGTGTTGGATCGAGCACCACAACGCCAAGCAACGGACGCAACGATGGCGGCGGCGGTGCAGGCCACGGTGGTGCGGGAGGTGCCGGTGGTGGAACCAATGGTGGTTCAGGCGGTTCTTCGTACGGCAACGGCTCTGAACGTGGTAGCCAAGGTGGTGGTGTCTCAAGCAGTTACCACTCAGCAGTTTCTGGTGGGCTCGGTGGAGGCTACATTCGAATTTTTGCGGATGCAATCTATGTCAACGGCAGTATTCAAGCAAATGGTGGCATTGGTGACGCCGGCAGTCAAGCAACATCTGGAACTGGACCGGGTGGTTCCGGCGGCGGCGGAGGCTCAGGTGGTTCCATCTTCATTCAAACCAATACGCTCGCTGTTGGAACGTATGGTTCTATCAAAAGCGATGGTGGCGATGGCGGTGATGGTGCTGACGGTGCCCAAAATGGACCAGGCTTCGGCATGTATGACGGTGGTGACGGCGGCGGCGGAGGTGCTGGTGGACGCATCATCGTACGCACTCAATCAGGAGGTCTCTCCAACAGCGGTGCAATTCAAGCCCTCGGTGGAGCAGGTGGTAGTAAAGGCCTCAAGTACGGCACTGGCGTTGATGGTGTTGACGGGACATCCGGTTCAAATGGCGTCGTAACAACACAAACATGGCAAGGTTATGTCTCACAGTCCAACTTGACGACAAACGATGGATCCTTCATCTCAGAGCCTCTTTTTGTTCAATCTGGAACACTTTCGCCAACCTTTGTTACGCATAATGTCGCCGTACCTGCAGATTCATCGCTCGAACTTCAATACAGGTGGACAATCAACGGAACGAACACATCATTTTCCCAGTGGAGTTCATGGGAAGATATCAATTCTTCACTTACACAATACCCGAGGATGAAATGGGTCCAATTTGCCTACACGTTCAATCGAACTGGCCCCAACTCACCAACATTGACATCGATTCAATTCGAAACATCAAGGTGGACAACCCTTTCAAATGCACAGGTGAGTTATGGTGGATTTGCCACATCGTTGTCAATCCAGCAAACTGACATCGGTTTTATTGACCAAATCTCAGACAATTCTTCAGGACAGAATCATGCGGTGAGCATACATTTGCCGAGTGATGCTAAGATTCTAGAGGATGTGCGGTTTTGGTTGAATTGGGACAATTCTGGAGGAAATGTGAATTTGCTCGATGCGAGCATCGACAGCGTGTCGGTGTGGGGCCAAGTTCTCTCCCCACTTGAAGAAGGTCATGATATCATTCTCGATCACACTACATTGAACTCACAATTTTTTGGAGACACCTGGGTCGGACCAGATGGCCTTGAATGGAGAACACTTCTCATCGAACTATCTTTTGGAGATTTAACATCGATTTCAGTTGCAGAGGTTTGGATGCCATACTCCCTTGAGACCAATGTGAACCTTACATCAGCAGTCAACGATGCAGTCGTTGCATCCTGTGGCTCAATCTATCTTTCAACGGCACAAACCTGCTTAGGAACCGACCTTTCCCATCCCTTGACGGTGAGTGGACAGAGTAATCCTTCTGGTGCACCTGCATTTGAATATACATTTTCAGATGTGGATTTGGAATTTGTTGATGATATATCGCCTCAAGTTCTTTCGATTGAACATCGAAAAGGTGTCGAACCAAATCCGGATGTGAGGGTTGAGGAAACATTCAGTCTCCTCGTGTATGATGTTGCAAAAGAAGACGACTTGACCGTTGAATATCTCGGAAATGAATGGGAAGAGGGCGATGGATTTGAACAAGCAATCACGATGACATATACCTCAATTCTCGAGGGCTACTATCTGTATTTCGATACGACATCGTATGACCCGACCACCTCGCATACCATCAACATGACATTCCGAGTACTCGATGCTCACCAAAATGAAATGGTACCAAGACCAACCTATTCGATGACACTCAATCCTGCAGAGCCAGAGGCTACATCACTTGCCATCAATGGAACAAGCCTCATTTCAGGAACAGAATTGAACGGCGTTTGGGAAGTCGAGTCATCAATGTTTGAGTTTGAAGTCACTTCAGCCTACAACCGTTCCGACCTCTCTGTTGAATTGAATGTGCAAAGAGATGCCAGTTCGAGTTACCAAGTTCCGCTTCAATGGAATCAAGCCACAACATCGTACATAGGAACATGGACTCCAATTCGAGATGACATAGGCCAATGGGGCGTTGAGGTCATAATGATGGAGGTTGATGGTTTGCTTGCTTCGGACCTCGACGGCGTGGCTGTTGATGTCGATGCGTTGATCACGCTGACGGATTATTCTGCACCAGTGCTCACGAGCATCGATTTCGAGTCAATCATTCAACTCGACGAATCTCAATTGGTACAAATCGAATGGGATGGAAATGAAGGCGAAAGCGTATCTGGATGGATTTCAATTCAAGGCGAAGAAGGCGAAGTCGAAAACAAAACAATATTGCCAACAACTCAAACCTCAGCGGCGGTTCAATTCAACCTTCTCGATGTCACTGATGGCATATATTCGATTCATGTATCTCTGACAGATGACAACGGAAACTCGTGGTATGTTGGAGACCAAGAGCACACATTTGAAATTCAACCACCGTTCATTACCGGTAGTTATTCAATAGAAACAGTGAACCTGACTGAGGTATTGTTGTCAGGTCAAATCGATTGGCGAAGCGGTTCCGGTACGATTGATATTCAATTGGAAAATGGTCAGTGGTCAGAAACCGTGGAATTAACAAACGGCGTATTTATGCAACTCTTTGACCTTGGTGAACCACAAAACCCCTTCCTCATGTTCAATCTCACAGCTTGCGATAGTGAATCGATAGACCGGTGTGAATCCATGTCCGTCAACCTCTCGTTTGAAATGGCCTTTGACATCGATGTCGACGCTATGTGTGAGTCGTCCAACGTTGACACAAAAAGCTCGGATGAATTGGTGCTCGTCCAGTGCCAAGTTGTCAATAACGCAGCAGTCACAACGATTGTTGGATTCAATCATTCGTTGTCTTCACTCGCCATGGGACAATCCGTCGAACTTTCGCCTGGTGAAATTGATACGATACAACTGATGCTTTTGAATGGCACAACCTCATTCAATCTTTCCTATACATACTCGATTTTTGCTCTGCATGACTTTGGCGAACAAAACAATATCGAGACCGGAACGAACCTTCTCTCCCGTGCCATTACAGATGATGTCTCCGACGAAATTGACGATGATGACGTTTCAACTACAACATCGGATGGTTCTGGAAATATGGTTTTGGTCATTGCATTGGTGCTGCTCGCATTCCTCGGAGGTTCAGTCTTTACAGTTCGATTATTGAAACAAAAGCCGTTGGATGAATCTGAAGAGGCGGCAATCGTTGACGAAAAAGACTTCAATGACCAATTTGAACAGACGATTGAACCAACGTCAGACTCTTTGGTCAATGCTTCTCAATCTCAACTCGATGAGCCAGTGGAATATGTTCCGCCGCTCGATTCAATACCCACATCCTACGATGAGCATGGATTTGAATGGTATACAGAGGGTGGAAATCATTGGTATCGGCATAGAGATTCGCAAAGTGAGTGGACAAAGTATCAATGAATGTTCATCCGTTGAAAATACGAAGAGTCCCTCAATTTTCGACCGCTTTCATCATAGACATGTTTGACATGGCAGGTAGCATGGCGTTCAAGCGCGTTCTCATTGCAAACCGTGGAGAAATCGCTCTCCGAATTCTCCGAACCCTCAGAGATATGGGCATAGAAGCAGCAATAATTCACGGTAGGGAAGACAGATTATCTCTTCCAGTGCGCCTTTCAGATGTCGCCTTTGACAACTCACGCCCAAATCCACTCGACTCATATCTTGATATCGAATCCGTCGTCGCTGCTGCCAAAGAAATGAATTGTGATGCCGTTCATCCGGGGTATGGATTCCTTGCTGAAAATGCACATTTTGTTCGTCGACTCGAAGAAGAGGGTATTACCTTCATCGGACCTTCGGCCGATGTCATCACACTCCTCGGTGATAAAATCGAAGCAAGAGCGGCGATGGAAGCGGCGGGATTACCCACGGCAAAAGGCTCATCTGAACCCATTTCAGATGCCGGAGTAGCAAGTGCACTTGCTGATGACATAGGCTATCCTGTGATCATCAAAGCAGCCGCAGGTGGCGGCGGCATTGGCATGCAAATCGTTCATCAAGCCGATGAATTTGAGAGCGCGCTTAAACTCTGCCAATCTCGAGCAAAATCAGCATTTGGGGATGAACGGGTCTTCGTTGAGAAATACATTGAAGGCGCACAACACGTTGAGTTTCAAGTTCTAGCCGATGGGAAAAATGCAATTCACTTTGGTGAGCGGTTCTGTTCAATCCAACGTCGTCATCAAAAATTGATCGAAGAAGGCCCATGGCTCGATGATGCTAAGCGAGAGGAGATTGGTTCACTTGTTTGCAGAGGTGCCGAATCTGTTGGTTACAAAGGCCTAGCTACATTTGAATTCCTTCGTGATGCCCATGGGGACTTTTACTTTCTTGAGGTCAACCCCCGAGTTCAGGTAGAACACACAGTGACCGAATTGATTACAGGTCACAACCTTGTTGAACTTGGAATCCGTGTTGCGCAAGGGGAATCATTACCTCTCAAACAAGAAGATATCGAATGGAGAGGTCACGCCATTCAATGCCGATTAAATGCTGAAGACCCAAGAGAATTCATTCCGAGTCCAGGTAGACTGTGGGAATGTCATTTCCCATCCGGCTACGGTGTTCGATGCGATACCCATGCCCATCCAGGCTATGACATGCCGGGTTGCTTTGACTCACTCCTTGCCAAGTTGTTGACATGGGGTAAAGATAGAGAAGATGCTGTTCGGCGAATGAAGACTGCTTTGGATGAAACGGTGATCACCGGCGTAGAACATTTGATACCATTACATCGACGAATCATGGATGAAAAGGATTACAATGATGGAAACATCACGATTCAATACATCGATGAACATCAAGAATTGTTAGGCTGAGTGTGGTTTGTTTGAGTGTCCTTATTGTTGGTTCAATCGCATTTGATAGTGTCGAGACACCGAGCGGAGTCGTCGAGGATGAGTTGGGTGGCTCTGCGATTTACGGGTCACTAGCCTGCCAGTTTCATCTAAAGAGCATATCAAAAGGGAAAACTCAAATCGTTGGCGTCGTCGGTGAGGACTTTGATGTGCAACATCCGCAAATGCTCATTGACAAAGGAATTTGTACCGACGGTATCGAAGTTTCACCTGGTAAGACATTCCGTTGGCAAGGGAAATATGAGGGTGAGATGGATGAAGCAACAACATTGCAAACAGAATTGAATGTGTTTGAACATTTTTCTCCAAAGATACCTCAACATTACACAGATTCCAAAATTGTATTTTGTGCAAACCTGCATCCACTCATTCAATCGGTTGTTCTCGACCAAATCACTTCATGTCGTCTCAAAATTTTAGACTCGATGAATCTCTGGATTTCAATCGCACGCGATGATCTTATTTCGGTGATGAAGAGGGTCGATCTGATTATCATCAACGAAGGAGAGATTGCACAACTCACAGGTCAAACAGTCATTTCCACAGCGATTGATGTGTTAAGGGCTGAGGTTGGCGACAAGATTTTTGTCATCAAAAAAGGGAGTAAGGGTTCTGTTGCTCTCGTGGACGGAGTCATGATTGAACTACCTAGCCACACGCCAATTGAAGCCGTTGATCCTACAGGTTGCGGGGACAGTTTTGCAGGTACACTTGCCGCTCACCTCGTTCAGGGCGATGGTGAAGTGACATTACAAGAACTCAAGGATGCTATGGTGCACGCAACTGTAACCGCAAGCATGAACCTGTCAACATTTGGAACAAATTCCTTACAACAATTGACAAAAGAGCGGTATCAAGAGCAGCTTTCCATCTACTCAGAACGACTTACTCACTGATCTCATCGATCGAGCGAATTCGAATATGTTCTCGAGGCGAAGTCGCTTGTAGTTCTCCAAAAGACATTGAATCTAAATCATCACGGTTTTCGTTTTGCAACGAATTCATGACTTCACGACGTCGGGAAATTCGATCATTGATTTGATTCATAACATCGTTTGGAAGTTCGCTTGAGAGTTGTTCCATCGCGTCTCTTGCATTGTCCTGAGACCGTTGATGAAGTCTTGCTGCCGTGGATGGAGATTGGAAGTTTGTTCCTGCATGTGTCGAAGAACGGTTGGACAAAAACGCCCTCGAATTTCGAAGAGTTCGCCCCATCGTACCAAAGAATGCCCGTGCACCTCGTGTCTTCTTTGTCGGTTGTCTGCGAACTTTTTTCCTGAGGAGTTGTTGGTCTTCATCTCGGCGAATTCTCGGTCGCAAGACGGGTTGCTGTTGAGGTTGAACGTGTTGTGGTTGTTCGACTTCTTCTTCAAAATCAAATAATTCAGCCTCCAAAATATCTTCTTCGAAATCTGGAATTTCAGGCTCCGATCGTTCTTCGTGGTGATATTGAGGAATATGGACTTGGTTCCCCGTAATGTACGATGGGATGAATCCATGCGGTGTTTGCAAGGCTGAAATGTGTGGCTGTTCTGCTTGATACATTGGAATGTGAACTGAAGTAGGATGCGTCGGCATTTGCCATGATGTTGGTACGAGAACTGGGCCTGCGACAGGTTGTGGCTTGTGGTCGTCAGGGTAATGAACTTCGGGGCGGGGTTCATCTGCTTCCAATGGATTCCAATCAGGCAAAAAATTGTCATGAGGTCCTTCAGTCAACTCTTCATCCAAGAATGCACCAATTGATGTCGAGGGCTCAAGTGTGGTAGGTGCAACAACTGGTACAGCTATTGAATCACCTCGTTCTAACATCTCAAGACCTAACCGTGCTTGTTCGAGTGTTTGACCATCTTGCAATCGACGAAGTAAATTGATCAGTCGTAACAGTTCAGCGTCGTTTCCGTATAGTGAGTAGCCATCAAGGTCGTGGGTTTGAATGGTCAGTGTTGGTTTACTTGTCATGAATCGACCAACAATAAACGATGCACCGAACAAGACAAGACCGAGTTGAAGCAAAACATCAGTGACAATCCTCATGCCAGCCCAAATACTCAACAAAGCAGGAACAAATGTCCAAAGTGGGATAAGATGACTCGAGTGATGCTGAAGTCGAGCGATATGATGGATGTTGATGTCGACGGTGACGCCGTATTGCTGTTCAATTCGCAGCATACGCTCATCCAAGGTCAATTTCACCTTGCGTATGGAGTCATCCAATCGTAGATTATGAATCAGTTCTTTGTTCCCATCTTCGTTTGGATACTCATTGTATCCATCTCCTTGCATCCCGCGCCGAACGATACTCCCGAGGTTATCAAACCACCGTTGAATTATGCGACGATGCTTGTATTCTACGACGCCGTTCAAGACGCCGATGTATTTCTTTGTTTGACTACACAAGAGCCCATGATTCTTGGTTTTGAATCGAGTTGAGCAAGGAGCACTGATGGAGGTTGATGCGAACGAATGTAGAGTGGATGCTCCCACTGCACCACAAAGACGTCACCTTCGCATTCCTGAATTCGCCCAACAACAAATTGCAGGTCAACGCTTGCATGGACAACATCGCCGACGTGGAGTTCTTTTTTCTGAAACGGACTTCGGTTGAGATGAACCTCTGAAATGTTATGTGCATCGAGGGAAAGCGGAATTGTTGTCCCTGTGCGTTTATCGTTGACGGCAGGGTGAACGATCATCGTATCTCCATTCAAATGATCCTCTTTTGCATTCCGAAGAGCGATACCAACACGGTCACCAGCGGTTGCAGACTCAACATCGTCGTCCATGACTTGTAGCGATTTCACATCACCAGAACCATTTGCTGGGAGCAGTATTACTTCATCGTGGACTCGTATGGTACCAGATTGAACATATCCGATAGCGACCAAACCAATACCTTTGACGTTGAAATGTTGGTCGATGGGTACAACGAGTGGATGTTCCTTTGTCTCTTCAAGAACAGACTCCATCTTGGAAAGGATACCGTACAATCGTTCTCGCAGAAGAATACCATCCTGCTGCTCAAATGTCCAATTTTTTAGACCAGCCTGAGAGAATAGCGTTTTGACTTGGTCTTCATCAATCCACGCGCCGTCTTTTGGTGCTATGATTGCCAGACCCTCTTCAATGCCCGCAGAGGCAAAGGCGACGAGAGCCTCGCCCAGTGTTGCATCTATTGCCTTAACTTCGATGATGCCAGCCCTTGATGTGGAAAGTGCATTGAGAAAAGGTCTCAATCGTTCCGGGTATTTTGCTGGACGAATCAACGAGAGAATTTTCGTGCCGTTTGGGGTCATTTCTTTGTGCACATAGGTGTGAACATCACGTTGGTCGGAAACTTTTGCTATGGAGCGTGCTAAATCATCGCTACCAACCATGGCCACATTCAAGACGGTCATATTTCGCCGTGCGACCTCCTGTTGATGAAGGTGTTCTCACCCATTCAACATATTTGTTCGAATGGCTTTGGCTTTGTTCCAATCAGTTTGCTCATCCTCAGTTTCTGCATTGAATTGAGGGATTGGAATCGGTCGCATCATCGAATCAATGGCGACGAAGAAAAAGAAACCCTCACAGATTTTCGTCCGCTCCCACGTTGCTTTGCTCATCGTGTATGCAGTCACTTTTGCACAGGCTGTGTGTTGGCTTGTGAAGACAACTTTTCCAAGAACTTCAAGGAGGTCACCTTGCCGAGCAGGGGCAATAAATTTGAGTGTATCAATGGATATTGTTACAAATTCCCGATGTGCAAATTTAGCACACGCAATGCCACCAGCCTTGTCCATCAGAGATAACAATCGTCCTCCAAAGAGGGTGTCATATGCATTTGTGTCTTGAGGAAAGACTTCTTCGATGAGGGTCACAGGTTCTTTGGAATATGGTTCCATGGCCACAGGACGATGTTCTCCCTCATAACTATCATGACGAAATTATGCTTGTGTCAGTGTTTTTTTCAAAAAATTCATGTTCCTCAAGACTAAAAAATTGTATATAAATACCGAACCATGAAAGCGACCGAATTATATGTTGTGAAACATTCGCGGAGACACAGGTGATGATGTGCGTAGCATAAACAGGAATACAACAACAGCATTATTTTTGATTGGAATGATGATTTTAACGCCGCTTGCAGCGGCTGTCGTAACGACATTTGCAAACGGCAATAGCAACGCAATCGTTGATTTGCGTGACGGATCAATCTTTTTTGATGAGGTTGACGCATCCATTGATTTGCCCGATGGTCAAACAGTGACAGCGGCTTCGATGCAGATTTCGACCGAACCTTCACTCCATGCTGCACACCAAAGAATCGATCTGTACACCATGCCAAGAGTATGGAACCCCGCACAAAACAATCAACTTACCTCCTTTAGTGACCCATCTGCTTTTGAATATGAATCCGAATCGGCTGAGGCATTGCCTGTTACGCTCAAGACCGACGGCTTTGTAACCGATTTTGAGGGCACAACAGCGAACTTTAGAGACACCAGTCCACCTCCATTTTTCCAAACAGGATGGAACCATGGTTCCATTCCAGCCGGTAGTACGCACCCTGCCTCCTGTTCCTCAGGCGACGATTGCTGGGGAACCGGTATGAGTGATACGAATTATACAGATGACAATGGAGGCCAAGCATTCGAGTATATTCTTGAAGCTGAGCCTATGTTTGTAGCAAATTCACTCAAAAATTTCAATCTCACCTTTGAAACATGGTTCAATTTCCGAGCAGTCGCTGGAAGCCAACCGAACACAAAGCAGTACATCGACTGTGGTTATGTCGAAATCCGTTCAAATTTGGAAAATAACTTTCCAATCGGTGACCAAGATTATGATTATGTCGGATTCAGTTATGGTTTGGGTTCAGGCTCAGACTTTAACCAAGGCGACGGACTTTACCAACGAAGCACAAGTTCTTCAAACAGCCAAATCAATTACCGATGTGGCGGCGTACCTTCAAGCAGTGGTAGCAACTTCAACTACGGTCTCGGCGGTTCTTCAACCACCTCAAACCGACAGAGTGGTTGGGGAACGTTAGCCATTGATTTGTCAACATATGTTGACCAGTATGTCCAAATTCGATTTGTCATGGAACACAACACACTCATTCCTGGTCAGACGTTGGATTGGAATCTGTCAGGATGGTACATCGATGACCTCCGACTAGGTGACAAACTCGCTCAAGAAGAATCGATGACCGTTCGTGGAATCACACCATCTGTTCTCGGTGGTGCCAACCACCCGAACGGGTACGGCCTTCTCACGCTTGAGGCAGAAATGACACGACAGGGTTCACTGACTGTTGATGTTATGGACTTGAATGGCAACCTTGTCGTTGGCCGAGACGGCTCTGTCATGGAGAACTTGGAAGGCGAGGTCATTGAATTATGGAACATCAATTCCACACTCAATCCGACGGTGAATCTCAAATTTGTCTTTAATTCGGGGCCAGCAAGGCTCTCTTCTGCAGTGCTCCATGGTTTCAGTTTAGGAACTCGTGTTGGAACCGGTTTCAACGGTACGCAAATGGGTGGGCCGATATCTATTACCAACGGCGTTTGGAATTCACAGGGTGGAAATATGCCGTTCATGTTCACACCAACGACGATGGATAGTGCGTTTAACCCCGCACTCAAACGCTCGTCGTTCACCCATCCAATCGCTTCGATCAAACCCTATATCCAAGATGATTGTTCCGAGAGTCCATCGATTGAAGTCAGTTCACCTGGAATTACAGGTTCAATCAACCTGACGGATGGAACCAAGTATACTCTTGACTCCTACATTTTTGGATTCTCCGCAGCTGTATCATATACCAATCCATGCGGTGTTGCTGGTATCTGGTTTGACCTTGAATTCGCCCACCACCCTGAGATGTTGAGCATCGATGTCGCCGAAGATGGTGACAAGGACTGGGGCTTCGATGAACCTGCCTTCGGTGCATTTGGCCACCAAAACAAATTCTTGCTCAACAAGGTCAATGGTGTCAATTACGGAACGGATAAGACCACCATGACCCTCAACCAAAACGGAGAAGCAGAAGGAGGATATTTCATGCTACCAAAGGGTGCTGTTGTCACATATGCTGAAGTTTCATTTGATCAAAACACGATTTTGTCAACTTCTGATTTGACTGAATCGTTCTCACTTGAACTTCTTTCGGGTACACAATCTGAAAGCCTAGGGACCCTACAGAATTTGACCACCATCACAAATGATTTCCTTTCAACGCCAATTGGTCTAAAGGACGCAATCAACGCACTACTCACAAACCCACTCACACCTACAAGCCATTACGATGCCTACGGGTGCAATACATGCGGGGAATGGATGACTTTCCGATTCAAAGCAAGTGCACCTTCTGCCCAAACAGGTGCATCGGCTGTCGCTACAGGTCTTGACATCGTCTATGATTACAGCATGACGTTCGATGAAGACTATGGCTTTGACACTGAACTGAACCAAGGTGTTGCACTTTGGACTGGTGGTTCAACAGCAACAGTCCCTGTCGGAGTGTATTCCTCGACTGGCGGAGGTGCAAACTTCGGTACACTGAGCGTCTCGACAAGTTCAGGTTTCTCGAACACTTTCATCGATACGGGTAACCCAGTTGGTCTCTATCCAAATGGGGAGATCTATGAATTCACAACCGAGCATACCGTTGCTGATATTACAGGTACATCGATGTCAGAGGCATGGCTCTCATTCGAGTCAAATTCAGGTCATACCATCTTGAAGTACTCTGACTTTGCATCCTTCTCAAAAGACAACCTTGGCTATGGCGACCTCATCACCCTTGAACCGTCAACAGTATCAGATATCACCGATGGTAAGCAGATCATTTGGCGATTCTCGGTGAATCCTGACTGGGAAGACGCTGGTGAAGTCCGAGTCTATGCTGGACTAACAGCAGACAATGGCGTCAATGGACTACCCGATGCAATTCTGTTTGCACCACAACTTGGAAATGCTGTAGAAAACGACGCAGGAATTATCTCTTTTGAGTTACAAAACACAGTAGGTATTGCCCAAGACCTTGATGCAGCGGAATCAGGACAAACCATCAATCTCGTTGGTTCAGTACGTCTTCAAGATTTGGACGTCGCTCCTGACCCTGCGGCGTACAACCTAGTTCTCGAACTCAAGCATGTGAACATTACCGGTGAAGATATCTCAATCGAATGGGAGGAAGTGGAGAACTTTTCTGGCGTCATTGGCGGTGATTTCAACCTCGAGGTCGACCTCGGTTCTGTTGCAGGCGATGAAACATACCGGTTTGGAATGCGTGGTTACGAAGGTGGCGACTCACTCTGCCCAGCAACGAGCCTGCGACCAGATGAAACATGCTCAATTCCATTCAATATCTCCATCGATACCTATGAACCAAATCTCATGCAAATTCAAGTCTTGAGCAAAGACACCGACCGCAACATCGATTCAAACTGGAGAACACTGTACGACGATACTTGGGTCGTTCCGTCAGCAAGCCAAAGCATCAGAATGATGGCTCAAGATTTGCCAGCACCTCCAGCAACACTTGACATGTACTATTGGGTTGAGAATGACCATGATGCGAACGATGACCGTATTCCAGATGAAGACGAATATATTGTCCTCACACTGTACAGCGATGGTAATGCACCAAATGCGACATACTACGGCAACTTCAGCGATAACGCAAACCTTGGACTCGACCCTGAGGGGCTCGTGTCCATCTATATTGTCGGGTTTGACCTGGCTGGTAACGCAATCGATGGAGGCACTGCTGGATTCGAAAACGATAAGATCACGTATGTTTCTATGCAATCAGAAAGTCCGGTAATTCGGAACTTCTTCATCGAAAATTCGAAAGGAGAACGTCTCCTTAATTCCAACACACAACAGTATGAAGGCGAATGGAATATGACTATGTACGCTGGAAACACCTACCATCTCCTCGTCGAAGCAAACGATGACAACGGATGGCGTGATGTTGATTACATCCAAGTTGACCTTGACGATGCACGAAACGATATGTCTGTGTTTTATTTCCCACGAAACCAAACCGCTTGGACAGACTCCCCGCACATTGACATCGTGCAAGAAGATGATGACAATGACGGACCTACACTTCGAAAGATGGACGGCAGTGCTCTTGTGAATCCGTTTATCTCCGACTTCTACCTCGACCTCCCAATACAAGTCGATTGGGGTATCTTGGGAGAGGGTGGAGCTGCAAATACACCAGTTCTCTACATGAAGGATATGGACAACCCTGAGTACAGAATGTTGCCTGCACCCGGCAGATACATTCAGTCTTGGTACTACGGAAGCGACATCCGTCTCGATGTTCGCGATGATTTCACCAACAACATGATGATTTCACCATACTTTGCTGATAGCACAGGAACAATCACCCGCGATGTCCGAGAAGGTTTCGTGTACACAGGTGATACTGTTTGGTTCACGGGACAGTATGTCTTCCAAGACGGATATCCAACGGTGTTCATGAATCCAGAAACCGAATTGACGTTGAAAGTGACACGATTGGCAGCAGCCGGAGACGGAACCAAAGGGTATTCTCCATTCCCAGCCGGTGGTGCAGATGCAACCATGGACTTTGGACAACCCACGCTCCACAACTTTACTGGAGGACAATTCAACATCTCCGTCGTTGTTCCATCCGTGACCAATGAGTACACCTACGAGTTTGAATTGGTCAACCTACCAGAGAACGCAGTCGACCTCACATCGAACTTCTGTGCAAACTCAAACACCTATGGGTGTGCTACCTTCAAACTCAAAGTGGATGGTAACGCTCCATCTGTTACATCACTAACGGTCAAGAAAGGAGCAACAGGTGACCAGATTACAGAAACGACACCAATCTCCACAGCGAATTACCACTGTCTCGACATCAACGGTTTGTTGATTGAACGTGAAGGATTGCTCGCAGGTGATGTTCAAGTCGGTTGGATGTTCTACTCTGATGCGGATAATGGTATTGTGTGGAACAAATACCAAACCCACTTTGGTTCAGCTGAACCTCAATCCGCACCACTCACCCTCGTTCCTTCAGGAAACGGCGTCTACACAGCTACTACGACATGTTTGGATTTGTGGCCTCTAGAGAACGGCGAATTTGATCCCGAACAGGAATCCATCCTCGGTATTGAAGTCGCAATATGGGTTCAAGGTGTGGATTCAACAGGTTCATCGGTGATTTTGGGTGGTGGGCCAAATGAAGATGGTTCAGTCGCACAATTTGTTGGAACAAATCAAAATCTGGGCGTTTTTGACTTCACATATGAGCGAGCAGTGTTCGAAATTGGAGCTTCTGATGTCAGCATGACACCTGCCTCACCCGAGGTCGGTGATACGCCAACACTCCGAATTCGAGTCGTCAATAGCGGTACGTTAGACGGACCGGTCACACTTGAAGTACGGTCGGTCATCGATGGTGGTATTCCGAACAGAGAAGGAAATGTGACTTCGGTCTCCATTCAAGTTGATGGATTTGAATATGTGACCATCGACCTTGAGAAATTCGGAAGAGAAACAACAGGTATGTACTACATTATCTACAACGAGGAAACCAATGAGCAACTTTGGAACGGCAAGGACAATGGTGTGTTCTTCAACGTTAAAGTCGCTTCAGAAGATGAATCAAGTGGCGGGCTTGTCATGATTATCTCAATCATGGGTGTTGTGCTTGCAGTCCTTGGAACCCTTGTTGTCGTCCTGCTACGAAGGAATAGTGGTGGCGAAAACCTCCTCGATGATGAATACGACGACGATGACGAGGACTACGAAGATGATTCGAAAGCACTTGTCGACATCCCAGCTCAACGTACGTCAGCTGACCCAGAAATGCAAAGGGCACTCGACTTGTTCCCGCAGTGGACAGAGGCGGACATCCAAGGTTACTTTGACCAAGGATGGTCTGTCGAGCAATTGCAGGATTGGGTAAACAGCAACTAATACGTGAGCCAAAATGCCTCATGAGTATTCATGGGAAGATGTGGTTCGAACCACATCAAATGGTTCCAAAGTTGTCTTTCACCCCACGCTGCCTACGATTGTTTATCCCCAAAAACGACGGCCTAGAATCGAGTGGGATGGCCTTGCGTTAATGGAAATCGAAGATATCATTTCCGTTTGGGAGGAAGAAGAACAAGACGAACGAGCCTCGAAGGGTGTGAATGCTGAAATGGCGAGGGTCCAAGGCGGGATCTTTGGTTTGATGATTTCTGGATTTACCCTTCTCCCAGACCTTCAGTCAGGTGTGTTTCCAGACCCCGAGCCCCGTCGATTTTGTCGAAATGCACAACGACACGACCGACCAATCTATTTTATCGAGCCATCCTATCATGATGAAGACTGGATTGATTACATGGAAAAATCAGCAAAAACGATGTCGCACTGGAGAAAATTGCTTGGCATGGTTGCACCTGGTCGTAGGTTTCGTAAGCGACTAAAATATCATTTATCCCGCGTCCCTATTCCGCCATCAGACCTCACAGATGAATATGCCACTGCATATGCACTTTCTTCAGCATGGTGGGATTGCAAAGAATGGCTTCTCGGGCCAACGCTTTCAGAGCGAAGAAATCACCGAATGGCTGCTAGAATCCACGGGGCTGTTGTTGATTTAGCAAAATACCATGAACGTGACGATGTCACGCTCATCGTTCCAATATTAGCACCGTGGTTGAACCAAATTGTCAATGCATTTGATTCTTCGAATCCAGAGGAGATTTCATCAAGTCGAACAGGTGGGCATGATTCGGAGGAGGAGTGACATGTCGAGGGATGTTGGCAAAGTCGTTGTAGAAAATCAACTCGTTCGTTTCATTCCAAAGACACCAGTTTCACAAGATGATGTCATCGAGATTCTGAACGGTCAACAAAATGGTGATGTTGTCATCAAAATTATTGATTCACCCCGTGCGACCATCGTGGTTGACAAAGAAGGGCGAATTACTGTTCATGGCACCTACAAAACAGAGGTTGCAAGAAGTGTAGCACGCCAATTTCTTCTTCGTTTGGGCATGGATGATAAGGGTCTACAAACAGAAAATGGACCCATACAAGCAAGTTACACCTTTGATTGTGGTTTTCATGTTGCTGAAATGAATACCACCATTGGCCAATCAACATTAGCATTCGATAGCCGACTTGGCGGATGTAAAATCGATGACAAGCGACACAATATGTCGATGCTTTTGTTTGCGAATGGCGCTTGTGTCATCACATCAGCTCGTCATCATTCCATGGTTGACATTGCAGTTCGATATTGGCGGACAACTTTGGAAGAACATGGATTTGTGTATATTGCACCTGATGATCACTCATGACATACGACGGCCCTATCCTTGACAATCATTTCCATTTGAATCGAAATGGATTGTGCCTCAATGCAGCAAAGGAATTCCAAAAAGCTGGAGGCACACATTTGGTTTTAGTTCATTGCCCTGATTTTTCAGCCCCTCCAACGACACGCCAAGGTCACCAAGACACATATTTGGACACCATCAACATGGCCCAAGATGTTCGAGACGCAACCGACCTGCATGTCCGTGTTGTTCTCGGACCTCATCCAGCGGCTTTTGCTCATCAATTTGTGAAATGGGTTGAGCAGGATGGCGAACAAGGAAAGGAACGAGCTATTGAGAATTACCGCCATTCGATTGATGCTGCACTTCATTTTGTCAGCGAAGGACAAGCCCATGCCATCGGTGAGGTTGGAAGGCCACACTGGAAGGTAAGCGATGAGATTTGGGACCTTTCGAATATGTTGCTGGAAGAGACATTTCATCTTGCAGCACAGCATAGCATTCCACTTCAACTACATGTTGAAGGTGATTCAGACGAAACATATCCAGAATTATCCGCAATGGCACAAAGGCAAGGCATGCCCTTGAAGTCTCTCATCCGGCATTATTCGCCCCCAAATGTTTCCAAAACATACACGCATGGCCTCACTCCTAGTGTTTTGATTGGTAAAGGTGCACTGGATGAACTCGTTGAAACATGTCGAGAAAGCACACATGGCTTCATGCTTGAAACCGATTACATGGACGATCTCCGTCGACCAGGCGCGGTTTTGGGCCCAAAGACAGTCCCAAAGAGAACAAAACAACTCATTGAACGGGGGCTTGAAGAAGAAATATTGTGGCGTACTCATCACGATTTACCAAATGAATTGTATGGCGAAGAAGATAGTTGAATTTCGTCCATTTTGTTTCAAATTTCCATCACATTGATGAAATATAAACGAAACCAAAGGTCATGGCGGGCAGGCATACAGGTTGTCGACTTGTTGCACTCCTCTTGTTTTTTGTTATGTGTATATCAAGCATGGCTTCCGCACAAGTGAACATCATTCCTGCCGTTGAAATCGATTGCAACAACAAATCACCAAAACTCAATGTTCACCCTGTAGACCATGATTCTGTGACCATCACGTGTACGGTTCGTAACACATCGGATGTCGAAGAACAAATTGACATCGAAAAAGACCTAGATGATGGCCAACCAAGCATCGATATGGCTCTGAGTGAAGACAGCTTCACATTAGCCGGCGGGGAAGAAGAATCCTTCCAGGTTGTGTTCTCATCCTCTCAAACAAGGCTATCTGCAACAATTTTGCTCGATTTCTCGTTGGTTGCAAAAATAACTCAAGTATCGCCCGGCCTCCCCTGGGATGCGGTCAATACCTCTGCAGAGGTCACTGGCAAACTCGGTGTCGAGCAGTATGGCATGGTCGAACTTGAGCGAAAAGGCGTATCCACCATTACGCTGACGGATTCTGAGGAAACATCGTTTCAGTTTGTATTCCGAAACAATGGTAACGACAGGGACAAGATTGAGGTGACGGTCAAGAACGAGGCAGAACTCCTCGAAAAGGGATTCTCATTTCCATTAGGTACATTTGTCGCAGAGGATGTTGATGAGAATTCTCAATCACAAGAACGGGAATTGTCAATTCGGTCACCAAAGGAAATCAAGTCCTCAGAAACAATTAGTATAGTCCTCGAGGCGAAAAGCAAAAATGATGCGAATGCCGCCACGAGTGAAATAAAAATTTCCGTAAATCTTGAAGCATCATCAAGTGGTTCAGGAATCAACGCGAATCTCGACGAGGTAAGCAAAGATGATGTCATCAAGTATGGCGGAATTGCCGGAGCAGTATTGCTCGCCTTCATCATCCTCATCTTAGCAGTGAAAAGTGTAGGTCGTAATTCAAACAACAAGGTTGTCTTTGAAGAGCCAGCACCAATTGAAGTTGATGACGAAGATGATGACTTCGATGATCTCCTCGATAGTCTGTCAGAATTTGATGAAGTCGATGACTTTGAATCCGAGTTGGATGAATTCTAATTTGGAATTCTGTAACGCCACGCAGAATCGCATTTTTCCTCTTCTACCTATGGTAACAGTCAAAGGCTGACTTATCCGTCGTTAAAGATAGGCTGAGGTGGCGATATGCTCGAACTTGAAGGAAAAATTGCCTTTGTTTTCGGCGTTGCAAGTGAGGATTCCATCGCATGGGCGATTTGCAAGCAATTGGCAGCAGCAGGTGCAACGCTGTACCTAGGTTATCAAAAGCGGTTCATGAGCAGAATTTTTCAACTCAAAGACCAACTTCCAGCAATTGACGGATTTTATCCTCTCGATGTTGCCTCCGATGAGGCGACCAAGGAATTTTTTGACGCTTTTGAGAAAGACCACCCTGGAAAGAAAGCGGATATTCTCATTCATGCTATAGGGTTTGCACCAAGAACCTGTTTCGACCGACCAATTCTGTTCGTCGAAGATGCGGACATCAATACGGCGATGACCATCTCAGCAAATTCTTTGCAACGATGCCTCAAATTTGCTTTGCCCTATCTGAATCATGGTTCTTCGACAATCACGTTGACCTATGCAGCCTCAACCAGATATGTGCCGAATTACGGCATCATGTCGATGGCTAAGGCAGCGCTCGAATGCTGGACAAGGGAACTAGCCTGCCATCTCGGACCTGAAGGGCACCGAATCAATGCGATATCGAGCGGGCCTGTTCGTACAATTGCTGCAGGAGGTATACCAGGATTTGACAAAATTCTTGACCATGTCGAGCAAAATGCACCACTTCGAAGAAATGTAACACAAGACGATGTTGCTGGGACAACGCTTTGGCTAGCAAGTCCATTGTCGAGGGGCGTAACAGGCCAATGTATCCACGTGGATGCCGGATATTCAATCACTATGGTTCCTCATAGCATTATGGAGTGAGCACATGTCAATCACAACTGCAGACGGGAAAGAGGTCGATGGCCTTGACCAAGGGCCATTCGAGCCGATTGCGGTCATTGGTGTTGCAGCCCTCATGCCAGATGCAGACACCATAGAGCAGTTTTGGTCGAACATTGTCGACCAAAAAGTCAGCATCATCCCAATTCCAGACGGCCGTTGGCCCGGAGCTACTGAGCATTTTTGGAAAGACGGTGGCCCAGGGCAGCATACTGAAGGCTTCACATATGCAAAAATTGGTGCATTTGTTCAAAATTATGAATTCGATTGGCGACGCTGGAGGCAACCACCAGGGACCTTGCCCCAAATCGACCCCTGCCAATTGTGGGCAGTAACCGTTTCCGCAGATGCATTGGAACACGCTGGATATAATGGCGAATCAAAAGATATCGACCGGTCAAGAACTGGTGTCGTCTTTGCAAATGCCCTCGGAGGTGAGAATCGTAATCTATCCAACATCCGTGTATGGTCAAACCATACCAAAGAAGTCGCAATGGCTCATGGTCTTCCGAGCGAAGCAGGCGATGCTTTCCAAGATGAGATCAATGAGCATACACCAAGAGTTGATGAAGACACAATGCCCGGTGAATTAGCCAATGTGGTGTCCGGGCGTGTGGCGAATCTCCTCGATCTTCAAGGGCCAAATCATGCAATGGATGCGGCTTGCGCATCATCAATGGCCGCAATATTGGACGCGTGCAGACTCCTTCAAATGCGACAGGTCGATACAATGCTCGCTGGAGCGGCTGATCGAACAATGGACCCTGCAACATATGCAAAATTCTCAGCAATCGGAGCATTGTCACCATCCCATTCAACGCCATTTGATGCTAAGGCCAATGGCTTTGTGATGGGCGAGGGCGCTGGCGTTCTTTTGCTCAAGAGGCTCAAGGATGCTATCGATGATGGCGATGAGATTTATTCAGTCATCCGTGGTATTGGAGGTTCTTCGGATGGAAGAGGAAAAGGCATTACTGCTCCAAGCCAACGAGGTCAAGTTCAAGCGATTGCTCGAGCATATGAACAGGCAGGCTACCCAGCCTCAAGTGTGGAACTTGTTGAAGCCCATGGAACATCAACCAAAGTTGGAGATGCCACTGAACTCTCGACCCTTTCACAATTATGGGCAGGTGTTGGAGGGCAACAACGCGTTGCAGTCGGCTCAATCAAATCTCAAATTGGCCATCTCAAAGCAGCAGCAGGTATTGCTGGTGTCATGAAGACGGTCATGGCCCTTCACACCAAAACCATACCTCCGAGTGCAGGTTTTGTTGAGCCAAATCCTACAGTTGATTGGTCAAATATTCCGTTTTATGTTCCAACAGAGCCAAAGCCTTGGGCTCGTCCACAAAGCCATCCTCAACGTGCTGGGGTGTCTGCTTTCGGTTTTGGTGGAACAAATTTCCACATCGCACTTGAAGCCTACGAACCAGACTATCATCGGCAAATGGCCCTGCAATGGAATGACCGATGGCTTGCTTATTCGGGTCAGGTGAGCACAAGCAGCCCAAATGCCGCTTCAATTCTAGCAAGCGGTTTGACACCAACGATGTCTCACGAAGAAATGAAAGCAATCGAGGGAGGTGTGCTTCTCCTTTCTGCAACCTCGATTGGAGAGATGAAATCACGCCTGTCGTCAATAACAGCACCTGCCAAAAATTTTGACAACGACCCGATGGGTGTACGTTTGAGTAAACAACTTCAAGATTGGAGTTCAGATTTTGAATCGAAAGCCGCAGTTCGATTGGCGTTGGTTGCAACCACATGGAAAGAATTTGAAAAACGCCAACAACTTGCAACATCTTCAATCGAAGAGAAAGAAAAATGGGGCTTTTTGCAGGCTCAAGGCGTCCTCATCACCGACGACTCACCAATGCCAACAGAAGCAAAAGTAGCACACCTTTACCCCGGTCAGGGCAGTCAATATGTGGGGATGACTTATGACCTCTCACGCCGGTTTGCAAGTGCCTCAAGGGTGTGGTCAAAAGCAGATGTCACCATGGTCGATGTCTTAGGAGGTGAAACACTCTCAGGTTTTGTCCTTCGGGAAAATTTAACCAAAGAGGAAAGCAAAGAAGCCGAAGATAAACTGAAGCAGACTGAATATACTCAACCAGCCATGCTCACCGCAGATCTTGCAATTGAACAGGTGTTCAATGCTTTTGGTCACCGGCCAAATATGGTGGCAGGTCATTCGCTTGGAGAATATGCAGCATTGATGGCTTCGGGCATTCTCGACATGGACGGTGCTTTGCGTGCATCAGCAGCACGTGGAACGGAGATGGGCTCGGTTGAAATTGATGATAGAGGCCTAATGGCCAGCATTACTGCACCATTTGAAGAAATTGAAACCATCCTTGAGCAAATCGATGGTTATGTAATATCAGCCAACAAAAATTCGCCAAAAATGACGGTGATCGCAGGAGAGACCTCGGCAGTAAAAGAAGCCATTTCTCAATTTGAACAAGCAGGGTATCAAGCAGTTACACTCGCAACATCCCATGCGTTCCATTCAAGAATTGTCGCACCAGCAAATGAGCCACTTCGTAGATTTTTGGAAACATTGGAAATACGTTATCCTTCAATCCCTATTACCGCAAATGTCGATGGCGAATTTTATCCAGATTCAGGCTCAGATTCGAAACAAGATATTCTTTCAAAATTAGCTCCACAGATGGCATCATCAGTTGAATGGACCAAACAAATTGAAACGATGTATGCTCATGGTGCTCGTATCTTTATTGAAGTCGGTCCAAAGAGAGCACTCACCGTCTTTGCGAGCCAAATTCTCGAACAAAAACCGCACCTTGCCATCATGTCAAATCACCCGAAACAAGGGGGCATTCAATCCTTCTTCACCGCTCTTGGGGCCCTGGCACTCGCCGGCCGACAGCCAGACTGGCCGTCGTTTGACAGCGATGCATATGCGGAGGCATTTTCAGCAGGCCCATTAGAAGCCTATGAGCAAAGGAACGAGGTCCAAAAAGAGTCCTCAGTGCAAGCAATCACCCCACCTCAAGTCACCCAAGTGCTAGTGGAATCCACAGACGCCATTGACCACGAACTGGTGAAAACGAGATATGTTTGTGACGTGATTGGGAAACATTCCCCATATCCATCATCGTTTTGTCATGGAGCAGTGAATTTGGTTGAAGGATTGAAAATTTCATCGCAATCGATCACCTCAATCATCGAACAACTTCGACGTGAAGCAACAATAGACGCTGAATATGATGTACATGGTGTCAAAACTGCTGGCGACCTTCATCGATGGGTGTTGTCACCTCCTTCATCATACTCTATTTCAAAACCAACGACAACCATTTCCTCAAAACACGTGAACACACAACCAACGACAACCGCACGTCATGCAGACCCGTATGTCGTTACGGGCATTTCTCTTGGTTTACCCGGCATGGACAAGGTCTTTTCCGATGAGGCTTTTGAGCACTTGGTCGAAGGAAAAACCTGTATTTCAGAGGTGAGTGATGAGTACAAACAGCGTCTTCTTGACAAAAATATTGTTCGCTTGATCAAAGGTCGAGACGGCTCAGTGAACATGAGTCAGGCCGAGGTCTTCGGAGACATACCTCAATTAGCTGGTATGAAAGGTGCTTTTGACTTAGCAGAAGAATTTGGAATCGACCCAAAGAGCATTCTCGCATGGGACATCACAACACAACTCGCACTTGGTGCCGGTCTCCTCGCACTACGTGATGCCGGTATTCCACTCACACCTGTTGAACAGGTCGGTAAAGGAGGTCTACGACTAATTACTGGCTGGGAAGTTCCACAATTGTATCGAGAACGAACAGGAATAGTGTTTGCTTCGTGTTTCCCCGGATTGCAAATGGCGATGAAGCATGCGAAGACCAACGGAGATGATGGCGAAGGACGATTTGACAGAAGATATCTCTTCCAAGTTCTCAATATGGGGCACTCTCAATTTGCACAGTTCACCGGTATTCGTGGACCAAATACAACGCTCAATCTTGCTTGTGCCTCAGCAACTGCGGCGTTTACAGTAGCAGAAGATTGGCTCCACTCAAACAGGGTTGACCGCGTGGTCATCGTCAGTTCCGACGATGTCACCGGCGATGATTTGTGGGAATGGATTGGCAGTGGATTCGCAGCCTCGGGTGCGGCGGCGACGCACAATGTCGTTGAAGAAACCGCATTACCTTTCGATAAAAGGAGAAATGGTCTCATTCTAGGCATGGGTGCTGCAGCATTCGTTGTTGAACGAAAATCAGAAGCAGAAGTACGAGGGGTTCAACCAATCGCAGAGGTGCTCGGAGCACAAATTTCAAACTCTGCATACCATGGTACACGATTGGATGTTGAGCATGTGGCACAAACTGTTGACAATTTCATGTCGAGGATGGAAGCAGAATGGTCCATCGACCGTCATGAAATAGCACCACGTCTCGCCTTCTTTTCACACGAAACCTACACGCCTGCCCGTGGTGGTTCAGCACAATCCGAAGTCAAAGCACTTCGGGATACCTTTGGAGCGAGTGCAGATAAGATGGTCATCGCGAACACAAAAGGGTTCACCGGTCATCCAATGGGTGTGGGTATCGAAGATGCAAGCATGTTTTACGGCATGCTCACGGGGCGAATTCCACCAATAGCAAACCACAAAGAAATCGACCCAGAATTAGGCAATCTCAATCTATCGAAGGGGGGGGATTATCCTGATTTGCAATACGGATTGAGATTTGGTGCAGGTTTTGGTTCTCAAATCGCCCTATCGTTGGTTCGAAAGTGGCCTGTTCAAGGTGAGCGAATCGATGGAAAACAATTGTTATCCTGGCTTCGTTCTCTCGCTGGGCACGATGATGTTGTTCTGCGCATCCTCCAGAAAAAACTCGTGACCTATGTTGATGGTGAAAATAACCTACATGGTGGAATTCAAGGTGAAATGTACCTTCCAACCAAGGATTTTGAAGGCAAACCAATCGATACGACGCCAGTTCAAGCGTCGCCCGAACCACCAAAACCGGAACCCACTCCCGCTGCTCAAGTTCAAGACGTCAAAACAGAATCCATTCCAAAACCATCTGGCCAAGCAAGCGGTGCTGTTGTTCAAACGGTCATCGATGTTGTCGTTAAGCACACAGGGTATCCTGCCGACTTTGTTGAACTCGACCAAGACCTTGAGGGCGAACTCGGTATTGATACGGTCAAGCAGGCTGAAATTATGGCTGAAATTCGTTCAGCATTTTCCTTACCTGTCGATGAGGACTTCATTCTCTCCGACCACCCAACCCTCAATCATATGATCGAGTATATCGGAAGGATGGGTGGAGAAGACACTGGTTCTTCTGCTCAGAGCGTTGTTGTTCAAAACGCCGATCCTGCAGTTTCACCTGTTCAAGAAACAGCAACAGAACCTCAAGCAACTCCTGAACCCCAACCTGCACCACAACTGACTTCAGTATCAGTTGATGGAGATATTGCAGCTGCGGTTGTTGATGTCGTAGTGAAGCACACTGGGTACCCCGAAGACTTCATTGAACTGGACCAAGACCTCGAAGGAGAACTTGGCATAGATACGGTGAAGCAAGCAGAAATTATGGCGGATATTCGACAAGGCTTCGACTTACCCGTTGACGAGGACTTCGTTCTAGCTGACCACCCAACACTGAATCACATGATCGGTTACATTCAGAAAATGAAAGGAGGCTCGGTACCTGAGCCAAGTGCATCACCAGCACCGGCACAACCACAGCCCGAAGTTGCTCCTCAAACAGATGCTCAACCAACTGAGTCAGTCGCCCCGCCTACCGACTCATCAATCTCTCCAACGCTTATTCAAGTGGTGGTCAAACACACCGGATATCCAGAGGATTTCATTGAACTGGACCAAGACCTCGAAGGTGAACTTGGCATTGATACGGTGAAACAAGCCGAGATTATGGCTGAAATTCGAACAATTTTCGAACTCCCTGTTGATGAAGACTTCATTCTTGCAGACCATCCTACTCTCAACCATTTTATCGCATATATCACGAAGATGAAAGGTGGTGGGCAACCTCTCGCTGCTGTTGAAGAAGAGGCTCTAGCATCATCCGTGCCCTCACCTTCCCCATCACAATCAACATCATTGAGTTCGGGCTGTCGCCGTTGGCAAGTAGAAATTGAAGATTGCCCGGGTGTCGAATCTATGCAAGCCCTCAGCGATACGATGGTCATCACTGACGACGACTGGGGCATTGCTGAAGCAATGTGCAAGCAATTTGACGCATTGAACTTAGAAAGCATACGCATTGGATTCGAAAGCGGCATTCGTGACCCCTCAGTTCAGCAGGAACAAGGACGAACAGTTTACCGTGCAGACCCAGCATTGCCACAACATATTGAGTGGGTGTGTTCACAACTTGAAGGAAAGAAAATTGGCGGTTTGTTCCATCTATCGCCGATGAAACTAGCATCTGAAACCATGCTCGATGATGGTATTCCATCGACTCAAATTGCCCTTTCTGCTCATGGCTGGTTTGGCCTTTTGAAAGGTTGTGGCGAATCACTAACAGATGCAGCGGTTGTTGTATCCGTAACGGCCATGGATGGGCGACATGGAAATCATGATGAGCGGTTCAATGCGATACAATGTGCCGCTTCTGGTGTGACGAAATCGTATGCATTCGAACGACCAGAACTCCGCTGTCGTGCACTTGACATCCATCCTGAATTGATGCTTGAGGCCCCTATTGCTGCACAACATATCATCGAAGATGTTTCAAAATTCGGCGGCGAGGTTGAAATTGGTCTGGACAGAGACCATCGTCGTTGGACACTTGTCGCTTTTGCAGAAGACCTCGTTGATGACAGCACCTCTCTTTCTGCTGAAGATTGCTACATCGTATCAGGAGGCGGCTCAGGAGTTACCGCTGCCTCAATTATTGGGCTTGCGAGCGCGAGCCAAGGCAGTGCGGCCCATTTCATTCTGCTCGGTCGTTCAACGCTCATTGAAGAGACTCAAGCATGGTTGGATTGGAGTGATGAACAGCTCAATGAACGAAAATTGGCGCTGAGGGAAGAATTAGTTTCAACCACTGAAAGTGGTAAGGTGACTATGGTCGAATGGAATTCAGCATGGCAGAAATTCACTAGGTCAAGGGACGTGTATCTCACTCTTTCACAAATTCATGCGACAGGAAATACGGCTGAATATCAAGCCATGGATGTGACTGATATAGGTTCACTTGAGGCGTTTGGTTCATCATGTGGCCGCAAAATTACCGGGATCATTCATGGGGCGGGCCTCGAAGATTCCAAGCTTGTGACCGACAAATCGCACGAAACATTTGACAATGTTGTTCGAGTAAAAGTCGATGGTTGGCGAGCTCTTCTCGGTGCAGTACACGCTTCAGGCGTTGACCACCCTTCCGTTGCATGCTGCTTTACAAGCGTCGCTGGTCGATTTGGGAATGGAGGTCAAACCGATTATGCAGCAGCCAACAGTGTGCTCGATGCCGAGATGGCCAGAATTACAGCAAGCGGCCATGGAAGAGGTATTGCGATAGCATGGACGGGCTGGCAGGATATTGGAATGGCCACACGCGGTTCTATCGAAGCCGTCTTTGAAGCAGCAGGTATCGAGACGCTTTCCGTCGAAACCGGTGTGTCGATTTTCGTTGATGAAATATTATGTGGAGGAAAGCGAAGAGTGCTCGGTTGTGGTTCACTTGGTATGATGGACAAATTCAACGCTTTTCGAGAACCTCCGTTGAAACTCCCGGCAGAAATGGCTGCTTTACTCGCTAACCCCGAGCGTTTCCCGTTTATCGACAAAGTCATCTCATACGAACAAGGTGTTGAAGTAACGACACAATGTACACTTTCAACAGAGGAGTATCCTTTCCTCATCGACCACGCCATCGAGGGCGTTCCCTACCACCCTGGTGTCATGGCTTTGGAGACATTTGCACAAAACGCCCTCCTCGTTTGCCCTCACCTCGCTGTCGCAGGCTTCGCCGAGGTTGAATTTGGTCTGCCGGTGAAATTAATGAAAGGTCCACTTGCAGTACAAACAATAGCACGCTTGGAAACGAGTGAAGACGGCGTAACAATGGTCGCGTGCAAAATGGTGTCCGACCTTACGAATTCCAAGGGTGAAGTCTTCGGGCAGCGAGAGCACCACGTGGGCAAAGTTCGGATGGTCGAAAAAGGAGAAGTATCCGAGTTATTCGCTCAAGAATTGGCTTTAACACCTCATGTGGGGACGCCACCTGCGGGAGAAATTGTCGAAGATGCATCATTCATCTATTCACGCTATTTCCACGGCCCTCGGTTTCAATCTCACGGTGGAGTGATTGGTGGATGCGGTACAAGCGATGCTCCTGGAATTGATGGAATCGCATTGATGCGTCATCAGTTACCGAATGAGAAATTGTTTGCACGAGAAGATGATGACGAACCAGTTTTCCTTGAGGCACTGCCAATGTTGATTGAAGCAGGATTCCAAAACTCAGGCTTGGTTGCTATGGAATTCTTACGCCTCAGTTCATTACCGATTGGAATCGAGTGGTCAACGATGTTGCGTGTGCCAGAAAAGAATGAATCTTTGAGGGTCCGAAGTCTCCTCGTTGACCAATCTAATGAAGGTGTGACGGCACATCATGTACTGATTGTTGGTGATGATGATGCACCAGTCCTTGCCCTCAAGAATCTAAGGTTGAAATCTATGGCGCCCATAGATGACGCACAATCATTTGAATTTGAACGATGATTGACATGGACGCACCATTGTCAAATGATATTATTCAACTTGTTTGGACATCACAGTTTCCTTGCAGGGTCGAATCATACATGATGCAACAACAACCTTTCGTTGAACAAGATCTACACCTCATTCAATCCGATGAAGTCAAAACCTTCGCAACCGAGAAACGACGAATGGACCATTTCAATGGCCGATGGCTCCTTGAGAATGCATTGTCCAAATGGGGGCTGTCTCACCTTGATGACATCGAAGTACTCAGGACCGAAAAGCGAGAACCATACCTTCGGTTCATCCAAGGGGTTTGGAAGAATCAGCCTTTACCATCTTTTTCAATTGCACATAGTGCTCACTATGTCTTTGTTGCTTTATGCGAAGCCGGATGGTCCATTGGAATCGATGCTGAACCTTTGGACAGAGAGATCTCTTCCGGTGTGTATGAGTTGATGTCTTCAGGCGAAGAACTCACGTTTCTCCATGCTCATTCTGAACATGCATTGATGTTTTGGACAGTGAAAGAAGCTGTGCAAAAAAGCATGGGTCAAGGGATGCACCTCAATCCGAGGAAAATTAAAGTTCCAATTGAAAAGAATGTATCTAATATCTCAATTGAAAAATTAAAAATTCAATTGGAAAATATTGAAAAAAATGGCTTCCAAATTAGCCTCGCACTCGCAGAACGAAACAACCAACCCCAAACCGCTGAAGATCACTTGCTCAAGGCGACTAAAGATGCGATGAACACTTCAGATTGGTCGGTTGGTTGCAATACAACCAGAAACAACCGGTAGAAATCAAGACCAGGTTCAATACGTTTTGATTTGGTTTTTGGGTAAGATTTAGTTCACATTTCGAATTTCTGGTGTTTGGTCTGCGAGCAGAAATTCAAGCATTGCCGCCCACATGACGAATTCGATTGATTTTTGGATTTCGTCTACGCCACCCACCATTTGAACCATGTTATCCAATGTGTCGCTCGGTGAATGGTAGGCATCATAGTCAGCGTCGTACGCACCCAAATGGAAGATGGTCTGGGCACCAAGGTTTCTGAATGTCACGTGGTCTGAGCGTCCAAATGTGTCTTCATGCACGTCCATCACGAGATTTTCATGCTCGTCCCAGTGTTGGTCACAACCAGCACCGTATGTTCCTTCAATCGTCAAATTCATCGGTGCCTTCAGAATATTTCGATGAACATGGTCAAGAATTGAAGTGATTTCGACATCTTGTTGGTTTGGATCGTCATCTGGTCCAGACCATGCGTGGTATGGATAAGGCTCACCTGTTGGTTTGTAAGCAGGCCAAGAGATGCCCATCATATCCATGTTGATGTAGAATCGCAATTCTTTGTCTTGAGGTAAGCACGCATCGCAATCATTGTTCGCAAAGGCGTTTGAACCACGAAGCCCTTCTTCTTCGGATGACCACAGTGCAAGGAATGTATCACATTCGAATGTCATATCCACAAATGCACGGGCAAAAAGCATCATCGACACTGTCCCAGCGGTGTTGTCGTATGCCCCCTCGTATGTGCCTCCTCCAGGAGGACCGCCCGGGGGTGCAATGTCGAAATGTGCGCCCATGCCTTGGACACAGGTGTCGTCACGTCCTTCTTTCCATGCGATCACATTGAGAGATTCTGGTTGCGATGGATTAAGGTGGTCATTGACACGAAGGATATCTGTATCGTAACCAAGGCCTTCGAAATGACCTTGGAAAAAAGCTGCAGCACGCTCAAAGGCAGGGTTTGGTGTACCCATCCAGCGATTCACGTAGCCACCACATTCAGATGAGTCAGAACATACGGAGGTGATAAACTCCATCTTATCATACCAGTCCTCACCGTTGACAATTGGTGTGCCATTCTCGATTGGAACGATTATGCTGGTCTTGAACCCATCTTCATTCATGAGTTCAAGATTAACTTCCTCAGTGTATGGCGTTGTCAAGATGTGGCCACTCAAGATGTCCATGTCTTCGGAAGATACCATTCCACTAGGTACAATACTCCCATTGATGAAAAACAGGACATCGGGGGCATCTGTACGCATCACCATGTTCTTTCCACGAAGAATAAAATCATGCAATTCACCTCGAAACATCGTTGTATCATCTGATTTCAACCCGTTGATGAGCAGGATATCCTCACTTTCGAATGATTCAATCTCTTCCTCGCCAAAACATCCAGATAGAGAAGCAAAAAGAAAGAGACACATCATTGTGGATGCGTACAGCACGCGTTGACGCTCAAAGCCCATTGGTCAATCCTACATGCCGTTGTTTATCTGTTTAACCAATAGGGTCGAACTCAAGTGAAGAGGTCAGAGTGCGGATGGCGGGAGTCGAACCCGCGCAGCGAGCTTGGAAGGCTCGAGTGCTACCACTACACCACATCCGCATGTGGTAATTCAGCCGACAAGTATCTCCTCTTTGAAAAAATCGGTTGAACTCATTGCTATCAATTCTTCAATAACCGAAAAACAAACGGACCGCTCCTCAGAATTTTGATGGCGGCGGTGGCGGGAATCGTTGAGATTGCAATTGTCGTTGTCGCAAGAATTCTTCTTTCTTCAACAAGCGTGCTTCCTCAATTTTCTTGTTTTTCTTCGAGCCTCGCATCACCAGTAATCCCATCAATAATGCAAGTGAAAGAATTCCGATAAAGGCTTGTGCGATTGGATTCTCAAGACCTTGTTGTAAAATTGAACTGAACGCTGAGTCTGATTCAGCGTCTAATGTCGAGTTTGAGACAACCAATTTGATCGAGTGGGTGTCCATAGGCACTGTGGAGCCAGGCTCTCTTGCGACGATGACGAGATTTGCCTTCCCAGTTTTGAGTACGGTTCCACTAAAAGTCACAGTCTGCGTTTTTCCAGTCGTATCATCAAAGGTCAATGCTTTGACGGTTGATGAACTGATAAAGATGGACATAGGCTGCCACTCAATCCTAGCAAAGAAGGCTGATTCTGTATCGGTTGAAAGGGTACATGAAAAGGTAAACGATGTCTCCATAACCACATCGATTTCAATTTCTTCAGATGAACAAACCAATTCGCCCTCGGCAGAATTCCTGCTCGGGTCATTGGGATAATGGTCTGGTTTATACGAGCCAAGCATGTCATTATCACCCCATCCATCACCATCGACGTCGCTATGCTGAGTTGCTTCATCTGGGAAGGCGTCATCAGAATCTGCGTATGTATCACCATCTGCATCGGGGCATCCAAACAGGTTGTTTGCCGTTGCAGTACCAAATTCTGTTGGACACGCATCGCCATCAATTTCATCGGATTCGTCCCCGTAGCCGTCACCATCAGAATCCATCCATTGAGATGCATCATCTGGCCAGAGGTCATTCTCATCACTCATTCCGTCACCGTCGCTATCTACGCATCCAAACCGGTCGATGGTCGATGAACCAGCGTTGATTGGGCACTCGTCGGCTTGGAATCCGTTGGCTTGGTCACCATAACCGTCGTTATCTGTATCGTTCCATTGCGTTGCTTCGTTCGGGAAAGCATCGCCATCATCTGAATATCCGTCAGCATCAGTGTCTTCACATCCAAAGACATCATGAATTGAGGTTCCTGATGTGGCGGGACAAGCATCAGGATTGAGGCCATTCGGCTCATCACCGAATCCGTCACCATCGGCATCAGCCCATTGTGTCGGGTCATTTGCGAATGCATCAGCACCGTCGGTGGTGTTCCAGGCCCCAGATTCAGCATTAGAATAGCCGTCGCCATCGGTATCAAGACATCCGTTTCTATCAATGCTCGAATTTCCTAACACGCTTGGGCAAGCATCCTCTAAGTCATCAAAACCGTCGTTGTCTGAGTCCATTGAACGTGTGGGGTCGTTCGGGAATGAATCGTTGATGTCGGACACACCATCCCCGTCGGCGTCTGGGCAACCATATTGGTCGAACGTTGAATTTCCTTGAACACCTGGACAACCATCAGGTTCGTCACCAAATGCATTATCTCCGTAGCCGTCCCCATCCTGATCGAGCCATTGGGTTGGTGAATCGGGCAATTCATCGATTTGGTTGTCCCAACCATCACCATCATCATCAGGACATCCGTATCTGTTTCCTTCAGTCGAGTTACCGGCTGTTGATGGACAAGAATCGCCCGTTGTACCTCCGGGATTGTCTCCAAATCCGTCGCCATCCGTGTCGTTCCATTGTGAGTTATCACTGGGGAATTCATCGATGGAGTTTGCCCGGCCATCGCCGTCGGTATCAGGGCAGCCTAGAGCATCTGATGTCCATGATGTTCCAGATTCGGTTGGGCATGCGTCGGGATTGTTTCCTGAAGGATTATCTCCATATCCATCGCCATCGGAATCGTTCCATTGTGTCCCATCGTTCGGGAAGGCATCAGCACCCATGGCGACTGTGTGGCTTCCACTTGCGTCGGAGTAGCCATCACCATCGGAATCAAGGCAACCGATTCTGTCATGGACAGATGTACCTGAAACAGTGTCACAATCATCTTCAGTTTGGTCGGAGAATCCGTCACCATCAGCATCGGACCATGCGTTTGGATCGTTGGGGTATGCATCGGCTCCTTGGCTTGCAGTCCAACTTGAATCTGGGTCTGAATACCCATCATTATCCGTGTCAAGACATCCATTTCGGTCATTCATTGACGTTCCTGATGTAGAAGGGCAACTATCGCCATTTGTTCCCGAGGGGTTGTCGCCGTAACCATCACCATCAGAGTCCGCAGATTGTGTGTTATCGTTCGGGAAGGCATCTGCTCCGTTGCTGACCGTCCAACTTGAGTCGGGGTCTGAGACGCCGTCACCATCCGTGTCGGGACAACCGTTACGGTCAACACTTGAGGTCGCACTCACACTTGGACATGCATCTGGGTTATTTCCAGCAGAATTGTCACCGTAACCATCGCCATCCGAATCTTCGAATTGAGTTGCATCATTATCAAAATCATCGTCAACATCAGCGTAACCATCACCATCGGTATCAGGGCATCCGAGTCGATTGAGTTCGGTTGAGGTACCAGTTGTCGTAGGACACGAGTCGGGATTGTTGCCCGAAGCATTGTCTCCGTAACCGTCGCCGTCTGAATCAATCCACTGTGTCGCATCAGAAGCAAAGGCGTCAGCACCATTGCTGACCGTCCACGAGGAATCAGGGTCGGAGTATCCGTCCCCGTCGGTGTCTGTACAACCAAATCGATCTTCAGTTGATGTTCCAGATGTTGATGGACAGCCATCGCCGTCAGTGGCAGGTGGTGGATTGTCACCATATCCATCGCCATCGGAGTCCTCCCATTGAGAACTATCGCTAGGGAAAGCATCGGCGCCGTTCGATGTCGTCCAAGACGAATCACCATCGCTTGCTCCGTCGCCATCGGTATCCGTGCACCCATTCCTGTCACGATACGAGTCGCCAGCAGTTGTTTCACAAGAATCAGCACCATTCGATGTCGTCCATGATGAATCGGCATCTGAATACCCATCACCATCAGTGTCTGTGCATCCATATCTGTCTACGGTTGAATTTCCAGCTGTTGAGACACAAGCATCTGGGTTTGTTCCTGCAGAGTTGTCGCCATAGCCATCGAAGTCTGTGTCGGCCCATTGGGTGCTATCCGAAGGGAATGCGTCAGCACCATTGTTGACCGTCCATGAAGAGTCAGGATTTGAGTACCCATCACCATCAGTATCAGGGCATCCATCTCGGTCTTGAGTTGAAGTTCCTGCTACTGAACTGCAATCATCTGCAGAATCGATGACGCCATCACCATCTGCATCTTGCGTCAAATTGGTGAAGGTCACATCAGCATTGGTAGCGATTGAGAAAAATTGTGGTCCTGTAGGAATATTGGAGCCAATGACGTGCACTTCCCACGTACCCTGGGCTGGACTGCTGAATTTTAATCCACGGAGGTTGTCACGATTGTTTGATAGATTTGTCCACGTACCCGAGGGGTCTTTCACGGCTAAGTCGAGGTCGTTCACAAGATTGACACTAGCACTCGTTGTTGATGCAGGGTCCGTCCATGAGAGCATGATTTGGAAATCATCTGCATTTGCAGGTATTGAAAACGACCAACCTCGGTCATCGTTGGTGGAGAGCGATTCTTTGTCAATCCAAGAAGCATTGACCGCCGCTGACATGTTCACAAGCCCCCATCCTTCGTGGATGTTGGGTGAAGCTTCTTTTGCCCCGTTTGTCCCATCACCACCGCTTGTGTACTGACCTTCCATGTCGTGAGCAGCAGCAGTCATGATCGCCTTGATGAGAGCAGAGGTCGGATCCGAGTAATTTTCGTTTTCATCGAGATGTTGGAGAAGCAAAGCGACTGCACCTGCTGTGAGAGGCGTTGCCATACTCGTTCCACCCATGTAACAGTAACTTGTGTTGTAACTTCCCCATCCACAGTTACCGGCAGATCTCGACTTTGTAGAGAGAATATACGTGCCAGGGGCGGAAATATCCGGTTTGATTCGGTCATCATCAACTGGACCGCGACTTGAAAATGCAGCCATTCCTTCTGGATTATCTGCGAGTTTGTCTGTCGAGATAGGGGAGCCGTAGTCGGTTGAGCCCCAAACATTGTTGATGGAAGGCCGGTTGTTCTCAGAGGCACCAACGGTGAGAACATTCTTTGCCGTTGCCGGAGAACCCAAAGAATCGTCATCAATTTCCCCGTCATTGTTCGCATCAACACCATCATTCGAAGCAGCAAAAATGATGACCATTTCATCGTGATTTCGAGCACTCGCATCTGCTTGCATCGAACTGGTTGTGTACACGCCAGAGACATCTGCTCCCCATGAATTTGTGTGAATTTGACTTCCATTAGCCCAAGCGAGGCTGAACATGTCATCGAGGTCGTCAGGAATCCCCGCAAGCAATTCGTTGCCGCTGACCGTGGTTGCGATCGAGTGAACGAGCAAATTGGCTTCGGGTGCTGAGCCTACGATGCCCACGGTGTTATCGGTTCCATCGCCGAGAACAGAGCCAGCGACGTGGGTTCCATGACCGTGTAAATCTTCAGCATCATCAGCACAACCTGAAGGAACTGTGTATCCATTATTGATGTAATAGTTGCATGTAGAGGTCGACATTGGAAATGAATGAATTCCTGTGATGTGGTCTTTGAAATCTGGATGCATGTTTGAATTGTTCACACCATTGTCAAGACCCGTATCGGCAACGGTTACGATGATGCCTGAACCATCCAAACCAGTCCAACTTGAATCGATATTGGCCATATTTGTCGAAGACCACACATCGTTGACTTTCATGACTTCGGTGGCTTCACTGTTGAGGATGAAGTAGTACGGCTTTTCTTCAATCCACTCGATTTCATCATGCTCTGCGAGCCATTTTACACCATCCGAGTTTGCCCACATTGTGGCAAATCGAGTAGAGTGTGAGTGGACAACGATGTCGTCGATGTACTCAATTCCGCTTGGTAATTCCGTACCTGACAAAACGACGCTGAGATATGCTTCGCCCACGGAAACATATGGATTGAAGGAAATCATTTGTTGACCCGTCATTCCCTTAGCGAGATTTGTGCGAATTTTATCGGTAGGGTCCATTTTGCTAATACCGATCACGTCGAGTTCAACAAGTTCTGCAGCCTTCATGTTTGGCACATCGCAATGAAACGATGTTTGTGGAAGGAACGAGTGACATTCTATGCCATTGTTGGCCAAATCCCTCACCCAATGTGTAGGCACAGGATAGGTGTGTGTGAGAATGTGGTATCCCGATATGACATCGTTCCCTGTTGCTGTAACATATTGTGAGGGCGTTATAGGTGAAGAGTCTCGGTACAGGAATCCAACCGTCTCTTCAACGAGCTGATTGGAAGACCATCCGTACTCAACAGCAGCAGTTGGATAAATATTGAGAATTGCAAGAGTGTCAATGTCGGCATCTGTGTTGGCTTCAATCGATGGTTGAACAAATCCTTGAACAGTTAACGTTGGAAGGAAAAGTTGTGTTAAAAACAAAAAGACAACAAAAAAACTCACTCGCATAGATTACCCTCATACTTATGTGGACCGACCTCCCTCATCAAACATTTGTCTTGAAATCTTTAGGTACAATGCAGAAAGCATTCAAGAACCCCTTTCCGTAGGTTTGGTTATGACTGGTTCAAGATCGGGCAACAAACAAGAGCATCTTAAACCAGAAGAAATCAACGAGGATAAACAAATCATAGGTCGGCAGATATGGCGAGTCGTCCCATATGCAAAGCGATATCCTAAGCGTGTTACTGTTGGCGTGCTTGCCAATGCAGCAGCTCGATTTTTCGACCTGATCCCGTTTGTAGCCATCGGTTTTGCAGTCGATTTTTTCACATCAAATTCACTTTCTGGCCCACAAATTGTACAGGATGTCGTCAATTCGATTCATCATGAACCAGCAGTAGGATATGGTTTGCTTATTTTTCTGAGTTTTGTATGCCTTGCAATTTTCCAAGGTATTTCGGAATACGCATGGCAAACCCTTGGTTACAAGATTCAGCATGACTTGCGAATGGATGCAACCCGTTCGCTCATTGCTATGGAAGCCTCATACTATGACCTGAGACAAACCGGGCAACTTATGTCAATTCTATCGAGCGATGTCAATCAACTCGAAGATGTCGTGAGCGATTCCTCAACATCAATTATTCGAATAACCATCACATTCGTTACTGCGTTCATTATTCTGGTTCTCATGTCATGGAAATTAGCACTCATTCTATTCGCACCAATCATCTTTATTGTACCGATTGTGTATTGGTTTTCAACAAATGTTCAACGCAAGTATCGAAAACAACGCGAGTCAACTGGTGATATCCATGCTGTACTTGAGAATCTCATCTCAGGAATTTCAGTCGTCCAGGCATATAACGCACAGGAATGGGAAGCCCTTCGAGTCGACAATGAATCAGGTGAATACCGAGACCAAGCCATGGCGGCGAGTAAAGACAGGAACAGATTCGTTCCAATGATTTACGCACTGGCGGGAGTTGCCTTCGGTCTACTTGTTACTGCAGGAGGCTTTCTCGTCCAGCCCCCTGACCCCGAAATTACAACAGGTCAATTCGTCACCTTCCTACTCATCAGTACTCGAATGACCATGCCGATGTTCATTTTTGGCATTCTCATCAATCAATTGCAACGTGGCGAAGCAGCAGCAACTCGCGTCTTTGCAGTGGTTGACCTTGAACCAACAATTACCGACAAAGACGGTGCGAAGGAACTCGACGGTGTGATTGAATCTGTTGAGTTTCGAGATGTGCATTTTACATATCCAAACACGACAACTAAGGTCCTTAGTGGCATATCTTTCAAAGTTGAGGGTGGCGACTTTTTGGGCATTATGGGTCACACGGGTGCAGGTAAAACGACGATTCTCAAACTTTTGATGCGGTATTACACACCTGATAGCGGTGATGTGCTCATCAATGGAGAATCGATTTCAGACTTTACTCTCGATTCCGTTCGAAATGCTATTGGATTTGTTAGTCAAGAACCATTTTTGTTTTTCGGAACACTCAAAGAAAATGTTGTGTACAATCAAGATGCTACTGATGATGAAGTTGAAAATGCTCTTCAACTTGCAGGAGCACTTGAATTTGTTGAAAACCTCGAAGACGGTTATGAAACAATGGTGGGGGACCGTGGTGTGAAACTAAGCGGTGGCCAACGGGCTCGTATCTCATTAGCGAGGGCCCTACTGAAATCACCAAGTTTGTTGATTCTCGATGAAGCAAGCAGTGCTCTTGATGCAGAAACAGAGCGAAAGATTCAGGAAAACCTCCTTTCCACTGGGAAAGCTAGAGCGACAATCGCGGTTGCCCATCGATTGAGTACCATACGAAATGCGAGCGAAATACTTGCGATGGTCGATGGTGCAGTTGTCGAAAGAGGAACACATGAAGTCTTGCTTTCAAACGAAGGTGTGTATTCGAGTCAATGGAATATTCAAACAGGTTCCATGGCAGATTCATCCTCGGAATAATATGCATCGCCAACCATGATGCAAATCGAGATCAACAAAAACAGTGGTAGTCCTACGATGATTGACCACACCGAAAGGCTAAGAGATGAAATAAAAATCTCATTGAAAAGTTCAGCAACAACGATGATTGAAAAGATCAACACGACCCTTGATACGACGAGCAGTCCACGAAGCCCTTTCCATATATCGACCATATCATCGCTATGCGTCGGTTGGTCCAATTCTTCAAAACGTTGAAGCAACTTTGAAGAATTCATGGTTTGACTTTGGTCTTTTCTTCAAAGAGGTTGCCCTCAAAGTTGGAGGAATTAAGCGGATTTGGCTGTCTCTAAAGTCAAGCCGTGCGGATTCTATCGTCAATTTGGGCACCTTCACCCGCTCTGCCACCCGTTCGACGAATTTCTCTCCACGCTTTGTTGACGCCTTGTCCATATGCCCAATGAGCGAGAAAGACAAAAAGAGGTGCAAGGAACACTGTGGCGATGTTTCGATGCGGTGATGTGCCAATTGCTGCCCCAAGCCATGCCAAACAGATGTAGAACGAGATGAGGCCCAAGGTACCATGAAACATAATCCTGAAAACATCCCATTCACCGCCAAGTGTAAACCATAGGTCAAGTTTCGCTCCACCATTGAGTCCACCTATGCCAAGCATCAGCAATCCTGCAATCGTGAGCCAAGGAAAAAATCCAATCGCTGTGTGGGACCACGTCGCAATTTCAGGCCAGCGTTTGTTAGCCACCATACGCGTGTAGCCATAATTTCGCATCTGTTTCATGTAAGGCTTGAATGGTTTTCTTCTGCGATGCGGCATGACATTTGATGGGTCGATGAAAATCTTGTGTCCAGCACGTTGAATTTTTGCATCGAGAACAACATCTTCGGCACCGATACACCCGACTTCGAAGAAGTTGACCTCTCTCAAATTTTCCATACGATGTGCACAATTAACTCCAGGATTGTGAGTGATGGGAACAAGTTCGCCCTTTGGTTGAGCACCATAGCGTGTACCGGCTGTCATAAATCGAGTGCAAAATGCAACATCGGCACATTTTGAGCCAAAAGAATCCTCATCAGGAGCAAAATTAGGACCTCCAACTGCCCCTACATCCGGGTCTTTGAACCATCGAACGAGGTTTTCGACCCAATGAAGAGGTGGAATCGTATCATCATCTGTGAAAAGTACGAGGTCATAATCCATCTGCTGTAAAGCATAGTTACAAGCATCTGCCCGGTTTCTTGAAGGGTCATCAATCCAAATTGCACCCCATTTCTCACATACATCTTTTGTGTGATCTCTCGATTTGGAATCTGAAATAACGATGTCAAAGTGTGTGTATGTCTGTTTTGATAGCCGCTCAAGCACGATATCCAGTTCGTCAGCGTTGTTGATTGTGGGAATCAAAACGGCTGTTGTGTATGGCGTTCCATCTTCACGGCGAACTACTTCAGCACCTGAATTCGAGTCTTCCGCCATGATGAGCCGAAGCCATGGGCCATTAAGAATTCACGGCTTTCTTGAAAATATTGAAATCGTTTTTCAGTGCATCGTTTTCATTGAATTTTGATAATAAGTTCATAAGCCGTCGTAAATGGCTTAAAGATAAGGGGTGTATCTCAGATGATGAACGTCGCGGCCCGTCAAGAATTAATGAGCAAGATTGTTGATATTCTTGGAGTTGTAGTTGAAGATGCAAAATTTGAATTTAAGAGCGATGGCTTGCACATGAGAGTGGTTGATGCGTCACATGTTGCGATGATCAAACTCGATGTTGATTCGGCTGCATTTGATACTTGGGAACTGGACGATGTCAATCTTGGTATCGAGTTAAAGAAAATCAAAGAATTCGTGAGTCTCGGGGCTCCAACAGATTTGATTGAAATGTCTTGGAATGATACAAGTGGCGAAATGAATCTCAATTTGGGTATTATTGACAAGAAGATGCGACCTATTGACGAATCAGCAATCGTATCACCACAAGTTCCTCCACTCGAACAAAAATCAACAGTGTCCATTCAGGGTGCAGCCCTCGCCACAGCTCTCCAAGCAGCCCGACAGGTAGGCGACCTTGTTTCGTTCAGTCTTGATTCAGACCATTTCACAATCCATGTTGTCGGACAATCCGATTCTGTAACAGTCAAATTTGGAAAAGATGAACTTGAATCCATCACATGCGAGAATCCAATTCGAAGCCAATATTCTTTGACGTATCTCGTTCCTCTTGCGAAGGTTTTCAAATCCATTGACGCAGTTCACATTGGATTTGGAGACAGTTACCCACTGTCGCTTCAATTTACGTTCCACGAAGGCGCAGGTGAAGTCCAGTATTTCCTAGCACCAAGAGTAGAGAATGAACTCTAATATTCTCTCCAGCCATGTCCACAATCGTTGTTGGCACAAGTCAGCATTCTTGTTTCTGGTTCATCAGATGATCTTGTTTGTTCAAGGTATGCGTACACATTGGTATGATCACACTTCGGACACATATAGGTTCCTTTTGTGAGAATGCCCTGTACGTTATCTTCCTCTTTGATGATATCATATTCCCGAGACTCAGTTCTTGTTTGACTCGTGACTTTTGAAAGGTCAATATTTGAGCCATCAGCACCCTTAACAATCAATTTTGCAGGTCCATTGTAACCGCATTTGTAATTGGTGCAGGAAATGTCACCAGACGGGGTTGGAAAGGATAGGGTTCCACATTTCGGGCAAAACATTACCCTACTCGACGCAATACCGTATATCAAATTTATTGATGTTCTTTGTGAAATGCATCACTCGTCGAACTGAAGCGGAAGTGTCAAGAAAATCAATGTGCTGGAGGATTCATGTGGCTTGTTTTTGATTGGCAAGCCGCTATGGTTATTGATGATGATGGCCAAGTCATTGATGATTTGAAACACAATGGATTTTTGTCGCCAAGGGATATTATTCAACGGCTACAATCGATGAACCTTGGTGAACTTCCTCCCGAAGCACTTGAACTATCGACCAGATTTCCTGATGCAAAACCTCGTCAACGTCATGACTTTGGAAAACCACTCCATGATTTCCCGGAACCAACACAAGAACAGATACTTCGGTTTGACCAGGCTCTCATTCTTCAAACAACACTGAAAATCCAAGGTGAAAGTGGCAATCCTGACCGACGAATGGAGCATTTATTGCGACTTTCGGATGAACTTCGGTCGAGCCAAATCACGTTAGAGAATCGATGCATTGAGTGGATTGGCGATGTCTTCCCTTATGCTCAATTGACATCGAGTCGTCTCGATTTCCTCCGAAAAGTAGCGGCTTGTAACACAATTGATTCGTTTTGTTCTACATTTGAGGTCGAAGCACCAACGCATGCCGTCCCTCAAAATGAATGGAAAATCATGATCGCAACTGCAAACCAAGCCGTCCAAGAAAAGGCTGATATTGACCGTATTGAACATGCATTACGTGAATTATCAAATCAGTATTTGCCTTCTGTTTCCCTCCTTTTAGGCCCACTGCTCGCTGCTCGAATGTGTGTTGAAGCCCATGGACGTGAGCGATTGAGCAAACTTCCATCCGGAACAATTCAGGTCTTAGGTGCTGAAAAAGCATTTTTTCACCACTTGAAAACAGGCTCACCTCCACCAAAGCACGGTCATATATTCATGCATCCATGGATATCTCACTCTCCAAAATGGTTAAGGGGAAAAATTTCAAGAATGCTCGCAGCAAAAGTCAGTATCGCCGCCAAAATTGATGCATTTGAGGGCGAGCCATGGACCGATGAAGACCTTGAAAAAATTACTCGCCGAGTAGAGACAATCCGCAACACACGCCGTAAACCAAAACGAAAGAGATGATTTGAATGGCAAATCATCGCGAAACGAACATCGATTGTCTTTTGATTGAAAAATCAACATTGTGGACAATGAATGCAACGCCGGGGAAACGTGTGTATGGAGAAAAAACTCGACGTATCTCATCTCGAGAGTTTCGCAAATGGGACCCGTACCGTTCAAAAATTGCTGCAGGCATGCTTCGAACTCAACACGACCCTCGAAACCTCCTTCCTCAACCCGGCTCTCAAGTCTTGTATTTAGGGGCGGGCCACGGAACGACAATCAGCCATATCCATGACATTGTTTGCGGTGAAAGAAACAAGTTTGGAGGGCGAATAATTGGTATCGATATTTCCCCACGATGTATTCGAGACTTACTCGGACTTGCAAAGGTACGTCCTGGTTTTATACCGGTATTAGCAGATGCGAGGAAAAGCACTTGGGAGCACACAATCCATAGTCAAGTTGATTGGTTGTTCCAAGATGTTTCACAAACAGGACAATTGGATATATTTCTCGATGTTTCCTCAAAACATCTCAAGCCTTCTGGGCGGGCCCTTTTCTCCTTCAAAATGGCAAGTGAGCGATGGTCTGACGAAGCCAAGGCTGTTCAAATCGAAGCAATGGAACAACGTATTACTTCGTCCGGTTTTGACTGTATCGAGATTCTAGATTTGCAGGGATTTGAGGATGAACATTTCCTTTTTGTCATATCGAAAATTGTGTGATGATGATGCCTGAATTACCAGAAGTTGAAACCGTACGTACAGGATTAGCTCAATCGCTCATTGGCAAAAAACTGATCCAAGTTATCGTTCGGAAAAAGCAACTTCGATTTGAAGTACCAGAAGCAATTTATGATTTGGAAGGCAAGACATTGATTGGAATTCGGCGAAGAGCAAAGTACCTTCTTCTTGATTTTGAACACTCTTTTGTCCTGCTTTCTCATCTGGGCATGAGTGGGAGGTATACGATTTTTCCACCAGATCAAACCGCTCATGTTTTTCCGAAATCAACCAATGGTGGAATGAAGAGTTCCTTTGGTACTACCACAGGTTATGATGGTAAACACGACCACCTCGAATTTATTTTCGAGGATGGAACAATAGCAGTGTACACCGACCCTCGTAGATTTGGCTTTGTGGATGTATTTTTCAATGACCAGGAACAAGAGCATCCTCGATTGTCAATCTTAGGGCCTGAACCTTTTGGGGATTGGCAGGCGGATGATTTTGCTAAGAAAATTTCCCGAAGTCAAAGGGCAATCAAACTCCTCCTTTTGGAACAGACAATCGTCGTAGGAGTTGGAAATATCTATGCTTGTGAAGCCTTGCACCGCTCCGATGTATCACCAAAAACGCCAGGTTACAAACTTGTGACAAAAAATGGAAAACCAACAAAAAAACTTCAACATCTTGTTTCAGAAGTAAAAGAAGTCCTTGAAGAAGCGATTCAAGCAGGTGGCTCTTCATTGAACGATTTTTCGAACACGGATGGAAATTTAGGGTATTTTTCCCATCAATTTCGAGTTTATGGTCGAGAGGATGAACCATGTCTAAAGAAAACCTGTCACGGTGTTATTGAACGGATTACACAGGGGCAACGTTCAACGTTTCTCTGTCCACGTTGCCAAACATAATCATAGTGTCCAGACAACTGAAACAGCAAAAAGCCATAGCACTACAGCAGTCGTTCTGTAAATTTCTCGACTGTTCCTTTGGATCAATTCAAGAAAATTCGACCCAGTGAGCAGGAGTGCAACGATAAGGTACCAACTTGTGTCAATAGCCATCCCAATGAATCCCACAGCAATTTTACTCTCTAAATTCATATTTGGTTCGAGCACTTGTGCGAGAACAGCGACGAGGAACAATGCGATTTTTGGATTAAAAAATGCAATAGCAAAACCCTCAATCCAACCCTTATGCGTCGATTCAAGTGCATCATCGCCATTTTCAAACGAATCAGCGTTCCATAGTGAATATCCATAATACAACAGTAAAACAGCACCAAGAATTTGTAGGATTTGAAAAATGGATGGGTGTTCCTCGAGTAAATATATCAGGCCAAAGACTGCACAGAGTGCATACATGCCAAAACCAATGCCATGACCGAATGCGCAAGCGATGCCTCGACTACGACCACCAATGAGGGTATTACGTAAGACAACGAGCAAACTCGGTCCTGGAGAAATAGCTCCCAGTGTAAACACCGTTGCGGCGGGGAGGAGGACCCCCCAAGCGATGTCCATGGCGGATAGACATGATTGCTTTACTTATGCATAGCGAAGGAAAAGCTTGTATCAAGCGAATCTGTTTTGCTCAGAACAGATAAATTGAGTACGACAGGCCCTGCCCCTTCTTTTCAAGATATTTTTCACAATTCTGGGACGATTGAACCACCGCACTGTGTATCTTTCTGTCTTTCATGACTTTGAAAACAGCCTTCATCAAACTGTCTTTTTTGCCTACCCCGTTGGACGTTTCGGTCATGATTTGACTATCACCGTATACCTACTTATATGTTGTTTTGATTGCATCATAAATGCATCATTCAAATTTAGTGTTAAAATTACACTACTTTTGCTGATTGAATCGAATGATTGAGTACAGATTTGGCTTTCTTGGGGTACACTCGAAATTTGTAGCCACCCACTTTTCTACGACCCCCGTGTCGAGCCTTGTGAAATTTCAAACCAGTTGCACGTAATTTCGCCATTTCCATACGTTCTCGTTGAGGGTGCTTGTGCAATCGATCCCTCAAGATTTGAAGTCCAAAGTGCATCGCAGTGTCAGATTCCTTTTTCATTGATGGCCTCTTCCAACGTTGTGGTTTCTTTTGTACGACAATGTCCAATCCATCGGCAAACCATTGCTCACTAGGGACCGTTTGCTGTCTCGTGACACTAAGGGTTTCTACATTCACAGCGACCAATGATGGTAAGACATGATTGTATGCACCGACATCGACGGCGATCCATGCGTTGCGTCCATCACTTATTTTGTGCTCAGATGGGACGATATCGCCTCCTTGGCCAAACTTTGTTGTTGTCGAATGCCCATAGAAAATAGTCCTTTTATCGTCAATCACTCTATCGGATTGATACCATTTCTTTCGGATCCATAAATGCTCAGCTTCACTCTGTTCGTTAATTGGCAGATGAGGGTCATAGCCCGCATGGACAAACCGAAAGCGTTCAAGAACAATTTCTGTCGGCAATGTATCAAGCCAAGCGAAATCTTCGATCATTTTGGCCTTCGCCTTCCACAAATCGCCATTTGCTTGAATGATGTACGAACCATATGTTGACTTTCCTCCACGGTCCATCCATGGTTTCCAAACCTCAAAGGTTCCATCTTTTGTGATGCATTGCACGGCCATTTGCTCATGATTTCCTTTGATGCAAATGATGTTGTCATGGTGACGAATAAACGATATAAGTTCTGCTGAATTAGGGCCCCTATCAATCATATCTCCCAAGCAAACCAAGACATCATGGTCTCGGAGTTTAAGGCGAAATGTGAGGGCACGAAAGGTTTCAAAGTGTCCATGTATGTCGCCGACAACAAAAATTTTCCCACCTGAATCAAGACAATGTTGCAACCTTGCCTCGGTGTGCGAGCAACGAATTCCACTGCACAACGATAGGTTTTGTTTGAAAGCCTTCATGTTCAATTCCGAACTCATGAATGGTGATTGAGTGGTCATGGTAGACTATATGCTCTTCTCAATATTGTGCCCCAAACATACGTTTTTTGAGATGGATTTCGTTTACTCAAAAAAACTCTAATTTATACGCTCATTTCAATATTGTATAATGAGTCAGATGAGTGTTTTTGGCAAATTTGTGCAGTCAAAAGCCTCAACACCATTGTCAAACTGTTCGGAGTGGTGGTGGTTACCGTACGACCAACTCAACACCGCATTTCTTCCAGAGGATCGAAGTGTCGGCGTGATTCTTATCGAAAGTTTTCAGAAAGGAGTTTCTCGACCATACCATAAACAAAAATTGTGCATCCTCCTCTCAAACATGAGGCATTTTGCAAGAGAACTTGTCGAATTAGGATATCATGTGCGGTATATTTCGACCGATGGCTCATATGTTGATGTGTTACAATCCATCATATCTGCAGTGAACTGTGTTCATGTTTGTCGGCCAGCTGAACTTGCTTTACGAAACGAATTAAGCACACTCGTTGAACGAGGTGCAATAAAATATCATCCTCATCCAGGTTGGTTAACAAAACGAGAATGGTTCGAACAGGCTATCGGCACATCGCCTCCTTTTCGAATGGACAGATTTTACCAACGGGTTCGAAAAGAACTGAATGTTTTGATGGAGGATGGTTCCCCTGTTGGTGGAAAATACAGTCATGATGGTGATAATCGACGACCATGGAAAGGCGAGCCAACCGCACAAACTCCACCTGTGTTTGTTTGCGATGAAATTGATGACGAGGTCATCGCACTTGTCAATAATCGATTCTCGAACCATCCGGGAATAGCCCGACTCGATGTACACCCAACTTCTCAACACGATTTGCATTTGGCCATCGAACACGCTACATCTGTACTCATCCATTTTGGTCCGTATGAGGATGCGTTTTCTGAACAAAGCCGTTCACTCTTTCATACGAAACTTGCTGCTGTTCTCAATCTACATCGGGTGTTGCCTCAAGACCTCATGAACATGGCCCTTCAATTAGAACTACCACTTTCCTCCAAAGAGGGATATTTCCGACAATTGATTTGGAGAGAATACGTGTTTCATATCCACGATATCACCAACGGCTTTGCATCCCTTGAAATTCCATCGAGTTCAAACAATCATCGCAATGCCCGCTGGAATGATGAAGTTGTAGAAGAAACCGACCATCCAAATGCTCTTCAACAGATTGAATCTTTGCCTCCAGTATTTTGGGGAAAGAAAAGTTCGTTGCGATGTCTCGATGTCGTTGTCGAACAGGTTCTTGATGAAGGGTGGACGCATCACATTCCTCGATTGATGGTCTTGTCAAATATCGCACAATTGCTCGACATCAACCCGAGAGAATTGACCGATTGGTTCCATGTGGCATTTGTTGATGCATACGATTGGGTTGTGGAACCCAA
>JAYQSB010000004.1:87863-97742 GCA_038146705.1 Candidatus Poseidoniales archaeon
CTGTCTGAAAGTTCACCTGAGGTTTTGATCATAAACACTGGTTGAAGATCATCCATTGATGGTGCCGTGGAATGATTGCCCATTTCTCTTGTGTCGAGGTAGAAGGTTGATTCTGAGGTTCCGCTAATGATTGCTCCGCTCATGTCTTCAGCCTTTACGGTCACATCGCTACCAAAGTAGACTGGGAGTGCGCCTGGAAGGGCATCAAGCAGGGTATCTGTTCCGAGAAGTTTCGCTTGAACTGAACGTGTGGTTGGGTCCATCGATGCTTCACAGGTTGTCACTGGAATGTCCTTCACAGTTTCTGAACCATCAGTGCAAACGAGGTCAACAACACCATAGCCTGACAAATCAACTCTGTCACCGTCACCAGTAACGAATCCACCTGTTGCACCTTCGAGTGATTCAGGTGTGAGCAGGCCGAAAGTTCCAGTCGCTTTGTCCATGTCTCTCCATGAAACATATGGGCTACCGTCTTGCAGGAGCATTTCACCCTTGTCACATGTGTCTTTTTCACCGGTACAAATGGTGTATTGCGTTCCGTCACCGTTTTCAATACCGCCTGAGCCATAGTAGGTTGCGTTTGTTTCAAGGCTCATCCACCCTGCATTCGGGTCGAATGGATTTCCAGTCTCCAAATATGCATTGACTGGGTCTCTCCAACCGAGAAGCCATTGGTTCATTTCCATCGTCACATATGGTGTTGTTCCGAATGAATCCATAAGGAATCCAGGAACAAAGTCACTCATGATTGCGTCCATGAGGATCATTCGCATGGCTTTTGCAGTGTTGACATCGACGCCGTAAAGCATTGCAACAGTTTCATCGCCCCATGGTAGCGGGTCGCCTGCTCCCATTGTGGTGAAGTTGATCGGTGGTGTTTGACCTGCCATCTCACTGTAGATGAAGAGCGTAGCTCCTGTACTCGTTGTCAAACCAAGTGGTCCATAGAGAATATTTCCAGACTGTTCAGGCGTGATAGCAACCGGGTCGTTGCCAAAGTACTCCCAGAGACCACCCATGTTGAGTGAATAATCAAGGTAGGAGCCATCGATTGGGTTGACGTTACCAAAAGTTGCATTCACGAATCCAGACGCGGTCAATTCACCAGAGCCTCCGAGGAGAATGAGTGGGATTGATGATGCGTCTGTGAGCCATCCTCCAGCCCACATCATGATGGCACCATATTGTGCTTCATCGAGCATGTAGGTTGCCATGGCATCTGCTGGAGCCATACCCATGAAAGCAGCGAGACCGAAGTCATCACCATCTGCATTTGATGCGAGCAGTCCAAGCGGCGTGTCCGTTCCTGTACCGTTGAGAAGGAGGTTCATCGCAACCATATTGTCGATTTGTACACCAAGCAAGTTCATCAATCGTGCTTCAGCGTTCACCGACATGCCTGATGTGTCCATCATCCACATTTCATCGCCGACACCAGCCATGAGTGCCCCGCCGCCGACGGCATAACAAAGAGCATGGTCACGGGCAATGGTCTCATTGACGTTTGGCATCATGATTGGGTCATCATTTTCATCAACCGCTCCTGTATCAATCATCGACATGTAGTTCCAAAGGGACGCTCGTTGCATGGTTCCGACATTGACAAATTCATTCGCCGCATCTGCCATCACACCATCATAATCTGCAGTTGCATATGCGTCACAATGGCCAGCGAAGACCAGCGCTCCAGTTGCGGTGGTCAAGGAAATATCTTCCATGCTTCCAGGCATGACTGCGTTGTACATACCGTAGGAGAGGTCGTCAAAGTTTGCACCAGTGAAGTCAGTACTTCCTTGAGTCATCATTTGGTAACCTTGGATGGCTTGAGTATAATTGTAGGTCTCACCTGCTCCGGAAAGGTTGTTCATTTCTGAGAGGTTCATTGCCTCGAAGTATTGGTTGAATTGTTCGTACGCACCTTCACCCCAGCCAGCAGAGTATGCGGCGTCCATCATTTCGGAGCCGTCACTTGCGGCCATCACAGCCATAATCGAAGATGCAACTGCATTTCCTGCTTGCATGTTTTCGAGGTCGTTTGCCATGGCTTGTGCGGAGAATCCGACTTTTGTGAGGTCCATGATTCCCTCTACCGCTGTACCTGTGGCACCGATCACCTGAGGCATGAAAGCGATGTTGAGATTTGTGATTTGTGTATCGCACGGGTTCTCAGAATCTGCTGCACACTCGTAAGAAATCACTTCGTTGTAGGTGAGTGTTCCTGCTGAAGAGTTGTGTTCAACGACAGTCTTTGTCGAAGTCACATCGTAGGTGAACGGTCCAAGCATTTCATAGGTGGGGGCACTCATATTTTCGCCCATCACATCCGCTAAGTTCGTTACCGAATATGCGTAGAAGTCACGAGTTTCGCTTGAACTTGCCCAATCTGATTCCACGTTTGCACAGTCACCGTCTTTGCACGCATCATCAAGAGGCTTTGTAGCCACATTTTCTTCAACTGCGTCCTCTACGGCACCCGTTGACAGTGGGGCGAGTACTGCCATGTTGACAACGAGTAGTGCTATTCCGATAATTAATCCATTTTTGCCTGCTAGCATGGTGGTCATAACCCTCGTTTCCTCAAGTTTAGGTTTTAAGATTTAGGCAGATAAATTGATTTCAAGGTCTATAACCTCATACTTTCGTTTATTCCAAGGTAAAAAATCCAGAAGTTGCGTTTCCGGTGTGTTTACGTTGAAATGTTATCACATGTTTCTTCGGTACTGTCCACCAACTTGGAATAACGCAGTGGTGATTTGACCGAGCGTAGCGACTTTCACGGTCTCCATCAACTCTTCAAACACATTGCCACCACTTCGTGCAACGTCTTGTAAACGCTTCAGAGCTTGACCTGTAGCGTCCTCATGGGTTTGGTGGAGGCTATTTGTTCGGTCGAGACACGCCTGCTTTTCTTCTGGAGTGGAACGAGCAAGTTCCATATCGAAAGCATCAGCATTCGACTCATCAAAGGTTTGAGCGTTTGGATTTTCAAAGGTGTTCACACCGATAATCGGCAACGTACCATCGTGTTTAAGATGCTCGTAATACATCGATTCATCCTGGATTTTACCACGCTGGTACATTGTTTCCATCGCACCGAGAACGCCGCCACGGCGACTGATGGCTTCGAATTCCTCAAGGACTGCCTCTTCAACAAGGTCGGTCAGTTCTTCAACGATGAATGAACCTTGCATTGGATTTTCTGTTTTGGTCCAACCACTTTCTTTGTTGACGATGAGTTGAATGGCTAAGGCGCGTCGAACGCTCGCTTCAGTTGGCGTGGTGATCGCTTCATCGTACGCATTGGTGTGAAGGGAATTTGCATTATCTTGGATGGCGAGCAGTGCTTGGAGTGTCGTACGAATGTCATTGAAATCAATTTCTTGGGCATGAAGACTTCGCCCACTGGTTTGAATGTGGTATTTGAGTTTCTGACTTCGATCGTCTGCACCATATAAGTCCCGCATAGCAACAGCCCAAATTCTTCGTGCGACGCGACCTATGACGGTGTATTCTGGGTCGAGCCCGTTGCTGAAAAAGAACGATAGATTAGGTGCAAATTTGTTGATATCCATGCCTCGACTTCTGTAATATTCAACATAGGTGAAGCCATTAGCGAGTGTGAAGGCAAGTTGGGTGATTGGATTTGCTCCCGCCTCGGCGATGTGGTAACCGGAGATGGAGACAGAGTAGTGGTTCCTCACATTGTGGTCAATGTAGTACTGCTGAACATCCCCCATGAGTTTGAGTGCAAATGGGGTGGAAAAGATGCACGTGTTCTGTGCTTGGTCTTCTTTGAGAATGTCAGCCTGAACGGTTCCACGGACAGTGGAGAGTGCCTTTGCCTTTAGCGTTGCATAGGTTTCAGCATCGACAAGTTCGTCTCCTCTTCGTCCGACCGTAGCAAGCCCGAAGCCATTGTGGCCTTCGGGTACATCTCCACGATAGGCGTCCGGTCGAATTTCCAGTGGCGCACCTTGCTCGGCAAGATAAGCCTCAACTTGTTGGTCGATAGCAGCATTGAGGAAAAAAGCGAGAATAATCGGTGCAGGTCCGTTGATGGTCATGCTGACAGAGGTGTTGGGATCGCACAAATCAAACCCAGAATACAGTCGTTTTGCATCGTCACACGAAGCGATACTAACACCAGAATTTCCAACTTTGCCCCAGATGTCAGGTCGAAGGGCTGGGTCTCTGCCGTACAATGTCACCGAATCAAAAGCGGTTGACAACCGTGCGAAATCTTGTCCCTTTGATAAGTAGTGGAATCGGCGATTGGTTCGCTCAGATTCGCCTTCACCTGCAAACATTCGTGCAGATAATTCGTCGGTTCGTTTGAACGGGAAGACACCAGCAGTGTATGGGAAATGGCCAGGTGCGTTCTCACGACTCATCCAAACATGCAACTCGCCGTCGTCAGCGAATGTTGGTAAGGCAACCCTTGGAATATTGGAATGAGCGAGCGATTCGGTTGTTGTTTGAACGGTAAACGGCTTTCCTCGCACGTGGTAGGTGTACTCTCCAGAAGCATATTGTTTGGCGAGGTCTCGAAATTCTTCGAGGGCTTGACGCTCATGTTCAAGTTCGGTAAGCAATGCTGTAATTTGTTCATTGAGGTCCAGTGAAACGCTTTGTTGACCACGTTGTTCTGCGTGGGCAGCAGCCGTCTCAAGGTGCTGACAAAGTCGAAGTTTTTGTGCAACATCCTCATTTTGTTTGTGATATTCACGAATAGTAGCCGAAATTTCAGCGAGATAGTTGACCCGTTCTGGTGGGATAACACCTTTTGCACCCCCAAATTCATCGGTTGGGGCAGATGCTTCAAAGCCGACGAGTTCTGCTACCTTCATCCAAAGACGGTCAACGCCTGCGTCTGCAAACTGACTTGCAATTGTGGCGACGACTGGCAATTCCTCGTCTGTAACTTCGAAGAGGTTTCGATTGCGCCGTACCTGTTTCCGTATGGCCCGAAGGGCATCTTCACTGCCTCGCTTTTCGAATTTGTTGAGCACGACGACATCTGCAACATCGAGCATCTCAATTTTCTCAAGTTGGGTGTGGGCCCCAAATTCAGCAGTCATGACATAGAGCGAGTGGTCAGCAACAGAGGTAATCGCATCGCTACCTTGTCCGATTCCACTTGTTTCACAGAAAATAAGGTCGAAGCCGACCGCTTTTGCAACTTCGATTGCACGGTCGAGGTGTTGGCTGATTTCAGAACCAGATCCTCTGGAGGCGAGGGATCGCATATACAGGTCATTGTTCGAAAGGGAGTTCATTCGAATACGGTCACCGAGGAGTGCGCCTCCGGTACGTTTCCTCGTTGGGTCAACGCAGAGCAAACAGACGCGTTTTTCAGGGTTATCGCGTTGAATTCGGAGCATTAATTCGTCGAGCAAACTCGATTTTCCCGCCCCTCCTGTTCCGGTAAAACCGATGACAGGTACTTCGCTGGACGATGAGCGACATCGTTCGAGAACTTCACTGAATTCTGCATCATTCATCGATTCACTTAATGTGAGCAAGAGGCCAACATTGGCCATATCTGAAGCATGTACAGGTCCGTCGAGGCTTTTCATCCGTTCTTTGCTAACGAGGTCGACTTCGGAAGCGTGTCCCATAAGGTGATGAATCATCCCCATGAGGCCCATGGTTCGACCGTCGTCTGGTGAATAGATTTTGGAAATTCCCGCTTCATGCAGTGTTTTAATCTCGGGGGGAGTAATCGTTCCACCGCCTCCGCCAAAAATACGGATGTGGCCACAGCCCGCTTCATCGAGCAATTGTCGAATATACGTGAAGTATTCGACGTGCCCTCCCTGGTACGAAGTGAGAGCAACTGCGTGTGCGTCCTCTTGGATTGCACAATCGACGACATCTTGTGCTGAGCGGTCGTGTCCAAGATGAATCACTTCTGCCCCGCTCGATTGAATCAGTCGTCGCATGACGTTGATTGCTGCATCGTGACCATCGAAGAGCGATGCTGCTGTAATCACACGAACAGGACCTGTCGAGGTGGTGAAGGTGACTTCGGCATCGCCTCCATCATCGCTCATGGCAGTGCCACCATGTAATGGTTCATCAATACACCTTTTGATTCAAAATACAAGTTTTCGACGATGTTTCTAACTGCTTTTGAATTCTTCACGTTTAACAACTTGAAGCCTCGCAGGTCGGTTTAGGGGATAGCAGTGGTCCGAGAACTCATACGAATCGAAGGGGTCGACAGGAGTTTTGGCCCAGTTGACGTTCTCAAAGATATCACATTCAATGTCAACGATGGTGACCGAATTGGTATCGTTGGTCATAATGGTGCAGGAAAAACCACGTTACTCAATACGATTAGCGAACAAAAGCAGGACGTTGGCGATGTTGAACTCGCACCCGGCATCCGACTCGCGTATCTCACGCAAATTCGCGATTTAGAATCAACCAAAACAATTGAGGAAGAGTTGAGTCGAAAAGGCCGACAATTCCAGGAACTTGAAGAAGAAATTGCATCAATTGAAGCACAAATGATTGACCCATCGTTCTACGAAGGCGACTGGGAGCCTGTGATGGAGCGTTATACCGAACTTCAACAGACGCTTGCGTCGAGCGGAGGCGGCAATGTTGCTGGGATTGCAAAAGGTATTCTTGAGCGTCTTGGACTTGACAAGCATCCTATGGACATGCCCGTTGCCCAACTCTCTGGTGGAGAGAAGGCCAAACTTGCCTTAGCACGCCAACTTGTTGGACTTGCAGGTATCGATGTTATTTTCCTCGACGAACCCACAAACCACCTTGATATTCAAACTACGGAATGGCTTGAATCTTTTCTTCGAGATTTCAAAGGAGCTCAACTCATCGTATCGCACGATCGATATTTCCTCGACCAAGTATGCACACGAATCATTGAAATCGATAATTTGAGGGCATGGCCGTGGAAAGGAAATTATTCCCAATTTATCACTCAAAAAGTAGCGAGCGAGTCCTCATTGAATGACCAAATTAAAACCACTGAGAAAAAAATTCAGTCGACGCTTGGAGCATTGCAACAAATGAAGCGTGCAAACAAATACGACAAATCCATCTCTGCAAAACACAAAATGGTTGAGCGACTTCAACAGGAACTCAAAGCCCTTAAGGCGAGAATGCCAAAGAAACGCAAACCCCTCATCATCAAACTTGAAGCGGTCGAAAAGGGCAGCCGAGATGTCTTGTTGATTGAAGATGGCACAAAGACCTTCGAAGGTCTTGAAAGGCCAATTCTCAACAAACAATCCCTCGAGGTCAGAAAAGGTGACAGAATTGGTATTGTTGGTGGCAATGGCCAAGGAAAGACGACATTGCTCAAACTCATCAATGGCGAAGAAAGATTGGATTCAGGAAACCTCAGCCTTGCACCTGGGGCAATCATTGGCTATTTTCACCAAGACCATGGAACGCTTGATTTCTCGCTCAATCCAATCGAACAAATCCAAAAGTTGAGGCCAGATTTCCAGTACGGCGACATCCGTGCTGCACTCGGCCGATTTCAATTCAAAAATGATCAAGTCGAAACAAAGTTATCCCAACTCTCCGGTGGCGAACGTGCTCGAGTCGCTCTGCTCAAACTTCTTCTTGAAGACAACAATATGTTGCTGATGGACGAACCTACAAACCACTTGGATATGGAATCCAAAGAAACGCTTGAGGAGGCCCTCATCAATTACGAAGGATCACTGGTCACCGTATCTCACGACAGATGGTTCCTCGACCAAGTCGTCAATCGTATTTGGGAACTTGAAAATGGCGTCATTACCGTGTATTACGGCAATTACACAGACTACATTCGGGCAAAGAAAGGTCTTCCTCCACTCGGTGAAGATGAAATTTCGGAAGTTTAATTCCATTGTTTCAACAATTCAAATTTCGAAGCATTTTTTGGTCTGGCTTTTGTCTTCCACAATTCCATTCGAGGCTCAGGGGTTGGATGTTGTATTTCTCCATCTGTTGAGACGCCATCCCAAGTAGCTTTTGGATCTGCGACTGGCCAGTGCAATACAATGCCATATTCAATCCCTGAAAGCATCGATGCACTGTGTATTGGAGCGTTGTGAAGATAACCGAACAATTGCAACCTTGCTTTGTCTTTGTTGCCTTTTGATTGGTCAGAATGCTTTACTTCGATGATAATATCTTTTGTGAATGTATTTTTTCCACCTGGATGTAAAACAAAATCTGCTCGTAAATCTTTGAGTGGAAACGATTTGTACATCACTTCAATCGTTACTTCTGAATGATATTTTAGTTTGGCTTTGTTGAGTTCGTATGCAAAGCATTGTTGGTAAATTTTCTCAATAGAACTTTCTGCGGCGAAATAAAAGCACGTTTTATTGACATCGCATGCCATCTTGAAAATCAAATCACAAATCGCTTCCAAGTCCTTGTCCATTGTATCATTCTCCAACTTGATCATTGGATTGTTTGAATTTCTTCGTCGAATTTGGACAAGAGATTTCGTAGTTTGACCTTCATGGATGGCGTCATCATGTCGTTGTCTGTGGTCCATTCTTCGTGGTCGAGAATGATTGTTTTTGCAACTTCATATCCTTTCCAATCAGGTGCCTTCATGTTGTTGGTTTGCAATTCACCAAGCAACCAATTTCGGACTTCAGGTTGCTTGCACATGGCTTCATCAGATGTATCGACGGAAACACCTGCTGACGACGCAGCACTTCGAAGTGCCTCAAGGTTCGGATGGACGATGAGGAAGGTGTTCTTCATGTTTCGACCATCGAGAACAGCCTGTTCAACGAGTGGTGAGAGTTTGAGGTTCTCTTCGAGGGACGACGGAGCAACATACTTTCCATTTTCGAGTTTAAATTGAGATTTCACTCGACCAGTGATGCAGAGGTATCCATCTTTTGTGAGTTTTCCAAGGTCACCAGTTCTAAATGTGCCTGGTTCAGGAATGACCTCTTTGGTCGCTTCTTCATTATTCCAGTACCCCATCATGACGTTTGGACCAGTCACAACGATTTCGCCCTCATCAGGTCGGTCTGGGTCATCCCAAGCGGATGTATCAATGGTGACGTTGACACCGTTTGCGACAAGCCCAACTGTGTTGAGTTTACTTTTACCAGGGCCCATCCAACCATTCGCTGAAACCAGCGGTGATGTCTCGGTCAAACCATAGCCTTCGTAGCAGTTGAAGCCAACCATCTGGATAAAGGAAGCAACGTCGGGGGATAATGCGGCAGCTCCTGACATACAGAATCGGATGTTACCGCCGAAACGAGCACGGACTTTCTTCCATACGAGTTTGTCCCACAACTTATCACCGAAGCCCTTTGGTTCGACAGCGTCACATTCGACACCAGCCTTTGCGATTCGCTTTGCTGCAGATTTCCTTGCATTATTGATGAACTTCTTTTTGAGGCCCGTTGCAGCATCAAATTGACTGTTGACTCTGTCGTAGAATTTGTTCCATACTCTTGGGACAGCGAGAAGTACTGCAGGCTTGATCTCTTGACATTCATCTGCAATTTTTGTCAAATCTGAAATCAGGTTGATGTGGACACCACAACGAATCATCCAGTGCAAATCAAAGGTTGAACCAAAGGAGTGGGCCCATGGAAGAAATGCTGCGTTTTTGTCGCCGATGTAAATTTTGAAAGCAGATTGAACACAGAGAATGTTCGACAATGTGTTCCAGTTTGACAACATGACACCTTTTGGATTTCCAGTGGTTCCTGAGGTGTAAATCAACGTGTTGAGGGCGAATGGGTCGTCGGCAATTTCGAACATGTCAGCACTTCGGCCAGCATTCACGAATTCGTTCCATGCGTGTACTTCGATACCTTCAGGAGGAATTTCATTCGCTTCTTCGTCACCCAGCAAAATGATACCGCACCT
>JAYQSB010000005.1:0-84509 GCA_038146705.1 Candidatus Poseidoniales archaeon
ACTCGGCTGTGAGGAAGGCGAGTTCGGTACCAAGATGCTCATTGCCATGATGACCACCGTCGATATACACGACTTCTTTGGGTGTTCCGTCTGGCTTTGTGTCGGTCGACCAATCAGAAAGTCGGACCACCCATAAGTTCCTGCCAAGTTCTGTTTGGCCTGCGATGGTAAGGTCGACAATTTCAGGGTAATCGTCTGCCCAAGCATTGACGTCAACAGTCAGTGTTGCATATGAATGGTACCAGTGTTCTTGAACAATGTCTGGTTGTTGAGCAACTGTTGTTGGAACAGAAGCGAGAAGAAGACACGCCAAGACGCCAAAGACTGCTCGCATGTTCTACGCTACATGTGGTCGAAGAAAAACACTTGGTTCTAAGGAAACTACCAGTCACTTGTAAAAGCGTTGGGGTTGACCACTTTCTCAGACTCTCTTGTCCAAATCGAAGTCGCTCCTGAGCTGTACACATCGGCATATGGGTCGATTTCTTCGGTCTTTTTGCTTCGCTGCATGTAGGATTCAACTCGCTCCTTAAGATCGGGTTTGAACTTCCAATAGTGAATCCTCCATTCTCGACCGTCCCATAGTGTGGTCTCCTCCGATTCAGTGGTAAGAAGGTCATAATCTTGGAACATGTAGAACAAGTTTCGGTCGGTTGGCTCGAGAGCGTTGTCGATGATTCGATTGTAAAATCCAAAGAAACCAAGAGCGTGCTCCGCCATACCACGTGCAACCTCCTCTTCCATTTCCAAGTCGATATGTTGCTGAATTGCCCTTGTCAGTTCGTCGAGTGTCATCCCCATGTGCATCCCTCTTTTTTTTCCCCGCTACAGTATAGTATATTGTCTTCCATACATTATTAAGTATTCGTTTCTAATGTTCGGATTTTGACCCCATAGGTAATCTCAAGAAGCAGTCATATGAGCGGGACATCATGGCCGAGGGAGAAGATGTACTTCAATTTCTTGACCTTGAAACAAGGGAAGGACCAACGGATATTGCCGTTCTTCAACTTCCGTACGAACTTACAACTTCGTACGGCACGGGTACCGCAAAAGGACCGCAAGCATGCGTTCAAGCGAGCGCACAAGTCGAATTGTTTGAACCTCTCTTGGGCGATGACCTGCCGGGCGACCTCGTTCTCCACACGCCAAAAGCATGGGAGGGAACTGCTGGAACCCTTCGTGGACAGTTGGATGAAATCGTCGATTTTGCATTAACGTACACCGATGGCACCCTCTTTCCGTTGTTCTTAGGTGGGGAACACAGCATATTACCACCAATTGTACAAGCACTGAAATCGCATCCGAGTATCTCTGGAGACCTCTCAAAACTCACCATCGTTCAAATCGATGCTCATGCTGATTTGAGAGCGGAACTCGAGGGAGAGATTTTTTCTCACGCATGTGCTGCATCTCGCAGCGTTGACATGGGCATCGGTAGACTCCTCCAAGTCGGTATTCGTGCATTCTCTAAGGAAGAGTATGCTATGAGTCAATCGAATGAGGCAATTACAACATTCTTCGCTCGTGATACGCAGCACCCATGCACCGGTGCCGAGCACTGGACGGCATGGCTCGATGAGTTAAGAGCAATACAAGGCCCTGTTCACCTGACCATCGATATCGATGGATTAGATGGGGCTCTTGTTCCTTCGACAGGAACACCTGTCCCGGGTGGTTTACAATTCTGGCAAGCGATAGAAACCATTGAGGTTCTATTCGCTAACTCAAATGCACAGGTCATCAGTGCGGATGTCAACGAAATCGTCCCTCAAGCAGACACACCCCTGACCCAATTCACCGCTGCGATGCTTGCAACGAAGGTCATTGGTGGACATTGTTATGCAAGAAAAATGGGATTCTGGAAGAAAGAATCGCAAAATGTTAATTTTCATAAAAATGGAACGCAGTCATCGTATTTCAGCAATTGGAATATGAAGTGATTCATCGGTATATTAAAATCCGTAACGCGCTCGCAAGCCGCAAGGCTGTGTGGTGGTTTGAGTGGAAAATCAAGGGTCGCATGTATTCATCGATTACACTGAATTTTTTGTTGAAGAGCACAAAACGGGTCAATTTATCCTCAATGTCCTCAAAAATGCGGTGGCGAAAAGTCCGGCAAGGGAAGTTCATTCTCACGTCGAAGAATTTGACGGTACAGTATCACCCCCTGGATTTGCAGCAGTCGTTCTTCTCGATGAGAGCCATGTTTCCGCACACTGCTATTCTGACAGAGGATTGCTTGCAATCGATTGCTTTACCTGTGGAAAGACCGACCCGAACATCATCGCAGATTTCATTCACGCTTCGTTATCAGAACACATTCCATCAATCAAATTGATGAATAGGGAATACCACAGGCGGTTCCTCAACGGTGAGTGATGACATGAGTGTTCGTCGCTTTGTAGACGAACATTATGTACACTTCAATGCAGGTACCCTAAAACGAACTGCACAATCCCTTCATGAATTTCTTAGCAACGATGGAAAAATATTCCTCACACTTGCTGGTGCAATGAGCACAGCTCAAATCGGTCGAAGTTTAGCACAAATGATTCGTGAAGGCCACATTGCTGGCATTTCGTGCACTGGGGCAAACTTAGAGGAAGACTTGTTTTATTTGGTTGCAAAAAATAGTTACAAATCTATTCCCGATTACGCAAATCTTTCACCTGAACAAGAACTTGAACTGCTTCGTTTGAAATACAACAGAGTGACAGATGTGTGTATTCCCGAAGAAGAAGCCTTTCGGAAGTTGGAACATCACCTCGTGCGAAGTTGGACCCAACACTCAGAGCTCGGCACATCTCAACTCCCGCACAAATACTTCTACGATCTTCTTCTGTCCGGAGAGTTGAACGAAAATTTTGAGGCTGACCCAGATCAATCATGGTTGCTTGCTGCTGCCGAATGCGACCTCCCACTCTTTGTTCCGGGCTGGGAGGATTCAACGATGGGCAATATATTCGCAGCACGATGTTTGGAAGGAAAGGTAAAACAAGCATGTGTTCATAGCGGAATTGGATACATGATTTCACTTGTCGAATTCTATGAAAAACATACATCTCCTCTCGGTTTTCTTCAATCCGGAGGAGGTATTGCCGGCGATTTTCCGATATGTGTCGTGCCATTGCTTCATCAAGATCTTGAGCGCAATGTTCCACTTTGGTCGTGGTTTGCCCAGATTACGGATGCTTCTGCCTCCTATGGAGGATATTCTGGTGCACCACCCAATGAAAAAATAACTTGGGGGAAATTGGGCATCGATACACCAAGATTTAGCATCCAAAGTGATGCCACAATCGTTCTTCCATTGATTTTTGGATACATCCTCGATTTTTGAAACAGGGATACAAAACTTTTGAAGAGGACCAAGTCAACTGGTTGTTATGGGAAGCAAGAAAGTCGTGGTTTTGGGGCTCTTGATGCTCATTTTTTCAAGTTTCCCGGTCGTTTCTGAAAATCATGATGTTGAAGCACCAAGCATACTCGTAGCATGGGGCTCCGAAGGTGAGCAAGGGTATGTATTTGTTTTTGATGACAATGCAAATTATGAATTAGACATTAATTTCTCAATCAATTCCGCTGCGAGTTTAGTCTATCCAGAATACAATATTGAATGGCAAAGCATCGACAACAAAATGCATGCATTCTTGAACACTTCTTCGACATTGAATTGGTCCGACATTGTTCAAATTGGCGTTCAAATCGTATCGAAGAATGACATTGCTATCGACCCTCCCGTGCAAACTTCAAGAACGTTCAGTGTAGGTATTTGGAATCAGCCTATTGATGACCATGAAATCACCTTGGCAACAACATGGTCGATGCAACAAAACTACACGGATGATTTCGGACCTCAAGTCTTCGAACTTATGTTTGAAGGCCAAGGTTGGCAAGAAAGAGTCGGGCAAACCCTTCAATCTTGGGAACTTGGCTCTGGTGAACTTTGGAGTGTTGAGAACACAGCATCTGATTCGACCACTCTCGACCTCAATTTTTCATCGATTTGGAAAAATGAAACCACAGTCAATGGTACATTAACATCGCAAGTATTTGAAGCGAATGGGGATGGAACGATATTGTTTCTCAACAATGAATCTGGGTTGGAAACTGATGTCGTTGCAAATGTCACTTCAGCGTACCTTAAACGAGAACTGAATGATGAACAAATCGATGAATATCTTCGTTTAGAAGCATTGGGGTCACTCGGTGTTCATCAGATAGACAATGAAAGTGAACTCAATATCGACGGTGAAATTTCTGTCTTTGTTCTTGAATACCTCGATGAAGGTGGCCAAAGAACAATGCAACATAATCAGATTGAAGCAATGGCCGATTTTGTTCTTATCGATGATGGAGCTAGGCTTGATGTTGAACTCAACAAATTCATAGCCATTGAACGTTGGGTTGACGGAGTACGAGTCTTGCATTTGGAAGAAATCCAAGGCGATGGGACATTCGGACTAGAAGATCAAGATGAAAATGCAAGCCTTATTCTGAATGGCACAATTTTTGATCTCCATCAAAAGAATATCAACGGTACAACGACCATCGATGACCTCCATGTCGATGGAACATTATCGGGTGATGTCGAAGGGACATTTGGTATCGTTCGAGGGATTGAAGCGGTGCGAAATCAATCAAATGCTACTGGAGAATTTTTCGTTGTTAACGTGATTCATCAAGAATCATGGTTCAACCTTACTGGGATTGGAGGCGGCTCATGGTTTGGCTCTTCAGATATCGGCCAAGTCTACAACAACACGTATGAGTTTCAAGTTCTTCAATCCGATTGGGACAACAGAACTGTGCGGCTGAAGTGGGATGAGACTGGACCCGATCCATCGAGCGGGGATGAATACCCAGAACGAAGTCCAATTCAAAAAGACCCAGTCGAACCTGAACCTGCTGAAGGTCTTGGAAACCTTTCCGTTCAAAGAGAAACTGGCCTTGTGCCAATCCCACTTGCTCCCGGGGATTCGTTTGTCCTCGATGGCCAATCCGATGCTGTTCTCCATGTCAATGTAAATGCAATCAGGGGCGAAACCTGGGATACACACAATGTCTCAGTTATCGATTGGAATGGCACATACGGCGACGGGGCATCTGTTGACGGCACAGCCCATGGCTCAATTATCGTCGAAGGGCCACTCAATGGCTTACTGGTAAACACAACAAGAGAAATCTATTTGTCCGAAATCAGCAGTGGAAACAACGTGTTTTTTGAAACGCAAGCCCTTGACAAAATCATCTCTCCATCAATCGTAGGAAGTGACCGAAACACCCCACCCATCATTGATTCCATTCAACTTCGAGAAGGATTGGTTCTTGGCGAGGGTGGTTCGGTAGCACATCTCGAAGTCGAGGTCAACGATTTAACTTGGAATTTGAGGCAAGTCACCGCTGATTTGAGTAGCCTTGGCCTTGGAACCGTTCAACTCAATGACCGTGGTCTTGAGGGCGATGAGAAAATCGGAGATAATGTGTTTACAACAACCATTGTCGTGAAAGGGCTCGAAACAGGTGAGATTCCTGTAGAAATTCTTGCTATGGATTCGTTTGGTGCGACAGACAACGAACAACAAACAATCCTCATTCAAAATCAAGGTCCTCGAATGATCGATGTTGAAATTTTGCCAACATCATTGGAACGTGGTCAATCAGCGGTCATGAACGTCGTCGCTTATGACGGTCACGGTGTAGAAAATGTAACTCTAGACCTCAGAGCACTTGGCGGTGATCTCATCCCATTCGATGCAAGTGGAGCGATGTGGACTGCTATGGTAGAAATGCCGTTTTCGATGAGCCCTGGCGAACAAACGTTGACGTTCATTCTCATTGATGAATTTGGAGCACAAAGCATTGTTTCTGTGTGGTACCCATTGGGTGTTTCAGAATCAGAAATCAAAGGCCCTCACGCAGTCAACATGTCAAAGGAAGAACCAATTATCATCACCATCAACAACGAACCTCCTACCATTAATGCTACGACGGTGAACATAGAAAAACAAACTGATGAAACGAAAACACTTGAAATTGAGATCTTCGACCCTGACGGCATTTCAACAGTTATGATTGAACTTGGCGTATTTACGCCCCTTGGAGCAAATGAATTGACTCCGATGTATGATGATGGACTGCGAGGTGGTGATAGAATCTCAGGAGATGGCATTTACACGATCGAACTTTCGGTTAGAGATGCAACACCTCTTGGAACATTTGAGATGATGATCTACTCGACTGATGTGTATGGCTCTCAAATTTCCAACTCTGCATTTGTCGTTTTGGAAGAAGCAAAGGATGACGGTAATCAATCGGAATCAAATCCGATTGCATTCATCTTCGGTCTTGTTATATTCTTGGCTGTGCTTGTTCTCGTGTTCCTTTTTGTGAAGGGAAGGCATGGTGAATCCAGCTTCTCTGAGCGATTCGGCGAGCATTGATACGACAGCCTTGTGAAATTTTTTCCCTTCTCTGTGCCTTTGACTCGACCACGAGTAGTGCTGAGGACCATGGCATACCGTTTGGCCGACAATGGTTTAAACCACCTTGAAATCCGAGGTTTGCTAGCGAGCGTAGTGTAGTGGTTATCACTGGGCGTTGCCAACGCCTAAACCCGGGTTCGAGTCCCGGCGCTCGCACTCTTTGAAGCAAATTTGCTAAATTGAACTAATTTTAATGATGCATCGAGACTTAAACTTATATCCTATAAAATATCCATAATGTTGTAGGGGACTATCGATGACGCGACGCATCATTTATGTTGGAAAAAAACCACTTCATACGTACATTCGTGCAGTTTTGATGGCCATGCAATCGGGGGAATTAGAGATTGATTTAGTTGCAAGAGGTGGTAATACAAGCCGGGCGATTGATGTTGCCGAACTTTGTAAAAGAAAACATGGAATTATTGCACAACAACTCCCTGAAAACGTCGAGGTCACAGACATTCAATCCAACTCTGAAACTGTAACCAGTGAGGAAGGACATGAGCGAATGGTCAGTGTCATCACAATCTCAATTCAAGGCTCTGGGGAATTCCCTCAATCCGTTGACGCTTGATTGATTCTGTTTAGATTAGAAACGATGGTTTTCGCAACATCTCTATACACTTCAAGGGGATGACCAACGGGGTCATCGAGCCCCCAATCTTCATCAATCGGAAGATTTGGACAAGACACTCCACAGCCCATTGAAATGATTCGATCGAAGCCTGTAGTATCAATTGAGTCAACAGATTTCGGCATCATGTTTGAGGTATCAATACCCATTTCCTCAAGAATTGTTAATGCATGAACTGCAACAGCACCTCCCGGATGCGTTCCTGCAGAAACTGCCTCATGCCCCATGGAACGTGCAATGCCTTCAGCTAATTGAGAGCGGCATGTATTGCCCACGCAAACAAACAAAAAACGCATGCTAACTGCTGGTTGCTACACCTTATCAAGTTTAACACATTAGAGTAATGTGGAGGTTCGCACATGCACCCTATCCTCGTTTTTTGTTTGGTTTATGCCACTGGCTTCGTGCTCCATATCGTTTTTGCAATGTATGACTTGTGGGTTTTGTTCAACATCGATGCATTTCTCTTGGTCGTTATGACCTATTTTTGTGGACCCATATTGATTGTAAAGGATACAACAATGAAGAATTTTCAACGTGGATATCTCTTGAGTATACCTCTCGCTGTTGGCATAGCATACGCATACACCGACATGGTCTTTGTTCCACAAGCGACGCTCGTCTCACTGGCCATCACAACGTTGACGCACGGCTGTTGGTATCGATTTGTTCTGCTCAACCACGAGATTGCTGTGCAAGATGAGAAAACGAACGCATTGAAGTAGGCAGAGTTGGTGGAAAGGCCATGTCCGATTCACCAGTTTCCATACACACGCCAGGTCAATCGAGCGAAAGCCAAGAAGCAACTGCTCAGCAACAGCAACAGATGGAACAAGCGTATGCTCAAATGAAACGAAAAATGACAATGGAAGAAATTAGCCGGAATATCAAACACAAAATCATGGTCCTATCTGGAAAAGGAGGCGTCGGAAAATCAACTGTATCCACTGGACTTGCACTTTCACTCGCCCAACAAGGATTCAAAGTTGGCATTCTTGACATCGATATCACTGGCCCAAATGTACCGAAGATGATGGGTCTAGATGGAAAACAATTGCAAGTTGAGAATAAACGGATTTTGCCGGCTGAAGGACATCTTGGCGTCAAGGTGATCAGTATGGCTTTCCTCCTTGAAAGCGAAGATACACCGGTTGTTTGGCGTGGCCCGATCAAACTTGGTGCGATTCAACAATTCATAGGTGACGTGGATTGGGGAGTGCTGGATTATCTCATCATTGACTTCCCCCCTGGTACCTCTGACGAGCCTTTAACCGTAGCTCAATCGTTACCAAACATCGATGGCATGGTCATTGTGACGACGCCACAACAAGTCGCACTCTTGGATAGTAGGAAATCGATTTCATTTTCTCAATCGCTCAAAGTTCCCGTCATTGGAATCGTAGAAAATATGAGCGGTTATACCATTCAAGGCAAAACACAGCCTGGTTCAGAAGTCGAAATTTTCGGCCCTGCAGGCAAGATGTTCAAAGCGACATCAAACGAGGAGGGAATGTTTTCTGTGACTCTCGACATCTTCAAGGAGGGCGGCGGGAAATCCACTGCTGAGGAATTCGGCGTTCCATTCCTCGGGGCACTTCCATTTGACCCTGGCTTTGTTCGAGGAGGCGACGATGGTGTTCATCGAATTGTTTCTGACCCAGATGGTGCATCGAGCAAGGCGTTTGCAAAAGTTGTCCAAGCCATCCAAGAGCATTTGCAATCAGGAGACCAACAAGGGTTAGAGATCATTTGAGGGATTGCATGGAAGACCTGCCAACCATGATTCGTCTTGAGCGTAAAAAAACCAAGATGATTGTCACATATGACTCAGATGAATCGTTCAAAATATCCTACGATGACCTTCGACATGCATGTCCTTGTGCAAAGTGCTCACCGATGAGAAATGAAGATGAAACCAGCATGGAGTTACGACGTGAAGTTGAGAAACTTCGGCCAGAAAAACCGTCGGTGAAAACCGTCGGAAATTACGCCCTATCATTTGAATGGACGAAAGGGTGCTCAAGTGGAATTTATCGATTTGAACGAATTTGGGACCTAGCACATGGTCGGGACCCTGATAGAGGAAAGCCGTATGTCCACGGTGCTTGGTGAAACGATTCAAATCACCGAAATATCGTCGTCGCATTGATGAAGACAAACTCGTTCGATAAAATTGGGAGGAGGCAAGATGCAAAACATCTACCTTACATGGCTCATTTCTGCGTTGGCCATGGGCGTCTTGCTTTTGCCAGTGTATCGGCCAAAGTGGATGCGATTGACATTGCATTCATTTGTTGATTTCTTTCGTAGGTATTGGATTCATATACTCATGACGTTCATCATTTACAACGCAAAAGACGCTTTGGACCAGATTGACCGTATCCTCATGGCAAGTGCTGGTTTCGATATGACGCCGTATATTTGGGCAATCGAAGGCGACCTTGTTTTGTGGGTTCAACAAACATTTCAAGCGGACTGGTTGAGCCATGTTCTCACCCATTTCTACGTCGTAGGTTTTATGTTCATCTGCTATGTTTCAATCTTTTACTTTGCTTATTTTGATGACCGATGGATGGCGGACCGTGTTGCTTTATCAATCACATACGTCTACCTTTTCGCCGTTCCCTTTTACCTCTTTTTCAATGTGCAGGTCACTGGAAAAACCATTCCGGGTATGGAAACTATCGCCTATTCACTCACGCCGGAGATTGCTGATTGGTTCCGAAGAATTGACCCATTCAGTAACGGCATGCCATCCCTCCACATCGGCATCCCATTCTGTGTGTGGCTTTGCTTGGTTCGATTTGACCATGACAATAGATGGAAACGATACAGACTGACTGTTTTTGGATACATTGTTCTCACTGCATTCACCATCATATACCTCGGAATTCACTGGTTCCTTGACATCATTGGAGGAATGTTGGTCGCTGCAGTTGCGGTTCATTATGCCGATAAAACGGCAAATGGATGGTGGAAATTCTTTGATGAGAGAACAATTAATTCTCGAATGGTCACTGTGATGACCCGACCGAAAAAAGCCATCAGCTTCATCAAAAATAAAATCAAAACAACGGCGCTCCGATTTAAACATCCTAGTTCAAATGAAACCGGTCAAATCGCTGTTGTCATTTTGATTTTGATCGCTGCAGTTGTCACATATGATTTAACCCATCAAGCATTGCCTGCTGAAGGGGTACAAGCACCAGAATCTGTTGTCGCAGCCGATGGATGGCTTGCGACACTTGACAACCGCAGTGGGGTTGCAACTCTGGTCGTTCACAATCTTTCAAACTTAGACAACGAGCCAAGGTTGTTTGAAGATACTGGACAAGCAATGATTACATCATTTAGTATTAAGGACCATTTTTTAGGTATTTCAAATCGTGAAAATATTTCAATTTTTGACCTTGAAAATAATGGTTCGATTGTCAATATCTTGGATGTACAAGATGCATATGACATCCATATCATCAAATTAGAGAACGCCTATGCATTGACGTATATTCAAAATGGTCGAGTAAATGGTTCGACTTTTGATGGGGGTAGAATCACTGGAGATTTTTCCGACATTGATGATATTATGGTCTATGTACCGAACGGAAATGAAATTGCATATGTGACTTCAAATCAGCCAACGACTGTTTCGATTTCACAGATAGGAGTTGGAGGTCATCTTGAATTTTCGATGAATGCAAGTGCTTCTGTTATGGAAGATGATGTGCTTGAATTGTGGGGGACTCCGGTTGATTTACAAAACGCATCGATTATCGATATTGCTTTTGACAAGTACCACCTTGCCGTTACAATCAACGTTTCTGCAACCGACCGTCTTGTTTTACTTGAACGAAACACATCTGAACAATGGCTTGTCAGTAATCCAAAATACCAAGCGGCAGAGCCATCGATCGGATTTGGCCGTTTAGCATGGGTTGGAAAAGACCATTTGAATCCAACAACTCCACAAGAACAATATTTAGATTTTGAGTTATACTACCTTGATTTTGAGAAGAATCAGTCAAATGTGTTGACAGTTGACACATTAAATCAACACTCACCTCAAGTCCTTGAGCAACACATCGTGTATGTTGAGTCCGACGAAGACGGCACTTCTACGGTTCGCGTTCATACATGGGAGCCAACATTACAAACTTACTCAAGTTTGGTCTTACAAATTGGAATTGTCTTGGCCGTGTTTGTCGTTTTCATACATATATTGCAGCGTCAAAAGGAATATCGTCATCGATAATTATCCGTGATACCGTACTCTTGCACGAATTTCATTCAACCGAACAATGACTTCGTTTGCTGTGGGAACTCGACCACCCTCAAGTTCAACATCTTCACCGTGTTCAACATCGTACGCCAAATATCCAGCAATGACCTGTTCCATTGCTTCAAAAAGATGAGGATGAGAGGCTCCAAGAATCTCATCAAGCACATGCAGGTCAATCCCAAACCGTTCAACTTCATACTCAATCGCTGCAAGGCCAAAATCAATGAAGACAATGGAATTATTCTGAACGATCATGTTGTTTGTCGATAAGTCTCCATGTGTAATTGCAAAGCGATGCAAAGAACGAATCATCCGTCCAACTTCAAACAGGATGTTCTTCGTTGATTCATCTATTTCTTCAACAGAATTCAGTACCTCAATAAGAGTTATTCCATCAATTCTCTCCATGACCATTCGCTGTCCTTCAACATCGACATCGTAAAGGCGGGGGACAGGGAAATGATGCTGATTGAGTTTGAGCAGTATTCGACATTCGCTGATGAGTCTTCGTACACCTAGTTGATAATCAAGGTCGGGATGACGCCAGCTTCTATTTCGCCTTTGTTTTCGTATCGCATCGTTGCCATACCACGAACCACGCCAAACCTCAGCCTCTGCACCGAGATGAAGGCGTTCCTGCTCTTGAAAGGGCATGGTTCATGCTCCCTAGGCTTCTTTTTCAATTATGTGTTTAAATATCGTTGTCAATTGTTATGATTGAACAGTGAATTGTGTAGGGTGTTTGCTTCAAAAAGGGGAACAGTGTCGGAGAGATGAGCAAGATGACTGTTTCGTTGCCAATGTGTGCTGTTGATTTTTCATCAACGCAAATGTCTGATGAAGAACGGGCAATTTCTGAGCGTATTCAAGAAATCAAAACCCAGTTAGGTGACAAATTGCTTATCTTAGGACACCACTATCAGCGGGACAGCATCGTTATGCACGCTGATTTTTTGGGCGACTCGTTTATGCTCAGTCAAAAAGCTGCAGACTCAAATGCACAATACATCGTCTTTTGTGGAGTTCACTTCATGGCGGAATCAGCCGACATTCTCACCTCAGATGAACAACATGTGGTTCTACCAAATTTGAGGGCTGGATGTTCAATGGCTGATATGGCGACACTAGAAGATGTTCAAGTTGCCTGGGATGCTATCCTCTCGGACACTGGCTTACTCGATCCAATTTCTAAAGCCGACCCAGCGAGCGTTGCAAAGGATGGAGAGGCCTTCCTCGTTCCAGTCACCTACATGAATTCAAGTGCTGATTTGAAGGATTTTGTGGGGAGACACGGTGGCATCGTTTGCACATCATCGAACGCAGAAGGTGTGCTCAAATGGGCATTTGAACGTGCAGGAAAAAATGGTTCAGTGCTGTTCTTTCCTGACCAACACCTTGGGCGAAATACTGGTCTGGCAATGGGTGTCTCTGAGGATTCTATGCCAACGTGGACGCCGGGCATCGGTTGGGGGCATGAATACAATCATCCAAGAATTATTCTTTGGCACGGCTTTTGTTCCGTTCACAAACGATTCACACCTGCACAAATCGATGATTTCCGTTCCCGACATCCAAAAGGCATAGTCATCGTCCATCCAGAATGCCCTATGGAAACGGTTGACCTCGCCGATGCATATGGTTCAACACAATACATTCGCTCATTTGTACAACAATTAGAATCTGGTGCTGAGGTAGCTATTGGAACTGAAATCAATATGGTGGCACGTTTGGCTGATGAACACCCGGACAAACATATTGAATGTCTTGATAGCGAAATTTGCCCTTGCTCTACAATGTACATGATTCATCCAGCATACTTGATGGACGTCCTTGAGCGAATTGTCGAAGGCGAGGTCCCCAATCAAATCGTCGTTCCCAAGGAAATTCAGCATGGCTCGATGCTCGCTCTTGAACGGATGCTGGCTGTTCCAAAATAATCAAGATGACGTGATTAATCTCAAGTCTTCGATCGACCGTAACTCAGCAAGGTAGATCTGTTCGATAGCGTCGTATAATTCTCCATCATCATAATCTTCCAGCATTTTGAGTAATGTGCCATACACTTCAGCAGCTTTTGTCTCGGTTTCTAACGCACTTTGAAGCATATCTTCGTATGAAGTGCTGTTTGAAATGGGTGTACTGTTTCGTTCTGTGACTGGCATGCCGTCCAATTTGACGATAGCCCGTCGAACAACATCAGCATGAGCAAGAGATTCTGTGGCTTCACCTTGAAACATAGGGGCAAATTGAATTCTATGAAGGCCGCGAACAATGGCAGCAAAGTGGGCATACATATTGATGGCTCTCAGTTCCCATCCTAATGCTTCGTTGAGGGTGGTGATAAGATTCTGTGTCATCTCAATCGGTATTGCTAAACATCGAACCTAAAAAGAGGTGACGCTAACTTTGGAGTAAATTGCCGCCCAATTTCAACCCAATCAATGCCATAAGTGGACAACACAATATTGTGATGAGAACATATGGCACGACACTTGACCACAAATTTTGTTCAATCAGTTGAATTGTTTCCAATGAAAAAGCAGACATTGTGGTGAACGCGCCAAGAATGCCCGTGACGAGAAACAACGAGGCCTCGAACCCTAGGGAAGAATGAGCAGTTGCTGCAAAACATACACCAATGAGGAAAGAGCCAATCAAATTGACCAATATCGTTGCCTGTGGGAAGGGTTCATTTTCCAAAAATTCAGAGATACCAAACCTCATCATAGCCCCAATTGCACCGCCAATTGCAACCAAAATGTACGAATTCATACCCTCCCGGAGCTAAGGGGAGAATTTCAATCATGTGGAGGAATGAAGGTTACCAATTCAAAAACATCAGACTTCCAGCGAACTTTATGACCGAAACAATTTGGTTTGTTACTGGTAATGAAGGTAAATTCGTAGAAGCATCTCTTGCATTTGCTTCACTAGATATTGAACTCAAACAATTTCATCCTTCATCATTTGAATTTATTGAACCTCAGCATGTTGATTTACTTGAAATTTCTATTGCAAAATTGAATCAAGCTGTTTCTCACCTGCGTGATATCGGAGAAGAGCCAAATGTTCTTGTCGAGGATGCTGGATTGTTCATTGATGCCCTCAACGGCTTTCCGGGAGTGTATTCATCATACACATTTGATTCCATAGGCCTCGATGGCATCCTTCGGTTATTATCACATCTCACATCAGAAAATCCTATTCAATTGAGATCGTTAAGGAGTGCTTCATTTCAAGCGGTAGCCATGCTCCAATTTAAAGAAAAACAATACATAGGAAGAGGAGAGTGCAAGGGATACATTTCAACGATCATCAAAGGTGAGCAGGGATTTGCTTACGACCCACTTTTTATCCCAAATGATGTCGATTTGAAAGGTGAATCTTTGGCCCCAGGTGAATCAGGAATACGAAGCACACATGGAGCAACGTTCGGAGAAATTTCTTCCGATGAAAAGAATGAATTCAGTCATAGAAAAAAGGCTATTTTGGAAATTCTCAAAAATATCGACTTGGGGTGAACAATAAATAAAGACACACTCTCGGAGTAATTGCATAAGGAAGGTCATCTGATGGGAGCAGTTCGAAATGTCATCGCTGTATCCTTTATTGCTGTGTTTTTTTACTATTTGAGTGCTGGACATCTCACGGACAATGACAAATGGGTTCTCATCTCAATTTTAGGTGGCCTCGCATTTTTTTGGGTCATGCTCGGTAACCAACCAAAGCAAGTTCAAAGACCACAGCCTGAAGTTCAACCACAACCGTTGATTGAAACCGTTCTTGAAGAAGAAGACGATGAAGAAGTGCCTGCACCAATCACCTCATCAGAAGAATCTCAACAAACCCTCCGAGAAAGGAAAATGGCGAAGATTGCTGCGATTGAAGCCAGAGTCGAGGAACATGAAACTGACAATGAGGTGGTCGTTGAAGTAGAAGAAGTTCACGTTGCAGAAGAATTTGTCGTTGAGGTGAGCCCTGAAACATTTGAAGAGGCAGATATCCAAGTGACCGTTACGGAAAGAAAAGTTCGTCACGATAAAATCCGAGAGCGAATCGAAGTACGAAGAAGAAACCAACTCGCAGATATACGTACTGTTGCATCTCAAAAATATCAGGAAGCAGACCCGAGAGAGGACATAATTGCGTTACTTAAGCAACCGAATCACGGTTTGACTGTTCACCTCGAGCCAGAAAACCTTGAACCAGGACGCACTTATGGTAGCACTTTTGTCCGCTTGGACGACCAAAACATTCTCCGAATTCGAGTTCCTCTTGATGTCGGTTTTGAGTCAGTCGCCAGTCTTTCAAAGGAAGAAGAGGCTGAGTCTGCCCCTATCATTGGTCCAGATGGAAAAATACTGCCCCCTCTTCTTGGTCCGGATGGAAAACCACTTCCATTACCGCCATTACCCTCTGCCTCGGGACAACTTGCAGCTCTTAAGGACGACATGATGAATGAATAACTGATTGAAACTCATAACAGTTGATCTTCATTTGTGTTTCCAATTGGGATCGGTTCGATTCAAAAACGCTTGAACGCCTATATTCTTGTCTTCTGTGTCAAAGAGGAGAGCGAACTCATCCTCCTCGATTTTGATGCCTTCAGATATACTCTCATCGAGGGCTGCACGAATCACTTTCTTAGCTACCGAGAGCGTATGGGATGATTTGCTGGCAATCGTTGAAGCGATAGAGAATGTAAAATCCTCCAACTCATCTGGTTCAAGGACATGATTGACGAGTCCGATTGCTTTTGCTTCTTCTGCCCCAATCATTTCTCCTGTGTACACCATTTCCATCGTTTTTCCATAACCGATGAGCGAAGCCAGTCGTTGCGTTCCTCCACCACCGGGAATAAGACCCAAATTGATTTCTGGAGTACCAAATTTCGAACGGGTTGAAGCAATTCGTAAATCACATGAGCATGCAATTTCACAGCCACCTCCAAGGGCAAATCCATCGACCATTGCAATGGTTGGTTTTGAAAGATTCCACAATGCTTCCCAGCCATTCATCGGGAAAATAGGCCGGTCTTGACTTGTTTTATCGACGAATTCGGTGATATCAGCTCCAGCAACAAATGCGTTTGGTTTTGCCCTCTTACCTTCCTCTGCGGGAAGAGGTCTCGCACCGGTCACGACAACACAACGAATATCGTCACATTGCTCGATAAATTGAGAATACTCAACAAGTGCGGTCATGACCTCTTGGTTGAGAGCGTTCAATTTCTCTGGTCGATTGATGGTCAACACAGCAAAATTGGATGATTCATTCACCTGATGTGTCTCAAATGTAACTGATTCGTGATGGGGAGTCTCCATGATTGAAGCGAGGACGATGTAGTTCATCATGCCACCGATTTATTGAGATGAAGAAATGCGAGAAATCAAAACCTCATGTTCCTTCGTCGCTCCATGCCTGAACCTTCGCTTCCTCTTGTCAAAGCCAAGGATATGGCGAAAAAATATGGGGACTTTATCGCCCTTCATCCATTGAATGTCGAGGTTCATCCAGGCGAATTTTTTGGGGTCTTTGGTCCCAACGGGGCTGGCAAATCAACCTTCATCAAACTGCTTACAGGTCAACTTCGACCGAGCAAGGGCCAAATCGAAGTCCTTGGCATCGATGCTGTGAACGACCCTCAAAAAGTCAAAGCGAATATCGGCATTGTCCCTGAATCAGAATCGCCTCCTTCGTTTCTCACACCAGTTGAATTTTTGGAATTCGTTGCAAGACTTCGCGGAGTTGGTGATTTACACGAAACAGTGGCCGGTTGGATTTCTTGGTTTGGACTTGAAGATAAGCAAGACACGATGTGCAAAGATCTCTCCAAAGGCCAACGACAAAAAGTCATGCTCGCAAGTGCGTTCATCCACAAACCAAAACTGCTCTTCTTGGATGAACCGTTTGCAAATTTAGACCCAATCTATCAACGAAAGTGCCGAGAGTGGCTTCTTGATCATGTAAAAGAAGGCGGAACGATATTTCTGTGTTCACACGTTCTTGAGATGGCCGAACGCCTTTGCAATCGTATGGCTATCATCAACGATGGAAAGGTGCTTGCTGCAGGTACGGTCAAGGGAATGAAACTTACACCCGAAGAAACCTTGGAAGATGTCTTCATTCGCCTTGTGGGTAAATCTATTGAAGATGTGGAGCGAAGTCATGAAACCGATGATTCGGAGGAATGAATTTGACGATGACCTATATCGAATCTCGCGATTGGTCCGAAGTTCCGGAGAACCTTGGAAAACCAGTTTCGATTGAAACGAGCAATGGTGGGCAAATCATTCGTGAACCATTGCGGGGCCTGAGTGCATTCCGAGCGACGTTCAAAGTTATGTTTCATGAAGAACGACGAAAAAGTCTCGAGTTCGCAAAAAAACGTCACATGATCTTATTTCCACTCATGCTCATGTTTGTAACGACAATAGCAACGATTGGATTACAATTCCTGGTTGGTGATTCGGCTGCTCAAACAAGCGATATTGAATCGAAAACGTTCACATGGAATGAACTTCGTTTCGGTTTGCATGCACCACTACTCATGTTTAGTTTGGGCATGGGCACCTTCGCGTTTATGGGACGAGATGCGATTATTCAGCGAACAGCATCAAAAAACTATCTCTTGGCATCGCCCGCTCTTCTTCCACTACCAAACTCAATAGCACATTTTGCATATTTTATCAAAGACCTCGTCTTTTACGTCATGCTCATCCTTAGCCCAATCATACTCGGTATGGCCATCGGAATCCTCCTCGACGGGATTGGAGGTGTAAACACCCCGCTCATGTGGACGTCGCTACCTTGGACTTGGGTTGCAATGGTTGCAACGCTCGCTCAAGGACTTGCTCTTTCGTTTTTGATTTCCGCACTCTGGATGCTTGGTCGTCCCTTCACCTTTTTCACACCGCTTGCAGTTGTTGCATTTGCCTTGAGCGTCGGAACTGGTGTGTTTAACCTCAATCATGCGTTGTGGGGAATGTACATTCAAGAAAACCAGTTCATTGGCCCATTGCTCATAGCCCTTGGAACATCTGTCGTCATTGGTGCATTTGCTTCGATTTTGATACGCGATGACTTTGATGTCCATGTTGTCCAAAAAGGCGATTTGCTAACTCCAGCCTACAATCGACTAGGTTTCCTTGGAAAAGGCACGATTCGACTTCTCGTTGCAAAGGAATTTGTCGACTTATTTCGTAGTGGATCAATTAAAAAAATGACTGTTTCTTACTCAATTCCACTCCTTGTCCTTCTCGGAATGGCATGGCTCATTGACTTTGCAGAAGCCCCCATTCCCATCAACCTTCTCTCCTATGCACCTTTTCTGGGCTTTTTTGGCTTTAATTTCTACTCATGGCTCACCATTCTCGACTCTCCAGATTTCATGAATGGGCTACCGATGAAAGTTCCTGACCTCATACGAGCAAAGGTTGTGGTGTACTTCCTTGCTACGTCGTGGATTTCCCTTATTTTCATCGTCCTGATGGCTTGGCGACTTGACGAGTGGGTTTCGCTTCCAACAAGCATCATTGTGATGCTTGCGAATTCGATTTACATCGTAGCCCTCACTGCATTTTTGATGGGGTTAAGGCCAAATCGAGCAATATTTGATGCTTCGATTATGATATGGTTTTGGATAGGAACAGTTCTTCCACTGCTCGGTTTGTTTTTGCTTTCTTTCACACAAGGCGATGTTTCACTTTACGGCAATTGGTGGGAGAGAACATCTGAAGGTGGCCTAGCCGCAACTGCTCAAATGTATGACGAAACAATGGTCCAGCAAGGTTACTTTGGGATGATCGGCATCTCGATTTTCTTGTTATTCGCTTCTGCATTTTTATGGAAATTAATGGACCGACGTTGGGGCAAAGCTGAGTTCTCAAATTGAAGAGAAGACACATTCAAACTCATGTTCGATGGGGTATTTTCAAAGGCTATCGGCATCAGGGATTTCCATGGGCAAGGTAGTTGCAGTATGCGGCATGCCTGGCTCAGGCAAAGGAGAGTTTGCAGCAATATTGGCTGAACACCACATTCCAATCCTCTCGATGGGTGATATGGTTCGAAGAGAAGTCCAAATCAGAGGCCTTGAAGAATCGCCATCTATTTTTGGAGAAGTCGCCCACGACATGCGGATGAAATTTGGTAAAAATGTCCTCGCAGTGAGGCTCGTTGAGGCGATTAACGAACTGCTCAATAGCCACAACGTCGTTCTTATCGAAGGCATGCGAGGTACTGATGAATTCGATGTGTTCCATCACGAATGGGGTGAAGATTTTATCTCTGTTGCAATCGACACACACGAAGACATTCGATTCGCACGAATCCAAAAAAGAGGACGGTCTGAAGACGGGAGTAAAGAAGAGTTTGAACAACGTAATCAACGTGAAATAGGTTGGGGGCTTGACATCTTACTCAAGAATGCAGATGAAACCATTGGAAACGACGGGACCCTCGAGGAGTTTTCGAACCATGTTTTCGATTGGTTGAATTCAATTGGAGTGAAGGCTGAACATTGAAATAAGGACCAATTTCAGCCCGTCTTTCTTAAGTTCAACACCTAAGTGTTATAGTCGGGTATTGAGTGAACTAACATGGTTAGGAGAGGGCGTCAGCATGGCAAGGAAAAAAGGTGAAGGTCAACAACGACGCAAAAAGCCACAGGCACAGTATGATGAACTCGACAAATATCCTGTTATGCCTCCACACGCATTTGCTCGAATCGTACGCGACAAACAAACGCTGAACATCATTTACCAAATTATTGAACCGCCTATGACCAAAAAAGAACAGGAGCAACGAGACGAGATTCTGGATATTTTCATTCGTTCACTCACCGCGAACATCGAAGATATTGATGCAAATCCAGAAGCATATATACGAACAGCAATGGATAAAGTCATCAAATCCTATGGTATGAAAATCAACAAGAAATCGAAATCTAAGATTTTCTATTATATTCGACGTGATTTGATTGGTTACGGTCTCATGGATGTCCTCATGAATGATGTGAACGTTGAAGATATTTCACTCGACGGAACGAATGTTCCCATTTTCGCCTACCATAGAAAATTTGAATCTGTGGAAACAACGGTTGTATGGACAACCGATGAAGAACTCGAATCGTACGTCATTAAACTCGCTCAGCGTTGTGGAAAACATATTTCTGTGGCAGAACCACTTCTTGACGCAACGCTGATGGATGGGTCTCGAATTGTCATGAAACTTGGTCACGAAATTTCGACCCGTGGTTCAGCATTTTGCATTCGACGATTCAAAGACGATCCATTTTCACCAGCAGATATTGTGGCTTTCCGAACGATGTCTTCACTCATGGTTGCATACCTTTGGATTGCGTTCCAGAATGAAGTACCAATGCTTTTCGTCGGAGGTACAGCATCAGGAAAAACAACGACACTCAACGCTATGTGTGTTTTCATTCCATGGCAAATGAAGATTGTATCTATCGAATCAACTCGAGAGGTAAATATTCCCCAACCAAACTGGGTTCCTGGTTTGACAAGACAAGGATTTGGTGGTGAATCGTCAGATGGTGTCATTGGAGAATTCGAACTTCTCAAGGCAGCACTTCGTGAACGGCCTGAGTACATCATCGTGGGTGAGATTCGTGGTGCTGAAGCATATGTGTTGTTCCAGGCGATGGCAACAGGTCACTGTGCATACTCAACTGTGCACGCAGATTCTGTTCCTTCACTTGTGCACAGATTAGAGAATAAGCCAATCGATATTCCTCGTGTTCTCCTGCCTGCACTTGAAGCCTGCTCAATTCAAATTCAAACTCGTATCAATGGAAAGCGTGTTCGAAGGACGAAGCAACTTGTGGAGATTGTCGGTATTGATCCAAACTCAATGGAAGTCATCACCAACGAAGTGTTTCGATGGGACGTTTCAAGTGATGATTTCGTCTTCAGTGGAAAATCCTATGTTCTCGAGAAAATAATGGTAAAAATCAACTACAGTCAAGAAGAAATGCGACGTGAACTGAGAACAAGAAAAAGAATCCTTGAGTGGATGGTTCTCAACGATATCAGGAAAGCCGACCAGGTTTCACAGATTGTAACCGAATACTATGTGCGACCACATGAAATTATGGCACGAGTTGATGGATTACGATAATTGAGGTGAGTCGAAGATGGAATTGACATTATGGCAACGATTCTGCACAAGAGTCGTTGGCCCATTTGTCAAAAAAAGGGCGAGGAATAACAAGGAATTGTCGGACAATCTTGTCAAAGGCTCCATGCCAATTATGCCAGAGGTGTATTTGTCTACTGTGATCATGACCTGTATTGCCATAACATTTGTTTCACTCGGCTTTGTCTCGATATTCTTTATCCCCGAGATTGGTGTCATCGCATTTTACGAAAGCATGCAAGACCCAGCAACCGTCGCAGCGTGCTATGACTGGGCGTATTGGAATGCCGATTTGGTGGACGAGACCTTACCGGGTAACGGCTGCCCGGATTACGCACTTCGTGTCTTCCCAGAGTTCCTCAAATACATCATTGTGTTTGTAGGAGCTGTCGTTGTTCCTTATGCTGCATTCAAATACAACTCCGGAGGAGCGGAAAGAGAGGTGACGAGAAGAGCGGATATGATTGAGAAATATCTGCCATATGCTGCTTCCTACACCGCAGCTATGTCTGCGGCGAACGCAACACCTGCAAAAATTTTCAAATCCTTGGCGATGAATAAAGACATTTACGGCGATGTAGCAGACGATGCAGCGATGATTTACAGAGATGTCACATTGCTTGGCTACGACCTCATCACTGCCATGCGATTAAGTGTTGATAGGGCCGCATCGATTTGGCTCACCGAGTTCTTTCAAGGTATGGTCGGTACCCTTACTGCTGGTGGTCAACTCAAACTCTACTTCCTTAATCGAGCAGAACATTACATGAGAGAAAATCGTACTCGATTGCAAATGTTCCTCGAATCTATCGCTCTCCTCGCTGAGTCATACATTGTGGTCGCTGTTGCTATGCCGCTGTTTCTTATCGTCATGCTCGTCATTATGTTCTGGGTTTCTGGTTCAGGTGCTCAGATGTCAGAAAGTATGCTCTACTTCATTGTCTTAGGCTTCGTTCCAATGATTCACGTCGCTTACGCCATCCTTGTGTACACAAGCAGCAAAGAACAGGAAATGTGAGGTGATACGATGGCAAGAAAGAAAGAAAAAATCATCGTTGAACTCGACCTCCCGAAAGACGATAAAACCCTCACACGACTGTACACGATTCTTTTCTTTTCAATTCTTCTCGGGGTTACAAGTGGTCTTTTCTGGATCACAAATTCAGGATTCATACCTACGGCAAATGGCGAGCCGATGTTCACCAATATCTACTGCGGTGCAACTGCACAAGACCCACTCACTGGGCAACCGATGGGCGACTACTTCAAATCGAATCAAAAACCAACATATGCAGCAAATCAATCGTGTAACATTCTGCAAGATAAAGCCGATGTGATTTCCTGGGAACCTGAACCTTGGACCGATGTATCAAAGCGGGCTCAAAATTTCAATGTCCCGGGTGTACCAGCTGAGGCTACGGGTGGTGCTGTGGTTGAACAACCGATGTGGCTCAATTGTTCAATTGATGCAAAACAAGGCACAACATATACGATTGCAATACGGAATCCTGATGGAGACCTTGTCGCTTATGAAAACGGAACTGCTGGTCAATCAACGGATTGTGAAATAACATTACAAAATATCGAAGCTGGAGACCTCTACGAATTTATTGCCTTGAGTAATGTAGAAGGAGAAACATTGTATGAAGTCAAATTTGATATGACGATTCATTACTATGACGGCATTCCAACGTACATGAACAACAAATCCCTTTGGATTGGACCTAGTATTGATATCTTCATCGCTCAAGTCCATCCAACAATTTTCCTCAACTTTTTCGGATTTACGTTCTTCTTACTCATCTTCCCTGCCTCATACTATTGGGAAAAAGTTGAGGAAGCAAAGAACGAAATGGAAGAAAAATTCCCTGATTTTCTTCGTGATCTTGCAGAATATTGGAAAGGTGGTCTTTCTATGACGGTGGCGGTTCAAACCCTTGCGACATCCGAATATGGTGCATTAAATCATGAAGTCAAGAAAATGTCGAATCAATTAAGTTGGGGTATCAAATTTGGAGATGTCATCTATCAATTTGCTGAACGAGTCGGGACGCCACTCATCAAAAGAGCGATCACACTCATTCAAGAAGCGGACAAGGCGGGTGGTAAAATTTCAGATATTCTCGTGACCGCTGCAAATGACTCCCGTGAAATTAAATTCCTTGAAGCAGAACGAAATCGTGCTATTGGTTCGTACATTGCAGTTATTTGGACATCGTACTTCGTTTTCCTCGGTGTTATCGTCGTTCTAGCAAAGGTGTTTATTCCTGCGATTGCTAATTCAAATTCAGGTGGTGAAGATGGCGGCGACAGTGGAGGACAGACGATTGGAAACATGTCGATTCGAAATGTCGACCCCTTGTTTTTCTTAACCGTCTTCTATTATGGTGTGACCATGCAAGCAATGGGCAACGGTTCAATGGCTGGTTTAATGGCCAAAGGTCGCTTCAGTGCAGGATTTAAGCAATCTGGATTAATGATTGTCGTCGCATTGGTCGTGTTCAATATCATTGCATTCTCAAACGATCTCATTGGCGTCACAGAAATTCCAAGTCTAGCCCCAAATACAGGTAGTTTCGTTCCCCAACCAATCAGCTGGGGGTGAAGTTGATTGAACAATGATGAAAAAGGCCAAGTCCATATTCTTGAAATGTTGACACTCTTCTGGCTTTTCTTTATGTCTGCCACCTTTCTCATTCGAGTTCAGGTCCCAGATGCAGAATCGGTTGCATTCGATGCTTCTCTTGAACTCGCAGCCGAAGATAGCCTGAATTATGGCTTGGGTCTTGAACCTGTAACCGATGGAGACAGTCGACTCCACGAACTCCTCGAAGAAGGAGAATTGAATCAGGCTTGCACACTCTTGCAGAGTGCTATTGCGTCCGGAAAGGAAGCAAATTGTTGGATGGCCAAGGATAGTGCAATGTCAGTTCCTTATGGAACGGTTGGAAATCCATATGGCAATACGGTCACCGTGCATCGATTACTCAATGTCAACGGAGACATCTGGACCGTAACACTCGACGTATGGAGTAGAGGAGGCGGCGCTGCATGAAAACCTCCTCGCATTCCATCGAAGGTGATGATTTCGCCCAAATGCTCCTTGCAACAGGTATCGTTTTGCTCATGTCACTGCTATCCATGGCCGTTTTTGGAGTCAAAGTTGCTGGGCTGACATTACCATATGAACCCAGTTCGGATGCGGTGTTGGATACAACTTCAGAAGTGGTCGACATTCTACCTCATCTCGTCGAAAAACGAACTAATGTTTGGGTCGATACTGGCGTTGACGCCGATGAAGCAATTCTTCTCGCTCTGGATTCCACTCAGAATGACCTCCTCCATCATGGTGAAATTCGAGGAGTTGAAATCAAGTTGTTGGACTTCGTAGCCACATCTTCAGCGAACAACGAATTTCTTGTGTCAGGGGAACTGGGTGTATCCGACCAACACGTGATGATGCAAATTGAAATTGATTTTACAATCACAATTTCTTGAATCATGATGCGAATCCTTCATCAGCTTGTTTTCTTCGAAACAATGTGATGATTCGTTCAACATCATCATCAACTCTATGAGGATCAACAATCGGCCAATTGGCTATTTTTGCACGCTCGATAAGGCCATCTTGAATTGCACGAATTCTCTGTAGATTTGCAATGTAACGCTCTGCTTTTCGATAGGTGTTCTTTTCTCGTTCAACAAACATTGCTTGATGTAAATTTTCATCGTGAACAACCATCACAACACCCATTGCAAAACCACCTGATTCCGTCCACGACCTTAGGATTCGTTCACTTGGCACAACATGCACACCCTCTATGACAAGGTCAAATCCTTCTCTTCGTGATTTTGCAATGGTCGCAAGAATGGCGTCTTCCAAGACTTGACAAGTATCAAGCCAATCTTGAACAGGTTCTTTGGTCTCACCTAGTGAATACGATGAACGGTGTAATGCTCGATTGGACTCATCCACATCCACGCTCCGAAGGACTTCTCGAATATTATCTGTGGAGACAATTCGCTGAAAGCCTTCACGTTGAGCAATTTTGATTGATGCTGTTGATTTGCCCGTGCCTGTTGCACCTGCAATAATCAGCAGTCGAGGTCGATAGCCTCCTGAGCCAAGCGATGGGGTTGGTCGCGTGTCCTCTACTGCCATGACATCGATGTGGTGGATGAGCACATGAGGATTATGCAATATGAACCTCAAAACTCAAGATTGAAACTTTGATGTCCCTTGCCGAGTCCATGGGCCACACGATTGATTCAAGCGCTTTACCATACGCTCCTGAAAAATTACCTCGAAAAGAAGTCATCGGATTTGAACACTTTTTATCGGTGGATATGCGAACAGGAACCATCGTTCATGTCGAGGACTACCCTCAAATGCGAAAACCATCGTACAAAATAACAGTCGACTTTGGTCCGGTTGTGGGAAGATTGCAAAGTTCTGCACAAATTACGAATTATGCAACTCACGAACTCTTGGAGAGAAAAGTCGTCGGTGCAATCAATCTTGAAGAAAAAGTGCTTCCAGGTGGGTTTGTTAGTCAATTCTTGGTCTTGGGAGCACTCGATGCTGATGGAACCGTTCATCTGCTTGAGTGTGATGCATCAATGCCCAATGGCTCAACAATCCTTTGAAAGAAGCATCATCTTCAACCGATGACAATTTGAAGTCCTTCTCATTCGTATGTTCATGAACGATGAATTGATGTACATTTCCGGTGGGTGGCGGCCATCCTCAAACGGTGAAAAAAGTGAGGTCATCAACCCTGCGACCTCCGAAGTGATCGCTACAATTCCAATGGCAAGCCCAGAAGATGTTGAACAATGCATTGCTGCTTCAAGGGCTGCTTTTCAATCCAAAGAATGGGCACTAATGGACCCTGCTGAACGTGGAAGAATGCTCAATCGCATGGCGCAAGCAACATACGCTCAAGCAAAACACTTAGCTGCTCTTGAGTCGACAAATAACGGGAAAACATTCAGAGAAGCACTTTCCGAAATTCGTTATGGCGCATGGACATTCGAATATTTTGCTGGCTTAACCGATAAAATCGAAGGCGCAACTATCCCCGTTCCGGGATCACGCCTCAACTACACACTACGGCAACCGCTCGGTGTGACTGCACACATTGTCCCTTGGAATTTTCCTTTGCAACTTGCCCTACGCTCCATCGCTCCTGCGTTAGCAGCAGGTTGTACAGTGATTGCCAAACCAGCCTCTTGGACTCCATTGTCGTTGCTTGCATGGTTGAAAGCTATGCAAGATGCAGAAGTTGGTCTACCGGAAAATGTTGTTCAGATCATTACGGGCTCTGGTTCGAAAATTGGTCAACAGTTATCAAGCCACAAGGACGTTGATGGTATTGTGCTCACAGGCGGTGTCCCAACCGGAAAACAAGTCATGGCTGCAGCAAGCGAAAACCTCACCCCAATTACCCTCGAATTGGGTGGTAAAGGTGCAAATATCGTGTTTGAAGATGCGAATTTGAAGTATGCGGCTAAAGCGATTTGTTTTGGAATCTTCATGAATGCCGGGCAAATGTGTTGGGCTGGCTCTCGGCTTCTCGTTCATGAATCAATACACGACGACTTGGTTCAAGCCGTATGCGATGAAATCTCCACATGGAAAGTTGGACCTGGTATGGAAGAAGGTGTTCGTATGGGCAGTCTTGTTCACACATCTCACCGAGACGAAGTTTTGGAAAAACTCGCAAATGGGCTTGCTGAAGGTGGCGAGGTGGTTCTTGGTGGATCTGCAATCGAAGGAGATGGTTGCTTCATGGAACCAACGGTCGTTACAGGTGTCAAACCCGAACATTTCTTGTTCCAAGATGAATTGTTTGGACCAGTTCTCGCAGTAACGACATTCAATGAAGACAAGGAAGCACTTGCGATGGCAAACGACACAGAATTTGGCCTCCTGAACGGTGTATGGACAAATCAACTCAGTCGGGCGCACAAATTTGCAAGAGACCTACAATGTGGCATGGTTTCAATCAATGAATTCCCTATCACCTTCCCACAAACCGCTTTCACCGGATGGAAACAGTCAGGAATTGGTGTCGAGCAAAGTCAAGAAGCACTCAGATTTTACACTCGAGTCAAAAATGTCAATGTCAAACTCTGAGGGTTGACCATGACCGTGCATACTGAAGACCTCAGCGATGGAATTCGACTTCTTACACTGACTGGTTCGATGGCGAGTCAGTCATTCTCTCGAGCATCTCTTCCCGTCATCGCTGATGCCATCAACGACGCCCTCGGCGATTCAAACATCAAAGGGCTCGTCATTACAGGCGAGGGCAGATTTTTCTCGGCTGGAGCGGATATCAATGCCTTCCAAGCCTCCATTGAAGCAAATGAAGCCCCACAACTTATTCGTGATTTGACCAACATTCTTCATCCACTCATCGTTAAGATGCGGCAATCACCAACGATTACCGTTGCAGCGGTCAACGGTGCAGCAGCAGGCGGTGGACTTGGCTTAGCATTGGCTTGTGATGCCCGCATCGCTTCACCCAAAGCAAAATTTGCAGCAGCTTATGCGAGTATGGGTCTCTCTCCTGACGGAGGAACCACCTGGCTTCTTCCACGTCTTGTCGGTGAGCAGGTTGCGAGGAAATTCTTTCTACAGAATGAAATTTGGACTGCCCGTGAAGCTCGTGACCTTGGAGCCATTGATGTGCTCGTGAGTGATGATGGAGCGTTACTTGAAACCGCTATTGGCCTTGCAAAGCATTGGAGTCAATGGGGTAGTCACACCAAAGAAGCAACGAAGCATCTCCTCCATGTTCAAGCTGACCACGACTTTGAGACACATTTGAAACATGAGCAAACGCTCATCGAGGCAGCTGGAATTACGCAGGAATTCAAAGACGGAGTTCAGTCATTTCTCAAAAAGAAATGATGTTGGACTGGATTTTTTTAATCACTTTTGTTGAAATCTGTTTCATCGTTCTAAATGTTATCTATGGGAAACCTTAGCCAATCAAATCATTTATATCTCAAAAGACGAATTTCACCATTGGAAAAATCCTTGGCCTGATTTTTTCCCGAGTTTACCCTCACTGACCATTTGTTCGAGCAGGGGGTGAGGGGCATACCGGTCGTCGTTGAATGAGCGTTGAAGATTGAGAAGAATGTCTCGGCGAACATCGAGCCCAACCAAATCCGTCAATCGAAGAGGACCCATCGGGTGCTTGTACCCAAGAACCATGGCAGTATCGATATCTTCAGCACTCGCAACTCCGTCTGCCAACATTCGAATGGCCTCATTCCCCAAAACAACGCCTAATCGGCTCGTTGCAAAACCTGGGACATCCTTGACAAGAATGGAGGTTTTTCCCATTGTTTCAGCCGCGCTTTTAGCGAAATCAATTGTTGCTTGACTCGTCGTTTCGTGCTTTACAAGTTCAAGTAATTGCATGATTGGCACAGGATTAAAAAAATGCATTCCAATTACTTTATCCGGCCTCGATGTCGCTTGAGCGATCATATCGATAGATAGAGAAGAGGTATTTGTTCCAAGAACGGCATGCTTGGGTGCAAATTCATCCAGTTGTGAAAAAACTGCTTGCTTCAACTTTGGAATTTCTGGAACGGCTTCGATGACAAGGTCTGCACCTGCAACGGCATCCTCCATTTCACCCGAGGCTCGAAGATTGCTTTGCCATTCATTTTTTTGAGCAGGTGTCGTCTTACCTCGTTCGATTCCTTTATCCCAAAATGCGTCAATTCGTTGCATACCCTTGTCAAGACTCTCGGGGTACGCATCAAAAAGCGAAGTAGTCCAACCTGCTTGTGCACATACCTGTGCTATACCTGCTCCCATCGTTCCAGCACCGATGACGGCGACTCGTTCAATTGCCATGTTCCAATGTGGCTTGTTCTTGTTCATGATGCTTCTCGCTCTGTGCAATGACTACACCACTCACGATAAGGAGAAATGACAAAAGAAGTGAAAATCCGAGTTGTTCATCCAAAAGAATGTACCCTCCAAGAATACCGAATGGAGGAATGAGGTACACATACAATGCCGCTTTTCCAGCACCTATCTTGATGATTCCATCAGCATACCAGACATAGGAAACGACTGTTGAGAAGATGGCGAGGAACACAATGCCATACCATGCATCAATCGATGGCGAATGAAACGTTCCACTTTGAACGGTCTCAAAAACGACGAATGGTGAGAGGAAAAGTAAACCAGTCACCGATGACCAAACTGTGAGAATCAGTGGTGATAGACCTTCTTCTTGATCGTTACCGAGCATCACTTTCTTCATCAAAATTGACGATGTAGCCCATGAAAGTGCTGCACATGCGATGAAGGCATTTCCTAACCAACGAGCAGATGTATCGAGGTCTGTATTTGGCGATGCAAAGAAGAGGATTGCAACGCCAGTGAAACCAAAACCAACACCAAGAGCATGCCGTTTTGTAAATGCTTCATGAATGAACAACGAGGCTAAAACTGCGGTGAAAAGCGGATTGAGGGTGATCATCAACGAAGCATCACCTGCTGCCGTACGACCCATCCCGAACATGAAAAAGAGTTGATAGAGAAATGTTGAGAAAAATCCAATTTGAAAAAGTCCTTTCCACTGCTTTTTTGTGGGCATATGCCATTTTCCTGTGACTTTAATGTACAGAACAAAGCAGACGACTGCGATAACATATCGTATCCATGCAGCAAGAACTGGGGGGACGTCAAGTGCGACAACTCTACCAGCTGGCCAACCAAAACCCCAAATCATCGCAACAATAAACAGTTTTAGATGAATGAGGAATTGTTTCATGCAAAGCGCTCCAGGCCGAGTTGAATCATCCTCGACCGAGGAAGCCCAATTTCAGGCAAGCCTTTCGCAGGAGCGTGTATTTTTAAGCCTTCAATTCTTGATACATACAAGCCATAGCTTGCAATATCTCCAGGTTTGTACGGCGTGGGTAAGCCCATTTTAGTTAATGTAGCACATGCTTTTTCAGAATAAATAGGATAGACGTTGGTGGAAAAGTGCATCCACTCTGAAACACGTTGTGCATCCACATCATCAAGTGTGAGGAGATGTTCCAAGAGTGCTACATCTGGGTATGAAACGGTTTTGAGGACCATTTCAACTTCGGTTTCGACATCTTCTGGCCAAGCATAAGGGCCCCTGTTGGACCACATGTCCGAGATGCGAATATGCTCGATACTTCGCTCATCTTGAATAGCATACAGTGCGTCGATGTACGTTTGATCTTCATATGCGTCGTCAACTAATGTGGGGAGTGCATCATAGAATCGCTCGCACATCTCTGCGTCGACCCCGTAAAGCGAGACGGGTATCATGAGATCACCACTTAAGCAGTTGCGCCGATACCTGATTCGATTTGCTTTGTTGTCAATGGTTTTTCGGCAACCCATTGCTGCTTGAATAAATCGATAAGTGCAGCTTCATCTTCAGGTGTTGGAAGGTGTTCACGGACATACGTTGTCCATTCATCGTCTGAACCTGTAAACTCTGTTCCGTCGGTAAAGAATCGCTTTCCTTTCATAGCGCCAATTTCACGGTTAAAGTTCTCGTGAGGGATGTAAAGCGGTGCTGCGCCTTCGGGTAGGTAACCGTTGAGTTTCTGAATTTCACCTTCGATTTCGTCATGGTAATGACCTCGGGCTTCTTCGTTAAGTGTCTCTTTGTCCACTTCGATGTCGCCTTCGAGTTTCTTTCGCTCGTCCCAGCGTCCCTTGATACCCCAAACATACGCCCAGTGTGCAGATGAGGATTCGTCAACACCGAAAAGATCGTGTGCTGTTGCGACCCATTTGTTGATGTACCGCTGAAGCATATCAAGAGGAATAACGCCTGCTTTGATGATTCGTCGGAGTCCGTTTGAACCTGTTCCAAGATGGAATGACTCTTCTTTGAGCATCGGACCCATGGATGCTGCTAGAGGTTTGAAAGCAGATGTCGACAACATGCCGAGTTGGAACTTACCATCTCTGTCAACGAACATTGTGTAGCAGAAAAAGTCGAGCCAGTGTGGCATTGGACGATTGAACGCTCCGAGCAATCGGTCACCATCTTGTGCATTTCGTTCAAGCAATTTTTGTGCCTCTCTTCGACCTTGTTGTCCAAAGTAGGTCATGAGGAGATATGCCATTTGCCAACCGTGACGTTGTTCTTCAGCCATGATTCTCGCTGCTGCATATCTATCGTAATCTGTAGGTGCTGTTGCCAAGAGATGGCGTTGTTGTTCGACGGAAGCGAATTCTGTGTCGCCTTGAACAGTGATGAGTGTAACGAGGGCGTCTCGCATGCTCTGGTGAGGCACTTGGAGCGATCGCTCCCACTTGCGCTGGCCCATGAAATCACCATATTCGATGACATCGCCTGCACGGTCCCAGTCAAATTGAATGGAGAGGTCGAAATCACCCAGCCATTCGCGCTTAAATCCTACGCGGTCTTGCCAATCGTTGAAGTTTGAAATCCATTCGTCCCATGTTTGCGGAAGGTTGTCCATGACTCTCGCATGTCGGGGTGTCACTTATACTCTTTACGAACATGTTCGCACGAACATGTTAGGTGCTTTGTTTCCTTATATCATCCTTAAACGCAAACATAACGCCTGATTCAATTCGCTGAAGCTGGCTGGAAAGGGTTGATTTGGCTACACCTAGTTTTTCTGCAAGTTCGGACAATGTGATTCTTCGAGGTACGTCATAATATCCATTTTTGAGAGCATATTCGAACACCTCCATTTGTCTTGGCGTGAGAAGGCGACTCGAGTTTTGACGTGTGGAAAGCAAGCGGTACGGAATGAAATCTTCATCAAACAACCGAAACAGCTCTTTGAGTGCTTCCTTTGAAGATTCGATGTGCCATTCAACCCATCCATCTCGAATTTCAAATGGTGTTCTTGGAACTACGCCAGTTATTCGAAGAGGTTTCAGGAATCCTCCACCCCCAGCAACGATGTCAACACTGAAGTTATTTTCCGAGAGTGCCTTGAGCGAATCAACACCAGCGTGGTCGTTGATGGATGTACTCATATCGAGGTCGCTCCAACATTTTGCCATGCCACGTCCTCGCGACAAAGGCATGTGCTCTTCAATACGGAGCGTCCCTGATGGGTTTTGACGAGACACATCACCTGCCCAGTGGCCTTCCGGTAGTCGAACCTCGATTCTGACCTGCTGTGCCATATCCTTCGCCTAAAGTTCGTGGGATTTCACACGCTGAATAACGCTTCCAGCTTCTACATCAATGAGTTCCGAAGTCGTTGTTGCTTCGCTGTCAGTAAGCACAACGCCAGGAAGATAACCGTCGCAGACACCTGCTGCAGCAAAAATCGAATTTGTGCTTTGACAGAGATCTTGTGCACTCCACAATCGCTCGAGGTCATCGCCGACCATCTGTACCGCTCGTTGCTCCTCTTCTTCATTTCGAAACACGAGACGACCTTCAAAAATTCCACCTAGCCCACGAATAGCAGTTGCTGAAATAACCCCCTCGGGTGCGGCACCGATACCTAAGAGAACGTCAAATGGTCCATCATCTTTAGCAGCCCAAATTGCACCCGAAACATCGCCATCGCCGAGTAAGTGAAGGTCAGCACCAACCTCTCGAACCTCACGAAACAATTGTTCATGTCGGCTTCTGTCAAGGCTGACGACTTTGACTTCTTCGAGCGGCTTATCCCTCACATGTGCAATCTGCTCAAGATTGTACGCAACGTCTGCTTCAAGGGAGAGATGGGATTCAAGGTCTTTGCCAGCTGCGATCTTGTCCATGTAACAATCTGGAGCATGGAGCAACGTTCCACGAGGACCCGCTGCAAGAACGGCTATTGAGTTCGGTCTGTTGTAAGCACAATTGTTGGTGCATTCAAGCGGGTCAACTGCGATATCAATTTGTGTGGCGTTCGGCATACCGACCATCGAGCCGAGTGGTTCCCCAATGTACAACATAGGAGCTTCGTCACGTTCACCTTCACCGATGGCAACCCTACCGTCGAATGGAACTTCATCAAAACACGCTCTCATCGCCTCGACCGCTGCTTGATCTGCAGCGTTTTTGTCTCCCTTTCCTTTCCAAGGGCCACAAGCAATGGCTGCCTGCTCAACGGCGTTAAGAAAAGCCTCACTCAGGTCAGATGTTGTTCCCATGATTGAACCAAACGGATAACACCCATGAACTCAACGGTTCATTTTCAAGAGATGATGAGAGGAATATTCCATGGGGATATAGGCTATTGCTTGATTTTCGAGACGACGTGTATTTGTTCCAACTGTGCAGTTTGGTATTGCCCTTGTTCATCTTTTTCAAATGATTTGACCATGTCAAAGACACAGAGCAAACCTGCAGAAACACCTGTTAAGGCCTCCATCTCAACGCCAGTTTTGTACATGGCTTCGACCGTCACTGTGCATCGTAAATTTGTACCCTCCCAAATCCACTCGACGTTGACGCCTTCGATTGGAATTGGATGGCAGTGTGGAATAATCCGCGGGGTATCTTTGACGGCTTGAATTGCTGCAATCGTCGAGGCTTGCAGGACATCTCCTTTCTTCACAGCCCCAGATTCTATGGCTTCTTTTGTCGCAAGTTGAAGTCGAAGCAAGCCCGTAGCAACGGCTTTTCGATAGAGAATTTCCTTTTCATGAATACGAACGACCGCTTCGATATCCACAGATTTGTCTTCGTTCAACCAAGTCCCTCCTTCCATGTGCTACCTGCTGAGGTAACCTCTTTCTTCCACAGGGGTGCTTGAATTTTCAATGTATCGATAAGCCATTCGCATGCTTGAAATGCTTCTTTTCGATGAGCACTACCAACATGTATTGCAACAATTGGTTCGTTTGCTGCTACGCTACCGATACGATGGGCTAAGGCCACAGAAAGCACGCCGAAGGTTTCAATCGCCTCTGAGCCAAGGCGGTGCAATACACCAGCGAGTTTATCTTCCCAAGCATCGAATTCTAGACGGTAGACTTCATGCTCACCCTCCATCGACCTCGTTATTCCAAGAAAACTTACAACAGCCCCACAGCCTTCTAAATTCATTTGCTGAAGAAGTGATTCTGCGTCAAGAGAATCTTTTGCCTCAACAACAAGAATTTGTCCACTCACAGTGATGCGAAAGAAACGCATCATTCAAACCTCTCGCTTCGTTACCATGGACATGGGCGGAAAGGATTCCATCACCATCATGGGTGCTGGACTATCTGGACTTGCTGCCGCTACGCTTCTTGCTCGAGCCGGAAACGATGTTCATGTTCATGACATACGAACGGATTCAGGGGCCCGATTTGACGGCGACTTTCAAGCACTGGAAAACTGGAGCATGGATGAAGATTTTTTTGATCAGTTGGAATCATGGGGGTTCGATTCAACCTCATTCAAATCGACATCGTTTTCTGTGGTTGACCTCATCCACCCCGACGACGAAATTTCGCAAGCGAAAACCAATGGTATCGCTTACCGTATCGTCGAACGTGGCACTTCAGATCATACCATTGATCAAGCCTTCAAACGCATGGCTACAGAGGCAGGTGCAACAATACATTACAAATCTCGAATTGAGGAGAAGGATGCAGATATTGTTGCATGTGGTCCGAAGGATACTTCTGCCCTAGCACTCGGAGAAATCTTTCATACCACACATCCAAACCACATTGCATTTCAATTGAATGACAAACTCGCTCCCGGTGCATACAGTTACATGATCATCATCGATGGTGTTGGCCTCATTTGTACATGTCTATGGAGAAAACAAAAGAAGAGCGAACGTTTTCTCAACGAAACGATAGCATGCTACCAACGTCTTTACCCTAACGTTGACATGAAACCCATCAAGCGTGTCGGGGGCAAAGGTGACTTCACACTCAATGGGCATTACACTGTTCCGGAAACTGGTCAACACTTCATTGGAGAATCCGGTGGCCTTCAGGATTTTATGTGGGGCTTTGGGATGCGTATGGCAGTGTGGTCAGGAGTTTTGGCTGCGCAGGAGATGCTTGGTGGCAAACCCTACGAAAAAGAAGTTCGGCGGCAACTCCTTCCATATGTTCGAACAAGCGTTGCGAATCGTTGGCTCATGAACCGTGTCGGTGACCGAACCTTCAAACGAATGTGCAAACAATGGATGCGTGACCAAAAGAAAAGCGGGGATGGCCTGCGATGGATTGGGCGCCTTTTTCGTCCGAGTTTGTTCAAACAAGTGGTGTTCTTGGTCACCTCTCCATTTATGCTCAAAAGAATGCAAGGACCTACCCGTCCCTTGAGACTACCATTTAGGAAAGCCAAGTCAAGAGATCATTGGGAACAAAGCAAAGAAGCACTCGAGGTCAAAGCACGATGGGAAGCAGTGCGACGAGGTGGAGGACATGTCTCATTCACGAGCACAGCCGAAGGCGAGGGGCAAGAAATCTCAGCGATTTCTTCTTAACACCTATCCATGTGGATTGGGGTATGAGCGACTTATATGGACTCAAACTTGAACCTCTTGCAAACAATCTTGTGAACTACGGCGTGACTGAAAACGGTATTGCCGTCATTGAACTTTGCTCGGATTCTGCTGGAAAACCACTCACGGAATCAAGTGACCGGTCTCCGAACACGTACACCCACGAAATGATGCGAGACCTCGACGAGGCCATCGTAAAAGCTCGTTTCGACGACGATGTCACCTGCATTATCCTCACTGGTAATGGTGCATCGTTCTTCTCTGCAGGTGCTTCAATTCAAATGCTCAACAGCGTAACTCCAGGATTCAAGTACAATTTCTGCCTTCACGCAAATGAAACCCTTTCAAGACTTGAACAAACACCAAAACTCGTTGTTTGTGCTATCAACGGCCACGCCGTTGGTGGAGGTCTTGAAATTGCCATGGCTGCTGACATTCGAATCGCACGGAAGAATGCTGGAAAAGTTGGCTTGCCGGAAATTAACCTCGGTGTTCTTGCGGGTACTGGTGGAACTGCACGACTCACACGATTGGTTGGAAAAGCAAAAGCACTCGAAATGATGGTCACCGGTGAACTTTGGTCTTTCGAAGACGCACATGGACTCAACCTCATCAATCACATCTGGGAAGGAACCCCTGAAGACTTCAGGAGAGACATCCTCGACTGGTGTTCGCAATTTACCCTGCCAAACAAAGCCGTCAAGGCTGTTGGCAACATCAAGCGCTCGTGCCAAACCGGTCCAGAAATTCCATTTGAATATCACCTCGCACTCGAGCGAGAACTTCAAGCAGCGTTATTCAACAGTTCGGATGCAAAAGAAGGTATTGCCGCATATGTCGAAAAGCGAGTGGCAAACTTTACTGGTCAATGAAGAGTCGGAGTTGGCGACATGGAAGTTTCTGTTCCTGCTGATGTTCCTGATGAATTAATTGAAACGTATTTGGATAACATGAGAGCTGCAACAAGCGGCACTGGTTCGATGAACCTCTTTGCTTGTGATCAAAAGATTGAGCACCTCAACGATGACTTTTATGATGGCGGACAAAACATTCCACTCTCATCAAATGACCCAAAACACCTCTTTGAAATCGGAGCCCGAGCTCACGCAGAAGGAACGATTGGCGTGCTCGCAGGTCAACTTGGTCTCATCTCAATGTATGCTCGGGACTATCCCGAGATCCCTTACTTGGTAAAACTAAACTCAAAATCACATGTTGTAAAAACAAAACAACGAGACCCCATTTCACAATCGATGTGGGATATGGACGATGTCATGTCACTCGTTCATAATGGAATTAATGTTGTTGGGATTGGATATACAATATACATCGGTTCAGAATTTGAGCATGAAATGCTTACTGAAGCGGCACAATTTATTCGTCAAGCACACGAACTTGGAATGATTTCAGTCGTTTGGATGTACCCGAGAGGGAAAGCAGTGGAAGATGAAAAAGACCCTCAATTAATCTCTGGTGCTGCCGGTGTTGCCGCATGCATCGGTGCTGACTTTGCAAAAGTCAACTATCCAAGGGCTTGGGATGGCATGACACAACCCGAATCATTCAGAATCGCCGTTGAAGCAGCAGGCCGCACCGGAATTATTTGCTCGGGTGGTGGCTCACTTCCTCCACGCGATTTCTTACAACGTCTTCACGACCAGGTAAATATCTCAGGCTGCCGTGGTGCTGCAACCGGAAGGAACATTCACCAAAAACAAACCGAAGAAGCGGTACGAATGACTGCAGCCTGTCACGCTATTATTTGCGATGGAGCAAGTGTAGATGATGCAATGGCAATATTCGAAAACAATTAGCCTTGAGTCGACATACACCATCGCTTCAATTCATTAACCTCAATTGATTCATCATATGTCTCAACATGATGTTGGATTATTTCAGGAGGTATGAATTTGCCAGTATTTTTTCTTTCCAAATTCCTTTCTAGAAGAGTTTGAAGGTTCAAAGCAGGTAAAGAAATAAGTTTGAGAACATATTTTTTCTCAACTGATGCACAAACATATGGACACATTTCCCAAGGAAGGATGTTTGTATTATCAATGATAATCAATGCAGCCTCAGCATCCATAGCATCTATGCAACGTTCTAGATTGAGTTGGTGGTATTCTTTGAGTCTATTTTTATCAAACACATACATTCCATGTTGATAAAAGAAAGAATCAGTTGAGCATACGACTGCTTTTGGGTGTTCTAAGATAATCTCCTGAACAAGTGTCGACTTACCCGAGCATGCTGGTCCGCGGATGATGACCAATGTTGGTTGATCGCCTAAATTCATGATTCATTGTCAACATGGGTGGTGAACGTTCCATCCGGCCCCATGACGATTGGATTACCTTCAACCCATTCAGGGCAATTTTCTGCAACCCACACTCGAGTAGCCCATTCGCAAATATCATAGCCACCTGATAAGATACCTGATCGCTTGATATAGCCGACTTTCACAATGTCTTTGTCTTTTGAGAGAACGTTGCCTAATTGTTGACTCGTTGTTCCATGGCGCATGGAGGAGTTGATGTGTTCGAGGATTTCAGCTGTGTTCCTGGGCCTATCATTCAAATATTTCTTGATTTTTTCTCGGATTCGAGTCGTTTTCATATCTTTTTTCCTCCTGTCATTTTACCATTTACTGAACTCAGTACCTGATGTTTCTAAGGAGCGAGGCTACTAATATAACCGTTGCCCTCTTCATGAACGAAGTTGTTACATAATTCTGATAAATATCGGTGTTTTTTTTACATTCAAACCTATTAAGTAAGTTAAATTCTACACATTCCACAGGAAATGCATAACTAAATGTAACTATATTGTAGATTAACTTATATATACTGCGGAATTTTGCAAACAATTGTTGGAAAGAGGAGAAATTATGACAATTCGTCCAATTCGCAGCCGGACACATCGCAAAATCTTGCATTGTTTAATGGACGGTCCTGCGACTGTTTCAGAATTAGCACAATGGTCGAGTATGAAATTACCACACATGTCCCTTGGCTGCAAACAACTTCGGGAAACGGGTCATATCCAGAGGGATGATGTAACAGGGATCCGTAAAGCCCCTCATCGTCTAACGCAGTTGGGTGTTGAAAGAATTCGTTCGGATATGGTCCATCATATGCTAAAGGCCAAGGTAGGATTGTTCCCATCAAATAATGATGCTATCGTCATTAAAATTGAAGGTTCAAAAGTCCTCATAGGTTACACAAAACAACCAAAAAATCAACTCCATTTCATACCGAGCAAGGGTTTCGAACAGAGCAACAACCCCTCTAACATCTCCAAAGGAAATGGAGGGGGTACTTGGATTTCGATTCACGGTTCGACAATTGGATGGTACAATGCAATAGATGGAAGTCCAACCACACCTGAAACACCTGCAAAAGGGACGCTGATCGAGTTTCAACATCCTGAAGAAAAATTGGGGCTTGTTTGGGGGAACATTCTTCGGGAATCACATGAATCGCAATTGTCTGAAAAAACATGGTTTAACTCAAATTTTGATGGAACTGAAACCTCAGAATTTTCATTGGGCGATTATTATCTTGGGAAAATAGATCATGAAATTCCATTTCAAATACATCGAGGCATACATGCCATCATTACCTCGTCAATTGAGCGTGAATTACTGATTCAACAGCTCGCAAGAAAATCAATGACGGCTGTTTCTCTACAAAATCGTCAAACAAAAATGCCATACAATGTACTCGTTGAATGGGTTAAATTGATTCATCCAAGACTTGATTTTTCGAAAGTCGAATCAAAAGCCTCTGATTTATTTCGTCGAATCAAGGATAAGAAAATTAGGCCATCAAAGCAACTTAACGAACTTCGAAATGATTTTCAGAACGTGGAATGGGTCAACGATTCCAATGCTGACCTCATGCACATATCAATTGCAGGATGCAGTGAAAGAGGTTCAAGGGCCGTAGCTGAATTCTTACTCACAACAACTACACCATGGGTGTTTGAATGGAACTATAAATTACCAAAGGACAACTTACTTGAACGTTGCATCTCCTACAACCATTGCGTTTGTGTGATAACAAAACAAGTTGAAGATATACCACTAACGAATGCTCAGATGGTTCTTCGCTCTACGTCAAATATTGGCGAAATTGATGTACATATATCAAGACGTGGAACGTTTTCGTTCCACTTAGATACCCATGGTGATGAACAAGCACCTCAACTGTTCCAATTTTTCCCAAGAAATGCTGAAGAATTAAAAAAATTCGACATGCAAACTTCGCTACAAACAGCCCAAAACTTAGAATTAGGCTCAGAATTTCACACGCCAACAATTCACGCTGCAATACGATGCTACCCAGATGGCGATTCGGATTTGGCAAATTCAATCGAACGTCAAGAACCGCTTGCGTCTTGGATTGCTTCACCGATGGAAGAACGCCCTAAGAGATGGGAGCGGATTCATGACAAATTACCACCTGGCTGGGTTGAATTACTTGACATGAGATTGATGAGTGATGAAATGCTGTTGAAAAGTTCAATGTATGGCGGCAGGAAATGGATAGAAGAGATGATGTCAGAAACGAAACTTAGAAGTTTAAGCCACCCAATGTTTTTGCTGAAGTTGTTCGAAGCACTCGATGATGAAAAAATCCAATTCAACGCTGCTGCAATCATTCTTTCTTCTGTTGATTTCATCGACCAAAACTATCGCGTAAAAATTGAGGAGGCGTTTGAGAAGTGGACTCAACAACCCATATTTTCAACATATGTATTGGAGATGTTATTCAAATCTTCAACGTTCTCTGAGACAGAAAAAACGAATATGTTAGGACGTCTCATCTCAAAAGAATTCGATTTCAATCAATTTCCAGTATTTACAACATGGCAGAAATACCACCGTACAAACAAAGAACAACTATCTGCAGAATTTATTCAACGCTGTATTAACAATTTTCCTTCGCATTGGTGGAAAAAGAACGCTGTTCATTGGTTTAGTATACTATCATCAAGTAAATCCGGTCGAGATTGGCTCTCAAAACAACGCATTTCTTGGTCAATACAACTTCTTTCCCAATACCAAAACAAATGGGGCATTCCTGGTGTTAGCGGGGAGATTGATCATCTCCAAAGTATTGATCTCGTGAGTGTTGAGAGGGTCATTTCTAATTCTGAAATTGAGAACGAACATTTAACAGACTTGCATCAAGTTCTTCTCCATCGTGAAAAGTCTGGAATTCCCCGTTGTAAGACCCATCCTTTGCTTGGATGGTTATCGAAATCTGTTGAGCAGTGGCCACCTTTTTCACCATCCTCATTTCTCCTAGAAGATTCATTTATCGGTCAACATCTCTTTGAAATGTTTTCATCAAAATTGCACGACTAATACGATGTATTCAAAAACATGCAGATCTTGGATAAAGCACCGTACCTGCAACATCGGGCTGAGTCGAAAGACTGTGATGTCTGACACCACGGTACGGCCGCAATCGAAGGCCACATTGACCGAAAGGGATGAAATGTGGTGCAATGCGGTAAACCTCGGTGGACTATGGGTCCTCATGCGACGCAAGGATGACCATGAGACAACCAATCCACCGGACAGTACGCCCCGAATTCGAGGGTCAAGCCTCTGAGGACACGATGAAGAAGGCTGTTAGAATTCGGGGCACAGGTTTTCTTCAAAATCACGCATTAGAAATCGAATTCTTGCGATGAAATCAAAATCGACTGCCGTGTCGAAGTCATTGTGAGCGAGCAGAAACAATACGAATGTTGTCTCCTCGGGGGAACATTCGATCGATTTCATGCAGGTCATGAATTATTACTCAGCACAGCACTTTCAATGGCACGTCAGGTTGAGATACATATCTTAAATCAAAGCGATGCAGAGAAAAAATCACCTCACATTCAATCTGTTGAAGTAAGGATGAGGGCCATTGAGCACTGGCTCAAGGAACATCAACACTCAAATTACCAATTATTCGAATTGATTGATAGCCACGGACCCGCCCCCACGCATGCAAAAGCAGATGCAATTGTTGCAACGTTGGAAACGAGATTTGAATGTGAAAATATCAATAAAATACGGGTTGAAAATCACCTCAAAGAATTGGATATTATCATTGTACCTCAATTACCAAGTTTTGATGGAGGCATCATCAGTTCCACGCGAATTAGAAATGGTACAATCGACACAGAGGGACTACCTTGGATTCAAAATGATTGGCGAAAGCATCCATTGTTGATGACGAGAGATGTTGGTGAGATGTTGAAAGAACCTTTTGGCACATTGTTTGAAGGGCCGGAAAATGAACCTTCAATCGCACTTGAAAATATCTTTATTGAATATGATTTCACAGAATCCCTCCTTGTAACAGTCGGTGATGTCACAACAAAAACTGCTCTCGACATGGAGGTTATACCAGACATTGCACTTATTGACGGTAAAACGAAGCGAATTGATCTCGCCGATTCTGAGAAAATCGATATCGAAGTATTCGATCTCAAACTGTATGTAGAAAATCCAGCTGGTCGATTACATCCTGATCTTTTGCAAGCCATTGAAGAATGCTTTTTGTCTGAAGAAAAATGTGTGATTATAGTTGAAGGAGAAGAAGATTTAGCACCTCTTTTTGTTCACTTATGTGCGCCTCTTGAGACTGTCATTCTGTATGGGCAACCCCACAAGGGCGTCGTTGCACAACCCACAACACTTGCTTCAAAAGAAAGATGTGCTCGGATTTTAGGTCTGTTCGAGGTGCTTGATTGACAACACCATTTGTCTCAATCACTGTTTGCGTTCGAAATGGAGCAGATTGGGTTGACCATTGCCTCCATGCATTGAGCACACAATTGTATGATGCCTTCGAAATCATCGTTGTTGACGATGGTTCCACCGATGAAACTCCAAATGAACTTCGAAAATGGGATGACCCGTTAGGTGCCAGGGGGCCGAAAACCAAAATTCTCACACAAGATCCACTTGGACTTTCTGCAGCCCGTCAACATGCTATTGACAATGCAAGTGGTGAGTGGATTGCTATAACCGACATTGATGTACGACCTGAACCAAACTGGCTTAGTCATCTCATGAATGCGTATCAGGCATGTTCGGAAGAGGAAAATATTGTAGCTGTCACAGGAAGAACAATGTTTGGCATTGGCTCAGACCCTGTGAGCCTCCTTCGTTCAATGGAGATTGAACGTAAATACAAATCGAGAACAAGGTACACAACTCTTGCAAATGGTCCTTGTTCAATGTTTCAAAAATCATCACTTGATGACATCGGTGGATTCGGTAAAACGTGGTATCACGCTGAGGATATGGAGGTAAGCCTTCAATTATTATTGAATGGGGGCAGGATCCTCTATGCTCCTGAGGCCGTCGTACACCATGTTCCTGAGACTGGACTACGACGCTTTTTGGGGAAGCGCAAAAGAGATGCCCGCGCACACACAAGAATTGTTCGCAAATACCCGAGACGGAAGAGAGCAAAGAACACCTTTGATTTCTTGGGCTCATCATTTTCTGTCATTTTGGCAACATTGCTTTTTGTGTTGATGATGATTACAGGTGTATCGAGCATTACAATGAATCCATTATTCACCATTGAGCGAATACAATATTCGAAGTTCTTCCTCTTATTCTTCTTCCTGTTTGAGTGTATTATGTGGACCGGCACATTGGGGTCCGTTCATTTTCAAAGTTTGAAACATTCAAAATCGATCAAGTTCCTCACATCAATCCGAATTCGATTCATCATTATTCTATGGGGAGTAGCGTTGATGATTGGAATATTTCAAGGTTGTATTGATGCTGTTTTTGCAAAACACGGTCATCCAAGATTATTCTCAAAAAGAGCCTAATCAACGTTTGAATCTCCGTCTGGAGAATTCATTGAATAGATGAGGGCAAATCCAAAGCCGACGAGAGCGATGGACACTGAGTACACACCAACATCAATCCATGCAGTATGTTGAATACCGTACCAGAAGTAGAACACAAGACCCAAGAGAAGGCACCAAGCAGCGACTGTTCGTTGCAATTCATCTCCTCCTCCCAAAGATTTCCAAGTTTCATTCATCACAAGCCCTCGGAGCCAGTTGGAGAATCCGATGCTGCCATTGATGTTTTTGAATGCTGAATACATCATTGCGATACACACAAGACCAAAAACACCGTCAGATGCAGTGACTTGAATACCTTCGGAAATAGGTTCAAACGCCTTGTTCGTAAACTCAAATGTCAAAAGTCCACCCCAGGAGACGTGATAATTTGGATGAACTTTTCCAAACATGTTGAGGACTGTTAGGAAGATACCCCATAGTCCAATGGCCATGAACCAATTCGATATTGGATTGAGTGGCTGAACCTTTGGTTCTTGGTTTGGTACGAATGCTTCTCCCTCAGCCATGATGCTCCGACCTAGATAGTGATTATAAACGCACCCAATAATTAACCAATTTAAGCCAACCTTGATTGGTGATTGTACGAATGCTCGAAAATTGGTTTCAAATCGTCTTCTGCATCAGTCAATAGCGGGATGGTTTCGAGATTTTTTGGAATGCTTGAACTAATTTCCTTTGTTCGACCATAACGGCCTCGACTAATAGTCCGTGCTGTGATAAGACCGAGCATGTCTAAATTTTGAATTATTCCAGAAATACGTCGTTGAGTAAGTGGATTATGACGAATGTGTTTGCATGCCTGTCTGTAAATCTCATACACTTCCCCTGTCTGAATATTGCTCAATCCAGCAGATTCGTTAATGAGAATTGCTGCAAGAACGAGCTTTTGTTGCCGGGGTAAAGACGAGATGACTGGGGCGATTTGGTCCGATTCGATTTGATGTTGGGCTGTTCGTACATGATGCGATTGAACAATTTCGTCCCCTGCAAATTCTGCTTTTTCAGTCGAAATACGAAGTAAATCAAGAGCACAACGAGCATCTCCATGTTCTTGGGCTGCTAGTGCTGCACACAATTCAATAACGCCTGGTCCTAAGATGCCTGGAACCAAGGCTATGTCTGCCCGTTGCCTCAAAATATCTTGTAACTGTCCAGCATCGTAAGGTTTGAACAAAATATCGAGTTGACCGAGGCGAGATTTTACGCGAGGATCGAGGAAATCTGTAAATTTGAGATCATTTGATATCCCTATAACGCAGGCTCTTGAGACTTTGAGCATCGAATTGATATTCGTTAAATTATACAATAAATCATCACCAACTTTTCGAACGAGGTGGTCGATTTCATCTAGAACGATGATGAAAACCCCTTCTCTTTTATCCATTCTTTTTACGAGTTCTTTCATGACACGATCTGTTGGCCACCCTGTGAAAGGAATCTCTTCAGCTTCATTTGCCTCCAACAATGAATTGCCGATATGTGTGAGAACTCGATATTGAGTATCGATTTGTCGACAATTCACCATAACGGTCTCGACACTACGGCCTTTTTGACTGCCCTTTTCTTCAAGATGCTGACAGACGTAGGATGTAACAGCCGTTTTCCCAGCACCTGTGACACCATACAGTGTCATGTTCGAAGGGATATGCCCATACAATGCCTCAACGAGATTATATGATATTTTGCTGATTTCTTCGTCTCGATGTGGTAGCAAAGAAGGGCTGTGGTCGTGGCGGAGAATTTCTTTGTTTTTGAAGAGCGATTTCTTTGATAGAAGGTCATCAAAGATGTTTGGTTCGCTCATTTATATTCCCCTTCATATACCGCTGTGAATCGTTCACGAGAAACGCACATTGGACAATTTTTGGGAGTCCGAGTCCCCCTTATATTTCTGTCCGTTCAAATGAATGATTCATGAACTATTTCGGTATATAAACAAAAGAAAAGTATGGGTTTCAAAACAGGAGTTTTACATTAAAAAATAACATTTCATGCTTTGTGCATGAATCGGATTTCGCCTTTTTCATCATCCCACGAACATGAGAATCCATCGTTTGCATGATACACGTGTTTTGGATGGCTTGGCTTGTCTCTTGAGATGGCTGGTGTGTTAACACCCTCTTTGTCGATATAGGTATGCGTAACGATGAGAGGTGTCGTTGTAAGTTCAGATAAATCTTGAATCGTTTGAGGAGAGTGGTGTTCATCAGTTTGAACATAATCGGGAACACCCATTTCTACAATTGCAAAGTTAACAGTTTTTATCTCATTGTACAGGGATTCACAAGGGCCCGAATCTCCACTGTGAACAAATGAAAAGTTTGGATAACTGAACCTGTAGCCAAACGGGTCAACCTCATCGACATGTTGAACTGGAAATTTCTTCCACTTTAGGTCACCTTCAACTTCTCCCTCCATGGTTTCAATCCATTCAATTCGATCAAAAATTTCCCCGAGACTTCCTGGATAGGCCATCTCACAAAGCGTTTGTAGACGTTCTTTACCTCCAGGTGCCACAATGACACGCAAAGGATGCACTCCCTCTCTGTCGGAGATGTATTTTCGTTCGAGCAATAAAAAAGGAAAACCGAAAATATGATCTCCGTGCAAATGGGTGATGAAAATCGTTCGCAAGTTTGAGATTGGAATGTCTGCAAGTCGAAGCGATGCAAGCGCTGTTGGTGGAGCATCGATGAGATGTTGACCGTCAATGAGGGTCAAAGAATGAAGGCGTCCCTGCGGAAGAAAGGCGTTTCCTGTTCCAAGGACCTCAACCTTTGGCGGCACATATTTTCCAAAACCTTACCCTACATATCCAAATCGGTTGGTCGGTTTGCTCACAACGACATATACGAATGATGATAAAGGACATTTTCTTCGAAATAACTACCGCAATGGAGTGTTATCAATGTCGGATTGGTCTGCAAAAAATCCCTACATGACAAAAATCACCGAGAATTACATCCTCAACGGTGAGGGTTCAAGCAAAGAAACCCGGCACGTTGTCTTTGCATTGGGTGATTCAGGACTCGATTACAAAGTTGGTGATGCTCTTGGCGTCATTCCAGAAAACCCCCCTCATATCGTTGATGAGCTCATCGAAGTTCAAGGCTGGGACGCATCGCACACCGTGACCACCCACAATGGTGAACGAGAACTTCGAGAAGCGTTGAAAAAAGATTTTGAAGTTCACATGGCGAACAAGAAATTCGTAGCTTCTTTGGCCCAAAAGATTGTATCGAGTGGCATGGATATCTCCATGAAATTTGTGAACAGGAGTCGAGCGAAGGTTGTCTCTGGCTCAAGTGGTTCGGCACAAGTCTTGCTACCTAGTCTACCATCAGATGACCCCGCATCAAGGGTTGAAGCGATAAATGCAACAACAGAAGCCGTCGAAGATTACCTTTGGACTCGAGATTACATTGATATCATGAGAGAATTCAATGTCAAATATTCTCCTGAAGAATTCCTTGAACTAGCAGACAGATTGAAACCAAGGTTGTACTCTATTGCCTCTTCTCATGATGCTCACCCAGGGTATGTAGAACTTACAGTAGGTATTGTTCGATTCGAATACAACAACAGACCACGTGGAGGTTTATGTACTCAATTTTTAGCAGATGAAATTGGCGATACCGGTGCACCTATTGGCGTGTTTATGTCTCCAACGAAATCGTTTATTCTTCCTGAGGATAAAGAGACGGATATCATCATGGTTGGTCCAGGAACCGGTATTGCACCATTCCGTGCATTCATGGAGCAACGAGTACATGATGGTGGTGGCGGACGAAATTGGCTATTTTTTGGAGATCAATCTGAAAAAACCGAGTATTATTACAAAGATACTATTGAATCTTGGATGGATGAGGGACATCTCTACAAATTTACAACAGCGTGGTCGAGGGACCAAGCCGAGAAAATATATGTCCAACACCGCATGAGAGAACATGGTGAAGAAATGTGGAATTGGATCGATAATGGAGCATATTTCTATGTTTGTGGCGATAAGAGTCGAATGGCAAAAGATGTTCACAGGGCACTGATTGACATTGCAATTGAACATGGTGGCATGTCTGAAACTGATGCTACCGAATTCATCGAAAAGAAAATGATGCGGGAACAAAAACGATATCTTCGAGATGTCTATTGAGCAAACTTATGACATCCACATGGCTGCTATTGGATAAATTGTTATAAAGAAACATATCTTTTAACTCTTCATGCAACCACAAGACCCTGGAATGAATGCCCCTGCGACAATAGACATGTCACAGCAAATGAATGCTGACCCGAACTTTGCTCCCTCGCAAACGATGGCCGCACCAATGGATACAAATCAAATGGCAACAGCCTCCATGGTACAAACTCCCATGGTTGTAGCCGCTGTTGACCCTGGCAACTCAGTAAGTATGGTCAATTTTGCTTCTGCAATGAGTGTGTTCAAATATGGTTTCATTTCGATTCTCGGATGGATTGTTTCGTTTATCCTCTTGGGTGTCATGTGGGGAGTTTCTATGGCAATAGCGATTGGCTCAGAGAATTCTGTTGTTGGCATCATTGTTTTACTCATTACTTTACTCGTGACCTTGATTGGTTATGGACAGATGATCATCTACCCTGTGGGTAAAGCCCTAAAAGACGCACGTGGCGACATGTCAACCTTTTCTTATGTTGATTCGTGGAAAGCCTCGATTGCTAGTTTCATTGAAACAATTGGTGTGACCGGTGGAATGGCTGTCTTGTTTGCTGTTGGGCTGAGCGAAGAAATACTTGCTCTAACTGCTCTCGCAGGCCTTGGATTCATGCTATTCTTAATCGGATACATCCCTTACTTAGCCCGAAAAACGGCTCAATTTATCGATTGAGTACATATATCACTCTTCGTCGAGAACATCTCTTTTTCAATGATGTTTTGCACGTAGTAACATGTCCGTCCGTGATTCCGTTGCAATCGTTGTCGGTATCATCTTCATTATCATAGGCGTCGACCACTTCATTCGAACAGAATGGTACAACCCAATCGTTCCCTCAATTCTCGGATTTCCAGCATTCTGGGTTTATACGAGCGGAATTGCGGAAATTGGATTTGGTATCGCAATCATACTGAAGACCTACAGAAAAAAGGCAGCAGTATTCGGAATTCTCATGTTGGTCGCTTTGTATTGGGCAAACCTCAACATGTGGCTCAATGATATCCCCCTGAATGATGTTCAGTACAGCACTGGATGGCACATTGGGCGATTGATAGTCCAAGGATGCCTCATACTCCTCCTTGCTTGGGTGGGAGAACTTCAATTTCGCAGTAAGGGTATTGATCACGTCAACAATCTGTAGAACATCGAATTCTCCAGAATGCTATCATCATTCAAGTCATACGTTGATGTTCAACATCGTTGATTCTACTCTGCCAGGCTATCTTGAGCAATTTGACGAATATCAACTTCCCATTGTGTGAATTCTGGCATAGTCATCGGGTCAACCCCATGAACTGCATGAAGCCAAATCAGTGTCCCAGTATCGACGAACATGTCGCCCGCATGGCCCTTCTCGTCGGTGAAGAGTGAGGTCGCCTTTGGACCCTGAAGTTGCTCCAAATCTCCATCAAGGTCTCCTGCTTCGAACATCTCGCGCATCTCGTAGGCAAGGGCACCGTGATGGAAGGTGAACACCTCTATACTTGGATAATCTGCTCTAAGGTCGTCAGAAAGGTTTCCCCAATACGGATAGAGGTCGAGCGTCGAATTGGTAGCATACTCGCTCGCGTTCTCATATTCTCCAGGGAAATCTTTCCACGGCATGGCCAAACCGATGCGTACATCGGGATTCTTCTCAACAGCATAATCAGTGAAATTCCAGACGGCTTGATCCGTATCGAGCGTTTTGATGAATTCTGGTGAACAGCAAATCATGATCAAGACATCAATTTCACCTGTATCAAGGAAGGCTTTGATGTTCGCTTGGTGCTCAGCATCGTCCCACAACAGCCCCGGTGAACCGGATTCACCACCACTAAATTCGATGTATTGAGCGTGGTTCGCCTCGCCTGCAGCATGCGCAAAATCTTCTAACAAACTTGCAAATGGACGACCAAAACTGTGACCAATGTAAAGAACATTGTAATCATCAGCGTTAACTTCCATGGGTGAGTCCATACTATCGTCACTGTCACCTTTTTTCTTGCCATCTCGTAAACAACCCGATAAAGAGACTGTTACAAATAAAATCGCTAGTAAAATAGCTATTTTTTTGTTCATGTTTTAAATTCTGAGAACTTGTTAATATGACTTTTGTCTGTGATTTTTCTTCCATCAAGTCAAAATTATTCTTCTAAAATATGTCAAATCGTTGTACCAAAATCGGTTAATATAGGATGTTCAAAGTTCTCGACATGTGGACTGATGAACAACTTCTGGGGCAGGGTTGGACACAAGAACAAATCAATCAATGGAGAATGGACCAAGGGATTCAAGTCGAAACTGTCACATCAGTTGGTGCGGCCACAAATACTCTACCAGAGATTGTCGAATCGAAACCAGGTTCACTAAACGCCGGTTCGGCAACATTCTTGCAAAATAAAACCCAATTGATTCTCGTTGTATGCATGCTCATCGTTGCACCTCTTTCCCTGTATTCTTCCATGTTTGCTGAAGGTCCTCAAGGACCTGCTGGACAAGAAGGTCAACAAGGTGAAAATGGTACAGCTGGTTCAAGTTTTCATCTCGTACAATCCTCTTTTGATTTACCAGTTTGTGACGAAACTCTACAGAATCAAATCTTCTTTGTCGCTAATGATTCTGGCTTCGCCGTCTGTCAAAATGGAAATTACTTCAATGTGGACCTCACAGGACCTCAAGGTGAATCTGGTCTCAATGGCACGGATGGAATTGATGGGGTCAACGGCACAGACGGCTCAGACGGTGTAAATGGAACAAATGGTACGAATGGCCAAGATGGAGATGATGGTTCGGATGGAACAAACGGAATCGATGGTCAAGATGGCTCAAATGGTGCAGACGGTTCAGATGGACTCACATCAATCATCGTCTCAAGCATTGAGCCAAACGGTGTGAATTGTCCAGAAGGTGGCACTCGTATTGATACCGGAATCGATGACAATGGTGATGGCGCTTTAGGTTCAAGTGAAATCGATGATACCGTTTTTGTTTGCAATGGTGCAGATGGCAACGATGGTAGTGACGGAACAAATGGAAGTTCAACCTCAACAATGATGGTCGCCACCCTTACCACTGCCCCTTCGTATCTTGGATGCAATGGAACGGGGCAGTTGCTTCAACAGGGGCTTGATGATGGTTCAGGCGGAGGCATTGCTCAAAACGGTATATTAGAAGCTGGAGAAATACTCACAAGTTCGCTCATTTGTACAACCTTCTCCGTCTCTCAAGTTGTGGATATGAACGCTGGTTCTGGTAACGGCGCTCCTTCAAATTTCGTCACTGTGAATTCAACAATGTATTTCACTGCAAGTGCAGGAGGGAGTGCAGAGTTATGGTCTCTTGACACGAACGGAACGTTGACTTCAGTCTACTCGGGTACTGTTCTCGGTCTAAAGGCCGTGGGAAGTCATCTCATGTTCCTCGGTAGCGACACATCGGCCGGACTTGAACCATGGATTTTCAATCCATCCAACACCACGGCGTGGAGAATTGCGGATATCAACCCCGGAACTTCAGATAGTTTTGCAGGACAATTCACATTACTAGGCACGACAGTATATTTTTCTGCCCGTGACGGTGCTGGTGTCTTTGACTTGTGGGCGTATGAGCAATCAAATTCAACCGTTTGGAAAGTCGATGATGGTTCAGGACCCGTAGAGATCGTCGTCGTAGGTTCTCATGTCTATTATGCTACTTCCAATGAATTGAGAATGTACAATACGACCTCCAGTAGCTCCTATGATATCGATATCAACCCAGGACCTCTTGCTTCAAGCCCTTCAAGTCTGGTCGTTATGGGAACGACGATTTACATGTCTGCAAATGATGGAAGTGTTGGAAAAGAATTGCAAGCCTTTGAAACAACAAACAATTCAACGTGGACGGCTGCAGATATTCGGACTGGTGTTGCTGGAAGTTCACCATCATACATTACCGTCATGGGTACGAGATTGTACATGCAAGCAACATCAGGCTCGTACTTCGAATTGTGGGTTTACGATACTGTCAACAACTCCTTTTGGGAAGTATCGAACATTCAATCCACATCTGGAAGCAATGGTCCTGAAGATTTGACGGCATACCAATACACCATCTATTTCTCAGCTAACGATGGTACGACAGGTGAAGAATTGTGGGCTCATCATGCAGTCAATGGTACGACTTGGCAAGTCGTCGACTTGGACCCATCTGGTGGATATGTCGGTGAAATTTATCATCACGGAGGTAATATCTTCTTTGCCAGCCAAGATGGAACAACAGGAATTGAACTATGGCAACTCATCTTCTCAAGGACAGTTACCTTTGTTTGATGTCTCAGAAATGAGGTACTTTATATAAATGAATCAATGAAAAGTAAGAAAAATTTGGGGCCGCCTCCCCGTCCGAAGAGGGGAAGGGGGCAACAGCCCTTTCGGGAAACCTGAGATTCAGGTTATCAAGACACTTGAAAGTCGATGAGGACTTTCAGAGGTGTTCAACGCCCATTTTCTTGACGTTGGCCTTCTTGATCTTGTCAGGAAGCCATGCCGGGCCGTTTGCTGGCTTGTCAACCATAGCAATGGATCCGCTGAAAACGTGGACCTTTTTGGTTCCTCGCTCTCGTAGGCGGATGTCCGTATGCCCTCGAGTAGCAGCTTTGAGTGCTGCTCCACGTGGTTGTTTGCTTGCAAAGACCTGGCTTGTATCTTTTCCGCCCTTCATGAGGACGAAGTATTTCTTTCCGTCTGCCATTTGGATTACCTCCGAAGCACCACTGTGTCACGGAGTATATAGTCATTTCTCAAAAAAAGCGTTGTACTGCGTCACATAATGCTCGCAGTACCCCTCCCGAATAGCAAAAAAAACAACAATGTTCAAAGAGAAAAATGACTAAATTTCAGCACCAGCAAGCGTTTTTGTGTGCAATACACCATTGATTTGTCGAATTTTTGAAACAACTGTTGTAGCGATGAGTCCTAATTCTGGGGCAACGAGTTTGAGGATAATATCATGGTCACCGAACAACAACGTTGCATCTTCAACATAATCTACTTCTCGAATGTTTTCTAAAACCTCTCTTTCGAGTCCTGGTTCAACGTTGATGAGCACATATCCTACTGCCATAGCACGACGAAAGGGTTCTGTATCATCAATTCTTCTCTAGATTAGAATTGAAATCGAACAACTTTTGCTGATGTTCAGCCACATATGATGCCCACTGCTCATTTGACCAATCTTCAGGAACTGGCCCCTCAAGCCATGAGGCAAATTGGTCAATTGTCCATCCACTTGGTACAAAATTAGGTAATTCCTCATTCTGTGAAATGATATTTGTTGAATTTTGGTCAAACAGATCATCGATTTCAACATCATGTGAGAGACCAGCAGCGTCTTCCTTGTCGATAGCCCATTGTTGACTCACCTTCCGATGTCGTGAGATAAAGAGTGCAGATAATGCAAGAACACAGACCAGTATAAGGATAAAGACGCCGATGTATGATGACTCGACTTCATTCGAAGTTTGTGATGTGTTACCTCTTGCTGAGCACTCACTCGAATTTGATTCAAAACATGGGTCTACATAAGGGTCAATGGTGACGATTTGAGTAGCAGTGAATGATTCAAATTGCTCATTAATGCACTCAAACATCAAAGATATTGATTGGTTCTCGACATTCCGAGGAATCGGATAAATCCACAGGATTTCGTTTTTCGACATTGAAGATTCGCCTGCGAGGTCGATAAATTGAGACAATACATTTTGTTCTTGGTCTAAAATTTGCAAGGAACAGATAATACCAGAAAGACCATCATCATCTGACACGATGAGTTTCGCAGCCAGATCGGCTCCCGTGGAAATATTTTGAGGTAATTCAGTTTCTAATAATGTTGGGGCACGAGTAAATTCAATAGATTGTTGAATCGAATGGACTAAACCATCCACATCTTTGAGATAGCCTAGCAATTGACCTTCGCCCTCAATAAACGTACTATCAAGTCGAACCCGATAGTGTATTTTGGTTTGATCAACATTTGTAATTTCAAGATCGCAATCCAATGAAGCATTTTGATTATCGAACCAAACCGGTTCTTCTTGAGTGGGTAATGAAACTGCCCAACCTTCTTGGATTAACGACACGGAAGAGGTTTCAATCGGCCTATCACTCTCTATGACCACTGTCCATGTTGCAATTTGACCAAAATTCATTGATTCTATTTTCCCAGAAATGCCACACAATGATGTGGATTGAATTTTTGGTGGGGTGAGAATCACCGGATATTCAACCTCCACGGTGGCTGTTGAGCCATGGAGGCCCGTTCCACTGACTTGAGCCCAAAAATTACCCGACTCGAGTGCATGATGTACTTGTTCTAATTGGATAATAATTTCATAGTTACCCTGTCCGATGTCAATCGGCTCCTGAAGAATTTCTCCACCCGGCCATACCATTCTCAAATCACCGATAAATGTGAATTCATCATCATCGATATCAGAAACTTGAATTCTCAGATATTCGCGACCGTTGTTGATTATACGGTCTAAAATCGTACCATTTTCTGATTCGATCGTCAGTTGAATCATAGGAGCGATATCCCCGACTTGTATTTCTCGATAGGCAACTCTCACCATGTTCGAGTTGAATAAACTGAATTCAATGTGTTCTAATGAAGATGACCGTGCAAGTTCAAATGAAGCTTCATAACAATAGACACCAAACTCTGAAGAATCAATCTCAACTAACGCTGTGAGATTTCCCCTATTTGCTACCAATGTGGGATATTCGTATTCAGGTTCAAAGTCAGCATCCTCTGCACACACGATGAGAACATATGTCTGCGAACGTTGAAGTTCAAATGAAGGGGACATTGGAAGATTTGATGCCCTGTCCCAGTTCGAAGGATCTAAACCTTCGATATAAGGGCCATACCATGATTGTGAAGCATTCAATATTCGCGTTACATTTGGAAATTCTTTGAAATCGAACAGTCCATTAGAATCGTAGGCTGTAGCCCTCAAAGACAAATTCCCGAGTGTTGAGGTGGTTGGAATTGTCACCACAGTTTCCCAACGATTTCCAAACAAGTAGGATGCATTTTGAGCAACCCATTCTCCTGAAGAACCAACTCTCCACTCCACGATGACCGATGTCACATTGACATCATCTGATGCCAAAATATTGCAAATCGTGTAACCTCCTCTTGCGAGTTCAGCAGCACTACAATATCCTCCTGTAAGCACTGGTTGAGCATTGATGGGAAAGCCAAGGTCGACGATGTTTTGTTTGAAATTCCGTTCTGGAGTTGAATTGAGCCACCTGATTCGAATATTCATCCAATCGAGAGATGATACGGGGAAATCAAGTTCGATTTTGAATCGAGAACCGTTTTGATCGCCAGCCGGAATAGTAAGGTTGGTTTGGTTGAGCAAAACATTTCCTTGTAAATTTACAACAACAATTGAACCGACTGCAGCCGACATTCCTGTGTTTTCCAGTGCTAATTCGACCGTAGAATTTTCATTTTCATTTGCAAAGCCGAGGAGGCGGGCGTCAATGATGTTCACATCGTGAAATTGGTCTGCAAATGGTGCCATCTTGGGGTCGCCCACAACAACACCCATCCATCCTGTGATGAGGTTGGCTGCTGCATGACTTTCCGCTAAATTATATCCTTGGACATACGATTCCATCAAGACTGAGGGGTAGCCAACAGCCGTCAAATACGGCTCGTAGACATAGCCTTTGAGACCAGATACACCGTCTTCAAGTAAATCTGCCACAAGGGATTGCCCATAACCTGTACCCCAAGCAAATGAACGACCACCTGTCGAAACAGCGGTTTCGGCTATTGAACCATCAACCCAACCATTGTGAGGGCGAATTGAACGTAGATTGAGTGTATCAAGGTAAAATGAACCATCAGCATTCGCACCAAGTGGCGTGACTTCGACGACAATACGGAAAGATGTGACATTCTCATGTGGCCTAAACCGTAGTGTTCTACTGTTCCAGTTTTCTGCTAGAATTTGTGAGTTTGTCTGATTTTGAGAAAGTAAAACACCATTTGAGTCATACCCTTCCACAAGTATTTCGAAATGTCCACTAGCCTCACCACTACTGCTTCCGTAGCCATAGATAATCCATGCATGCCCGGTGTGGCCATTTGGTATTGTCATGTTTTGCCATACATCAATTGTTGAACTCGATGCTCCTGAGAACGGTCCACAATTTTTGTACACCTCTCTTGATAACTGATGGACTTCTTCGTGAGATAGTGCATCATCGTAGACCACAACTTTGTCAATGAATCCTTTGTAATAAGCTGAACCTGCTCGATTAACACCCAATCTGTAGAGGTCTACATTGTTAAAATCACTCACATTGGGTTGAAATGAACCAACGTGAATTCCATTCATGTAACGATGTACAGTTCCATTGTCGTAAACTGTTGACAGGTGATTCCACTGGTGGAGTTTGAGTTGGCCAATCACATTTGAAAAATTACTGTGCTGTTTCCAATCCCCATTTTGAATCATATGCTGAAAACTTTGAGATGAACCTGCTGCATTATCGATGGCAAATGTTGAAGCATATTCGGTTTGATTATCATCTTCAACCAAAACAAATTGACTGATGGTCAAATTTCCGGACCAGTCTTGCACATCAACTTGAGCATAATCATCAACGCCATCAAAAAATAGACATGTTCCACCTGGACAACTTACCCAGTTCGATGAATTCATATCATGCAATGTTAGATTTGCTGAATTTTGTCCATCATATGCTGTCGAACCAGAACCTGATTCAAAATCCCAAGAATGGCGAATTGAATCAGTTTGTGGGCGCGATGTAAAGACCTTGAGGGCTGATTGTGGAACAACCGACTTTGATTGATTTGGGCCTTCCCACGATAAGATAACGCCGTGTGGACCTCCGCCTTCAAACATTTCAACCCTCAACTCGTGATTCCCAGAAGATAAATTTCGATACCCGGATATTTCTCTCATACCGTGTGTCCCGTGATTTTGAATAAGCGATTGTCCATCCAACCACATTTCTGAGCCGTCATCACTATTGAGATAGAATGTCCAATTTCCTTCCTCTGGAACATCGATGGAGGCCGTAAATCGTACACTAAACGACTCCTTGAAACGTGGATCGAGCCCTGGAGGTGGATTGCTCGATGAACCGAAGTTAATGTTTGGTTGAATGATGACCGCATTTGGAAATCGACCTTGTAAATTTGGCATTGCGTTGCTATTAAATGACACAGCTCTGTTGTCAAAATATTCTGCAAGAACACCATTAAGGTCGTTGCCAAGTTGTGCATCACAATCTGGAGTAAGTGTGACAGAAAGCGCTTTTTGACCCCCTTGTTTCTTTGTATTTTGAGTATCGATACGAATCGATTCATTCCCTGTGGTTGCTGGCAACGAATGACTCCAATATCTTGCTTGAGTACTCCATGAAGTATCAGAGGTATCAAATCCAGCATTCGGTAACCGATTTGCATTCCAATTTCCATCGTTACTACCCCAAGATGCATAGCCGATGACATTCGATACATTGGTCACGAACTCTGTTTCCTCGTCGAAGAAAACAGGAAGGTTGTATGTACCATTAAGCGTTGAGTTGGCTAGATACAAATTGTCATTCCAGTACTTGTAACCCGATCCATTTCGGTTTGTTGCTAAATCAAGAACAAAATTTCCTCTGTTTCCAAGGCTATTGTTGGCCTTTTCAATTAATCCAAGAGCGGTTTCTGTCGTATAACCTGTTAAACGAGAAACGAGGAAGAATCCAAATTCTTGCCTCGTGAACGCTTTCATTGGATTGTCTGCCAACGGGCCATAATCATGGGTGATCCACCAACTTCCACCGATTGAATCATTGTAACGTCCTCCGACCAATGATATTTCTTGGTCAAAACTTGCCGCAGTATTTTGGCCGCCAGATACTCGAAGCGGAATTCCTTTGGTGGTAACCAAATAATTGATTTGAGAACTGTTCGTTCTGTTCATGAGCATCTCATAGAATGGCTCAAGAAAATATGTTGTGAATTGGTTTCTGTTGATGGTTTCCCCGGTTGGAGTATTTGGGTGATCGAAGATAAAAATTCTCTCTTCACTAATGTTTCTTGCTTCGATAAAAGCCCAAGCAATTTCTTTGCTCACATCAGATTGATTATTCACGAGAACTGCGACATCTGAATAATTTAACACATCCAAATAAGCAAATCCATTTGGTACTGCAATGGTTCGAAATGGAAGTTCATCCCATACCGTTAGATTTGATTGATTGGATGAAAAATGACGATTGCCGGTATCGTCTTGACTTTCAAAGGAGGAAATGAGTTCCTGAGGCTGAGATAGAAATGGAGAACTACTGGTCAGCAGAAATAAGGCTGCGAGAACGAGAGCCTGTTTCATCTTCCTCATTCTAACCATTCGCTTCATGGTTATAGCCATGTTCCTTTCATCTCACTGTAAACGAATCGAAAATGCGATGACTGTCATCAATTGAATACGAACTATCTATGTAGGGCGGCCTTCCCTCCTTGACATGATGGTCGAATTATACATGGCTCGAACATGCAAATGGGGAGTTCTCAAGGTCATCGGAGGAGATGTGTGGGAACACTCCGCTGATGTACTTGTTACACCAGCAAACAATCGATTGTCTGGTCGCGAAGGTCTTGATGCCATGATTCATCAAAAAGCTGGCAAAGAACTCACCCAAGTGACAAGGAATATTTGTCTAGAAATGAGAAAAATCAATGCCCCACCTTGTGCGGTAACTGAAAATGTTGTTACCGAGCCATATGCTCTCGCTGACCGATTCAAACACATCATCCATGCCGTCGGTCCAGATTGTCGACGACCAAACCAAGATGATTCTCGCCGAGAACTCTTACCTGAGACCTACTACAACCTCTTTGATAGATTACGTGAACTCAAGGCTGAAAGCGTCATCGCACCACCATTATCTATGGGCATCTTCGGATTCCCACATCGAGAAGGTGCCCGAATAACATTGAGTGTCCTCCTAGGTATTTTGGATGGCGAAGAAGATTTTGGAATTAAAGAATACTCAATTGTTGTCAAAGAACGCAATTTCATTAGCAACATGAGAACGGTCTACAGAGAAGGTGAAGATCAATTCCCTGGTATCGACACAACCAATGAAATTTAATCCGCAGACGACCCTGCAAGTCTGTCTTCAGCCATCTGTAATTTCATTTTCACATCCTCAAGTTCCGCCCTAGCATTTTCGAGAGATGCGGCTTTCAAATTCCGTTCAACCGAAGCACGAAGACGTTCAACCGTTACAATTCGTTGATTCCTGTCTTTTGGCCGGGTGGATTCACTTCTCATCGTCATCAGCCATTCTTCAAGCAAGGCTCGCCCCCATTCTGGAGCTCTGAATTCTGCCGATAGAATGATACTTTGACTCATGTGTCGGAATCGAACTTTGCCATCCTTTGCCCTATCCGCTTGAATAGAACCAACATTCCATCGAGATATTGGAATGTGCAAATGTTGTTCAAGTTGAAGTTCATCTTCCGAGGGAAACGAAAACACGGCAATGAGGACGCCACTTGAAAAACAAAAGAACATCTCGGTTTTTTCTTCTGTCTCTGACCACATCGTTGAATGGGTCGCAATTTCCCCCCAAGATTCTAAACACCAGTTCTCGATGAGTGAACGTCTCGGATTCATGTGATTGCAATCTAGCGACACGATTTGAAGGTTTCCTCTTTTTGATGTTCACAGTGAAGATTCAAAGAGGGCGTGTTCTTACGTGTAATGATGGCGGCTGAGGTTCAATCGAGCGTTGAATCGACATTGTGGCAACCTTCATTCAATTTTGGACTCATTTTTACCCTTTTTGTAGCATGGTATATCTTTCTTAGAGTGCTCGAAAAAAATGGTACACTCGATCGATGGAATGCATCGAGAGCTTTGGGTTTCGTGCTTATGGTTCGAACCAATAAAGGCCAGAAAGCACTGGAAACAATTGCCAAACCGAGAAAATTTTGGAGAGTGTATGGTGAAATTTCAGTTTGGGTTTGTAGCATTTCACTCGTTGCTGTTGCTTTACTTGTCATTCTTGCATTTGTGTCTTCGCTTCTTTCCCCTCAAACAGGTGAGCCACCTGGTGCTTCAGAATTAATTGCCATTCCGGGATTAAATCCGGTCATACCTCTCGGTTGGGGAATTATTGCTTTCGTCGTCTCACTTGTAATTCATGAACTCGGGCACGGTTTACAGGCTCGGGCCCACGGTATGCGAGTAAGATCATTCGGGTTGCTTCAACTCGGTCCGCTTCCCCTCGGAGCGTTTGCTGAGCCACAATATGAAGAATTGAGTCAGGCACCTCGAAGGGAACGATTACGAATGTTTGCAGCAGGGCCTGCGACCAATATTTTTGCAGCAGTGTTTTTCCTCATTATGCTCGGCCTTGTCGCCACGCAATTTACATCCACCAACGAACATGTCCATATTCAAGGGGTCGTTGTTGATGAGAGCGCTGACATTGCTGGAATGGAGCCTTGGGACATTATTATTTCAATCAATGAAAGTACGGTAGTAGACGTCCAACAATTTTACGATGTGATGGAAGGATATCAAGCAAATGATACCATATCTGTTCATGTTCTTCATGTCAATGGTACCCAAGAAAATCTCACACTTATTTTAGGTGATAAATTCGAACATTACAAAGCACAAGGTTGGAGTGAAGAAAATTTAGAATTGATTGGCATTGAAAAAGGCGACCCCTTTCTAGGTGTCGTAGGTATATCGGATGGCACGCAAGGTGTTGACCGATTAGCAGGACCACTCTCTCCAGAATGGGAAGGTGGATTAATCTCAAGAACAATTTCTCTTCCATTCCATTTCATCAATCTCCTCATCGTTCCTTTTGAATTTCAAGGCGTTGCAATTCATCCATTTGAAGAATCTAGACTAGCAGCATCTGATGGAATCCTTGCAAGCCTATTGGGACTTGGTGGTTTACTCTTTTTTGTTCACCTGTTCTTTTGGCTCATTTGGGTCAACATTCTTCTTGGATTCACGAATCTTATCCCTATTGTACCATTTGACGGGGGACATATGTTCAGAGACTTTGCTCATGGATGGCTGGACAGGTTCAAGCGCTTGAGAAGAAAATTAGGGCTGGGTGATACTCATCCGTTATGGGTCGAGCATTTTGCACAAAAGGCGACCAGTTTTTCATCACTCTTTTTATTCATCATGTTGATGATAACGATACTCATACCTTACTTTTAAACACCGTAGATTCAGTTCTACGTCGTTCTAATTCTGCAAAGATTTGACTCCGTTTTACAGCCTCATCGAAGACATTAGTTTGTTCATTCGGCTCATCCACATGTTGATTGGAATCATAACAAATGAGTGAAATGAACTTATTGAGCGGCAAACCATCATCCCAATTCAGATACACTGAACCCGTTCTCGTTGTTGGAAGTGGGGGTATCCGTTGAGCCAATTGCCACTGCTTTGCCGTGACGGCTCCTGTCTCAACTCGAAACAATCGCCATGAGTCTCCTCGAACACCCTTACGTCGAAAAGCATACAATGGAAGCAATTCGCTTCGTTGACAATCTCTTCGAATCGCATTGTACTGTTCTCGAAGCCGTTCATCAAAATACAATTTTTCTGAATGGGAAGATTTGACTTCAATTGGAAAACTGTAATCACTCCTCGCTGCAAAAATATCGCCGCTTCCTTCGATACCCGAGCCAGCTACACGTATCACAAAAAATGGTTTTTTGAGAACCATGCGCATTCGATTTTTTTCTTCAATTGAGCATGAACGAATGACGCCCTCGACATTCTTCTTTTTTCCCGCCAATACAAGCCGTAATTCTCGCTCGTAATTTTGACCCATGCATGCTCAACATCGTCAATCGTTCTTAGCCACTTCGGAGAATTGACGCGATTTGTGTTCAATTTTCTATCAACAAAAAACACCGATAGGTTAGAAGAGAATTATGATGAGCCAGCACTGTGCACAGGGCATACATTCAAACTGATGATTTTGTGATGTCATTTCGCCTCATGCAACGATTACGAGAAGAAAACATACGTTTTGAAGTATTGGAAATTGAAGAACCCGTGCCTGAATTTGGTGTTTTATTTACCGACAAAATAAAAAATTCTCATCTTAATTCTATTTTGGTGGATTCGGAAAACATAGATGAGGCGATAGAGGATTATTACAGAGCAGTTCATCAAATCGATGAAACCTCATTGTTGACCATCGGTATTGATCCCGGTCCTCGTCCCGCTTGTGCGTGGAGAACCGACGCTACAATCGTCGGAGTTCAACAGACTGAATCGTTCGATGAGTTGTTTGAATTTCTATCAAAACTTGGTCGTCGTTACAGTACTCACTCAATTCAAGTAAAAATTGGCAACGGCTCCCCTCTGCATAGGGACCAAATTATCAACCGAAGTTTCCATCGTGGATATCGCGTCGAAATTATCGATGAAAAATCAACAAGTAAAGGCAGGAACAGACATGACCACACTCAGGCCGCAGTCCGAATAGCAATGAAATCAGGTACTCTCGTCTTTGAGGAACGCACGATTGAACCAAGTAAAGGCGACCTGCGAAACATCCAACGAGAGAGTCGAGAAGTATCAGAAGGCAAGGTATCAATTTCTACTTCACTCGCATATTCTGTTGCTGTTGGAGAGTTGTCCCTTGATGAAGCCATCAAAAAGCACAATCATTCTTCTTCAGCGTAGGTTTTTACCTCTTCAAATTCTGGTGAATTGGAAATAATTTTTATTGCTAATTTCTCGTAGACAACAGGTGCGATAAACACCATACCGATGACGAGAAAGAGGAAGACAAATGATGAACTCGGGACATAGTATGTTCCTGGCGATGGTGGACCGCTAACCATCAATTTCACAGTGCCTAACCAAGGTATTTCACCACCAGCCGTACCGATCATCCAAGACTCACGCACAGGACCATCCAATGACCCTCCCGAACTGATTACTCGACGCTGGTCAACAGAACAGTGATTGTTATCGCCGAGGGTCAAGAATCCTGCATGCGTCGGTGTCCATTCCCGAATACTGAGATGCTGGGTTAATCCCTCGTGAGCCATCACTCCAAATTTGCAGTCATAGCGTGCGTGTTGTTCGCCATCAAATTCAATGCTGATATTCTCAACGTCTGCTATTCCTGTTCCGGGAACCTGCCATGTCATGACACAGACTCCAAATTGACCGTCCACATTTAGCCACTCGGCGTCGTAAATCCCTCCATTAGGGCAAGGGTTGGTTGAATTATTTGTGGATGAAACGAAAGAGAATGGCTGTACTTCGAGAATGGCTCGATGAATGATTGGTGTTTCTTCACCACCATTCTTCTTGAAAATAATCACATCACCATACATGCCATGCTGCTCATAACCATAGGACGAAGAATCCGGGTTCGAAGCTTCTGCAAAGGTAATGATTTGGTCGAACGGTGTCGTGTGAACGAGGATTAAATCTCCTGCATCAATTGCGCCAACTTCACCATTTTCATTATGCATCATCGATTCTGATTCAACGACCACCAAGGGCGGCATTGAACCAGTGTGTGCCCACAACCCGAAGATGAGAAGGGCGATCATCCCCGCAGCAAGAACGAATTCTGTAAGCAGAACAACGAATGGGTCTGCTTTTTTACTCAGGATTTCACACCCGTATTTACTTTCGATACAATTTGTTGTCTTGAGCGAATTTCGTCCATTTTTCTAGGTGGCCTGCACCGAGTTCTTTTGCAGCCTGCTCTGCTTCTGACAACCTTTTTTTGAGTTCAGGCCGACCTTCGATTGCCATCACTTCATCTAAAACAGCAACATGACCTTTGAAAACAAAAAACGTTGGAATAGAAACCATCATCAAGATTCCCGATATGACGAGGGTTCCGATAGCTAATCCTGTCATGTCTTGCCAGTCTGGATAATTTGGATTACCATTCATGAAAAGAAGTTGGTACCCACTCAACAAAAAAATGATCGTTGAAGCTCCACTAGCAATTGCTGAAATCTGATACTGGCGTCCATATTGATTCGCCCACAGACGCTCAAACAGACCTTGTTTTTCTGACACGCATTTTCCCCCTATACTCCTGTTGACTCGTTTGAATTTTTAAGTATGTGCGAATTTGTATCTTGACCGATATGCGAATACTTGATATGGTATAGTTAGAATTAGCATTCACGCTTGAGGTCTACCTATGCGCCGTGCCCTAATCCTCGTACTCATTTTCACCCTCTCGACAATGTCGCCATTGGCTTCTGGTGCCACGACTGAGACACAATTCAAAGATGGCACAACATCGTTCTCATACACATTCACAGGGACCGGCAACGGAACAGCAGGTGTTGTTTCCATGCCCTATGGTGCAGAAGTCACCGCTGCGACCTTCAATTTAAACGGCGAAGCGAGTACAACATCTTGGATCAATTGGACCACTGATGACCACTACGGCGGAGCCGGCGATGCCTATGTTTCGAGCAGCGGTTACCTCCCTTCGCCGTACACATACACGTACCGACAAAATTTGGAAGTTGACAATCAAGTTATTTCTCTCGCAGGCACACCGACGACATCGTACGCTGGGTTTGACCAAACTTCTGATGTGAGTAACTTGAATAGTGCGACCATCAACACCTCTGGAGAATTCATAGCACTTGGCGACCAAGGTTACATTTCGCCAACGAAGAAGGTATCACAAACGCTGATTTCCCAAACATCTGGATACTACCGAGGACTTGTCGTTCCAATTTCTGACTATGAATATCATGTTTTGAGGTATTCTTCATCCTACATCACCTCTTCACCGACAATTGAACGAGTGAACTCGTCAACAGGAGGCGTTATTGGTACTGCAACCCTAAGATATAACTCCGGTAACACAGGATGCGGAACAACTGGGAACTACTATGACCTCACAGACGCAACGATATACAATGACACGGTGATGTACACCACATCTCGAAATTACTACATCCTTACAAAATGGACCTATACCAACACGATGTGGACATGTCAGGCAAGTTACAACTTTGGTTCCTCAAACTACCTTACCGGCGTTGACTTTGATGATGCGACAGGCAAGATGTATGTCGCCACATGGAACAGGAATAGTTACTATCATTACCTCAACGAAGTCAATCCTTCATCACCTACGGTGATCAATCAATCCTGGCTTATGACATACAATTCCGACTACTACGCCTACGGTGCTGGCTTGGTGGTCAACATGCCAAATGTGATTTACAATATGTACAATCACCCTTCAGCATCAAATTCCGACCGAAAGAGTCACCACTACCACTACACCTACAACTCCAACAACGGATTCATCTACGAACAAGGCATCATTACCTCAACCGATGCTGGCCACTATGGACTCGTCGATGGACCAGACAACACGATGTTTTTCGGGTGCCACTACATTTCCTACTGCACATCGAATTCGAGATACATCTACGAATACGGCGACGGTAGTCTCTTCGATGCTCGTACGCCAAGTCAAACTTCGCAACTTGTCATTGGAAGTGCAATTTCTCTTACCCGTTCTGTCAACAAGGTATCCCTTGACGGCATTTTTGGTTACATGCCTTATGGAACATCGATCGATATTGACTTATCCGTTGATGGTGGATCGACTTGGATTGCAGCAACCCCCGGTCAAACCATAACATTCCCTTCGTCTGGCCAATTCCTCGTATGGAGGGCGACCTTGAACGGTACGTCGAGTGTATCACCTGTTTTAGGTGACCTCGCTATGTCCTATGTCACAAGTTACCAATCCTCTGGGTATCTCTACGGATACGTGTATCAATGGGGGCAAACAAGTTCTGTTGTTGCTGCTTTCGCAAACTGGACCGAATCAGTGCCTTCAGGAACCAACATTAACATCTATTTTGGCATTCAATCTTCGTCTTCCAGTTGCCAAAACTCGAACGGAAGGGTGCTCTTTACGCAACCGGGTCAAAATGTGAACATGCCGAGTGGAACCAGTTACTACACCTGTTTCAGATTAGAGATGAGTACATCGAATTCTGCGAACACTCCAACCCTCACCGACTTGAGAATCGCTCAATACTCCAACGCTCCAAAGGAGCCTGGAATCAATATTGACAAAGTCCAAGCCTACACTTGGCCAGCCAGCAATGGAGCCTTGCTCGGACAGCTAGAGGTGAAAAATCACGCGGGAATCATCAACGCGCTCAACGCAAAAATACCTGACCAAGGAGCAGGGATCGCTGACATCCAAATCGACCTTCGTTCAAAGTCAAGTGGAATTCTCTCCCTCGAATCATTTTCAATAACATACACAATGCAAACTGTGAATCTCGACATCACCATTCCTGAAAACACGATTCTTCATGAGCGTGCTACACCATACGAAGTCGTCTCTCGGCATGTGATCGGTGAAGATGCTTCTGGTATCAGTCAAGCTTCTTTGGAAATTCGAACCAACAGTATTGCTAATAACCCCACACTCTATTGGGAATCGGGAGATATTTTCCCTGCGCCGAATGACCCGGGCATGTACATCAGCGTTGACCAATCATCGTATTCAGTTGAAAACAATGGTATTCTCGAAATCCATTGGAAATTCTACATTACATCAGATTTCCCTGACCAGAATGATGTCAAATTTAGAGTCGGATGCATGGACTCACAAGGCTTTGAACCTCTTCATTTGATGAGCAGTTATGGATTAAAAGTCAATCAAACCTACGGGCTTGGATGGCTTGAAGTTCGAGATAATGATGGAGAAGTCACCTCATTGGACGTTCCAGATGGTTCATGGGTAGCAGCAGGTGAAGCGCTCAAATTTACTGGAGCGATGTGGTTTATCGATTCTGAAGATGCTCCTAAAGACAGTGAATTCGATGTCAGAGTCTCAAGAAATGGTTACGTTGAAGCAACAGCGAGGGACACAACCAACAACAATGGTTCGTTCTTCATTTCTGTTGACTTACCAAACATCAACGTCCCTGACGGCATGACATACGAAGTTCAAACCTACAACAACAAGAATCCTGACAAAGTCTTGCAACCAAATGCGGACTGGCGTCGAACATACAAGGTTGACGCTACGGCACCAGAACGTATGGATGTCTATCCAAAGGAGGATTCGTACGAAGCTGCAAATCGAGAACAGGATGTGAAGATTCTCGTCAACGATGATGTTGGTCACCCAATGGAACTTCGCTTGTTTTATTGGGTTGAATCCGACCACGACCTCAACAGAAATGGTATCGCTGATGACAATGAATATGCGAGCAAACTTGTATCAAACAACACCATTGCAAAGAACAAATGGTTCCTCACCACAATTGACACTTCAAGAAATCCAAACATGGGCCGAGTATCGTACTTCTGGGATGGTGGCGATCAAGCAGGAAACCCATTGCATTACACTGTCATGGATGATGACGATAACATCTTGAAATTTGAATCAGAACCTGGCTTCACGTATGACGATGCGACATTTAGGACTCGAAAGGACTCTGCAGCTATTTTCACTGGCTTAGATTGGGTTGGTCACAACGATGATGACTCAGTCTATGCCGGTTTAACACAAACAATTGAATTAGGATTCATTGATGCAAACACTGTGATTGACTTTGAATTTATTTCCCTTGTCTTTGATTTCGAGGGACCAAATCCACTTCGTGATGCCCAAGCAATTTCCTATTCGGGCCGCAACAATACATTTTGGTCAGATTCACCGTACATCGAACTCCTTCCAACGAGCACCATGGTCGAAACAACGAACGAATCAGGATTGCCATGGATTATCGTGACATTCCAATTTAAATTCTCATGGGACTGGCCTGACGAAGAAATGGGCGATGTCGCTCTTCTTTACAAGGAACTTGGCAATGCTGACCCATCAAGAATCCTCTTGCTTGAGCATACATTCAGGGTCGAAAACGACCTTATGCTCGACCCAGAAATGTTCTCGGTCGAGGATATAAGCGAACCAAGAACTGGCCCAATTGCCGATGGTACACGAGTTCGGAATGACGACCGATTGGCATTTACTGGAAGAGTTGTTTACGAAGGAAGCAATGTTGCTGCTCCAAGGGACGTTGGTATTCTCGTCGAAGTCTTTGATGGAGAAAAACTGTGGAGTGATGGGTCCTTAACCAACGACGGCGGTTATGATGTCGAAGTCCCGCTATCATCAGCGAGTACCCTCCAGTCCTCACCAACGAGGACATGCCTCATCTCTATCACCAACATCCCTGGACGTGGGGAGGACATGACAGGAACATTAGTCTCAACGACACTACAGGTCATCGTTGACGATGCTGCTCCACGTGTCACTCGACGGATTGCTCCGCTGAACGTGATTGATATATCAGCCAACAACGACCTTTCCAAGGTACCAGTCGTGTTCCAAGGAACAGAAGATGCTGACCTCACAGGCTCAAAACAAACCGTTCATTGGGTGATGCGGGATTCAACACGAACGATCACCATCGGTGCAGGTTCGACCTTGCTCGGAATGCAACAAGAGGACCAAATCGTTACCTGGACCGCAATTGTTGATTTGACAGATGGTGGAAGAATAACCCCTCGTGCAGGAGATTTCGTTGGATTCTACATCACTGGATGGGATGCTGCAGGTAATCAATTCCCAGTGGTCTCGAACTCTGAAGCAAGCCCAATTCCTGAACTCGCCGTAGATGATACTGACTTTGAACGACAATGGATTCAACTCGGAGCAGTTGGGCCTGAATTGAGAATTCACTCTATTTCTGTCTCCGATGACCACGTATCGCCTGGTTCAGATATCACTGTTCGAACAACCATCGTCAACAATGGCGGAAATACTTCGTCTTTATTCAAGGTTGGATTTTACTCAGGCGATGATGCTGAACCATTCGATACTGTCACTATCAATGGTATCGAAAAGGGAGAAATGATTGATGTTGAAACACGCTGGACAACCGAAGATGGCGTCACCAGAGTACGTGTGGTTGTCGATTATGATAATCTGATTCCCGAGGTGAATGACTTTGATAATTCAGCCGAGCATTCGATTGATATTGCATACGCACAGTACTTTGGTTGGTTTGATTCACCACGTGAAAATCCATTGGCTTGGATCTTTGTCTTTATCTCAATCATTACAGTTATCGCAGTCATCAGTATTGCATCAAGGACAAGCATCGACTATGGTGGAGGTGCATTTGATGAAGAAGATGTTGAATGGGATGAAGATGTCTTCGAATCCGATGATGGCCTCGATGATGATGCTGATGAAGAAGATGAAGATGACGAAGATTGATTCAACATCATAACTTTACCTTCACACAAATCCTCAAGAAGGGTTGCCCATGGTTAACTCAAACGGGGTGGGGAGAGTATGTCTGTTGATTTTTCCCATCTGCACGAAAAACTTCACCATGTCCTTCATCAAAAGGACTGGGTTCCGACACCAATTCAGGCAGCTTCTGTAGAAGATATCGTATCTGGAAAAGACAGAATTCTCATCGCCCCTACAGGTTCAGGAAAGACATTGGCTGGAATTTTACCATTGTTCCATCGGTGCCTCAATGAACATTGGTCCGGCCTTTCAATCCTCTATATCACGCCGTTAAGGGCATTAAATCGGGATGTCGACCTTCGGTTGAGTCAAATTGCAGAGGAGGTCGGTTTACGGGTTGGCACCCGGCACGGAGATACCTCGCAAAGCGAACGGCAAAAACAGGTGAGAAATCCACCTCATATGCTCATTACCACCCCTGAAACCTTCCAATTGATGTTGAGTGGAAAACGATTGAGAGAGATGCTAAAGGATGTTCAAACGGTCGTTTGTGATGAAGTTCACGATATCGCATCAAGTGAACGCGGATGGCAATTACGAATTGGCCTCGAGCGACTTGACACGCTCGTAGGGCGACGAATTCAACGGCTTGGTTTGTCAGCAACAGTCGGCAATCCTGAACAAGTTGCAGCATGGCTTTCCCACCGAGATTGTCAACCAATTATTCACACGGGTAACAGGGAGACAAACATTGAGGTATGTGCATCTGAAATCACCGAAGCATCCGAACAAGGCGCTGTGAAACATGCTATGAAGCCAAGACAATGGTCAACCTACACGAAAGTACTCGATGTGATCAAACGAGAACCACCTTGTCTTGTGTTCGTCAACAGCAGAAACGAGGCAGAAACCCTCGCAGGACATTTGTCAACGCTTGCCCCTGACTTTGACATTGGGGTGCATCATGGTTCCTTAGCAAAGGATGTACGAGAGCAAATGGAGAATGATTTACGAAGTGGGAAATTATCTGCTCTCGTCTGTACGTCATCTTTAGAATTGGGCATTGATGTGGGTGCAATAAAAACCGTTCTTCAACTTCATTCCCCAAAATCATCAGACAGAATGCTACAAAGAATTGGGCGAGCAGACCACAAGGTTGGTGGCATTGGTAATGGTTTTGTATTTTCTTGGGATGTCGACCACCTTGCAGAATCAAGTATCATATCCATGCTCGCAATGAATGGAGACATCGAACCTGTTGAACTTCGTCGTAGGCCGATGACTGTAGCATTGAACCAATTGGTCATGATGGCCCATGCAAATGGGGCAATGGCCATTGATGAAGCAACAAGAATCATCGGTTTATCGCCCCAATTTGATGGATGGTCGAGAGAAGATACTGAACGTATTCTATCAGTCCTTGATGACCGATGGATTCTTCGATTTTCATCAGAACCGCATCTCTTGCCATGGTACCGATGGCCGAAGGCATTGATTCGAAAAGCATGTGCTGAAGTCAATATTGATGAAAATAAAATTCTCGAACAACTGCCTTCATACACAACAGATGAAGATGATATACCGAGAGAGATTAAAGAATTCAATTTGCCCATTCCACAACACCTTTCGAAAGGATGGTTCAGCACTGCTGGAAAAACATTTGATTGGGTAAGGAATAATCTCTCGATGATACCGAATAAACGAATGTACACCGTTCGCGATGCTGTCACTCGGAAAAGTTTAGGAAAGGTTGACGAAGCTTTCGTGTTATCATTGAATCAATCTGGTGAAGATGAAGACGGTGTAACACGTCAATTTGTGATTGCTGGACGAACATGGATTATCGTCGATGCAGACCCTGATCAAAGCGAATTGCTTGTTGCACCGATAAAATCACACGGGAAAGCACCAGTTTGGGTGGGTGAAATTCCTCCTGTACCTCAAGACATTGCACAAAAAGTTGGTCGATTCCGTCGACTTTTAGCCGATTCAATCGAATTGGATTATCCACGCACTTCACCACCATCAATCGACAAGTTTGGACATAGGAACACTGGTGTTTTCACCTTGCAAGAAGTCCCACTCAATACCGTTGGTCAGAACATGTTACTTGAGCAAGTGGTCAAACACGTTGAGGATGCTGAACATCTGCCAAGTGACCTTTCAATCACCATTGAAGAACGAAGTGATGCTTTGGTTGTGAATTGCTGTCAAGGGTCAAAAATTAACGAAGCGTTGGGCCAATTTCTTTTGGTCATGTCATCAACGATCACTGGTCAATGGGGGAGGGTTGAATGTGAGCCCACTCGAATTTCTTTGTCTGTCGGTTCTGCTGTACAAGTCGAAGATCTTCAAAAATGGCTTCTAGAAACACCCCCAGATGCCTTAGAAAATATCCTCAGCGTTACATTACCAAATTCTACCCAGGTTCGTTGGAGATTTGCACAAGTTGCAAAATTATTCGGTATTTTACGAGAAGGTGTTGACCCACGGAAGATCAACCTCCAAGCTTTACTGAAGAAATATCGCGGAACGGTTGTCATGGAAGAGGTCCTGAGTAAACTCTTCTTTGAGCGAATGGATGTTCACGGTGCAAGAGATGTGCTCGAAGCATTGCAAAATGGCACAATTGATTGTCATCTTACAGCTTCGGGCCCATTGGGCATTTCAAGTCGAACAAGAGAGGATATGACCTTACCAAATTGGGATAATGCTGAATTGCGTAGCCAACTCAAATCAAGACTGAGTAATGAACGGGCCGCTCTTTGCTGTCTAAAGTGCCAAAAAACCAAGCGATTTAGGGTTGCAAGATACACCTCTATCGACAATGTAGAAACTTGCTTAGGTTGCGGAGGACGTATGCTTGCATGTGCAAGAGAGGGTATGCTCGATATGCTCGAAAAATGGGTCGCTTCCGAGGATACTGTTGAGCAAGACAGAATGATGAAGAATGCTGATATTGTAGCAAATCGAGGGCATGAAGCCATTCTTTGTCTTATGGGAAGAGGTATTGGTGAAGCGACAGCAATACGCATTTTACGAAAAGTTCGACGTGGCGATGAGGAAGGCCTGCTACAAGCAATACATCATGCCGAGGTCGAATATGCAAGAACAAGGCGATTCTGGGGCAATTGACCCCGGTCGTGTACATACATTGATATTGACGAAATAGTCCACATAGTCATGGAAATTTCTAGAGATTTCGTTCGAACGACGGTTATCATTGGTGGAATTTTGGTTCTTTCCTCATATGTTTGGGGTGTTTCAAAAATGGAACATCCTGACCAATTATGGGGCGGTGTGTCTAAGTCGTTACAAAAAATTACGGTCCCTTTCATGTTTCTAGCAGCCATTGGATTCCTTATCTTTTGGTGGAATTCAATGTACTCCCTTTCAATCGAAGAACTTCAATCCTTACACTTCCCTTGGAATGATAACGATGGCGAAGGTATCCAACGAATGTTTTTCGCCTACATGTTGTTTCTCATTCCGTCGATGTTTTGGTTGGAAAGCACACGATTCCATGAAATGAACACTTATACATGGACACCTGTACTCGTTATCGGTATCCTCGCTCTCGCATCAATTGGCAATATCCTCTTCATATTCCTAGCGTATTCGGCGTACGAACAGGATATTGCCCGCTCGGGTTGGATGCTGCTTGGAACAATTTTTCTTGCTATCCAAGTCATCATCAATGACCTTGTTATTTGGTCATATGCTTACCCTTGGAAAGGATAGGTCTAAGCAAAACGTGGATCTTGAGGCCCTGAAGTTCGTTGGATTTCTATACCATGCTCTTCGAGATAACCAATTCCATTTTCGCCACCAAAACCACCGTCAACGATGACAACTCGGGAAATTCCTGCGTGATGAATCAGTTTTGCACACATCATGCATGGTTCTCCAGTAACGATGAGCCAAGCTTGATTCGTCTTGACTCCGTTTGCTGCAGAGTTACAAATTAAATTCATTTCTGCGTGATGACATCCAATTTCAACTCGGGTACCTGAGGCTACGTTCATTGTATCACGGAGGCATTCATCGCCACCGCAGAGGGTTCCTCCGCCACGAGGACCGCCATTGTACCCGTCCATAAGGACAACATTTCGCTCAGGGTCGACAAGGAGTGCCCCAAATTTTCGTCGAGGGCAATTCGACGCCTCCGCTAGTGCGAGACATTGTTGAATACGAATCGCTAGGTGCTTCTCCTTCATCCTCTATCATGGCGACACAACAATCATTCATGTTTGATTGCTTCGATTGAATTTTTTCAATCATCGAACAAACTTAATTGTTCATCAGAATCATAGCCTAATGCCTCGAGCACATTACCCTGAAGATAGAGTGAACCTATGACAAGTACTCGATGTGGAGAAGAACAGTTGTCGATGATGTAATCAATCGCCTCTTTGGGGTGTGCATACTCGATGATTGGAACGTTGTAGGATTCGAAATATTTCCGTAACTCTGAGGGCTGTACACCAGGGTACCTTCCTTTTTGCGGAGACGTGAGAATGATGTGAAGGGGTGGAGTTCTTGTGAGCCATGGTCGGAGTGGTTCAATCATGTCGTCCATCGATTGCTGAGGCGATGTGCCGAACATGAGGCTCCAGTTCGATGGCCAGTTGGTCACCATAGATTCGAGTGCACGGCCCATGCCACTAGGGTTGTGTGCTCCCTCGAGGAAGAATTCGATGTCTTGATGCTGCAAAAGTTGTTGTCGGCCTGGCCATGAGACTTGATGCACACGTTTACCACATTCAATACCAAGGTACGAATGAAGCGATTGATGAATCAACAATTGAGCCTCATCAATGTAATCGGTGGAGGATGCCGTGTCAATAAATTGGAGGTGAGAGGGGCCTTCTAGCTCATCAATACCAATAATGGTTGGATTCGATGCAACGTCCTCAAAGACCTCTTGAACGGCCTGAGAATGAGGGTGTTTTACAAAAATTGGGCACTTCGGTCGAGCAATTCCTGCTTTTTCTCTTGCAATATCCTCGATGCGATGACCGAGAACATCTGTGTGTTCAAGGCTAATGCTCGTTACCACACAACATGTTGCTGGAGCAGTACGGGTAGCATCAAGTCGCCCTCCTAGACCGGTTTCGAGAATGAGTGCATCGACATCGAGAAGACGAAGACATTCGAGCGTTACGAGATAGGTCGCTTCAAAAAATGTCATCTTTTCATCTACATCATGTAGACGATGTCGAAGATGTCGTAATGCCTTCGAATAGAGCGATGATGATATCGGTTTGCCGTTGTATCTCGTTCGCTCTTCAACGCGAATAAGGTGCGGTGATGAGAACAGGAGTGTATTCATTCCTTGTCCTCGAAGGCACGCAACTATTTGGGCACATGCTGTACCTTTGCCATTACTACCTGCGACGTGAAATACATGTTCAGGCCAAGGAATGCCGAGTCTGTCAACGTATGCTTTTGTTCGCTCAAGACCGAGATTCATGCCCTTGGCTCTGAGCGATTCGAGCCACTCTCGATCTTCGATTGAGTGGTCCATGAAATCATTGCAGTTCGATTGATTTCAAATGTTCTTTGCTATCTGATTCCGAACAATTGACATCAAACTGATATGTGGGAAATCTCTCGGTAATGCATGAGCGAGGAGACTTCGTGGAAAAATAGGCCACAAAGTCAAGCATTCACCGAAGTTGAGGAAGAACTTCGAAAAGGTGAGTCGCTTTTTGACCTCTTCAAGGAACAATGGACCGGAATGGTCGGCATGGCGTTCATGTTCATCGTCACAATTTTTCTCGGCATTTACATTCGACCCTATTACGATGTCAGCGAATTGCATGCATTTGGAAAATCGGGCGCTCGAGAAGTGAGCAATGTATTGATTCAACTTGTCGCCATCTTTGTGTTTACCGCAGCGGTCTTGTACCTAGCGAAGAAAAAGAAAGAATGGCTCATCAAATACGGCATGTTTGGCGTGATGGCCATAGCTTTACTTTACACAACGGTTCCTCTCATGCACATGTTTGTTCTCGATTTTGATACAGATCCATTCGTTGAAGAACAAGATTTTGACTCAAATGCTGAGGTTCTTGGTATTGTCAACGACGAACTTCTTATCACTTCAACACCATTTCTATCTGAATTCGATGTTTACAACAATTCGATTCAGGCATTCAACATTGCCGACCCTGGAACTCCACTATGGGAAGTGACAACACCCCATCTTTATGGGGATAGAAATCCCAATCTGGTCATGTCTCAAAACGGCGATGAACTCACAATCACATCAGGTCAGTTTATTTGGGTCATCGATGTAAATGATGGTACATTGATTGAACAATTTTTGTGCTTCGATTATGATACGGATGGTACACCAATCCCAATTACTGAAATCAAAACTGGGTGCTCAATCGCTTTCCGAACTGATGATGCGGTGTATATCGTCAACAATGCAAACGAAATGTATCGTATGAACACGGATACAAATAGCCCGAATCAGATGTTTGGACCACAAGCTATGTGGCAAATCCCAATGGAACTTTCCCTCGACCAATCCGACGGACAATTACTTCGAGCAGAATTTATTGACGAAAACCTTGCCTTGATCGCTGTCCCATCTGGAATGGCAATTCTCGAACTTGAAGAATATAATGACGTTGTTCAAACCGCTCAACCAGTGGATGCCGTAGAAAATGTTTCAATATTGTATGAAATCTATGCCCAAGATTCATTCACAGGCATCGACCTCGGAGTTTCTCCATATGAATCTGTGAGCACGTTGTCTGAAAATTTCTCCCAAGGACCTCTGTTTGTCTTGCTCGCTGATGCAAATGGTGATGTGCACGGTTTGAATATCGACCTTGAAGCAGAAAATAACGAGTCGGTGTATGGAAAGGGACAAGTCTCAGAAGAGAAACGATTTGGATTACAAAATTTTGCTAAATCAATTCAATCTGTCAAACTGACGGACCTCGATGAAGATGGATTTACTGACCTCCTCATTGTCTCTGAACAAGGTGCACATTGGTTGTACACAACATCATTGGTTGAACGAGCTGTCTTTGAATTGGACACAGAAGTAGATTATGCCCTTTTCCTCTATGAAGCAAACACAACGACCATGCTTCTCATTGATTCAACATGGAACGAATTATCTGAACACTCCACTATAATTCGTGAAGGTGAAATAACCAATGAAATGTTTCCACTCATGGGGTTGCAATTCTTATTTTGGCCGACCATCATTGGCTTTTTACTCGCCGCTGGCCTCATGGTGCTTCTCATTGTCCACAGAGAATGGTATGTGATCAATTCTACTGGTGTCATTCTCGGAGCAGGGGTTTGTGTGATGCTCGGGGTAACATTTGTTCCAACATTAGCCATCGTGTTTATGATTCTTGCAGCAATTTACGACGCATGGGCGGTGTACAAATCGAAGCATATGCTCGACCTTGCAGAAACCGTGCTCGACCTCAAACTCCCAATTATGCTCGTGGCCCCACAGGAAAAAGGCTACAGTTTCAAAGATGAAGGAGCACCTCCAAAGTTATCATCCGCTGAGAGAAGCGAGGGTAGTTATGTTCAACGCCCACGTAAACCACAAAAAGAAGCGATGTTCATGGGTCTTGGCGATGTCATTTTCCCAGGTATGCTCGTCCTTTCTGCACTACAATGGCTACTCGACATCGGTGTTTCCTACAACGATGCATTCTTGGTTGCGATGAGTACCCTTTTCGGTGGTCTTGTTGGATACTTTGCCCTCATGACATATGTCGCACGGGGTAAGGCACAGGCGGGCCTTCCACTCCTCAATGGCGGTGCAATCCTTGGTTATGTCATCGGTGGTATGATTCTTGTTGGAGAAGAAATCTTGAAATTTGGCATCACATGGTGATTTTATGCTCGACATTGAAATGTTCAGAGAATCATCGCATCTCATACGAGCAGATTTTGATAAAAGAAAATTGCCTCATGGTCCAATTGATGATGTTATTCAAGCCGACCAAGAATGGCGAAGCCTTCTACACGCTACTGACCAACTGCGACGTGAAAAAAATGAGGCCGCCCGCGGTATTGCTCAAGCAAAAAAGGACAAGGATGAGCAAAAGGCACAATCCATCCTAGCACAAGTAGCCAAACTGGGCGATGAAATTTCAAGCATGGAGCAGCAGACTGCTGAAGCACTCAAAAAACGAGATCGATTACGAATGAGGATTCCAAACCTTCTCCATGACGATGTACCCATTTCAGATGATGAAACCGGAAACACAACACACGCTGTTCACGGAACAAAGCCACACTTCGATTTTGATGTTCGAACTCACAATGAACTCATCGAAATGAATCGTTGGGTAGATTTGAAGCGTGCTGCGAAAATTACTGGAAGTCGTTTTTACTTCCTCAAGGGTGATTTGGCCCGTTTGGAATTTGCACTACAACATTACGCAGTGGAATTTTTGCGCAATCGCGGCTTTACATTCGTTCAACCGCCAGTCATGATGAATCGACAAGCCTACGAAGGAGTCACCGACCTCGGAGATTTTGAAACAGTGATGTATGGCATTGAACCTGACAAATATTTCATGATTGCAACCTCTGAACACCCGCTCACCGCCATGTACATGCAAGAAACCATCCCTGAGGAGATGCTTCCGCTTCGATTGGTCGGGGTTTCGTCTTGCTTCCGAAGAGAGGTCGGTAGCCATGGCATCACCGATGCTGGAATTTGGCGAGTCCACCAATTTACGAAAGTCGAGCAAATCGTCATTTCCAAACCTGAGGATTCATGGAATCTTCATGAAGAATTATTGGAAAACTGCGTTGACCTCTGGAATTCTTTGGATGTTCACTTTGAAGTTGTCAACATTTGCAGCGGAGACATGGGTACAGTTGCCTCCAAAAAGTACGATATCGAGGCCTGGATTCCAGGTGCAAACCAATACAAAGAGGTCGTTTCATGTTCAAATTGCACGGATTATCAAGCAAATCGACTCGACATTCGATACGGCACACCTGGTCATCCAAATCAACCCATTGTCCACACGCTCAATTCTACCGCAGTTGCAACCTCTCGTGCTCTGGTTGCTATCATGGAACAACATCAACTCGCTGACGGTCGGGTGACTATACCCGATGTGTTACGACCTTACATGGGTGGGCAAACAACGCTAGAGCCTTGTTCAATCGAGTGATGTCTCATTCGCCATTGTTTCCAGTTCGCCCTTCGCTTTGAGTGTGGCCATACCGATGAGAACACCGAATGGTGCTACCATCATGCAAAGAAAGAGAATTGGAAATGTTACATATACCTGCAAATCTGATGTTCGGAATTGATTCCAAAGCCACCTTGCTGCCAACAAATCCAAAGCGAGGAAATGAATCCAACCGAGGTAAATAGTTGCTTCATTTTCAAACAATTCTTTCACGACTTCAGGTGTCACCATTTGGGATGAAAACGTGATGATAAGTTCGGGTAGTTCAGGGAGAACAAGAATGGTGTACGCCCCGAGGAGAGGAGCGATGCAGATGAGAGGATTGTGCATCATCCTTTCAGTGATATCATGCTTGGGAAAGAACCACATGGCGATCCAAAACGGCATAATGTACACACTAGCAAACCAAAAAAGGATTTCTTCAATACTCATACTTTCACCTTGTTGTACACATACATTGCATCTTGCAAAACTGTTTGGTTTGACCAGTACGATTTGGATTGCCAAAGGAGAACACCATCTGAATCGATGACTTGGAGTGTTGGTGTTACCGGTTTATTGAGGGCATCGTATATCGAAAACGTTGATTTTTCTTTGGTTCTTTCATCAAAAACAACAGTGTCTTGGTTTGGAAGTAAAATTGGCCATGGTGCGTAGGTATCACTCTCATTCGAACCATATCTGTCCATCACTGATGATTTCCCCTCGAGCGAGCCATACCTGTGAATAAATACGATATTGACATCTTCAAAGTCTGAATTGTTTTGTTTCTGTTCGCTGAGCAGGTGTGTCCAATCATGGCATCCAGAACATCCGCTTGCAACCCACAAGACTAGTTTTGGACCCTCAATATCTCGATTGAAATTGATGGTTGATTTCAAATCAACATCTCGACCCAAGGTTTCCGCTTCAAATCCTACATAGTATGGAATGCTTTCATTCGCAGGCACCTCTTTTTCGATACAGCCCGATAACAATGCGGGTATGGTAAGACAGAGGAATATACTCCATACGCGCGGATTCATTCTTCTCCCCCATTGTGTGCTGCATTTGTATGATAACGCTTCAAGAGAGGTGCGTAGAGCGCTGGGAGAATGAGAAGGCTGGACAAGAGTGCTAAACCAATAGCGACGACAAATGCTTGACCAAACAATCGAAGAGGAAGCAATGCAGAAAGATTGAGAACTGCAAAACCACCTGCAGTTGTCAAAGCAGCACCACCCATTGCTCGTCCCGTTGTGGCCGAACTGCGGGCAACCCACTGCGAAATTTCTGCCTCCGGGTCATGTTCAGCTTCTTCCTCCAACCGGGTTGTAAAGTGAACCGCATAATCAACACCGAGACCCAAGGCAAGAGCCCCAATCGTGACGGTTTGTGGATTGATTTGGTAGCCGGTAAAACCCATAAGGCCGTAGACCCATACAACCACCATCATCAATGGAATCCAAGCGATGACACCTCTGGTGAGTCCTTGTTTGATATCCTTGGTTCGGGTTGTCTGAATTCCAATCAACATGAAGAGAATGACTGTGGCCACAACGGTTGTGGAAACAATCGATGCTTCCGCAACATCAGATGTGGTTTGGGCGTTGATGAGCGACCTTCCACTAATACGTAATTCAACTGCTTCCTGGTCTTTTTCAACTCCGGATAATGTTGTCTCGATCTCTTCGGTTAAGTCCACTGTAGCTTGCCAATCAAGTGTGTTTGCTTGGAATGAAACGATTGTCTGTGTCCCATGGGAAGCGAGGACTGCCTTCGTGAGATTTCGGCCATCTTCGGTCTCAAGGAGCCAATTTTCGAGGGCTAACCATGCTGCTTCATCATCGGATTCAGCACCTGCGACCAATGCAGCAACCTCCTGGTTCGTTGTTGCTGTTTGTTCAAGAATACTCCATAACCCAGTCGGCACCCCAGTAACAGCAGAAATGCCTTGCAATGCAACAACTGTCTCGTTCCATACTTCACGCCCCTCCGAAGAGAATATATCGCCATCAACAACGACATAAATTGGAGACCGACTTGAGCCGTATTCATCGCTTAGCAAGATGAAATCAGCGACGATTGGAATTGAGGAGTCAAATTGGTCACGCTGTTCGAAACCAACTTCAAGTTGTTGGAAACCAACGTACATTGGTAGGAGAAGGAGAATGACTAATGCAAAGACTGTTACAGGTTTTTGTGCTAAATTACCAATCCTTTGAGAAATTTTTCCAACCTTGAATTCTCCTGATTTTTCGATTGGTAATTTCTTCGTTGGAAGCAATAAAAGAAGAGCAGGGAGCAATGAAATACTGAGAATGTAAGTGAAAATAAGGCCGATAGCAATCACTGTTCCAAACACTTTCAAGAAGACGAGACTCGAAAGACGGAACGACAAGAAACCAATGACGTCGGTGCTGATGGCGATCAACAGGGCGAGTGAGGTAAGGAGCGTTCCATGTAAAACCGCTTTCTGTCGAATTTCGGGTTCAAAGTCTCGAAGCGTCGTGCGATTGTTCGGATGTTTACTGTCTTCTTCCACAAGATATTCTCGTATTCTCTTTACGACATGTAACCCATAATCTACACCGATGGCAAGCAAAAGAACTGGTATTGAATTCATAGCGGCATTAAATGTCATGTTGACACCTGCAAACTGCAACCAACCTGACAAACCGTAGGTCGCGACGATGGCGATAATTGTCAAGAAGAGCACATACGCCGTATCTCGAACACTGCGGAAATTCCACCAAAGAATGATACCGAGGATGAGGAATGCTGTTCCGGTAAGAATTCCAATCTCCTTGCCTATTGTTGCTGATGAACCTGTTGAAAACTGAGCGAACGAGAATATCCGAACTTCACCAACGTCGTCTTCTTGGTCGAAGTCTTCCAGTAACTCCGCATTCCAAAGGGTGAAATCCTTTTGAACTTCGCCTATCGTTTCGTAATTGAACACATCAGGTTCACTCAATACAACAAGGGTGACGAGAACTGGTCCAGATGTCTGCCAAGGATCATCAACGTCGGATTGAGGGATGCTCGAAAGAATGGCAGAGCGGAAATCAACGGATTGTATGCCGAATAGGGGGCCAACCTTGGCTGAGAACATTCCATACAACCCAAGGTAAGCATCGATGTGCGTTGGACTAACATTACCTGTAAGGGAGGCGGAAAGGCCCATTAAGCCGCTCAGTTCATCACTCATGTTCTCACTTGAATTGAGTCTTGTCAACCAAGTTGTATCGTCGGGCACATCCCAATTGCGAAGCATATCTGCTGTAAGTGGTTGAACATCTGGGATTGCATCCACCGCATTCGAAAGGTTCAGCATGGCACTGTCCAACGAGGCATTATCCGTTGCTGATGCAAGTGATTCAAAGGCTGAAAGAAGAGGTACATACCAAGTCATTGCCGTTGCTTCGTCTTGATACAAGAGCCATTGGAGAGCATGGCCTCCTGGTCCATTATTTGCCTGAGTCCCAAAGAGTGGATAGTGATAGGGTTGGTAATGTTCATTTTCGAGCAACATAGCCTCAACGATCACAAGCTGCTTCCACGTGGATGCTTCGGTTAAACCGCCAGGTTCAATTTCGTTAATGACTCGAATAAAATCGAGGTTTGCTTGATATTCCTCTTCAATTTCATACAACAAGTCAACCTTTTCATCATCAGGAAAAAACCCGTCCTCGCTGTTGTCAAACTTGAGATGCATTCCACCGCTCGATAACACGAGAAACAACACAAAACCTACGAGCAGTGTTTGTTTTGGCTTTGTTACACTTTGGTTTGTTAACCAAAAAAAAGGATTTTGCATGAAACAGAGAGCAAAAATGTTCGTTTTTAATGACTGTTTTTTCACACAATATCAATGAGGCTTTTTCCTTGTTCAACTTGCTCACCCACTCGGGCATGTATAGCACCGACCTCACCGTCTTGTGGTGCTAGAATTCGATGTTCCATTTTCATGGCTTCCAGCACCAACAATGGTTGACCTTGTTCAACGTGCTCACCAACTGAGACAAAGAGTTCGAGAATTTTTCCGGGCATAGGTGAAACGCAATCGCCACTTGATACTTCGGTTCGTACACCCGGTTCGATTTTTTGAATCTTTAACGTGCTCCCATCAATCTGAATCCACCATACATCGCCTAATTTTTTGCAATAGCCCATTGTCGTTTTTCCAGATGGAAATTTAACACGACACTTTCCTGGCTCAACGATTTCGATTTCATTGCCTTCAAAATGAAATATTTCACCATTCCGTGAGACATGTATTTGGTGAGTTTCGCCGTTGAGGAGAAACTCTGTCATAATGGAAACCTCCTCGAAATTGTTTGAAATGGGTTCATCTGTACCTCGCCATCGATTGCAATTGAAGATGCTGCTGGTCGTGACCAACCCAATTGTTCACCGACTTCAGCAAGCAACAACCCTGCTTCTAGAACCTCGGGTTGATGAAGCGCGGACCAACCATCAGGCCATACTTCCTCAATTGTCGTCGTGGTTGTCGTTGCTTGAACCACCGCATCGATATCACATAATTCTCGTAAAAATTGACGGTTTGTCGTCGTACCAAGAACGATGAATTCATCGAGCGCCCTTCTCATCTTTTGAAGGCATTCATTTCTTGTAGGTGCCCAGCAGATGAGTTTAGCAAGCATTGGGTCGTAGTAAGGTGTAACTTCATCTCCTTGGCGAACTCCTGTATCGAGACGGATACCTGGGCCTTCTGGAGGAATGAACACCGCAAGAGGTCCAATTGATGGAAGGAAGTTTTGTTCGGGGTCCTCAGCATAGAGCCGAACTTCAATAGCATGACCCCGCATATCGAGGGTTTGTACCGACATGGGTTCTCCCTGAGCAATACGAAGTTGCTCTCGAACCAAGTCAACTCCAGTAACCATCTCGGTGATAGGATGCTCAACTTGTATTCGGGTATTCATTTCCAAAAAGAAAAATTCACCTTTATCTGTGAGCATAAATTCGACAGTACCTGCACCAACATACTTGACCGCTTCTGCAGCAGAGACGGCTGCATTTCCCATCGCTTCTCTTAGTTCATCGGTCAACGTCGCACAAGGTGCCTCTTCGAACACTTTCTGATGACGACGCTGAACGCTACATTCTCGTTCACCCAAGTGGATGGTTCGGCCGTGGGAATCTGCGAGAACTTGAATTTCAACGTGTTTTGCGTGCTCTAACAATCGTTCAATGTACAACCTCGCATCACCAAAAGCCGCCTGTGCTTCTCGACGTGCACCAACAGCTGCAGCAGAGAAATCAGCCGGATTGCGAACGATTCGCATGCCTTTTCCACCGCCTCCGCTTGAGGCTTTGAGTAATAACGGATATCCAACGCTTTCACTTGCTTCTTGAAGTAGCCGTAGAGCCTCATCATCATCTTTTGATTCAATTTCTTCTCCGGGGATGACAGGAACGCCTGCATTCCTCATGGTCATGCGAGCGGTCATCTTGTCGCCCATTTGCTCGATAGCATACGGTGAGGGCCCAATCCATACGATGCCTGCATCCATGACTGCTTGTGCAAAATCTGCCCGTTCAGAAAGAAACCCAAAGCCCGGATGTATGGCACCCACGCCTTCCTCGAGTGCAATAGCGATGATTGCTTCGCCATTGAGGTACGTTGACTGGATGTCATCGCCTCCGAGAATGACAACGTGGTCTGCAAGTTCTGTGAACATTGACGATGCGTCGTTTTTCGCTGCAATTGCAACGGTCTCAAGTCCTGCTTCTTTGCAAGCACGTAGGATGCGGCAGGCGATTTCGCCGCGGTTCGCAACCAGTACTTTCGAAAACATGTCCTCCACCATTATTCAGATTTCCAATGAGGTGGTCTCTTTTCTAAAAATGAAGAAAGCCCTTCTTGGCCTTCATCAGATCCTCGCATTTTGCTGGTGTAATC
>JAYQSB010000006.1:0-80477 GCA_038146705.1 Candidatus Poseidoniales archaeon
CTCAACAGGAATTTTTTGATGTATTTTTACATGGCGTGCTTCAAACACTTGTTCAATTGAAATTGTCCCTTATTGCCATGGGAAAACATTCTGAGGATATCAATCACGAATGGAATAAAGTGCGAGATTCCATCGATATTGCAAAAAATAACAAAGAGAAAACATCAGTTATCTTCGAGGAAATGTGGTCATCAAATCTTCCAGATTTCGTTGAAGGAGATGAGACAAAACACTTCCGTGACAAGCAAGCTCAAGTGCTTGAAGCATTGCACCAGTTCAGCAAAACCATTTCTTTGTTCCAATTTGGTCAGCCAACATCATTGAATCTTTCAGATGTGGACCAACACATCATCACAGATGCATCACTGCCTAACAAAGCAGTTCATGGTTTTCCAATGTGGGCAAAGAATGCAAAAAAGGAACATCATATGCTTGAAATTTATGACCAAGAAAATTGGTTGGGCTTGAAAATGGAAACTGAAAGTATTGGATGCGCAGGGCACGAATACAAAATTCTCTACTGTGATTTTTTCAATTTCCTCGAGTCTATCGGATATCAAATCCTCAAGCGAACCTCAACTTTGGAATCCCAACGTGTTGAGCCAAGATACCAAACATTTTCTTGGAATGGAGAAACCATTCGATTTTCAACCATGGAGGATGTATTTTTGTATCATCCTGATTGTCCATTTTCTGGTCATGAAATGAGAATTGCTATGAATGCATATTTCAGTAACCATGGAGGTGGAGAAATTAGGTGGATGGTAGGGCAAGAAGTGTTTAATCAAGTCCGAGAGTTCAATGGTCTACCCTCTGACGGTATTGAGGCCAAAGAATTGGTTGAATTTATCCGAACATCTTTTGAAAAATATCAAAGTCAAAACGGTCTGCTCAAAAATTCCAAATTTAGCAGTGACTTCGTCGAAATTCTACCAAAAGGTCGAGTTTTCGATCAAATGGTTATTTCATCTGATAAGACTGAATTGCTACAAGACAATGTATTCTCATTACTTGAGAATATTGAACGTCTAAAATCTCAAGGTATTGATACCAGTCGAGGACTTCTTTTGGCAGGACCACCTGGCGTCGGAAAATCAATGACACTTGATGCTATTATTTCTCAAACAGATTGCACCGCAATTTTTGCAACAACAGAATCATTGCACAATAATATCGAAGGGTTGTTTAAACTCGCACAAAAATATGCACCAACCGTGCTTGTGTTGGAGGACATCGATGCTCTTCTCATTAGCGGTCAAAGGGATGAGCATAAATCAGGCGTCGGTATGTCAGCTTTACTCAACGCACTCGATGGAATTGAGAACAACGAAGGCGTCATCACAATTGCAACAACCAATCATCCCGAGCACCTCGATTGGGCTCTTGTCAATCGACCTGGTCGATTCGATATTCGTATCGATTATACATACCCAAGCCGAGAAGAGTTGAGGCAATTGTTGATACTTCGTCTAAAGGATTGTTCCTTGGAGAGAAATGTCAATGTGGATATTCTCTGCAGCATGTTTCCACGTATTGGATTCACAGGTTCCCACATTCATGATTTAATCAAACAGGCACATTTCATATCAGCTCAAGATACTTGCGAAGGTGAAATTATTCTCACACAAAAATCTCTCGAAACATCAATAGCACGAATGGTTGAATCTCACGAGAAATTCGTATCAGAGCGACATGTTAGTTTCAAAGATATTTCCGCAATACCAAATGTTGGTTCTTTTGTTTGATGTGGAAATGCAATCATTCAAAGTTATTTTCTGGTTTCTCAGGTGGGAAGCCAATGATACTTGCAAGCCATCCAATTGTTGCACAGATGACCACTGAACCAATCGTGGAATGTATCGTCCAGCCGAATGGAAGGACATGGAGGTCATTTCCTTCAGTCCAATATGTGACATTGGAGATGTCACTCGCACGAATGTACCACGAGACGATCAACACAATCACTTGAGTTGAAACAATGAATGGAATGTATATTTTTGCTCCAAGTTTGTGATACATTGGTAACGCTAATTCGACAAGAATTGCCCAAACAAGCCCCATGTAGATGACATTCCTATCAAACTCAGTGTAGACAAACAGACCAACGGTGTTGAAGGTGAGGATGAGGAACATCGAACCTCTTGCAGGTTCCCAACGTTGTAAGAAAATGATCAACATTGCAGATGTGATTCCAGCTTGAACATAAAGTGATTGCAACCCGATTGATAATGCATCCTCATAACTATCGTTTTTGCAAAAATCAAGTTGACTGCTGTAACAGAATGATTCTATTGGTGCTACCCAAAGATTTGCGAAACGGAACATCAACAAAATAACGCTCCATGCCGCACCAATTCCAAAAACAAGCAGCATTTGTGATGTCAATCCCTTGGTTCCAGATGTATGGTCTGCCCAGGCTGACCACACCGGAGCACTCACCGACATAATGAGTCCAATGAAGAGGCCAATATGGGTGGGGGATAACAAAATGTCGAGGCTGCTTTCAACACCCAATGTTTCATGCCAAATCATATCACCAACACCAGATATTCCGAAAATAATGATACCGTACACACCAGGTTTGTGTTGTGGCTCAATCCCCTTCAATGATTCGAATGGACTGCGAATCATGTGAGAAACGCCCTCTTCTGGAAGGAGGACATAGAAAATGTACGCACCGTATGCCGTAGCTCCAGAATACCAAATAGCGTGCCAGGGGGTGAAGAATGTATCATCAACTGTACCGGAAATATGAGCAAATGAATCAATGAGCAACCCACCCAAGCACCATAATCCCAATGCTAAAACGATAACATCGTAATACTTCTCACCAATTTTAGGAAGTCTGCCCAGCTTCTTGTTGAAGAAGAACCCTAGGCCTCCAGCAATAGCTAATGTACCGAAGAAGATTGTAGGGAATCCAAACAGTAAATCTGGTCCTGCATGAGTACCTGCCATGCTAGAAACGCATCTTGAGTTAACAATAACAGTTTTGTAACAAAAGTGAGCGTTGGTTTAGTTTCAAGGCTGAACCAAACATACGGGTTGATGACACGTTAGGATTCTTGTTCATCGTACCAATTGCCATAGAAATCATCGGCATTATCAACCTGTATGAAGAGTGCAAGTGATATCCATACCAAGGTGTTGAACCCACTTGCCATTTGTGGTTGCCCTCCCGCTTTGAGCGTCATGAGTTCAAGGGTGTCTGAGGGTGAATGCCACTCTTGCCAAAATGAGATTTCTCCACCGGGTGAAAAGAAGTTGAATGTTGGATAGCCAGCCGAAAAGAATGCACAATGGTCCGAAGCACAAGATTCAGCGATTTGCCAGAACACTCGATTTGCATCGGTCCATTCGTATGCCAAATCGTCCTCGATCGTTGTGCCAACCCAATCCACCATTCGGTTCATTCGTTCGTCGTTTGCACCTGCTATACTGATGGAAAGTTCGTATGGACCGTACCCTGGTGGCGGCACGATTGGATAGTTGAGGGCGACCATATCGAAATTCATGTAGGCCTTGACCGATACATTTTCTGGTAAGTGTTCAACATAGGCAAGACTCCCAAGCAACCCCTCTTCTTCGCATGCCCACAAAGCAGCGACAACCGTATGGTCAAATTCCATTGTCGCAAGTGCTTGTGCCATTTCGAGTGAAACCGTTGAACCAGATGTGTCATCATTCGCACCTTCGTTGGTTCCACCGCCAGGTGGAGTAAAGACATAGGCAATATCAAAATGACCTCCGACCACAATGTATTCATCGGGATTGGTTCGACCCCAATTGTATCCAACGACATTAAGTTGGTCAGGGTCGTCTTCATACCGAGTTACTTCAACAAAATCAAAACCCATCTCTCGCATATCTTCTGCCATAGCTTCAGCAGCAATTTCGTAATTTTGCCCACCTTCGTGAAGTGATGCACTCGCACACCAACGATTGTTGTAATTTGATGTGATGTAATCAATGGTGTCGTATGCACGTTCGCCATCCACAATGCCAAGACCTTCATCGACAAACTCGAGTGTGAGGTTAAATTCAATTTGGCCACTTCTGAGGAGGAGGTGACTTGAAGAATGGAGAGTGTCAAGGGCTAGAAATTGAACAGTTTTTGTAGTTTTAGCAAATTCAAGCATCCCTACTCGGTGAACACCAAATTCATCGAGGAGATAGATTGCTGGCCCAGGAATGACTTCGAAGTTTGTTTTGGAATCAATTTCGAATGAGGAAACAATACCCCTTGGAACTTGAAGTACGAGATTTCCTTCGTCGAGTTCAGGAAATTCGATTGATGGAGCGGCGATTGCATCTTCATCAGGGTCGATACAACCTGTCATTGGTAAGGTGAGCAAAAGAAGCGTGACGAACACAGTGTTTCTGCCCATGAACACCCTAGTCGCCTTTCGTATATTGGGTTCTCGCTGAAACAGTACATTCTTTTCAATATCCGAAGATTCACTTAAATGAATTGTATGTATGCAAAACACATGGAAGGCGACATTCAAAAATTGCAAGAATCCACTATTCAGCATCGATTTTTTGAATTTACATTCCCACACAGATTTGGATGGATTGGTTTTGCCATTGCAATGCTATTATTCCTTAGTTCCATCATTCTCTTTATCTTCAGCTTATCAATTCCTGATGTCATTCAAACTGAGGATGCTCAAGTCATAGAAGGCGAAGATGAATTCAAGCAGGCAGAATTTACAGAATCCACCTTAGGAAAGGGATTTGACGGTGAGAAAGGTGCGTATTTTGTTACAACAGCGGAGATTTCGACTGGAGTTCTTATGCATCGGTATTGCACGACGGACAGTGAAGGGGACACCATACACCACAAAGTTGTGATGGACGAAACTATCGTTTTTTCAATAGGTTCAGAAACATTTACTGCAGATATTGGTCGTTACAATCTCGATGTTGAACATTCTGTTGGGGATTCGTGCTCTGATGATATTCGAGAGGGCGATCGATTGAATCTATTTGTCCTCAAACAAGAATCGACTTTTACTGTGCTGTCTTTTTCTGAGGGGTTTTTTGATTTACCTGAGGTGACGCAAAGAGAAAATACGCAACGAACATCGATGCTCTTGTGCATCCTCGGTAGTTTCATTTTGATGCTCGTCACGCCAACTTCGTTAGCAAATGATATTCGAGAATTCAAACAAGGCCGAGATGGGCGGTCGTCTGTGCTCTATGATGGAAATGAATACTCAATGTCAACGACGACAAGTCGAAGCGTCGACGACCAAGATTGGATCCTCTCCCCGCCACCAATGGAAAATTGGACATTATCAAAATATGGACCTGAAGGAGATGGGAGTCTCATCAGTGAACATCCTCGAAGGATAGGGACGCCGAAGGCCGCTACATTAACACTGTACAGCGTGAATGGGAGTATGTTCGTTTTGTTCAGTGTGTGGTTGATTTCTGACCTTAATGCAAGGGATACGGATTACTTTGGAGATCTTATTGGTTCGATGGGGAAATTTGTGTTGATTTTATTTTCAATAATATGGTTTTTTTCATCAGTTAGAAAGTGGAAATTACTTCACAACATTATCGATACACCAACGAGTACAGTTCGCGGTGTTGCGGTCGGCTCCGCTGAACTTGTGGGCCAGGTTCGTCCTTACACGCCGACGCATCATTTAACGGTCGGTGGAAAAACATTCGATGGCATCGTTGGCTACGAATGGAAAGAGGAAGAGGAGCGCTGCACAAGGGACAGTGAAGGTAACGAATCGTGTAGTTGGCATCTCGTCGATTCGGGTGAAGATTGGTCGAAATTCATTCTTCATGACGGTTCAGGTGGAATTCTTATTGACGCAGCATCTTGGAAAGACCTGAAATCTGGTGATGAGCTCGATTCATGGCGCATTGGGAAGCGACGATGGACTGTTCATGCATTCTGTTCTGGCGACCCAGTGTATGCATTAGGTACCATTGATAAGAGAACTTTGGATGAGAAGGAAGAAGGTCTTGACACGACCATAGGGTCTGCAAACATTATCATGCGTGGTAACAAACTTGAAGGAATGCAAGCAAAACTTTCCAGAGGTACAGAATTTTCGCTTCTCGGAGGGTTACGAAGTACAACCGAGGCTGTCGTCATTCCTGCTCTGATGGTATTGGCAAGTTTCATTCCGTTGATTTGGTAATTAATCCCAAATGCCCATGTCCATTTTCGCATCTTCTGATGCATGGATTTTCGGATCCCACCTCGGTGACCAGACCAAATTAATATGCACGGATTCAACCCCTTCCGCTTGCAGCGCTGCACGATGTGCTGCGGCCATGATCTCTGGTGCGGCAGGGCATCCAGGCGACGTCAATGTGATGTCGATTTCTGCGTGATGTTTCCCCTCTTTTTGTTCAAAGCGAACATCGTAAACCAGTCCCAATTCAACAATCGATAGGTGTAATTCAGGGTCCTCGACGGTATCGAGTTTGCTCATCACTTCTTCTTTCGTGCTCATTGTATCATCCCATTGCATCATGTACTTCTTGTTGAATTTTGTCAAACATGTTTCGAAATCCATTTGAGCGGCTTGGAGAAAGCGTTGTGAGAATCCCCATGTCCATGGCAAATTCAGGTGTTAGATTCAGAACAACCGCAGTTTCTTGTCCATCGATTGCTATCGTAAGGATGCCCATCAATCCTTGGACGAGTTGAGCATCGGCTGCACTTTCAAAATGGACTATTCCACTCTCGATGTGCACGCGAATGTGCGCTTCTGATTGACAACCACGAACCCGTGTGTCATCTGTCCAATCGCTACGAGGAAGTTCGTTCACTTCAGAGGCAAACTCAAACAGGTATTCAAGGCGCTCCCGTTTGTCCACAATATCTTGAAACTCTTCGATGAGTTCTACTAATTGAGCGGGATATGTCATGCAAATTTCTCCACAATATCCTTCATTTCAGCGATGAATTGTTCTGCTTCATCCATGGTATTGTAGACATAAAATGAGGCACGAACTGTACCTAACAAACCGAGTCGCTGGAGAAGGGGCTGGGCACAATGATGTCCCGTTCGTACAGCGAAGCCTCGTGCATCGAGGAGATGTGCGATATCTTCACTGTTTATTGTGGGATGGGTAAATGAGACGACAGCAGAGTCTTGATGTTCATGCCGTCCATACACTTCGATACCCATTTGTCGTAATTCGTCAGCCACATATTTTGCAATGATGAGCAACCTTTCATGTTCAGATTCAATATCGAGCGAATTGAGCCAATCAAGTGCTGCTTTCCACCCGATGGCTTCCGCAATTCTTGGGGTGCCTGCCTCAAACTTATGCTCATTTGTTTGATAGGTCGAGCCTTCGATGGTCACATGTTCAATCATGTCTCCACCTCCCATGAAAGGATGCATTTCTTTGAATGCGTCAGGTTGAACGAGCAGAGCTCCAATGCCTGTTGGGCCACACATTTTGTGAGCTGAAAAAGCGACAAAGTCTGCCCCAAAGTTAGAGAAATCAAGATGTGTGTGAGGAACGCCTTGAGCAGCATCGATGAGGAGCCTGACACTATTTTTTCTACACATCTCGATGATGTCTTCGAGAGGATTTCGAACACCAAGAACATTGGATGTGTGAACGACACACGCTAGTTTCGCACCATCTAAGGCGAAGGTAAATGCTTCCATGTCGAGCGTAAATTGCTTTGTTACAGGTACATATCTGAGTTCAACTCCACGCTCTTCCGCAAGCATTTGCCATGGTACAATATCCGAATGATGCTCCATTTCTGTGAGAACAATGACGTCTCCTTTTTGCAAATTTGCTCGGCCCCATGCGTGTGCAACAAGGTTGATGGCTTCGGTCGTTCCACTTGTCAAAATAGCATATTCAGCGTTGAATCGTTGCTTTAATGCTGTCCGACAACTCTCGTAACCATCTGTTGCTTCACCAGCAAGCGTGTGGACTGCACGATGAACATTAGCATTTGAGTTGGAATAGTAATCATTCATTGCATCGATAACAACCGACGGTTTTTGTGTCGTTGCTGCGTTATCGAGATACACCAAGGGGTGCCCGTTGACCTTTCGTTTGAGAATTGGAAACTGATCTCGTAGATTCACTACATCACCTCTTGATATGGCATTCAAGGTGTACGGTCAATCGCGTACGAATGGCATCGATGATGTGTGAATTTTTAATGTCGCCAAAAGCAGCGGTGAGGAATCCTTCGACGATAAGTGCTGATGCTTCTGAAGGACTAAATCCTCTGGACATCATGTAATGCATTTGGTCTTGGTCGACTGGAGCACTTGCTGCACCGTGTGCTGCAGACACATCGTCGGCAAGAACTTCGAGTTCAGGTAGTGATTCCGCCCTTGCTTTCGGTGAGAGCAACAGATTTCGAAACACTTGACCAGCATCACTTTGATTTGCGTCTTTTGCAATCGTGAGTAAGCCAGTTGCAACGAGGTGACTTTCTTCATCACATGCTGAGTGGGCCGACAGGTTTGATGTCGTGTGCCCTTCCAAGTGATGAATCTCAACATGGTGGTCGGCGTGCCTTTGCCCGATTCCATGTGTTGACATGGCCTGTGTCATGTGTGCTCCCTTTGCTTTTAGGTTGGAACGAACATCTGATTTGATTCGAAATCCGCCAATGGTTAATCCTGCGAATTCTACATTTGCATCCTGCTCAAGTTCCCAGTCCTGACATTCAAGATATGTGGTCGTACTGGACAATTCATTGACAAGTGCAAAAGATGCGTGTGTGTTTCCTTTCACATTTGCAGTGATATGAAGGCCACACCAATCAGATTCGCCTGATAGGTGGAGGATGATGGTTGAAGCATGTTGAATGTCGAGATGAAGATGACTTGATGCCACATGGCCTGAGGCCACACCAAACAGATTCAGGACTTGGCCTTCGGTTGAGGTTGTCACTGTAGTTTTTGTCTTGGCAACTTCGTGAAGAAATACTCGGGCATATTCATTGGACGTCGATGGTTCACAGGGCGTACTCTCAAGGGGGCTGCCCTCATCTAATGCAAAACGGATTGGTAACGAATCAGGGACATTGTGAATGTCTGAAGGATGCATCCAGTGCCATGGCGTGTATCGCCATAGGTGCTCAGAGCGAGGAGGTGGTGCCATTTCGGCATACTTCATCCAATTGAACCCTCCATTTCAAGTTCAAGCAATTTGTTGAGTTCAACTGCGTATTCCATTGGTAATTCTCTCGTGAAGGGTTCAAAGAATCCGTTGACGATCAGTCCCATGGCTTCTTCTTCAGAAAATCCTCTGCTCATGAGATAGAACAACTGGTCACCAGAGATTTTTGACACACTTGCTTCGTGTTCGAGGTCTGCTGTAGAATTGGCTACTTCCATGGTTGGATAGGTGTCTGAACGTGAATGTTCATCGAGCAAGAGGGCGTCACACACTATTTTTGAGCGACATCCAGATGCTTTTGGGGAAACTTGCAACATACCTCTGTACGAAGAGCGACCTCCGTTCTTTGAAATTGATTTGGAGAGAATGTTCGAAGTGGTATTCGGAGCGAGGTGGTGCACCTTTGCACCAGCGTCTTGGTGTTGACCTTCTCCTGCATATGCAACCGAGATGACCTCAGCATGTGCACCCTCGCCTCGAAGGAGAACAGCAGGGTACTTCATTGTCAATTTGGAGCCGATGTTTCCATCAACCCACTCAACAGTAGCGTTTTCATAAGCCACACCTCGCTTCGTAACAAGATTGTAGACATTGCTCGACCAATTTTGTACTGTAGAATATCGAATTTTAGCATCTTTCATCGCTATGAGTTCGACGACAGCTGAGTGCAATGAGTCGGTCGAATATGTTGGAGCGGTACATCCCTCGACATAATGAATCGAACTTCCTTCATCAGCAATGATGAGCGTTCGTTCAAATTGCCCCATATTCTTTGCATTGATGCGGAAGTAAGCCTGCACCGGCATTTCAACATGGACACCCTTTGGAACATAAATGAATGAACCGCCGGACCATACTGCAGTGTTGAGTGCTGCGAATTTGTTATCGGAATATGGCACGACTGAGCCGAAGTATTGCTTGACAATCTCTGGATACTGCTTCAGTCCGCTATCCATATCAAGGAACAACACACCCTGGGCTTCCAAATCCTCTCGAATAGAATGATACACTGCCTCGGATTCATATTGTGCAGTTACACCACCAAGCCATTTTTGCTCAGCCTCTGGAATACCGAGTCTGTTGAATGTGTTCTTGATATCCTCGGGAACATCATCCCAACTCTTCTCTGTTTGATTGCTCGAACGTAAGAAATAAGTGACGTCATCAAATTTGATGCTGTTGAGTTCACTACAATTCCCCCAGTCTGGCATCGGACGTTCGTTAAAGTGGTGAAAGGCTTTGACGCGGATGTCAGTCATCCACTGCGGCTCATCTTTCAATTCAGAGATATCACGGACAACTTGTTCGCTCAATCCCTTGTCAAAACGAATAGTGGCATGCTCTGGGTCATGAAATCCATACCGATAGTCGCCTACCGCATCCCTTGCTTGTTCACTCATCGTATCACCTCAAATGTGCTGTTCGAGCCAGTCGTAACCCTGCTCTTCAAGTTTGGTCGCAAGTTCTGGACCTCCAGTTTCTACGATTCGACCATCGATCATCGCGTGAACAAAGTGCGGTTTGACATGGTCGAGGAGGCGTTGATAGTGCGTAATCACGAGACAGCCTGCATTCGGAGCGACCATATTGATGCCTTCAGCGACGATTTTTAAGGCATCAATATCCAAACCTGAATCTGTTTCATCGAGTAAAGCAAGTTTTGGTTGGAGCAGAAGCATTTGCAGGATTTCCAATCGTTTCTTTTCTCCACCGGAGAATCCGTCATTGACGTATCTGCTCAAAAAGGATGAATCCATGTTGAGCATGGCCATCGCTTCCTTCAATTCTTTTCGAAAATCTCGTGCAGACACTTCTGTCTGGCGAACACTTTGGGTCGATTTTTTGAGAAAGGTTCCAACTTGCACACCAGGAATCACTGCAGGGTATTGAAATGAGAGAAACATGCCTGCTCGTGCTCGCTCAAAGACTTCTAATTCATCAAGTGGTTTGCTCATGTAATAAATCGAACCATCTGTGATTTCATACGCAGGGTGGCCCATGATGACGTTTGCAAGTGTTGATTTTCCTGCTCCATTTCGCCCCATGATGGCATGGATTTCACCTCGATGAATGGTCATGGAGAGGCCTTTGAGAATGTCCACGCCTTCTACAGAAACGTGAAGATTTTCAATTCGCAAGACTTCTTCGCTCATCTTCCTCACTCTATGCTGCAGATGCTCCTTTATTTAGGGTTGTAGTATCATCAAGGTGAGCATTTTTTTTGGAAGTCATAGACTTGATAGATGAGAACCTCTTGCTTTTACCATGGATGAAGATGATTTGGTTGCCTTTTACGCCGCCCAAGCAAAGCAGGCAATGGAAGATGAGGCAAATCGCCGAATCAATGAATCCGTCGATGTTCAGGAAGAAGATCGCCTTCGCAACATGAGGTTGAACGATCTGCTTGAATCCGAATCGCTTGTTCATGCTTTACTCGCTCGGCTCGGACCAGTTCGCGCCGCCCTTGATGGACACGGTGGTGGAGTGCGTATTGAGGCGATTGGGCAAGCTGAACAAGGACTCGACTTTGTCCTCGACCTCACAGGTGCGTGTTTGTCCTGTGGTGCTGCACCAGGTACACTTCAAGGAATCAAAGGGGACCTTGAAAACGACAGCGAAATCTGGCGGATTCGGTTTTCATCGTCGTTGCTTGATACTTTTGATGAACTTGGCCGAGAATTCATTTTGACACATGGAAATGTTGAGTTCGTATAATCTCGTAGGTTTCTTGTCTGACACATGTCAATTTGGTCAACCATGGTCTTTTGACCTCAATTGGAAATAGGACTAAAAAAACAACCGACAGCGCAAGAGCATGGTGGCTTGGATGCAAGAAGGTCGAAAAGACCCAAAACCTTGCAGAGAGCAAGACCTCGGCAAATTTGAGCTCACTCAACGTGATGGCTGGGCTCGCTGTGGTGTTCTTCATACACATCACGGTCCTCTCGAGACGCCCGCATTACTTCCGGTTGTCAACCCCAATATTCAGACGATTACGCCAAGAGAAATGTGGGATACATACGGCATTCAAGCACTCATCACGAATTCGTATGTTATTTCAAAACACGAACACCTCAAATCACACGCACTCGAACATGGTGTTCACGACTTGCTTGATTTCCCCGGGGTTGTCATGACAGACTCCGGTACATTCCAGTCCTATGTCTACGGTGATATTGATGTGGGTGCGGAAGAAATTGTGACGTTTCAAAAAAACATCGGTGTTGATATTGCAACAATGCTCGATGAATTTTCACGACCTGACATGAGCCCTACACAGGTGAAACAATGCATTGATACCACGATTGCAAGGGCTCAAGAAAGCATTGATGCTGCAGGTACGACCATGTTAAACGGTCCCATTCAAGGTGGGATTTTCAAGAATCTCAGAACGATGTCTGCGGTAAAAATGGCTGAGTATCCATTTGCAATCCACCCTCTCGGTGGTATTGTTCCAATCATGGAACAACACAACTACAAACAACTCGTTCAAATTATGATGGCAACTATTCCACACCTTCCCAAGGAACGTCCTGTTCATATGTTTGGTTGCGGCCATCCCATGCTGTTTCCCATGCTTATTGCACTCGGGGCGGATTTGTTTGATTCGGCAGCATATGCACTCTTTGCACGCGATGGCCGTATTTTGACACCTTGGGGTACTGAGAAGTTGGAGAAACTTGTGCATTGGCCCATCATCACATTGGAAGTTCACAACAAAACACCCGACCAAGTACGGAAGTTGAGTGATGAAGAGCGAACAAAATGTTTAGCACGGTACAACCTTGAAATTACATTGCAAGAAATATCGCTATGCAAACAGGCTGTTCATGATGGAACAATTTGGGAACTTGCAGAGCGACGAAGCCATCAACATCCCGCCTTGCGTGAAGCATTTTTATGGCTTACAAGCACACCACAAAGTCAACATGATGCTCAATCTGTTGAATTCATTCGTTCTGATGAACAAGCAGGAAGTTCTCGCTCGGAAGACGCTGATGGAGGGTCATGGGAAGATGCATGGGATCATCTCATACTGAGGCAGCAATCGATGAAAACTGGAGGTGTCATCTGGGGCGGTAGAGACACATTCACTCGACCATATGTACTCAAAGCACGACGAAGACTCCACGCTCGTTGGTCGCCTCGAGCCAAAATAGAATCAAAAGTTGTCATTTTTCACGGCGTTGAAGGACTGTATCGAGCATCTCTAGGTCCTTGGGCATCTGCGCTCGCCGATACCCATTCTTGCGAACTGTGCATTCTTACGCCGCTTGGTCTTGTACCATATGCCTTTGAAGATATGCATCCATTTGCCCACACCGATGCACCCTCGTGGATGCTGTCAAATCCAATCGATGAAGCATACATCAATCGAGAACTTTCCAGATTATCTTTTTCAAACCCTGAAGTGCTCTATCTCAACCCGAGCGATGTATCTTCCTGTTTTGAATTAACGAAGGCATTTGAGATGGCTGGCCATACGCTAACTCTTGCAGATTATCAGAATTCAGATGGAAAAGTCTCAGAGGAAATTTACCGCCGGCAAATAGCCGACAAAGTTCGGTATGAACTCAATTTGAGTCGACCAGATACCGAACAATTGCTCAACGATTGTACTTTTGTTCACAATCGGCAAGGTCGAATGAAAAATGTGCTCAACAAGAATGGTTTACACATACTCAGCACGCGACTAAATGATGGTGGAATTACGCTGACAGACCATGGTGCAGTCGAGTGCTACAACTATGGTCAAACATCAGCGCCGCAAGGATTTTCTCTTGCTGAAACATTTACCGGTATTGAATCTGGCCTCCCTAAAATTTGTGTTGTCGATGACGCTGTGCCTTTTATCGAGAAAGGAAGGAATGTCTTTCATGGTTTTGTCACTTCAGCAGATTCATGGATCACACCCGGTGATAAAGTCCTCATCGTCAACCAAGATGGTACGTTGATTGGCCATGGTCTATCACAATGTTCATCAGAAGAATTTGGAATGTTTAGAAAAGGTGTCGCAATACGTGTGCGAAGTTCCTTTCAAGATTCAAACACCACAGGCTAAGTCTTGATAGGTTGAACCACCTCGGACAACTAGAGTCAAATGAAAGAGGAATTTGTCATTCAAACGCACAATCTCACCAAGGCCTACGGTCCACACGTTGCCTTGGAGAAGTTGAATGTACAAGTTTCACATGGAGCCACAGGGCTTCTTGGTCAAAATGGAGCAGGAAAATCGACATTCCTCAAGACTATTCTTGGTTTGATACAAATCACTGAAGGTGATGGAACTGTTCTAGGATACGACATTCGAACCGAAGGAGAGAACATCCGCAGCCATGTTGGCTATATGCCAGAATACGATGCGTTAAATCCTGGAATGGATGGTATTCATCAAGTCAAATACACCGGGGAATTGCTTGGCATGAATCCAGTTGTCGCCATGCAACGTGCTCATGAAACGCTACAATTTGTTGGCATAGGTGAGCAACGATATCGTGAGATTGAGAGTTATTCGACGGGGATGAAACAAGCAACAAAACTCGCATGTGCCATCATCCACGACCCTGACCTTGTGATTGCTGATGAACCATCAAACGGACTTGATGCGAATTCAAGGGAATTCATGATCAACACCTTACGACTCATGGTTGACGAAGGGAATCGTTCTGTTTTGATGGCAAGCCATCTCATGGAAGATGTCGAACGAGTCTGTGAGAATATTCTTCTTTTGCACAAGGGAAAGTTGGCTGCTCAAGGGAAAATTGAAGATTTGAAAGCAATCGATAAAGAAATTGAAATTCATGTTTGGGGAAAGGCGACACAACTTGAACAGCGACTCAAGGATGATGGGTTCAAAGTTCGTCGTGAAGGTCGGATTATGCGAATCACACAGGAGGGTAATGAAATGACCTCTGCAATACTTCGTGCGGCAGCTGATGTCGGCTCACAAATCCGACGAATGCACGAGTATGAAGCATCACTCGAAGACCTCTTTGTTGCGATTATGGAAAGTTTGGGATACAGCGTGAAATCAAGCGATGACTTGCTCGGTCAACCTGTTGCTGCACGACGTGTTGATGCACCTGAAGAACTACAGCAGGGGTGATTTGGATGCGAGAGGATGCGAATGCCCCCGTAACAGGCAAAACGCGTTTAACTTCAGCCTGGGGCTCGAGCACAGGTGATGAAACAGAGGAAATTGCTTCTGCTACATTGCCAAAAAATGGAGAAATATTCAACCAAGATTACAAACCATGGAATGGGACGCTGAACACACGATGGATGAGAAATTGGTCGATTTTACGCCACCACCTGTTCGGCATTTTTCGTAAAGGATACCGGCCGTGGGGGATGCCGACACGAATCTTTCTGGTGATTGTCTTCATTGTTTCACTGACAGACGCTGGTCTTACGCTCTTGTCCGGTATTCTCGGCTCCTCAGAACTCCACCAATTCTGGGGTGTAAATCGTAATAATTTGTACGGACACAACCTCGGCTTTTTTCCACGAAATATCCTCTATTATCCTGTTGTAACTGCCTTGCTTGTTGGTGGTGTGATTTCTGAGGACCGTCACCATGGTACTTCAGCCCTCTATTTCTCGAGGCCAATATCAAGATTTGATTACACTGCGATGAAGTTTATCTCCGTTGCACTGATTCAATCTCTTATCATTCTAGGGACATACTTTCTTTACTATTTTAGCGAAATCATTGCAATGGGTCGTGGTTGGGCATGGATTGTTGATACATTTCCAATGTTCTTGGCAGGTTTGCTCGCTGGTGTTCTCCTCATTATTACGTACACTAGTCTGGGACTTGCGATGTCATCCATTTCTCGTGGACGTTTCTTTCCAGGTATCGGCTTGCTTGCACTCTTGTTTGGAACGAAGACCATCGCTGGTATCATCTCCCGATTGTTTGAGAGGGATATCCTCTATCTTTTGTCTCCATATGACTGTCTTGCCCATGTTGGCCAAGCATTGATTGGAACTCAATTGAGTTACACGCAATACTCTTGGACTTGGTCGTTCGTATCTCTTCTTCTTATGAACGGTTTTGCTCTCTACATTCTAGCAAACCGGGTGAGTTCGATGGAGGTGACACGCGAATGAATTCTTCGAATCAGCAATTGCCTATTGTATACCTTGAAAACGTATCAAAGGTATATGGCCGAATCCATGCATTGTCAAATGTCACGCTCGGGCTATCAGGCGGCGTTACTGGTATTTTGGGATTGAATGGTGCTGGCAAATCAACACTGTTCAAACTCTTAATGGGTAAACTCAAACCAAACAGTGGAACAATCCGACTTTTTGGTGAAGACCCTTGGAAGAATCCATCGCCATATGCTCGGATTGGTTTTGTCCCTGAACATGAAAAGATGTATGATTGGATGACTGCTCTCGAGTTCGTATCAACATTTGCACGGCTATTTGGCATGACAAAAGCAGAGGCAGAGCAAGAAGCCTTACGAGTGCTCGATTTTGTTGGCCTCTTGGATGTGGCGAACAAGCAAATTGGACGATTTTCAAAAGGTATGAGGCAACGAACAAAAATTGCTCACGCTCTTGTCAACAAGCCAGAATTGATTATCCTCGATGAGCCACTACAAGGATGCGATCCACTTGCACGCACCACAATCAACAATGTTATTCGCGAACTTGGAAAGTCGGGTTGCACGGTTCTTGTTAGCAGTCATATTCTGACTGAAATTGAACGAGTCACCGAACAAATCGTGATTCTCCATCATGGCAAACTCCTCGCCCTCGGAAATTTGCATGCAATACGTGAACGTTTGGACCAAATTCCTCATACCATTCACATCAAAGGAAGTGATTCTAGAGCGATTGGAAAATCATTGATGAGTCACCCTGCTGTCTTTGGCGTTAATTTCCCATCGGACGATGAGTTAAATGTGCAGACATTTCACTTTGGCCAATTGCACCAAGACCTTCCAAGAATCATTGTTGAGAATGGTCACAATGTTCAGGTTATCGACAATCCAGACGACGACTTAGAATCGATTCTAGGATACCTTACAGGAGGACAGGCACATGGAAAGTGATGCTCAAAAGCCTTCGTTCAAACGGTTTGATAGGAAAGCAACTGCGGTTGCTGAGTTCACAATGAAACAATATTCGAAGAGAATCTCAACATGGGTCATCCTATCAGTTGGTGTGCTAGCGATGAGCATCATCATGCTATTTTATTTCGATACCATGTTGCGCGATATTGAATCAGTTGACAATGACTTTGATTCATTTGACCCAGATGGCGATGGCTATCCAACTGGCCAGGAATTGCTTTACGGAACTGACCCGTATTTCGACCAATCACATCCTGGACTTATCGATGCTGGAATTGTACCCGACGACCCATCGGTTTGGATTGATGAAGATGATATCGATTGGGATTCCCTCAAAGAAGGATCAGTTGGCTATGATGATGATGGTGATTGTCGAAATGCGCCGGTTGCACCTTCGGCTCAGGATACAAATAGGGACGGTATTCCTTGCAATATTCGAATCTCTGCAAAACAGTTTGGAGAAGGCTATGATATCCGTGGAGATAATTACGTTGATGAAGACCCAGATGATGAAGCATATGCTAAGGAAGCCATACACAGGGCTACCATTCTCGCTTTAGGTAAATTTGGATTCGTCTTCCTCATTGGCATCTTCCTTCCATTGTTCATGGCGACAGGACTCATTCGTGAGGAAATGGAATCTGGAACCATGCATTTTCTCATTGCGAAACCGATTCGAAGAGCAGAGATTTTCTTGTACAGAATGTTCGGATTTATTGGTATCACATATCCCTATGTCTTGGGTTTGTGTTTGGTCTGTGCCCTGCTCTTTGGGTTTTCAGGGCCTTCGGAATCGATTTTTCGTATGAGTGATATCGGTATTTGGATGGTGATTGCCTTTGCTACATTGCTTGCCATCCTCGCCTATGGCATGATGTTCAGCATGTTTGGTGTTCTCTGGAAGCATGGCATAATTTTGGCCATTCCAGTTGCAGCATGGGAACTAGCGATGATGTTCGTGTCGTTGTGGGAGCCTGAAGCTAGTGTTCTTCGTTTCTCGGTGCTCGGGTGGGCAACAATGATTATCGATGCAGGAGCACTCATGCTATGGCCAGACCTCGAGTATATGGTAGAGGTTGGTATGTGGAGTGGACTTCAAGGGGCAGACCAACTGTTTGTGTTTTCTTCGAATCCGGGGCTCGGCTTATCCAATTTTGCTAGTTTCATCGTTGGCTCTGCAGTTCTTCTCTTCCAAGGTATTGCCTTTTGGTTGATTGGAAGTGCAGTCTTTTCATCAAAGGAAATCTCGTAGGTGTTTTGATGTCTGAAGTTTTTAGCGGCGATTTTTCAACAATGTGGTCACTTGGTCTTCGCAAACCTATCCAACACCTCACTTGGGACTGGTGGTGGTGGCTTGTGATGCTTGATGATGAAGATGGCAATCCAAGCGGAAAGCAACTGATGGTTCTTTGGTCAACGAAGACAAATGATTTGGTTCATGTGAATAACACACCATGGCAACCACAAGGGAGGCCGAGTGAAATTATTGATGGAACGTATAACATTGATGGAATGGTTTGTGCATGGTGGTATGATGGAATCCGAATGCATGAACCAATTCTCAAAGATGTCTGCAAAATGACAATCGTTGAAGATGCCTCTTCAAATTGGCCTTCGACACAAGAGAGTGGTATCGGAGGAGGAGCAATCGTACCACAACTCGAAGTGGATTGCTCGATGGGTTTGCGTTCTGATTTGTCTTCATTTTGGTTGCATCTGCAAACAACCCTTACCGAACATCGTAAAATTGACTTTAATTTAGAAATCACCCCGTGGAACCCAACATTATCCCATGCACGTCATTTGCAATCCGATTACCTCGGTGGGATGGGGTATGATATTCTTCGAATTCACGGAGCCAAAGTTCAAGGTTCGATTGATGGACAACAGCATCAAGGAACTGCATATTTCCAAAAAGTCTGTGTTCAAGCACCTTCACCCCCTTGGTATTGGGGTGTCCTTCATTTCGAAGATGGTTCATATCTCGACTGGTTTTTACCACATCTTGCACTGACAGTCACTTCTCAAACATCTCGTCCATGGAAACAAAGGGATTTCAACCACATTTCTCTCTCACAAGGTGGATTGTTCCACGATGCTGTTCACAAACGAACAGAACGATTCGGTAAAGTTCGTGTGAACAAAAAGGCGTCGTCATTGAGCGAAGCAAGCCATGGTGCCAATCCAGGTGCACCCTTGCCAGAATTTTTCATTGAACTCCAAAATGGTAGAACTTTGATATCGATACATGTTCAGGCAATTGAACGAGCACACTGGCATTTCGATCAACCTACACGCGGCGGGTTGTGGTCGCATTTAACATACAATGAATATCCTCTTTCCGTCGTCAATATTGAGATTACCAACGAATATGGAACGAGAACTCAAGATGATTACAAATGGATTCGGGGCAACGCTGAGCATTCATGGGGCATTTTACATTAAATCGTTAGAAATCAAGGGGAAGTTATTTCACATAACGGTTGCCATAATGGATTAGGAGGCATGACCATGACTGATGATGAAACCCCCGATACAGAGGAATCTACCTCTACAGCAAAAGAAGATAATGCAGGAAACAAAGAGGCACTAGCAAAGAAATTCCGTTTGGTTCCTGGCGAAGAACTTCTCCTTTCGAAACAACCCAGCACATTGGCATTCCTGAATATGTACATCCTGGGTGGGCTCGTATTAGGCCTTCATTTTTTGTTCTCCATCGCTGAGGATTACAACGCAAGTGATGATGCAAATGTGGGTTTGAAATTTGCAATTTTCTTCAATGATATCATAAGTACAGATACACTTCCTCTCGGATTTGTTTTCTGCATGCTCGTCGTCACATGGTTGAATCGATTGATCAACATTCAAACATCAGGCCGTTGGGTTACAATATGGCTCTTACTCGTCGCTTTGGCACCCCTTATCCTTCAAGTTGACAAACTCTATGCTACAATCATGGACTTGCTTGGAAAAGATGTGGAACCATTTATCGGGTTTGATTATAATCTCGTTCTCTTCGGTCTAGTTTTTACTGCTCTTTTCTGGGCGATGACCTTCGTTTTCCATCGCAGTTTTAGTTATGCAATCACGTCTGAATCAGTGATTTTCCAACACAGTTTTTTGTTATCGAAGTCTCATCGAAGAATCCTCTTTGACAGAATTTCTGAAGTGATGGTCGAACGAACCCCTGTCGGCACCATGCTCGGCTATGCAACATTGACAGTCCTCACAGATTCAGGTGTTGGACTCGTCGATGAAACGGTAGGGGCGGGTGCAGCAGGAAATCTGCCCGGGACTGACGAAAAAGAATCAGATTCAGCTACGACAAAAGTTGGTAAAAATTTGTTGAGGAAACTGTTCGCACTCATGTTCTATCAACGCACAATCCGCCGCGTCGCACCAGATCCAAAACACTGTTTTTACAACATAAGGAATTGGGAAAAGGCAAAAATGCTTCTCAATGAAATGCATTTGAAGAACTCACAATCCAATATGCTTTCTGAATTAAAAGATGTCATTCTAAATCAACAAAAGGAAGACTGAGTCGTTTTTGCTAAGCATAGCCTTGAAGAACTTCTTGCTACCCGCATCGATTAGGTGATGATATGTCAGATGAATTGAATGCAAAGGCGATTGAACTTTTCAGCAACGGAGATTTGGATGGTGCCCTTGAGGAACTAGAACATCAAATCAAAGCAAATAGCAAAGTAGCATCATTACATCACATGTATGCAGAGTTTGCAAACATGAAAAACATGGAAGAACAAGATGATGTGATTCCGGGTGGGAAAATCATGATGTCATACAAAAAAGCCATGGAACTCGATGAGGAGAACATGGAATATATCGCTGATTTTGCATCCTTTGCCCTTGAATGCCGTCGCGTTCCAGTTGCGGTGAAAGAATTTCAGCGATATGCACGTCGACTAGAAATTGAAGATATCCCAATTGATGACGTCCTTTACAATGCCAGTCGCAATCTCGTTGATGCAATTGAAGTCATGGACCCAACTCGAAAGGAATCCATGGTCCAACCATGGTTGCATCAAGCTCTTTTATGGTCCGTTGCAGCACTCGGCTTTTCCAAGGAAGAAGCCATTGAAATCTTACAAAGCGAATAATGAGGGATATATGTTGGGCGGTTTTGTACGCCTATTTTTCCGCATCGGCTATCTAGGTGATGCATTTCATGGAAGTCAAATTCAACCCGATGTAAAGACAGTACAAGGTGAACTACAACGAGTGTTTCGAAAATTGAATTGGTGGGATGATTCAGCAAAACATTCCTTCCTCGTCTTGTCGAGTCGAACTGATGCAGGCGTTCATGTTCGAATGAATGGAGGCATTGTAACCGTAAAGAAATCATTGTGGGATTCGATTACACCACGTAAATTCGTACGTGCCGTCGATGATTTGCTTGATGATTCCTTGGTTTTTCTCGATGTCCATGAGGTTGAGCATGATTGGAATCCGAGACGCGCGAACTTCAGGACCTACAGATACATGCTTGAAGGACTGGATTTTTGGAAAGAGCCTGTCCATGCAGATTTCAGGCAATGGATTGAATTGTTCAAAGGAACCCATGATTTCTCTAACTTTGCAAAACTTGAGCCAGATAAAACACCCATGCGTACGGTCCTCGATATTCAACCTTGGTTTGCCGAAAATCGTCTCATTGGATTCGAAATTACAGGAGAGTCATTTCTTTGGAATCAAGTTCGACGTGTTGCAAATGCATTGTTTCGCCTCAGTCTTGGTGAACTAACAATCGGTGAAGTACAACAGGCCCTCAGTTTTCCTCAGGAGCAGGTTGACTTTGGTGTTGCTCCGCCCGAATGGCTCATTTTGTGGGGAGTGTCATGGGATGAATTTTCAATCCCTCCGTCGACTTTTCCTGAAACTATTGAGGCACCACCTGTGGGTCGTGATGTTGAACGAACTCGGAAGAAACGGTGGCAACAAGCACGTCAATATGAACTAAAGATGCTTCTATTCGATGAATGGTCCACGCTTGGGAAGTTCGATTACAAACCTCACGATCGAGGATGAATCTCGATATGCACCTCATCACCATCTTCGATATGCAATGTCTCCCTTAGGAAGAGTGGGGAGATAATTTCAATGACGTCGACATGTCGAGTTAAATCAGGAATTAAGATGGCACAGTCCAATGAGATTTCATTCGTCGATATAGTGCCGAGGAATGCCGTGGCACCACCAAAAGACACCCCGTCACGTAAAAAACCACGAATCCGAATCGCATCTATTGATGTTGTATCAATGGTTGTTGAACGTTCTCTCAATGTGTCATCAGCATCTAGTGTATCGATACCGGATAGTTTTCGTAATGCAATATAGCGAATTAATGCATCATTTTCGACCTGAACATTGAGTGTGCCTGGCCAAGCAGTTTGCTGAAATAATTCCTTGAATTGATTTTGATAATGCGGTTGTGCCATGAACACACTCGCTCGCCCGAGACCAGAAGCAACACGCCCTCGTAGTTGCATTGAGCGGGCCTGTGTATTCCCCTTTTTCATAGTGTGTAAGATACCACATTGGATTCTTCATATAGTCTTGAAATTGAGTAGACCCATGGAGTCCAAAGATGAAGACAATGAGAATCAAAGTGAATCGGTTGAAAGCAATGGAAACTTGAGGGATGAGTATCGAGAACATTACCTCGAAGACCTTCAACGTTTTAGAGAAAAGTTTGAGGAAATGGGTCTTGAAGTCGATTCCGAAGCCGGAGAAAAAAATCTTTTTCGATGGTTTGCATTATGGAGAAAGGAAATTCGAAGATTTGCATCCAGATTGGCGGAAGATTCGACACGGCATGTCGTTCGATTTCCTAATCCTGAAGAATTTTTCAAATTCATTCGTCACATGCATGAACAGGAAACTGATGAATCACTATCGATCGACTCTCAAGGCTTTGAACCAAACGATAGACATATGGACGAGGCATCGAAGAAACGTAGAGATAGTTTCAGAAAAGAGTGGCGTTAATATCGAATTCCAGTTCCATACACACAGAATTCAACAAACGCACTTGGTCGATCGTTCTTTTTGTCTAAACAGAGCGTTTCAATTCGAACGTTGATCACTTGATTCCATCCTTGACGAATTGCTTCCTCACGAAGCCGCTGAATAGTTTCCTCACGTCCGAGTTGTAACATTTCTTGAGCGGTGGTAATCTTACCACCAAAAATTGATTTTAAGAACACTTTCAATTTTGACCAAGTTGACAATGAATACACGGTGCTAAGAACCACCAGTCCTGAAGCCTGAATGTCAGAAATAACAACAGGTGAGAATGTGGCTTCGGAATGAACAACCGGGTTGGCCTTTGGAATTTTCTTTGTTGTTCGCATGTTGCAGAGCATATTCGGATGGGTTGATTGTGAACTTAATTGACGATTTCTGAGTTCAGACACACCTTTAGAATACACCCTTGAACCAAAAATAATCGAAATGGTGTAGATGGTCAAGGGAATAAGAAACGGAAAGAGGATGTAGAGAAAAACCAATATGAGTTCTGAGTCCAAAGGTATCACCCTATTGCACACTAACTGCAGTTCCATATGCCAATAATTCTGCTGCACCAGATGCAACAGTCGATGTCGAAAATCGAATATTGACAACAGCATTCGCACCTCGTTGTGCTGCATCCATAATCATTCGTTGCAGTGCCTCGTTTCTTGATTCATTGAGGAGCTCTGTGTATCCTTTAATTTCCCCGCCGACAATCGATTTTAGGCCTGCAAAAATGTCCTTGCCGACATGTTTTGCTCGAACAGTTGAGCCACTCACAAGACCAAATGTCTGCACAATTGTTTTCCCGGGGATTTCCTCAGTGTTTGAGAGATAGAGCATAGGCATGCCATTCGGTTCCATAGGACGAGGTCAATCCGTTAAGGTTTAACTCTTATCACAATATTTGTTGATTTTGTAGCCATTCGACATCAGAGATATACAACTGGCGGATATCATCGAGATTCAAAACGAGCATTGCCAACCGTTCAAGTCCCATACCCCATGCACTGACTGGCCAAGTGATTCCAAGTGGTTCAGTGACCTCAGGTCGAAATATACCGGCTCCACCAAGTTCGAGCCATTTTCCTTTCCACTTGACCTCAACCTCCAAACTCGGTTCGGTGTATGGAAAATATGCTGGGCGAACTCGTACTTCAGGAAGTCCCATTTTCGTGTAGAATGTCTTCAACGTGGTCACCAACATTTGCAAATTTGCATCTGGCTCAAGAATGATACCTTCGATTTGATGAAATTCAGGAAGATGTGTTCGATCGATTGACTCATTTCGAAAAACCCGGTCAACAGAGAAGACCCGACATGCTTTTTTTGGATGACGAGCGAGGTACTGAACTGTGTTGACAGTCGTGTGCGTTCGTAGTAGTGGCCGTTTTGAAACCTCTTCAGAAAATTGCCCACCCCACCCTCTAGAGCCGGTATCCCCACCGGTTTGATGTATTGACTTCCAAGTTGCAAGGGCTGACTCTTCTATATCGATACTTTTTGGATTCGACAAATAAAATGTATCTTGCATTTCTCTTGCTGGGTGGTCCTGTGGGATAAATAATGCATCCATATTCCAACCTGCTGATTGGACATAGTCGTCGACCAGTTCAGAGAATCCCATTTCCAAAAATATTGATCGAATTCGCTCAATGAGTGCTTGCATTGGATGTGCTCTTCCCGTCCGAGGTGTCGCAGCTTCTAAAGATACATCGAATGGCCTAAATTGTGCATCTTGCCATTGCTCCGATTGGAGCAATTCCGGGGTAATTTCGTTGACGAAATCAACTTCTATGAGCTCATTCATTTCAATTCGGGAACCTTCACTTGAAATATTCCATGTTCGATGAATTGATTCAACGATTTCGATGAATTGTTTCCGTTGTTTAAAGTGTTCGAGTAAATCACCATCACATTCATCAATCGGCATGGGAAGTTGGGACAGGAACAATTTTCTGTCTGAAATCGTATCAAGGACTGATTGCTCGTGTACGAAAGACAATTGACCGTTGTTGGTTGACATGCCTAATTTTTTCATCAATCCAATGCCAGGTCCGGCTTCACTTCGATCAAAATTTGTTTGAAACTGAGCCATCGTGGGATGTTCATTCGCCTGAATCCATGAAAAAATTCGCTCTTCGAGTAACCCTTTTTCAATTGCGATTTGACCATTTTGCAATGCTCGAATCATCGTCGAATGTTCTTCTTTTTGTTCTGCTAAGCCTTTCTCGCAAAGGCCTTGGGCAGCACCAACAGCAATTGCTTGGTCGGTCCATTCACATGCTTCCAATATTTCTGGAACAGAGCAATTGTCCAACAACCCTTCCTTCATCTTTCGAAGCAACCTTCGTTCAATGTTCGAAAGTTGGCCTCCATCCATGTGGCTCCCCAGTATGCATTGAGGTTTGAAACCTCCGTCATTTTTCCTCTAAATCATTCTTCTTCCCAAAGTTCTAGGTTGCATTGAGGACATGTGTATCCATTGGGTTTTTTTCCATCGACAACAGTAATGCTTGAACATTGGCCACAAAGAATTGACGTTCGAATTGGTTCATCGAGCGTCGTATCGATACGGTACATGACTCGACCTGCTTCAGGTAATTGTTCTGCTGGAGGGAGCCATGAGGCGATATCATCATTTGAAAGTTCTATGCCCCGATGCATTGTCATGCCTATGACAAATAAAACAATGCCTGAGAATCCAATCGTGCCCGCAACTGCATACAGGCCAGCGACAGTAAAAAACGCACCGAAAACGATGCATAGTAATCCGGATAAGAGAAAATTTTCACGACTCAATCTCGACATAAAGATCACGATGATTGCTCAAGAGCAACAGATAATGCATGCGCAACTCGTTCTATTTTTGCCGTTGGAATTGCGCATAAACCAATCCTAACCCCTCCTTGAAGTGGAACTAAATACACATGCAATGATGCACAAACCTCAACAATTTCGTTTCCCTTATCAGTTTCTAGCCATGCAAAAAACCCATCATGTGTGGGGTTAATCGGAATATTCAATTTGGTGCATGCATCGACAAATGCATTCCTTCTTTCGGTTAAAATTTGATGGAAATCATCGAGCATTAAACTCCATGCCTCACTCTTTTCCTTGTCTGCATGAATTGTACATAATGCGTGTTGAGAAACCCGAGGGGAAGCAGACCATGTTTGTCGCCCTGTGACACCCAAGACTTCGGTGAGTCGAGAGACGACATCTTCGACTGGATGAATGCAGATAAGAGCCCCATTTCTCATTCCGTAAATCGTGTGTGATTTTGAAATTGAGAGGGCGAAACATATGAGCAAATTTTCAGGCCATGGTTTGCCAGTTCGTATCGTTTCAACAATTGTCTCGCCCCAGCCATGCGTCTCGTCGGCATAAAAATGATATGCACTATCAAGCACAAGCGTAAACCCAACATCTGGGTGATTGACTGCCTGTTGCATGAAGATATCGAGAACCTCCATTCGACTTTCAAAGGGGAGGCTAAGGCCTGTTGGATTGTGTGCAGGGTCGTTGAGCCAAGTCATGACATGAGATTGTTTACTCGCAAGATGTTGTACCGATTGCTCAAAAGCGTCCCTGTCGAAAAATGGGTGCTCTTCGTTTTGAACAAGAGGAAGTAAGGGATAGGTCTCAATGCCAAGGCCACAACCATCTAAAAAGCCTGCATATGGGCCCCAATATCGGTCACGGAGCAATACTTTCTGCCCAGGGTTAGCAAAACATTTTGCTGCAATATACAAACTACCTGAGCCACCCGGTGTTGCTACACTTGTCATGTGTATGCCATAATCCTCCAGTACCTGTCTAGAATCACCTAATGCTAGGCTTATGGTTAGGTCAAGAAAATGAGGAAGGCCTTTGAGGGGTGCGTATGAAGCGAATTCAATGTCTTCCGCTCGCTTCATTTCATCAATCACAAGTGTATTGATCGCCAATGTTCCGTCGTCGGTGAGAAGGGCTCCAACAGTTCCATTGACTGCATCAGCACCTGCTTGGGCAGCTTGTAAGTACCGAGCATAGCAACCGAAGATGGTGTCATTTCCCTTTTTTGTTTGTGCATGTCCAGAGAGAAAATGCATTTCATTCTCTGAAGCCATGGCCTTTGCAGCAGAATCAACTACATGGCTTTCACCCATGTCTTGAAAGGACGACCTCCGTATATTTCTTGAAGGGGAGAGCGCACGGCCGGCTAGCGCCAACGTAGCACAGCTGGTAGTGCGTCTGATTTGTAATCAGACGGTCGGGGGTTCGAGTCCCTCCGTTGGCTCCAACATTTACATGATGTCCTTGAACAAAAATCAAGAAAGGTCAACACTTGGTCAATGTCATGGGTGCAAAAAAACTCGATGGGAAAGCATGTGCAGGTGAAGTCGAAGCAAACCTGTTATCTCGAATACAATCCCTTCATGAAAAAGGAATTGAACCACATCTTGCCGTGATCATCGTCGGAGATGACCCTGCTTCGCATGTCTATGTGAATTCAAAAATAGCCACATGCAAACGACTAGGTATTCGTAGCACACATATCGAACTACCGTTGGATGCCTCAGAGAACGAATTAAAATCAAAGGTTACAGAACTCAACGATGACCAATCCGTTCATGGTATTCTGATACAATCACCACTCCCCTCACATATGGATGAAGAGGGGATAACAGACCTTATTTCTGCAGCAAAGGACGTGGATGGTTTTCATCCAACCAACCTCGGAAGACTTGTTCAAGGTCGTCTTGATGGTATGATTCCATGCACCCCCCATGGCGTGCTTCGAATGTTAGAATGGGCCGGAATTGAATTGAAAGGCAAGAAAGCAGTCGTTATCGGGCGTTCGAGGATTGTAGGCATGCCCTTATCACTGCTTTTTGCCGCTCGAGGCATTGATGCAACAGTCACTATTGCACACTCAAAAACAGGTGATTTACCACAGGTTTGTCAAGAAGCCGATGTCCTTGTTGCAGCAGTAGGGATTCCTGAATTGGTAGAATCTCATTGGGTGAAGCCCGGAGCAGTCGTCGTGGATGTTGGTATCAACAGGGTCGATGACACATCCAGGGAACGAGGCTGGAGACTTGCTGGTGATGTTTCACCAGATGTTCAAACTCTTGCTTCCTGGTTGTCACCAGTTCCCGGTGGTGTCGGCCCTATGACCATTGCTATGCTCATGGAGAACACGGTTCGTTCAGCCGAACTCATCGCCATGAACACATAGAATCATAATTCATCGAAGGCATGCGTTGTCTAATGGCAGGTGACCCCAAGGCTCCTCAACTCGCAGCAGTAGCGAGAATTTTACTCGGTTTCACCATTGGATTTCTTATTGTCAATACACAACTCGACCTCCTCAATGTCGATTTCTTCCTCCCTGTATCCTACATCTTTGCGGTGTTTATTTTGCTCTTGCTCTACATTAATTATTGGGCATCAAAAGAAAATCCAGTGCCTGAACTCATTCAACAGCATTCGAGTAATGAGCTTGATGGAGCATACAGAGATGGCAGAACATTGTTTGAATCAACTTCAACAATGCAGGACCAGTATGGATTTGAAGTGTCGACGCAAAGTTCACAACAAACGAGTCAAACCATTGCACAATCAATCTTAGGTCAGACCACAGAACCAAACCAAGCAACAGTACGTTCAGCAATAGATGCTCTCTCAATTCAATCGACTGATAACTCCGAAAGGCAATATGACGAACCCAACGATGCAACTCAGCAATCCATGGCATACAGCCGAAGAGATGCATCTCCGACCGATAGCCAAACAGGAAGAACGGTCGAACGAGTGATTCAACCTCAGGTCCCGTTGCCAGGTAAGGAGCAGAATAAAATTGCGAATATCGAGGAGATCCCGGGATTATCAAATACACGTGAATTTGTTTCAGATGGTATATCATCGATACCGTTGCCAAATCTAGAGGTTGAAAAAGAGATTTCCTCGCCCGCACTAATCATGGAGGTACCAGTACTTGATACAGATTCGACATCGAAAACAAGTGCAGTTGACATGATATTACCAGACTTGGACGACCTCCCTTCAATCGATGATATCATGCTCGATGATATCCAAACGGACGACAACCTTGACCTTGATGAAATTTTTATTGATGACTTGGATTCAAATAAGAACGAACATTCTATTCTGGATGTAGACCTCCCTTCGCTTGATGATTTAGATTTTTAACAACATTCTTAGACATTGTACTTTAGGACAAATCATGGAATGGTCTTCTCTCTTTGACCTCCATTCGCATACCAACAATAGTGATGGTGAGCATTCTCCGATGGATGTTGCTAAGTTAATGCATAATGCAGGTGTCAAATTTTGGTCCCTAACAGACCATGATACGATTGAGGGCTGGCACGATGCACATGATGCAGCACATGAATTAGGGTTGATTTTTATTCCAGGAATCGAAATCACATGTGATGTGGGTCTACCGGCAGATGAAGAAGAGATGAAGAGACTTGGCAAAGAACGTGCATCTACTTCGTGGCATCTTCTTTCCTACTTTCCGCCTTCTATCCTCCTCGATAAAAAGCGGTTAGAGGAGCTCAACACATGGCTTGGTCCGCTTCAAACTGGGCGTCTTCCAAGAATGGTTTCAATGATCGAGAAGCTTAGTGAATTACAGATTCATATTGACCTCGAAGATGTGACTCGTAGAGCGAAAGGGTCATTGGGAAGGCCACACCTTGCCCAAGCGATGGTTGATGCAGGTTATGTTGAATCATCCAGAGAAGCCTTTGACAAGTATATCGGTGATGGCGGAATTGCGTTTGTTCAGCGTAAGGAACCGCATCTACGTGAGGCCATCGAAGTTGTACATCGTTGCGGAGGCATCGTTTCTCTTGCTCATCCACTTTACTACGGTGTTTCAGTCCAAAAACTAATGGAATATCTCCATGATTTAGGCTGTGATGCTATCGAAGTATTCCATCGGAGCCACGACGATGCTTACAGATTCGAACTGTTTTCCGAAGCAAAGAAATGGGATTTGGGAATAACTGTGGGTTCAGATTTTCATGGACTTGGTTTTGGACAACATCCAGGAAAAATGGTTGTTCCTAAAGATTTCATGCCTCAACTTTTCTTGAACCTTTGATGATTGTCTCAAGATTGATCGTGATTTCAAAAAATATGATAATTGGCATCGCAACGAGAAAGAGTGAAAGTGGGTCAGGTGGTGAAAGGAACGCACCGAGGACGAATGCCCCAAACCATATGTGTCTTCTTAACTGTTTTAATGTCGATAAATCAACGAATTCGTATCGTAACATCGCTCGAGTAAACAGTGGGGTCTGGAATCCAATCATCGATGCGATGACCAAATTGACTAGAAATCCAATATATGATTGTAACTTCCACTCTGTCGATAAACCAATGCCTTGAGCATCTTGGGTCAAGTAATCAAGTAACATGGGTACAAGAATAGTCCAAGAGTACAGGAATCCAAGCCCGGCAAGCAGAACACTCAAGAAAATTGGTGGAAGAAGTCCGCTGAGGTTTGATGGGATTTTAAGGTGAACATGTTCTAATTTCTTCTGAACAAATTCATGATGCCGCCCATGCCGAATAAGTTCAAACAATGCAAAGAGTGTTGTGGAAAATATGCCAGCGTTTGCACTAATTCTCACTTGAAGGACGATCAATTCAATCGGTGTTGTAACTAAAATGTTGACACCCTCTGGTAATCTTTTTTCATCAATAAGCCAAGCGATGATTTCTTTTGTCATTGGAAAAGCCACGATAAAGCCAAAAAGAAAGAAAAACAAGTACCACTTCCACCTTCTCAACAAATATTCGCGAAGAGGTTGTATCAACTCCATTGCCGGAGATGATTCAAATTGTTTGGAAAGTGACATCGATGACATTTAATCACTCCTCCTCATCAATCTGTGTTGTTGTCCAAGCGTGTGATGGTGTCGGGTCAACCCAAGGACGACCTTCTTGTTTCAACCGATATATTCTGAACACCACAAATGCGGTCATCCATACAGAAAGGAGCGATAGAAGAACAGCTTGATTCATGACATCGACATGATAATCATTTGAAATGTGTATGTCAAGAACATTAGAAGAATTTGATTGAATTGAGGCATGGAACAAGACAAAATAATACGAGTCAGAGGTCGTGGTGGTAATTTCATGCGTTTCTTTCGGTCCGAGAACAATCACCTCAGAGGTTTTATTGATAACATTCCAATCGATTTTCCCTTCAGCCATGGCGGCTTCTGCAGATTCGACATCCACAAGTGAGATTTCTATGAATCGGTGATGATCAAAATTTGTTACCCTTGTTGTAATTCCTTCATTTGAGATACTGGGTTGGAGAATATCAAATTTTGAATCTCCCTCAGAAATTCTATGTGTTGGTACCTTTTCAAATCGCTCATTTTGATACTGCACTGAACCGAAAATGATACTAAGCAAGATGAGGGCAATAATACCTTCGACAAGAATGTGTTTTCGAATTTTTTCGGTTGTAAGACCTTTGAAAGCAGAACCGTAATCGTTACGAATTCTTGGTTGTAGATGATGAATGAATAAAGCTCCTATCGCTCCTACAAGCACGCCTAATGGTATGTCAATAAACCAGTGAATGCCGAGATAAAGAATTGAAAAGCCAAACAATATTGTATTGAAAAGGACAAAAAGATGGTACTTGTAATGCCGCCATTCCTTTAGGGTCGTTCCCGCATGTCGCACATGGAGGTAATTGAGCATCAGCATGCCTGTAGGAATAGCGATATGCAAACTAGGGACTGCGTTATCAAGTGGGTCATGAAGTGCATAAAAAGTAGAATACGTACCATCTTGGTATAGCAATGCATCCATGCCACCAATCCATGATGATGTCACTTCTACATTAAAAAAGAGATAATAGGGAACAGCAAGAGCGTAAATGAAAAGATAATTCATTGTGACCTTATCAGTCATATCTCGGTCACCTGCATATGCAAAATACACGGTCGTTACGTATATCAAAAATAAATAAATAAACAGATAATGGAAATTGAGAATTTCAGTCAGGGTGTTGTTCGAAAAGAGATTTTGTATGTGGAGTGTAAATTCCCCTTCAAGTGAATACACCCAGTCTGTCCAATGGCCAGTTCGTTGTTTAATGGGTTCATTTAACCTGTCAGTTATGGCTTTCCATTGAATGATCACCACATATCCTAACGTGTGAAGATAATACCTCTTCTCCAAGAATTCCTTTCCAAAATTTCGAATTGGTACAACAAACGACTTCTGTTGACGCGTGAATGCCCAACAAATCACAGGTGTGAAGATGACGATGAGTCCCATCATCACTTCGTAAGGGTCCATGAATTGCCTACACTATTCTCAATTTAGTGATTGCCTATCATTCATCTATTCGAACGGAGATTCTATGCAAATACTCAATTGTGCATGAACCCTCGCAATCGATATAGGAGGTCATGAATTTGTATATTCAGCATCCTGAAAACACCATTGGAGCCCTCCGTCATGGCATTGAGCTGTTTGATGGAATTGAACTGGATGTCCGATTAACCGTTGATGATGGCCTTGTTCTTCATCATGACAGAGAACTTATGGCTTCTATAAAATATCATGACCCAGGGAAAAAATACGTCGAGGAGTACGGCCTTGATGAACTGACTGGTATGGGATTTGCATCGTTTGAACAATTGATGAACGACCCTGTTATTCATCATCAATGGAAGAATGAAAATAAAATGGTCTGTATTGAAATCAAGCGTCCTCATCCTCGTGCTCCGAATGGTGGCGGATACAATGGAAAAAAACAACACATTGCATATGTCTCTGATTGTATTAAGAAGATTGATGAAATGCTCGATGAATTTCAAATTCCAAATGCGTCAGTCATGTATTATTCTTTTCACAAACACATGAAACAATCGATTCAACTCTCCTCCACATCGAGACATTGGGCTTCTTTGATTCCTTACATTGTACCATATGGCTCAAGGAGATTTCAACGAATGAAAGCATTTCCAACGTACCTCGCAACATCTTTTTCTCGACTCTTACGACGTCATCAAGCTCAGGGGGCTTCTATTCTCCCTTGTGCAATTGAATATCTCAAACCTTCAACAAATTGGATTCCATTGGGTCGAAAAGTTGGGCTCAAAGGAACATCCTTACAACGATTAAATCGCATCCGTCAAGGTATGCCAGTGTATGTTTGGCCCGTCAAACCGATGCATGAAGCATCGGTGATTTCTGCAGGTTTGAGTGCATTGACGGATATGTCAGACCCAACTGCGACTTGGTTGCCAAGCAATGATGTTCGTTGGTTGAACCCAGCAACTCAACCATTACTCGAAGAAGAGCAGCGACTTCTGAAAAGTTCCACATTTGAAAATCATCAATCGGTGCTAAGTGATTTAAAAGAAAATGTTCCGATTTGGTCTGAGTCGGGAGAATCTCGAAAAATAAATCTCATCAATGAATGGTGTTCAAAATGGAATATTTCATCAAGGTACAAAAGTAAAGCTTTGGAGAGTATGGAACACGATGTGCCGTTCTTTGCACCACGATTGATAGGGCACCGCGGGTCTGGAAAAACACGTCGACCAATTATTGATTGATGTGTCGAAGGGATTGACCTTCTGCGATATATTTTGGTCTGTAAATTGGAACGCCTTTTCCTTCTCTCATCACTTCTCGCTCATCAAAAATCTGAGCACCTATGCCGGCAACTCTGGCCCAACCAAAGAAGGTGGTGTAGTATGTCGGGTCTGTGAATCCAACATGGTGAAGCAATGCTCCACTTGCGATATCGACATTTGCGTTTGGATTCGAAATTTTCGGATTTTCTGCCAATACTCTTGGTGCAACTTCTCGTAGTGTTCGAATAATTTTGAAGTTTTCATCATCCGGGCAGATCTGTTCACCTAGGGCAAATTGAACTGTTGCCCTCGGGTCTTCGGCTCGTAGAACAGCATGCCCAAATCCGAACACTGGTCTCTTTGCAGCGAGTTCATTTCGAACAAATTCTTCTACTTTTGCAGGGTCATCCGTTCCAACACTCAAAACAAATTCGAGGCAGGATTGGTTTGCACGACCGTGAAGCGGTCCCGAAAGTGCGTTCATCGCCCCGGCCATTGAGGAGTAGACATTTGCATGGCCTGACGCAATAGCCTTTCCAGTAAATGTTGAGAGATTTCCACCACCATGGTCCATGTGAAGAACGAGATATGTCGCTACAATCTTCTCCATTTTTGATTTGTCAACGTCGTCAAGTTCGAGGGTGTTGACAAATCGCTTGACCATCGAAAGCGAGGTATCATCATTTGGTATTCCATGACTTCTTCCTTCTCTGTATCGAAAAAGGAGACCCATGACTCGAGGCATTTTCGCAATGAGGTTGAGTGCATCATCTTTCCAGTTGCCTGTGAGGCAGGTCATGCCCAAAACATGAATGCCAATACTCAACCAATCCATTGGATGTCCTGCCTTTGGAAGTGTTTTGAACACATCTTCAATTTCTTGTGGCACATCTCCACGAGATTGTAAATCTGCCACAAACGCAGTACGTTGCTCTTCGTTTGGTAATTCTTTGTTGAAGAGGAGGTAGACGATATCTTCAGGTTGGTGTTGTGCCAGTTCTGCGATTGGATATCCGCAATAATGGACGCCCTCAGTTGGTGTCACGAATGAGGTAAAGCAGGTGCCAACGGGGATGCCTCGAAGACCGGTGTTAAGGTGGGATGAAGTCACTTGGAATAACTCCTCATCCCTAGTCATGTGAACCCCTCGACCCACCCGATTCGATAGTTCCGTATAAATGCCCTACCCAAGAAACATCAATTCAAGAATTCGGTGTTGCTATCAACACCTTAGAGGCAATCCGATGAGTTAAATTTGAACCCTTTTGACGCCTCTCTGTCAGCAAGGATATGCATTCGTATTGTTTTACCGTCGATGATGATGGCATCTTCTGCATCAATACCCGGACATGCTTCCTTTGTTTCTTCCCACTGTCGATGACTTCTCAAATTTTCAGCCCACCAAGGAAACGCCTTGCATTGCTGTGGGCGTACTTCATAGATCGAACATTGTTTTTGCTCGTTTAAGAATACACAAACGCCCGTGCTTTGATTGCTCTTGAGTACAGTTCTGCCATTCATACTCGCAGTGCAATGGGTCTCAAGAAAACCATCAAACGTTATCTCAAAGTGATTTGCTATTCGATGAGCATCATTTTTTGTGAGAAAAACCACACCTCCAGGTTGATCACAACATTTACCGCACTGTGTCTGGCACTTGAAGTGCACACCCTTTGACCACCATGCAGTCATTCTTCTTCTCCTGATGCTTGTGGTTGTAAAATGGTCTTTTTCTTCAATGTCGAAAGGTGTACTTTCTCCTTGACATTCATTTGAGAGGTTTTTTGAAGTTCGTCGATATCAACCTCATGCTCATCAATAAACCACTCACCTTTGGGTTCAAAGGAATCAAGTTGATCATGCAGTGGCGATTTTTCTTGTATTGATTGTAATTGCTCATCAATGACTTGCAATTCATCAGCAATACGAATTAACTCTTCAATATCAGCATCTTGAATTCTTGAATTGAGATCTTCCATTGAGTTGCCAATCTTGGAGAGCATTGCATCATCATTCATCATTGTATTTCGATGACCAAATGCTTCCTCTATTCGGTCGTCAATATCAACAAGCATATCTGCAGTTGTGAAAATATCTTCAGAATTCTCAAACTTGTCTTTCGAAACAATAAATTTGTCTTCATCTTTGACATTCATGAGACTCGGAAGTGTTGGGATGATTTTTTGGATAAGAGATGCTGTATCATCTTGTATTTTATCCAAAGGAATTTCTTTGGATACAATATCATCAAACTCGGGTGGTTCGTAATCATCTTCATCAAAACTTTGTAGTTCTGAATATAACTCAACGCCACCAACATCAATATCTGTGTGGACGATGTCAATAGCGTTTGAGATGATTTGATCTGAAATCGATGGGACATCCTTATCGAATTGCGGCTGAATTCCTTCGTATTTTTTTATCGGCTGCTTCTGTGAATGAACATATTCCTCTAACATGTTGCGAATGCTTCTCCAAGATTTTTGGGATGAATGAACCAAATCAACGAGTTCCTCTTCTTCGATGATCATGTTTCTTTGTCGAGCATACCATCTTCCAAATTGTATCAACGTGGAGGTCGAAGGCGGTGGAATGAATGTTTCAATACCATCGAGGAGAAATCGCCTCATTTTGGAACTTGGTAATTCCTGGATTTGTTGTTTTGATGATGTAATGATCTGGATGGATGATTGTAATGCATATTCAAACCATTCTCCCATGTTGATTTTCCATATGTCGTGTTGTGCAAATTGTTCCACATCGTCGACGATGAGAGTTGAGCATCCATACAACGCATCTTGAATGGGTGTGTGGGACACGTGTTCAAGGTCAAGTGCATTGAACCACAAAACATGGCCCTCTTGTCGACGCAACATTGCCTGGCCAGTTGCACGCAAGAGAAATGTCGTTCCAGATTGCTCTCCACCAACAATTGTGAGTGGATTAATCATCTCTGAGGGTGAATCGATCACTCCCTCAATCAATCGAGTTGCTTTTTCATTTTCCTTTGACGTAAACCACTGTCGAAATGAATGATTTTCACTCCATTGAAGTTTTCTGGGCCATTTGAACTGCTTTACATCTCCTTGGAATTGAGGGTCTTGGGTGAAATCGATTGAACGAAGTTTTTCCGTTGCAGTCGACCTTTGTTCATGGAGGACTTGCATCCATAGTGGAGAGCCAAATTGGTTTTGTCCGACGATATTATTGGACAGTTCCGACCCATCTTCGCCTATCCCATCCAACCGCCTCTTTCTCATATCGTTAAGACGTTGAGAGATGAGATTGACCTCATTGTCATAGTCATTCCTTCGGAGGAATGGATTGTCGTATTCTACTCCTCCTGTCAACGGTTTTGAAATCGTATCGTACGTTGGTCGTTGTGCAACGCCTTGGCGATGAAACAACGATGGCCGGGGTGATTTTTCAACAGTTTTACCGAGTAAGGTGTTTAATTTTGACAATGGTTGTTTCGCACCATGCTCTTTGTCGCTGACGTCATCAAATTTCAAATTTTTATATTCTGAGTCTTTCAGAAGTTTTTTTGCAGAAGCAATTGAATCCAGAAGTTTGTGACCATGTGACGTCATGATGACTTGCCTCCAAATTTGTTTAATTTGTTTCCTCGTTCGTCGTATAGCGTGTGTCGCATCGATTGACTTTTCTTGATTGTTGTTTCCCAATTATTTGAAATTTCATCGATTGACTTTGGTTGATGTGCATATGTTGCAGTATTGCGAGTTTGGATATTTTTTTCATGAAGTGAATGTGCTTCAGATGAGTCTTCGAACGTTGATTGAGAATCAAAGGCGAGTTTTCGTGGGCGTTGTGGTTCAGGTAATGATGCATCTTCAACGATATTTGAGTTGTTGAGTCCGTCTTTTATCGATCTCATTTCAAGTGGTATTTTTGGTAGAGCATCATCGTTGATGTTATTTTGAAACTCTGCAGCTTTGTTGATGGATGATTCTGGTAATTTGTGTGGTTTCTTTATGCTTGGAAGTGAAATATTTTCGATGTGTTCCCATCGTTGTCCAATTTCTTTTGGTGTAATCTTTGATACGGATGTTGGTGGCAATGTTGGTTCAGGTTTTCTTATCGTTTGCCTTTGAACCCGTCGAATTTTTGGTTTTTTACGAACTTGCTTGGGTTTCGTATTCGTTGTTCGTCGTTGCCAATCCGCATGAATTTCTTCTTCTGAAAACACCTTTGACTCAGATACAAATTTTCCTTGAATGATGTTCGTTTGCATCATGTATGGTTTCCACTCCTTTCTTTCGAGCAGTTCATCTTGATGAGATTGAGAACTTGAGGATGGATTGGAAAACGAATCGAGTGCCCCTCGAAGTGATTGTGTCACCTCTGCCCGTTGAACATCAGAAATTTGTGAACTCCCACCTTCAAACTCTTCTAGATTTTCTAGAGAGGGCATACTATCGGAGTGTGCCATGAACTCAAGTTGTGCCTCAAACCAATGTTCGGCTTCAGCATCATAATCTTCGAAGATACCTTCGATGGGAATGCTATCTGGTTCTTCCGACCAAGTGCGTAAGGAGATTGCATCAATTGATGCAGCAATTTGCTGAATCTTTGCAGTCGTTTTTTGATCGAGTAGGTCAATATCAAAACTAACAAAGAATACATGTCGTGATTCCATGCAATAATCCGAAATATTACGCAAAATATCAAGGGCAACCAATTCACCTTGAACCATTGAGAGGAGTTCAAATTCATGGAGAACAACGCAACCGAATTGAACCCCGAAGAATTTTTCTTCGATTTTTTCGAGGAGAAGTCCAGCATCTTGATACTCTTTTGAAGAGTACAGAATGTGTTCGAATGGTGATGGTGGTTCTTGACCATGTAATAGTTCAACCACTTGAAATCCGTAGGATTGTAGGTGGAGAAGAACTGGTGAAAAGGTGTTTTGAACTGGAGTTGGGAAACTGTACGAACGTCCGCGCTCGAGTTGAACATTGGCATCATTGGCTCGATTTGATTGGCGTTTCTGAGCGAATTCTAAACCCGCAAATTCCTCTTCCAAATCAGTTGAATCAAATTTCATGTGATGGGTTTGGTACCTCACACTTTTCCACCATTGGTCGTCGATGTTCTGTTGGTTCGACTCGATGTCAAAATGTAGTACGCTGTTTGGGAATGCATCTAATGTCTCATAGATGAGTGCTACATTTGCCTCGTGCAGAGAAATTTTACAATCCATTTCTTTTGATCGATGTTCGAGAAACTCAAAAGCATCCAGAGAAAACATTGTTTCATCACAATGTACAATGGCTAAGTGTGGTTCGCCATTTTTGAAGTAAACCGCTCCTTCATATTCCTGTTCTTCGTTTGATTGCTGCGAGAAATGAACGACAGCCGAGATGTTGTCACGAATGATTTCTTGGCCTAGAGACCTAAAAACATCATGACCACCCTTCCTGGTTTCAAGAAGGTCACCTCTTGGTAAATTGACCAAATACTCACCCGTTAACATGACAGTGTTCAACTTCCTTCTTGAAGAGTGTGTTTGATGTCATTGAATAGGAACTATTTCAAGGGGCAATTCTTTCAGCGAATTCGTGGAATTCATCGCCCAACCTCTTTCAGTTGAGGAGCAAAATTTCTTCGAACACGGACGGAAGTTGTTCAATGAAGGAAAGTATTGGCACGCTCACGAATCATGGGAAGACCTTTGGAACATGTTGAAAAAACGTCAAGCACCTCAGCAAGAAATCCTCCTCATTCAAGGATTAATTCAGACTGCTGCACTTCTTTTTCATCACGAAAAAGCAAACTTAATCGGAGTTCAAAAACAATGGGAAAAACTTGAGCCTAAATTAATTGGTTGGAATATGGCGTGGGGAATTGATGTCAACAAACATCTACATACCATCAAAACTTTCACTCATCATAACGGCACTGCGTTGTCTCTACCTGAACAGGTGCAAATTTGATATGAAGGCGATCGTGATGGAAGAATCATCGGTTTTCACTCCGCTTGCTCAATCATCAGTTTCAAAAAAGCAGACTGTCTATGCAGAACTTCCTCTCGATATGATTCCGTTTCTCGAAACTCCAATCGGGATTCAAGAATACAAGAATGGAATTCGAAAACTCGTAACGTTCTCAATCATACCTGTTGTTCTTCTCATCCTAAGTAGTGGTTTTCTCCTCATTCTCATTGTACCGGTCCTCTTCATTCTTTCAACAAGGTATGTTCGGAGAAAGAATGCTTATCCTCTAGCAGTTAACATCAGTCATCCATTTGTCGACCAAGACATTGGAGGGATTGCGAAAGTTCTCGTTCAATTTCATGATGGTTCTTGGGTCGATGTGGGCGATATTCGAGTCCGTCATATTCGAGATGAACTTCGAGGAGGCTGGTTGCTTGTTGAGGATGAGGGTGAATATCCTACGATAGGTTACTTCAGTGAAGAAAATGAAAAGTTTGTTTCGAGGTCTGTGGTGATTATCAATCAAGCACTAGCATTGCGGGATGGTGCGAATAATGTGAAAGACACTATCGATGATGCTCGTACTCGAGAAACCATCGATTCGGGACTATTGGAACGTTCTTGGTTGGAAGACGAAGAGGGCATTGAAATCGAGACGCCGATGACACGGATGTTCTCAAAAAACGAATAAATTCCTCTCGAGTTCACCCTCTAGGTTCAAAACCTCTGACCCTTCCCTTCTTCTCGGTGTCTTATCAAAATTGGATGGAAAGCCTCGATAAGTTAGAGGCCAAGGAGCGAGAAATTCTTCTCGGCACATCCTTGTCTCAACTTTTTGCTAAATGGCCATTGTGGCTTAGCCATCCTGCGAACATATCTGGATTGTATGGTATCCTTATCTCATTGTCACTCTTGATGCCATATGCATTTGGGGCAGATGTCAATGAGGCATGGTTTGAAAAATGGATTGTCCATTCAGCATTCCTTGTTGTTGCATGCTCAATTTCAGGTTTCGCTTCATCCCTCATCGTTCATTTTTCGAAGCGTTTCCCCGTTCAACCACCACGAGCAATCCTCTATCCTATGCCATTCCTAGGTCTGGCTCTCATTACAATAGATCGAACCGACTTGGTATCCTTATCAGCCCTCGTGACGTTGATTTGGATGTTTTTGTTGTTTCCAGGGCCACTTTATGTTCATCTTTCTTGGGCACCGCGTTATAGATTGCTTTGCATGCTTGAAGATGGGGGTAATCCTTTCAATGGCATGGAGCATGTTGATGATGAAACAGAACAGGTTCACGAAAATTTATCAGACCAAGAATCTGAATTGATTGAAGTTGTCGAAGCTTTTGATGCCGAAGAATAAGATATCAATCCTAGAGCAACCCAACTGCAGGGCCCGCTTTCTCAAAACATGATAGAACTTCATTCAAATCATCCTTTGTCAATCCTGCTGACATTTGTGTTCGAACACGAGCTTTGTCCCTCGCAACCATTGGGAAAACGATTGCACCGGCCATGACGCCTTGTTTTGCAAGTTCTTGAGAGAGTTGTTTGGCTGTTGCCGACTCTCCACACATAACAGGAATAATTGGAGTTGTTGAAACCCCAGTATCGAAGCCCATGGACTGCAACTCATTCCTGAAATATTCTGTGTTTTCCCACAATCGTTGGTGATGTTGCGGCTCTGACATGAGCACTTCGATAGCTGCTTTCTGAGCTGCGGCTACACCCGGTGGTTGAGACCCCGAAAGCAACCATGAACGCGAGTGATTAAGTGCATGATTTCTTGTGAGTTCAGTACCAGCAAGAATGCCTCCCTGAACACCGAGAGCCTTCGAAAATGAGCCTGTTTCAAAATCAACTTTTCCTTGAAGACCAAAATGGTCGACAATTCCTGCACCGCCTTCGCCGAGGACGCCTTCTCCGTGGCAATCATCAACATACACCATGGCCCCGTATTCTTCAGCGAGTTCGGTCACCTCGTCGAGTGGAGCGATATCTCCGTCCATGGAAAACACACCATCGGTAATAATGAGTTTTCTATCACTTGATTCATGAGCTTTGAGCACGGCCTCCAATTCAGCCATATCGTTGTGGGCATAAACAGCTCTCGACGCCTTTGTCAATCGCACACCGTCAATAATAGAACCATGATTTAACTCATCACTGATGATGACATCTTGTGGCCCCTGAACAAGAGTGGGTATGAATCCAACATTGACTGTGTACCCTGCTGAATAAATGAGAGCTGCTTCCACACCTTTGAATTCTGCAACCTTCTTTTCAGCCTCAAGGTGAAGGTCCATTGTGCCAGCAATCGCACGAACGGAACCACTTCCAGCACCGTAGTTCTCGGTTGCATCATTCATCGCTTTCACAACCTTGGGGTGCGTTGTAAGATTGAGGTAATTGTTTGCAGAGAGCATGATTGTCGGCCGACCATCGATGGTGCATCTCGGTTGGTTGGGGGACTCCAATGTGGGGGGTTCCCAAAGAAGTGCATTGTTCTTCAATTCGTTGTGTCGTTCCGCCATCCATGAAATGTCGCCGGGCATGATTCCACCTTATCACCGCCTTCCATCAGTCGCACATGAATGTGATGTTTGGATTGAATGAGACTATCGCTTGACAACAATTGTCAACAAATCACCATCTTTGAGCAAATGATCAAGTCCGACTCTCTGCCAATCAAATTTTGCACTTGGACCTTTAACTCGAGCAAATCGAAATTTCCGAACAAAATCTCTGTGTAATTTATTGCAAATGTTTTCGACAGTTGAATCATCTTTAACGATGAGAGGTTCTTCTAAATCGGCTTCTTGCCCCTGAGGTTTGAGGTACACTCGCATGAAACCTAAGTTATCGTAAATGAAATCTTTTAATGCATCAAGGCCAATATCCTTGAACGCCGAAATTCTCATGATCGGCCAGTTTTCTGGTAACGATTTCTCAATCTTTTCAAGTTCAATCTCGGTTGCGATATCGATTTTATTGACTGCGATGACTGCTTTTTCGTATACTCGATTGCTCGCGAGTGTGTCAACGATTTGCTCAGGTGTTGCATTATGACGTAAGGTAACAACTGCACTTGTGTAGCCAAATGTTCGGATAATGTCACCCATTTCTTCATTGGAGAGGTGTGTCTGTTCTACAGTACTTCGAACGTCGATTCCACCCCTCTCGGTTCTCGAGATAAAAATTGGTGGTTTCGCTTCATTAAGACGCAATCCTGAATTGTGTAATTCTCGATGCAAGACATCAAAGTGCCCCTCCTGAAATGGATCAACAATGTAGAGCACCATGTCTGCACTTCGAATTACATTGAGAATTTCTTTTCCCCTTCCCTTACCTTCTGCAGCACCTTTGATAAGACCTGGCAAGTCAAGAATTTGGATTCGAGCGCCGCGGTGTTCCATCACGCCAGGAATACATGTCAAGGTTGTAAATGCGTAGCCCCCTGCTTCAGATTCTGCGTCTGTTATTTTGGAAATGAGCGTTGATTTACCGACTGAGGGAAATCCAACCAAAGCAACAGTGGCATCACCTGTTTTTCGTACTTCAAACCCCTTGCCACCTCCGCTTGCTGAAGCATGTGCATGTGCTTTTTCTTCCTTTAATTTAAGTTGAGCAATTTTGGCTTTAAGTTTGCCAATATGGGCATTCGTTGCTTTATTCTTCTGTGTCTTATCAATCTCAGCACGAATCATTTCGATTTGTTCTTTGATTGTAGCCATACGCAGCCCCAGCATTGCGTCTTGTGAGTTCTTCTTGAAGGCTCTTCTTCTAAGGAGTAATTTCGATTCATTGTTGAAATGAAGCGGAGGTCTCAAACATGACTTCTCCTTCGCACCTTTATGGGCATTGATTTGGTTGCGTTGCTCATCGATGAATCTTCGTTGGTCAATGTTTTGCAAACACCTTGGAACATTGTTTTTGACGGATTTGAAGATGGTTCGATTCGTTCACAGCGAGTGGAGAAAGATGCAAAACTGCATCGAATGTTCGATATTGACATCGAATCTGAAATTCTCGATTGGATGGAGTCAAAGCACGTCGATGTTCAAAAATCCGTTCAAGAAAATCTTCTCATCCTTGATGATGGCTGCGATGGGCTTCGTTTGTTGATGATGTGGGCAAGTCCTGGTTTCTGGGAGGTTTGGGAAGGTAGGGCGTTCATTTATCTTGGTGTAGCATGCAACGAAGAGATTGAAGAAGTTGACGATTTGTACACTGAGGAGACATGGAAGACAGTTGAACATCAGCTTGCCGGTGTTTCAAAGAAAGAATTTGGTGAACGCGTGATTATGGATTGGCTAAAACGGCGAGAGGCTCTTGGTGAAACAATTGACGAGACGAAAGACCCCAAAATCCTTCCAACGTTCGATGCACACACACGCGCTGCAGAGTCCCTTATCGAAATGTTTGAGGCAAAGACAAACGGTCAGTTTGAATTAGTGATTGGTCGAGACCATCTACCTTCTTCAGATTGGGGTTTTGGTCGAATGAACTTAGCCACATTCTTGAATGGCCAGCCGTGAGGTTCAAAATACACGGTCAAAACGCAGAAGCATGACCGATGAGGATGATATTGAGCACAATGAGGCTCAGGATGCAATACATTCAGAAGAAGAAGAGGTTGTTGAAGAGGAAGTTCAAGTCGACCCACTCCAAGAAGCACTCGAAAGGGCTGAAAAAGCGGAGAAAGAAATCGCTTATCGTGATGCTGAGATTCAAAATATTCGCAAACGTTCAATGCAAGAAAAATCTGAAGTCATGAAGTTTGGTAGTATGCCACTCGCAAGAAGAATGGTCAGCGTGCTTACAGATGTTGACCGTGCTCTCCAGAGTTTAGATGATGACGACCAAAGTGCTGTCGCCCAAGGACTCCGACTCTTACGAAACAAATTATGGCACGAACTCTCTGCGGAAGGAGTGGCCGAAATTGATGCAAAATCAAAACCCTTTGACCCGAGCACTATGGACGCGGTCATGACAATTCCAGCAACGGAGCAACATCCAGCCGGTACGGTTGTCGATCTCCTCGAAGCAGGCTTTCTTTACAAAGAAAAAGTGATGGTCGCCGCAAGAGTCGTTGTCGCTTCAGAAGATTAGCCCGCATGCACTCCGGTTTCAAATGTTGATAGTCGAAATAGAGCGTCATTTTCAATCATCCATGCAGCAATTGTTGTAGGAAGCACTTCATTAAGAACCATTTGAATGGCATCATGATCATCAACGGTTGATAACATTCTCATCGTTTGTCGAACCCTCCAGCCTTCGAAAGTATCTCTCTGTGCATATTCTGCACGTTGTACATTCCAACCTGCTTGTTCGTACAATGTTAATGTCGGTTCATCGGAGGAGAAAAGAATGCCTTTGCCGTGCGATCTTTCAGCGTGCTCGACCCATCGTGGAGCATCGCCAATGTCCTCAATAGTTACAATAGATGCATCAATGTTGTATTCATCAATCCATCTCTGAATCATCTCTTCACGCTCTTCAATAGTCCATGGGTTCATCGGTTCATAGCCGCACTGGGCAGACCCTACCGCAAGGACAAGGTTCAATCCATCTGTCTTGGCAAAATCTTGAGCAGCTAAGACGAGTTGTTCATGACCCTTGTGGAATGGTTGAAATCGACCCAAGACCACACAATTCTTTGCTTCATTCAAAATATGATTCCACCTTTATCTCGGAAATGTGGTGCCCCATGTCTCGGAAACATTGAAGCATTCTTTTACACCCCTCAATCATCTCCTCAACAGAGGTTTCCCCCATCGAGCCAACTCTGAACATCTTGCCTTTCAAATGGTCTTGGCCACCTATGACTTGTGTGTTGTATTTTGATTTGAGTTGGGTTCGCCAACCATCATCAATGCCTTCTGGGTATAGTATTGCAGTGACGGTATCGCTTCGTTGTGCATCATCAGCAAGAAGGGTGAAGCCCGAATCAGAAAACAAGTTTCTGACACCGCTTGCGAGATGCCGACATCGATTCCAACGCCCTTCATTTGTCTCTTCTTTGAGATTTTGAAGCGATGCTGACCAGCCCATTGCCAAATTGATTGCTGGTGTCCATGGCGTTTGGTCATCACTCGCATTTTTGAGTGCTGCAGGCAGGTCGAAATAGTATCGAGGACTTACATCGCCCTGTTCTGTGATCGCATGGACCCTGTCGATGAATCGTTGGTGAATGGCGATGGCTGCAATCCCCGATGGGCCAGCAGTGCATTTTTGAGCACCGACAACAATCGCTTCAGCATTCCACTCTGTTGGGTGAACCGGTAGACCTCCAACGGATGTGATGCCATCGAGAATGAATGCGGTGTTGTGGCGCTGACATATCTCTGCGATTGCTTCTGCATCTTGTGTAATGCCAGCACTTGTCTCGTTGTGACAAATGAGGACCGCTTCGTATTGTGACCGCTCCAATTGATTTTCGATTTCAAACAAATCGAATGAGCGACCCCAGTCATACTTGAGGTGTTTTACCCGACAAAATCGCTCACACATTTCAGCAACACGTTCGCCGAATTTCCCGTTTGTTGGGACGAGTACTCGGTCATTTGGACGAAATCGATTTGCGACAACCATCTCCATTGCAGCTGTACCGCTTCCACTGACAACAACGACCTTGTAACCATCGTCGCCTGACCACGATTCTTGTTTGGGAACCCCCTGACTTGGCGATAAATTAAACGCATACCTCAAGCCAGAATTTAGACCAGCCATGACCTCACGGAATTCACCGCTTCGTGCAGTGATGACAGGCGTGGCCATTGCATTGAGGCATTCCTCGCTCATTCGAACAGGGCCGGGGACAAGAAAGCATGAGGATAATTCTTCCATGATGCACCGAATACTCGACGGTTTTTCAATTAGGTGAAGCAAAGTTCTCTTCTTCGCTAAATGCGTTGAAGTCATAGAGGAGCAGTGCGACGCATTGGTATGCTGAGGGTAGGCATCGCCATGCTTCAAGGTGCCCGCCATGAGCACGCAGAGGCGATACGAAGTGCAGCTTCGCAACTTGAGGTCGAGGTTGAAATCGTTGCACTTCGAGTTCCTTCTGATTTAGAACAGGGCATTGACGCACTTATTTTGCCAGGTGGAGAATCAACAACAATGCGTATTGCAAGCAAACATTTTGCTTTGCTCGAGGCTCTATTTTCATACATGAATTCACGCCCACTATTGCCAATTTTAGGTACATGTGCAGGAGCCATTTTGCTTGCGACTCCACCAGAGCCGTTTCGAAGATTTATCGATGTCACCATCACTCGCAATTCATGGGGTCGGCAAAGAGAATCCTTTGAAGCCATTGTCAATCTCAATCTTCCAGGGCCTCAACCGAAGGCATCGCCTATTGCTTATCCTCAGCGGGAGGGGTCTCATTTACCGCTAATGATGGAAATGCAAGCCGCATCCATTGTCAATGATGGCTTTCCAGGTGTGTTCATTCGAGCACCGAGATTTGGAAATGTAGAATCATCTTGCAACATCATAGCAACTGTGAACGATGAAGCAGTTGGTGTACAGCAAGGCAATATTCTCGCATTGACATTCCATCCTGAGTTGACAAAAGACAGACGCTTTCATTCTTGGTTACTATCAAAAGCAAATGGGATGGTGGAATGATGGCACTTCATCTTCCTATGGCAGAAGTGCTTCCCGCTGAACAAGGAGAGGCAGAAGGCTGTATTCAATGCCAGGAAGGACGCAAAATGGTTTTGTTTGTCACAGGAAAATGTCATTGGGGTTGTGACTATTGCCCTTTATCCGATAATCGAAGAGAATCCCCCGATATGTTTGCCAATGAACGTCGGTGTACCTCATGGGATGAAGTTGTTGAAGAAGCGAAAGCGATGAACGCAACTGGTACAGGCATTACCGGCGGAGACCCATTGCTTGATGCAGAGAAATCGATTGAAGCCGTGACACAGTTAAAACGACATCTTGGAGATGAACATCACATACACATGTACACCTCGATACCTTTTGACATCGGCCTTGCAAAACGATTTGCGGATGCCGGCCTTGATGAAATTCGATTTCATTTGCTTGACGGTCGGCCGACAAAATATCTCGATGTCATGCAGGCATGTCACGAGCATGGTATGGTTGTCGGTGTCGAATTACCATGTGAGCCGGACAAGGAAGCATCGCTTTTTCAACTTCTGGATGACCTTGAACAGACACCGATTTCATTCTTGAATTTGAATGAACTTGAGATAACGATTGGCAACCAAGAGAATATGGATGTTCGAGGTTTCAATTTGTCCTCTTCGATGTCAGCGGCTGCCGATGGTTCCGCAGAGTTGGCTCTTCGACTTCGTGAGGCGGGACAAACAAAATCCTATCACATCAAATTTTGTACCGCTCAGTACAAAGATGCCGGCCAACTACGAAACCGATTCAAACGAAGAGCAGAAATGACGCTACGACCTTACGAATCTTTGACAGAAGATGACACTATTCTGTTTGGTGCGATACCAACATCGCTTGAGGATGCACATGATGATCTTGAAGAAATCAAAACAATGTGCGAACTTACTGACGGTTGGATTCGATACGATGCCAAAGAACAACGAATCGAAATTCCTGTTGTTCTTGCTGAGGAGCTTGCAGACATCCTTGAAGTTCCCGTGCAGGTCATCGAAGTACATCCAACGCATGAACGTCTTGAAGTATCATTGGTTCACCTTAATTCATTCTAAGTTGCTCCATGCTCAAAGAACTGCGATTGATTAGCATTAAATTTTAGAGATGAGCCCGTAAAATATCGGGCTCGTGGTCTAGGGGTTATGACGTCGCCTTCACATGGCGAAGATCGCCGGTTCAATTCCGGCCGAGCCCACCACCCTCTATCACGACATTCATGAACGGCGCCGCATACCCACATCACCATGGGGTTGCTGGAGCAAGTTGATTTCGGCGTCTTTAAACAAAAGGAAACATGGACCGCATTTGGAATAGCAGTCGTTCTTTTCGTTTCCATTTCGTATGCTGCCTTATCAATGTTTGATAGCATGGATGAGTTATTTCAATCGGATGCAGAACCAGCACCAATCCCAAATGTTGTATTTGAATCGCTGAATCGAACTGGAATAGAGTCAGGACTTGTCAACGAAACAGGATGGTTCAATCTTGATGATTTTCGTGGCAGTGTCATCATTTTGGACTTGATGGCTCACGATTGTAGTAATTGCCATGCCGTTCAAGCCCACATCGAAGAAAACATGGATGAATGGCACACTTTGGCAGAACAAAATGAGCGAGATTTGAAAATTTTCGCTTACGGTGCTTGGAACTCAGGAAAGCTCGCGGAGACACTTGAATACCTCAATACCTCGTCTGGTGAATACACCGTGCCCCTCTATCCAACAGGGTTAGGTTCAACCTCTGCTGCAGTTTTTGAAGACGGTTCGACGACCGATCCGAATCGATTATTCACTACCGCAGGTACTGGTCAAATTCCAGTAGTGCTCATCATCGACGAAGAGGGTTACATCATCGCCCAACAACCTACAGGGACACCAAAAGATAAGTGGGCTCATTTTGATGGGACTTTGGAAAAAGCATTGACAAAAGGAGTTGATTCTACTTCAAGTCAGCGAATTGCATGGGAAGAACCCTCAACGTCCTATGGTGCAGTGTTCGCTCTTGGGATGATTCTATCCATTTTGGTGTACTTCTCTCCATGCGCATTCCCTGTTCTTCCAGGTTTCATTTCATATTATCTTTCATTGGGTGCTCGTGAAGATGAATTAATCGAGCAAGGTAAATTGAAGAAGAAAATGCCCAATTCCATGGTTATCGGGTCCCTATCAGGTTTGGGCATGTGGACTTTTTTTGGTTTCATAGGCATCTTAGCTATAGCAATGGGACAGGCATTTTCTCAATCAGGAATTATCCATTATATCGCCCTCTTCGTTGCACTTCTCCTCATCATTTTAGGCGGTATGATGCTGCTTGGGGTAACAACGCATCTCCTTGGGTTCGTCCAAAAGATTGTTGACAAGTACAGCACCACCGAAGCTGATGATACATTTACGCCTCGTAGAAACATGTATCTTTACGGCATAGGTTATGCTGCAGCATCAATCGATTGTACTGCTGCAGCAGTTATTCCTTTCGTGGTCTTTTTGTCAACTCTTGGAACGAGTGCAATCGGATTTGGAATCGGGGGACTCATGGTTGGGCTTCTCGTGTTAATGATTGCAGTCACTGGTTTGGTTGGAATGGGTCGCCAAGTGATGATCAATTTCTTACGGCGGGCCACAGGAACAATCAAACTTGTCGGTTCTTGGATGATGATGATGGCTGGTATTGGATTGACAATTTATCTGACAAGCCCAGAAACTGTGAATGCTATCTTTAGTTAATCGAGAATGATGTTAACTTTTTTCGACATCTCAACCAGAAAATGTAACCTACAACCGCGCCGCTTACAGCATCAAAAACGTAATGTTGTTTCGTTGTTAATGTCGAGATAAAAAGTAGAATCCACAGAAGCGTGAGCGTCATCGGAAATATGGTTGATATTTTCCCTTGATTTGAATACAACCAAATGCTCGCAAGCAGAATAAACAAACTATGTGCTACATGGAGGGAAGGAAAAGCGTTGTAATTGTCATCCAATGCGTAAAGAAATTCGTACACAAAATGAAACGGTCCTTCGATGTTGGTTGGGCGCAGTGTAATTTCGGTTGGAAAAAAGAAGAAAAAAGCAAAACAAAACCATGTGAGCAACAAGAAGTTGTTCATAATCATCGAGCCCTTTTCGAGAAACATTTCTTTCGAGAGAAGAAATGCAAAGATTGGATAATAGATGTAAAGTGTCATGTATGCAAGAATTGATACTGATATAAACGGAATCTGTTGATCGACTTCAAGCATCGGTTGAATTGGTGATGTCCATACATTATGTGCAAACGAATTCAATAGGATGTAAGGGAAGCCAATCAACAAAAACATGATCAAAATATATGCTTGACCTCGATGGAGTTTTGCAAAAAGGGGAAACCTAAGGAACGTTGAAACAATGTCAACATTCGTCCGTTTGCTCTCATCTTCCATGTCATTCACAAATCATGACAATATTGTGCCGCAAAATGGACATGCTTTCCATTCGGTTTGAATTGCATTCTTACAAGATGGACATGATGGAGATTCTGGCACAACTGGTGATGATTGAACGACACTTTGCTCATTATTTGGTAAGGTGTCAGCCATCTTTTGTGCTGTTTGTTGTTTGAGGAATTCTTGCATGACCTCTGGTGTAAGTGCCCCATTTTGAGCAGCCATTTCCATCATTTGCCGTTGAAGTTCATTTTGTGAATCCATTCGTTGATTTTGAAATTCATTCTGTTGGGAAATTCTCTCCTGCTTCTTTTGCTGCACTTGTTCAAACAATGCCATCGCTTGTTCTGTTTTGTGTGATGATTTTTTCATTTCGAGTTCTGCTTGAGCAGTGTCTCTCTTGAGTTCAGCTTCCCACCGTGCTTCTTCTGCCCTGAGGTCTTTGAGTTCTCTTTCGAGTTCAATTGCGACTTCACCCGCTTCTTTCGCTTTCGCAATATTGACCTCAAATTCAATTCGACGAAGCGTTGCAGCTTCACTCAATTCGAGTTTTCGAATTTCTGCTTCGGTATTTGCTTCTTCTGATTCAGTAGCGTACTTGAGATTCGCTCGCAATGCGTTTACCCTTTCCATGTCCGTTGGATTTGTAATCAACATGGCTTTGAGAAGAGTTAAACCCAGCGTCGAGAGGTATGGTCGTAATTCCATGTCCGACCGAATTTCGAATGTTTCCTGTAGTTTGTAACCTCGTAATTCCTCAATGGTGCTCACTGACTGAAGAAGAGGATTGACAAGTCGATGACTCACTTCCTTTGAGAGAATTGCTGCTAATTTCATTCTGTCGAGCGTTGGGTCATGATTTGCAAAGATGTTGAGTAATTTTGGAATATCGTCTTTCCTAAATTGCACCCTTAATTGTGCAATTCCCTGTGCAGATTGTCCATCAGAAAGGGTGGTCACAAAGGGCACACTCAAATCAAAAGGCCCAGTCATGGCAAACAACATTCTTCGGTCGGTTGCTGTTGCTCCGAGAAGGTCACCAATGTATCGGCCGATTCCGCCTCCAATGTTTCGCACCACATCTTCACTGACAATATCGCCAATTCGTCCATCAACGATGAATGCACATGCTTCGTTTGGTTTGAGAACAACTTCTTGGGCACGCCATGTTTGAATTGTTTTTCCATCAATTAACCGTGCTATGATTGTTGGGTTATCTCTCCATGCAAATTGTTTCGCCATTTTTTTCACCTCTTCTTTTTTGTTCTAAGTCCGTTGAGTACGGTCACTCGTTCGCCGAAGTAACCACTGCAGCTTGAAATCATTTGTTGGCATTGCAAAACCAGTTGCTTTGTCATGTCGTGGTCACCTTCCTGGAGTGTTTTTTCTCCACTATTTGAAATGTTCACCGCTTTTGTAATCATTTCAATGGTGTCGTGATCGTGTTTAATGAGTTTTTTCAAGTCGCTGTTGCTTGCAGACCTTTGTCCAGAAAGGAAGGCGTGGTCCATTCCTGTGACTGCTTTATCGACGTCTTCGATAAATGCGTCGATTTCTTGAATGCAGGAGCGACATGATTGTGTGATGCTTAATTGGTCATCACGAAAACTCTGGTCGTGGATGTTTTGAATGTGGGTTCGTGCCCTATTCGATGCACGAATGAGCTCGTCTCGAATGAGTTTGTCTGCGTCACGCCGCTTACCTTTCGTGTAACCGCTGTAACCAGTAAGTACAACCTGGATGCCTCGAATATAAGGTATGACATCTAATGGTGTGCCTACCACTGTTCCACCATTCAATACTGTGCTGTGCTAGTATTTAGCACTCAGCCTTGAAACGATTGCAATTCATCCCAGCTTACAATTCGGTCACAAACATGTTTTGCTTCATCATGATCGTGTGTTACAAAAATCGCAGATTTTTTGAGTTCCTTAATCCAATTACGGAATTCCGTGCACAAGGCAAATTTTTGGCTGATATCAACGGAGGCAAAAGGCTCATCGAGTAACATGAGTTCATTTGTTTGAGCATGACCTCTTGCGAATGCGACGCGCTGTGCTTCTCCTCCAGAGAGTGAAAACACCTCACGTTTTGCGAGATGGCTAATGTTGGTGAATTCAAGGGATTTCATTGCAATCGTTCTCTTTTCTTTTTTTGAATATTTACCACCAACACCAAGTGCAACATTATCTAAAACATCGAGATGAGGATAGAGTACAGGCCTTTGGAATAAATATGTAATATTGTCAAATGGGTATTTTCCCCAAGTTTGCTCAACATGATTTAGGATTAAATCTCCGGATGTGGGGTGAACCAGCCCACAGATAATTTGGAGCAATGTTGTTTTTCCGCATCCGGATGGTCCGATAAGACCCAAAATTTCTCCCTTTTTTACCTCGAGTTGTATATTTGTAATAATGCTCATATCGTTAAATGATTTTGATATGTTGTTGAGTTTGAGTATGTTTTCAGTCATGGAGTTCACCATCCAAGTGTTGAAATTTATTGATGATTAGAAGTGAAAAGAATACGAAAAAGAGGAGTATTGTGGCAACAACCATTGCCAATGGGTAAGCGATTGGATCAAATTTAGGTCGAGATAAAAGAACATCAACCAAGATCGATAAAGAGGTCCATGATTCAAATCTCACGATCAAAAATGAAGCTCCAAACTCGCCAAATGAAAATGCAAAAGAAAGTGCAATAACCACGATGATTGTGTTTTTGAGATGGACACCTATGCCTAGCCAGTATGTTGACAAAGTGGAACAATTCAGTAATTTTGCTTGCATGAGGTATTTTTCATCCACCCGTTTCATCGCTGGGTGGAGGATTCGAAGAGCAAATGGAAATGTCAAAAACACATGCGGAAGGACTGGCAACCATCTCCATTGAAGTGGGTTGCCCGGCAGAGAAATCAATCCAATTGAAAGGCCCAACCCAATGGTGACAGCGGACAAAAAGAGGGGGGCAATACACAGGAATTCAAGACTATCTGCAGTTCGTTTCTTACCTTGTTTTTCAATGTGTAAAAGGGCAGCACTCACAAAAATGGTCACAGGAACAACAATGCAGATGGCAATGATAGCATACAAAAACGAATTCAATAACGCATCGAGGACAGATATGCCTTGAAAATCATCGCTGAATGCGCGACTCCATGCATCAAATGACCATCGAAATTGACCTGAAGTCGATTGCTCCCGAATTTGAAAGGATGATAGAAATATCGATAGGTATGGCGTTATGGTGATCAATCCCAAACCCCAAACAAAGAATCTTGATGATGTTGATGGCTCTGGAGCAATTCGAAGGTGTTCTTTTTCTAAGATCGCTTCGTACGATTGATTCATTCTTTTTCTTTGTTTTTGAAAGAACAAAAAAACGATGGACAACACCAAGAATTGTAACAATGTAGATACAAGAACAATCCGAGTCGCATCAATTCGATACCCTTGAATCCCAGCAAATTGTCCGTACGTCCCAGTTAATGATTCAAGTGTGAACTCGCCAGGTACCAACCATCTGATCAGTGCAAAGGATGTGAATGAAAAGAAAAATGAAAAGAGCCACGCAGATATAATCGAACCTCCAAGATATGGCATCCAAAAGGTACGCCATCGATACCATGTGTTGCTCCCATTAGGGAGAAGGTGGAATTGCATCTCAAAATGTGGATGAAGTGAAGAGATTCTTGGTTCCAAAAATCGAATAAAAAGAGATACATTGAACCATGCATGTGCAAAGATTAACAGCGAGAATCGGCCGAAGTTTTCAATCCCAATCGAGTTCCCGAATGTATTGAGGACGCCATCAGAAGATTGGATATCAATTCCAATGTACATGAGTAAACCATGCTGAGAAGATAATGCCAAAAAACCAGCAGCAGCGACAATAGAAGGTGTGATGAAAGGTAAAGAAAATACTGTTTGAATGATATTTTTGAATCGCCAAGTGTATCTGCCAAGGAGCCACGCTACAGGGGTGCCGATCATCAATGCAAGAGATGCAGAGAAAAATGCTTGAACCAAAGAAAATGTCATACTCGAATGAAGTAAGGTGCTGTCTTGAATAAACTCAATCATTGATGCTATTGACCAATTTGATACGAAAATTAGACGTTGCAAAGCAAGAAACACTGGCGCATAGAATACACCGAGGACGACTGCAAGAAAAACGTAAGGAATGAATCTATGTGCTCTTGGGGATTGCACATATTTCATAATCTTCAACTCATCATGATTTCGCTCCATCGAAGCAGGAGTTCATCAGTTGATTGGGCAAGCATTGTATCATCAAAAGTTGAATTCGATAATGGTATTGGGCTATGCCATGCATAACCATATTCAGTGGGTAATGTTGTGTTTTCAAGGACAGAATACATGTAATTTGAAGTGGGCATATCTGAATTTACCTCGTGAGATAGGAGGAATGTGATGAAAGCCTTCGCCCCAGCAGTATTTGACGCTCCATTCATGATGGTTGCATATTCAATTTGTTTGAAGGATGTTTCATTGTAGAGTATTGATGTTGACTTCGTTTCGTTGAAATTAAAAAAAGCCTCAACACCAGGTGAATGGCAATATGAAACCGTTATTGCTGCATCTCCAATATGGCCTTCAGTCCAAACACCATATCCTCCGCTGTAATGTATTTCATAGGCTTCAGTCCACCCTGAAGTCACGATCACGTCATTGTTCTTCATGTTGGTCCACCAATCAAATGTTTTGTTTATGTCATAGTCGAAATTTTTCAATGTAGCAAGGAAAAATGCACGACCGGGAGAAGATGTAAGTGGAGAGGGTATCGCTATTGAATTCGCCCACCTCTCATGTGTCAAATCTGACAGAGATGACGGAGCAGTTTCATTTTCGACAAGCCTTCCAGCATCTAAATTTAGACATACATGACCGTAGTCAAACGGTATACCAAACGGGTCGTGTGTTGTACTCAAGTGCGATTGAATATCTTCTATTTCGAGACTGTGAGGCTGAATGAGGCAGAAATCGATAGCAGTTTGAATGTAAGTATTGTCTAAACCAATGGCTACATCTGCTTGTGGAATGTCTTTTGTTAGCATCATTTGATTCAAAATACCACCCGCATCGCTTTCGTAAATAAATTCGACCTCATATCCAAATTCGTCTTCAAAGGCTTCAATCATTTCTGAATCAAATGCCAAGATGTCATAGCTCAGGATACGAAGAGTGTCGGAATTTGTTGATTTGTTATTGAATGTGCATTCCTCATCGGCTGCTTTCTCAAGAGTGCTTAAACACCCACTAATTGATGTGCAAAAAAGGAGTGTGCACAGTGCGAGAACTCTTTGCATGCACTCACTCCGTGTTGAATTCATCGATCATTTGATGGCAGCGTTCAATAACTTCGAGAGGGTTGCTACCCAAAATGAATAGCGAAGGTTCCCATCCGAAATCTCCCTCATCCAATAGGACATCAAGTTGACCAGTTGTGTCTGGTGGAATGATGCCACGAGGTGCAAATCCAAGCCTCAATTCTAATTCATCACATACAAATTCTACCTCAGTTGTATCAACAACTCTCTCCAACATCGGAGGCCGAATGTTTGTTACAGCCAGCACATTCTTATCGATTGCTTTCGCCTGATTTAAGACTGAAGCAAGATGTTTCGATCCACCAAATATCGGTGTGTTTGCGTGAACTAATGTACCATCCATGAGTGTAATGCGACCAGGAAATGCAGCGATATGTTCTATTTCGTTTGCCATCGGTGTACAACCAGCGAGGTTCATACCCACGGTCGGCATGTAGCTCAATAGTCGTTCAGGGTCAAATTTTGATATTGCCCAGGTCAAACGTCGCAGAAGGGCTTGCTCCTCTTGTCCCGCTTGTATGTGTTTGCCCAAGAGGGATTTATCGAATCGAAAGGTTTGATGCTCACCAAATTGGACCTCATAGATTAATCGTTGACGAGTAATTCGCATCGGGTCATCGACTGATTCAAGAGATTCAGCAAATTCATTTGCCCAGCCATCGATTGTATCTTCATCTACCGATGAATCGAGAGAAATTGCAGATTTTGACATCAGTCGAGAAATCGTGCTCTGCGTCGAACCGGTGAATTCTGCGATGGCGATTTGTGACCATCCTCTCCGTCGTAGTTCTAATGCCAATTGTTGATAAAACCGTTCAAGCCACTCACGACCATTTTCTCCGAACATGTTAGTGGGTAGGCTGAAATGTTATTCAACTTTGCTAAAGTTTATGCAAATTGGGTAATTATGGCAAAATGCACATCGATGAGTACAACGTGTGTTCCCCAAAGGTTCATGGAGTATCGTTTTCTGGAAATTCTCGATATCCATGATGCTTGATGATTTTTTCCAAGCTGTTTTCACTCGAATTCAAACATATGTGGATAGCCAGCACGATGACATTCCATTGACGCCTTCGACACCGTCTTCATCACTCCGCAAGACGTTGGATTTGAAATTGCCAATCGAAGGTATGGGGCTTGAGAACACCCTCAACGATATCGATGTTTTTTTGGAGAATAGCACGAGAACCCACGCACCAGGGTTCATGAATCCCCTTTGGGGTGGATTGTCTCCTGCGGGATTGTCGGGCGAATTTGTGGCGAGTGCGACGAACAATTCCATGTATACGCGTGATTTGTCTCCCATCGCTTCGCTGATTGAGGTTGAAATAATTCATCGGGCCTGTGAATTAACCGGCTATAGCGAAGGTTTTGGTACATTCACAAGCGGAGGGTCAAGTGGAAATTTGATGGGTCTTCTCTGTGCACGTCAACATGCTATACACGATTCAGGCCTCAACGGCTTCGATGGGTCTAAGCACGTCATCTTTGTGTCGGAAGAGTCTCACTATTCTGTCATGATGGCTGCAAACGTGACGGGATTAGGTCGTCAAAATGTATTGAAAATTCGTTGTGATGCATCAGGTTCTATGGATGTTGACCATCTTGAAGAAGAAATTCAATTTGCAATCCGTGAAGGATTTACACCCCTTTGCATTATGGCTACTGCTGGAACCACCGTCCGAGGAGCATTCGATCCAATTACCGATATCGTCCGCACCGCAAAAAAGTATGATATCTGGTGCCATGTTGATGCTGCTTGGGGAGGTATGGCTCTCTTTTCATCAAAAAATCGACACTTGATTGAGGGTATCCAAGATTCCGATAGTATGTGCTGGGATGCTCATAAGATGATGGGTCTTCCACTCACGAGCAGCATCTTTCTTGTACGGGATGTGCACATTTTGCGGAAAGTTTGTGCACATACAACGAATGCTGATTACTTGTTCTATGATGCGGAAGATCAGGTTGATTTGGGGCATTTTTCTTTGCAATGTGCTCGAAGAAATGATGTGTTGAAATTATGGCTTGCTTGGCGAGAAATCGGCGATGCAGGTTGGGCAAAATTGCTTGAAAGATATCTTGAACTTGCCACATATCTTGAATCCATAGTTGATCAACATGAGCAACTGGAAATGATGTCATCTCGAGTTTGGAGTAATGTCTGCTTTCGTTTCACAGATGGAAGTCAAGATGAAACACTCGATGCATTGAACGCCGAAATCCGGGAACGACTGAAAAGAGAGGGTCATTTCATGGTTTCAAGAGCATCCATAAGAGGTCGAACTGTGATTCGAGCAGTGATTGCAAACAATGCGGTTACAGAAGAAACAATTCAGCAATTTGTTGAGCAAATTGTTCGAATTGGAAATGATATCTCACGAGGACTTCCTCCTAAAAGTTAGGCAGGACGTTGTCATATATTTCCTCCTTCAAACCGAAAGAATGAGTTGCATAAGTTGTTTAACCACTTCATAATCCAACGACTATGAACACTCCGGTCCGCACTTCACTTTACGACGAACATGTGAGGCTTGATGCAAATATCGTTGATTTTCACGGCTTTGAACTTCCTATTTGGTACTCCTCAATCACAGAGGAACACATTGCTACAAGAACGTCCTCGGGTCTTTTCGATGTATCGCACATGGGGTCATTTCGATTTTCTGGTGAGAATATTCGAGCATGGTTGGAAAGTGTTGCTACGCAAAAGGTGACAGCGATTGAACCCACGAGATGTGCATATACTCATTTTCTCGACCACGATGGATTTGTCATTGATGACATGATCTTTGCAGTTGTCTCTGATACTGAGATTTTAGGTGTGCCAAATGCATCAATGATTTCAACAATGTGGGATTGGTTTCAGTCCTTATTGCCGGAGGACGGAAGCATTGTTGTCGAAAATCTATCCGATGAGACCTCAATTGTCGCCCTGCAAGGTCCAAAATCCAAAGAAATTCTGGAGGCAGTTCTTGGTCCATCCAATCATGTGAGCAGATTTCGCTGGAAAATGATCGAAGTCAACGATTTGGATATATCTGGTTGGATTCAAGGAACTGGATATACTGGAGAGGCAGGATATGAGATTTTTATTCCCAATGAAGAAGCTTCGAAACTATGGCGTACTCTTGTTGAGCACGGAGCGACACCAGTTGGTCTAGGTGCACGTGACACATTACGTCTTGAGAAAGGCTACCTTCTTTCGGGAGTCGATTTTTGCTGGCCAAAATTGAGTGATTGTCAAGATTCATTCTTGCATAGGGATTCATGGGAAACCAACACACCCTTTGGCGTCGACTTTGAGCATGAGTTTATTGGTAAACAACGCTGTATGCAGCATACGCCAGGTGAACAACGATTGTGGGGAGTTCGATATATTGAGAAGGGACCATTGCCGAGACCGGGCAAACCTGTCCAATTGGACGGTGAAGATATTGGCGTACTTACATCGGGGGCACCATCGCCAAGTTTGGCAAATACAGGTATCGGTATGGGGTACTTTTCGAATGTGAAGGAAGGCGATGTTGTTGAGGTGGTAGCAAGTCCAAGAAAGTCTGTGAAAGCCGAAATTATCCGACCTCCATTTGTGTGAGTTTTCATTTGAAAAAATGAACACTCGGTGGAAGTTTTCATATGCTCAAAAGCAATTGATTATGAGCATCCTCGCCTCACAAGGAATCAGCACAGTCGACATGAGGTGAACGAAATGGTAGATCAACTTCCAAATTTAGGTCGAGAAAATGAGATGCTTGCTGAGATGGGGATGAACTCGATTGAAGATTTATTCATCGATATACCTGCGTCAGTACGAGTTGATGGCCAACTCCCACTTCCAGATCCTCAAACTGAAGAAGAAATTCTTGCCGACGCACGACGACTTCTTGGAGCAAATACTTCGCATGGTTCAAGACCATCGTTTTTGGGAGCAGGACTGTACAGAAATTATGTTCCTGCATCAGTTTTCCAATTGGTTACGCGTGGTGAATTCCTAACCGCCTATACACCATATCAACCTGAGGTGAGTCAGGGAATGTTACAGAGTATGTGGGAATTTCAAACGCTCATCTCAGAACTCGTTGGACTGCCAATAGCTAATCTTTCGCTTTATGATGGTTCAACCGCTGCTGCTGAGGCTTTGACGTGTGCCGTACGTGTCCACGGCCGTAAAGCAACCCAACAGAATACCGTTTATGTTTCCGAAATCACTCCTCCAGATCGATTATCTGTTATGCAAAATTATTGTCAAGGAGCAGATATCAACATCAAATTCCTTCGCCATGGGGCAGATGGGAAAGTTCTCAAGACCTCATTTGAAGAAGCACGAGGTTCATGTGGCGTCTATGTTGAGCAACCAAATCCGTACGGAATTTTGGACGAAGGTCTAACCCTTGCTAAGGAGATCATCGGTGAGGAAACTGCCCTCATCGTAGGTATTCAACCTGTATCCTTGGGACTCGTAGAAGCACCCGGGGCGTATGGGGCTGATATTGTGGTTGGAGAAGGACAACCACTCGGAAGTCCAATGACATGTGGTGGTCCATTGTATGGCATTTTTGCTTGTCACAAACCATATCTTCGCCTCATGCCAGGTAGAATTGTTGGACGTTCAATCGATGTAGATGGTAACGAAGCATACTGTCTCACTCTTTCCACGAGGGAGCAACACATCCGCCGTCATAGAGCAACATCCAACATTTGCACCAATGAAACGCTGATTGCCCTCATGGGTGCAATGCACATGGCCTTGCTTGGTCCAGAAGGCCTTCAAGACCTTGCGACAAGGAACATGATGGCATGTCAACGATTGAAAGAAGAACTTTCAAACATTGAAGGTCTTGAATTCCCCCACGAAGGTCCTCACTTCAATGAGTTCGTCATACAGATTCCTGGAAAAGCCGCAACATGTTTGGAATACCTAGACAACAATGGAATCTTTGGTGGCTTTAATCTTCATCAATGGAATGAAAACATCGAAAATCAAATCTTGGTCTCAACTACAGACCAAACTTCACTTTCAGATATTCAGATACTTTGTGCTCAGTTACATAACTGGGTCAAACAACAGGGGGTTGTCGCATGAGTCATTTGTTTGGGCATAATGGTGCAGAAGGCAAAGGATACAGTCAGCCAAAACCTATTGTGGCAAGTGGTGACATCTCCCTTCCTTCTTCTCTCGCTCGAAAATCTTCAGCCAAGTGGCCTCGATTATCTGAACCTGAAATGGTTCGACATTACACGTGGCTATCAAAGCGTAACTTTGGCATCGATACCGGATTTTATCCACTCGGTTCATGCACGATGAAGCATAATCCACGAATAAATGAGGTCATTGCTCAACTCCCTGGTATCGCTGACATTCATCCACACCAAGGTGAGAAGCATTTGCAAGGACTGCTTTCAATTTATCACGAAATGCAATACATGTTGGCAATTTGTTCTGGAATGGATGAAGTGACGCTCCAGCCGGTCGCTGGTGCACAAGGTGAATTTACTGCTGTACGATGTATTCAGGAATATTTCAGACATCGTGGAGAAGATCAGCGAACAAAAGTGATTGTTCCTGACTCTGCACACGGAACGAATCCGGCGAGTGCTGCAATGGCGGGGTATGAAATTGTTGAAATCCCATCCCGTGAAGATGGTCGAATCGATTTGGATGCTCTTCGAGCTGTCGCAGATGAAACAACTGCAGCAATGATGATTACCAACCCAAACACCCTTGGTTTGTTTGAGCAAGACATCGTTGAGGCATCAAATATTGTCCACGAAGCCGGTGGCCAAATGTACTATGATGGTGCAAATTTCAATGCGATATTAGGCATCACATCACCTGGATTAATGGGATTTGATGCAGTTCATTTCAACCTTCACAAAACCTATTCACAACCCCATGGCGGTGGCGGACCAGGCTCTGGCCCGATTGGCGTTAAATCTCAACTCGCACCATTTTTACCGAGCCCAATCGCAGCAAAGCGAGAGGCGAGTCAAGACGAATTGTTGTACTCCGTTGATGGCTCATGGTATTATTGGTCATCGCCTGAACACACGATTGGAAAGGTTCAGCAATGGCACGGAAATGCCGGAGCAGTCATTCGTTGTTGGGCATATTATCGAAGATATGGAAATGGGTTGCGCACCATGTCAGAACATGCAGTTCTCAACGCAAATTATCTTCGACATGCAATTCACAGAGAAGCGAAGGCGGCAGGTGTTTCCCACATGTTCCGTGACGGAGCAGAAACCGACGTGGCAAAGCATGAATTTACACTCTCCCTTGAACCTGCAAAACAATCGTTGGGAATTTCGGCAATGGATGTTGCCAAAGGCTTACTCGATCGTGGCTACATGGCTCCAACCGTGTACTTTCCATTGGTCGTTCCAGAATGCATGATGATCGAACCAACGGAAACTGAATCAAAAGATACCCTTGACACATTTGCAACTCATTTCGTTCAAGTTCTGCAACAATCGCCCGAATCTCTTCATGAAGCTCCAACAACAACACCTGTTCGTAGGGTTGACGAAGTTTATGCCGCACGGAATCTTTGTCTTCGTCATCCATTTGATGAAGAATGAACTCCATTAAGGTGGACCGTTTAGGCTTGATGTGGTAGATGAGACAAACAGTCGTGAGGTCAATCTTGGACCTCAAAAATTTGGATTTGTTCTTCTCTTGTTTGCTTGGTCATTGCTTCCTCTCACCTTTGCTTTTGTGACGTTTTTATTTCAAGACCATGCTCAAGCACAGAACTACCTCCTTCTCACAGGATTAGTCCTACAACTAGTTGGCCTCCTCCTCGCTTCTGAAAAAACGCCAAATCGCCTCCTCGCCCGAACTGTACAATGGCGATTTGCAGTTTTCTTTTGTTGCCTTTCAGTGCTCATCGCATTGTGGTTTGAAAGAATTTGGCCTTCAACTTCGATGGAATATTCGCCAAATTGGTGGATACCGCTTATGTTTTCACTTGGTTCTGCTGCAGTCACGTATGCATCATTGAACACAGCGTCCTCATCTCCAAGAGTCGTTTTTGAAGTATCATGCGATGTACAAACCCCCTTTGATTTTTCATCAAATCCCGGATGGACAGTTGAATCTGGGAGATTTAAGCAAGGCGTCATCGCTTCCTTATCCAACGGCTGGGATGGATTAATTGCTATCACTGGGGGAAAGCATCGAGAAATTGATGATGGATTTTTCATTCAACTCGTTGTCATTTCAGCATCTCCGTTCCAAACCGCAATTGAATCATTCAATTTGGAAGGATTTACATTGGAATCTATCTTGAAAAATCAAACGTCTCGCCAAGAAGAATCATAATCTTCAACAGTCATCCTAATGAACCCACCGCGACGGGTTTATCTCATGGATGTAACAATACTGCTAGGCTCTTCATCAGACCTTCCTATCGCTAAGAAATGTACCGCAATACTTGAGCAATTCGATGTGCCTTACCAACTACGAGTTGCTTCTGCACACCGTTCGCCAAAGTTTGTAGAACAAATTGTGCACGATGCAGAAGAATCAGGATGTTTGGTGTTTGTTGCAATGGCAGGATTAGCTGCTGCACTTCCTGGGGCAGTTGCCGCATTGACAACAAAACCAGTGATCGGGGTTCCATGTGGAGGTAAAGTCCCATACGATTCACTGCTTTCCATCGCCCAATTGCCACCAGGTGTCCCGGCGGCTACTGTGGGGGTCGATAGAGGCGATAACGCAGGCTATCTTGCAGTCCAGATGCTCGCCTTACAAAACGAAGGATATGCCCAAGCCCTAAAGCAGAATAAATTGGACCAAGTTGAGAAAGTGAAATCCCAAGACCGTGAGATCAATAATGGGGAATGAGCATGTTTGACGCCTCTGATTTCATCGAGGAATCAGTAGAGGACATGAAACGCTCTATCAATGATATTGCCATCATCGCCTGTTCCGGAGGTGTTGATTCAACAGTCGCCGCTGTACTCGCTCACAAAGCAGTGGGTGATTTGTTGCATTGCGTCTATGTTGATACCGGATTTATGCGAAAAGACGAGACTGAAGAAATTGAGGCCATGCTCGGTGATTTGGGCATTCATCTCATCACAGTAAAAGCAGCCGACAGATACTTTGCAGCGCTCAAAGATGTTACTGAACCGGAGCGAAAAAGAAAAGTCATTGGTGAATTGTTCATTAGAATTTTTGAAGAAGAACAAGCAAAGTGTGGTGCCAAATATCTCGTCCAAGGAACAATTGCACCTGATTGGATCGAGTCTGGTGGTGGTGTACGTGATACGATTAAGTCTCATCATAATGTTGGTGGCCTCCCGGAAGATATGACGCTCGAAGTTGTCGAGCCCTTGAGAGAATTGTACAAAGATGAAGTGAGGGAACTTGCACGGGCACTTCAAATCAAAGTGTCTGAACGACAACCGTTCCCTGGACCAGGACTCGCAGTTCGAACCCTTGGCCAGTTAACTCCTGAGCGGGTAGCCGTTGTTCGGGAAGCCTGTTCAATCGTTGAGGAAGAATTTGAAAAAGCGGCTAATGAAGGTTTGATGGACCTGCCTTGGCAATATTATGCCGCCCTCTTACCAGTGCGTTCAGTTGGGGTTCATGGCGATGTACGAGCCTATGGTGAAACAATCGTGGTTCGAGCAGTTCGAAGCATGGATGGTATGTCTGCAAGATACTCAGAGATACCACATAGTATTCTGCAAAAAGTATCGACAAGAATTACCAATACATGCAAAGGTGCTGTAAATCGAGTCGTCTATGATATCACTCACAAGCCTCCTGGTACAATTGAATGGGAATAATCCATTCGAAGAAAACAACATTTCGGTATGGAATGTCAAGAATTTTCTTATAAAACAAGTTCATTGGAATCGTTGTCATGCGCCGATTGTGGGGTTCGAACCCACGACCTTGGGATTAACAGTCCCACGCTCCACCAGCTAAGCTAAATCGGCAAGTCCACCGAAAAAGCACCCCTTTATGATGACTTCGTTTCAATTCAATCCTTATGTTATGGTCATGTGTAACCTTGGAGTTGTAATGATTGGTTCAGGTTGGATTTCAAAACACGTGGAAAAAAATGCCTGCTCTTCGTTTGTTAATGGAGTTGAATGATGAAGTGAGAACACCGGGTCTCCGATTGAAACTTGTTCTGCAATGTGGTTCTCGATGATGATACCAATCGTTGGGTCGATGATGTCTTCAAGATGCATGCGTCCAGCCCCCATGCGACGTAATTGTTCTGCAATCTCTAATGTCAAAAAGTTGGAAACATATCCCGATTCTTTTGCAAAAAATTGTGTTGTATGTTTTGGTGCAGGGAGTATAGATTGAGGATCTGAGATGAGATGCTCTGCGATGTGATGAGGTACGCCTTGAGCAATACACATGCTCAAGAAAGCGTCTCTTGCCTTGCCATTCTTCAAAACTGAACGAATCATTTCTTGGCCTTTTACTTCAGATTCGGCCATCCTAGTCAGGTGAAGAAGTGCCCCTCCCTGAAGCACAACCAAATCAATCGTATCCTGATGGCCACGGCCATGAAGAACCTCAATTGATTCAAGGATTTCCAACGAATTCCCGATATGGCTTCCAATTGGGTCGTCCATTTGTGTTATCTGCGCAATAGTTTTGATGCCAGAACCATTGCCTACTGCAACCATTGAACGAGCAAGTGCAGTAGCATCCTCAACTGTTTTCATGAAGGCAGCAGAACCATATTTTACATCGAGGACGAGAGCATCCAAACCTTCAGCGGATTTCTTTGACAAAATTGAAGCGGTAATGAGTTGAATATTGTCAATGGTATGGGTGACATCTCGTAGGGCGTAAAGGCGACCATCAGCAGGTGCAATACTCGGGTTTTGTGCAACAATGCAACATCCCACCTCTTCAACGATGCGAATCATATCTTCAGGTGATTGCTCACAAGAAAAATGAGGTATTGATTCCAATTTGTCGATGGTACCTCCTGTATGGCCTAGGCTTCGTCCGGCTAGCATTGGGACACGAACTCCGCAGGCTGCTAATGCAGGAGCCAGCATGATGGACATCTTATCGCCAACTCCTCCCGTGCTATGCTTGTCAACAACCGGCTTACCGTTGTTCCATTCAAGCGTCGCCCCCGACATCCTCATCGCTGTTGTGAGATGAACAACGTCCTCGTTGGTGCAACCAAAATAGTGCATTGTTTTGAGCCATTTGATGATACGAGGCTCATCAATTGAATCACTTGTTACGCCTTCGATAAAGTTGAAAATTAGGTCTTTTGATTGATTCTCTCCGTTGGTAATGGCATTGAGCATGGATTCAAATTCCATTCCTTCCATGGGCTCATCTCACGATGCTAGTCCGATTTCTTTTAGGCGTTGATAGAGAAAATCTCCTGCAGATATGCTTGGATATCGCACCTCTCCACCTGTCATTTCAATAAATTCAGGTAGAGGGGAGAGGTCAATTTCATTTCGTGGATGAACAAACATCGGCATTGAGTAACGTCGAGTCGAGGCATCATTTGGGTTCACAACACGATGAGTTGTCGAACGGAAAAATCCATTCGTCATGTTCTGAATCATATCACCAGTATCGACGATGATGTATTCCTCATTCCCTTGAACTTGAATCCATGAGCCATCGTGGTCCATGACTTCCAATCCATCTGCTGTAGCGGTGACGAGGAGTGTGATGAAATTGATATCTTCATGAGCAGCAGATCTCACCGCACCCTGTGGGACATCATCCCCAAGTGGCGGGTAGTGAATCAGTCGCATAATCGTGTTACCAAGATGCGTCATTTCAGGTAGCCACTGTTCCTCTTTTCCAAGAGCAAGTGAACATGCTTTGAGTAATTCTACAGAAAGGTTCAACATTTTACCGTATAAGCTATCGATGACATTTTTGAAATTTGGAACGATATCATCTGGCCAAATGTTTTCTGGAAAGGACGTATCAATGCCTTCGAAGGTCGGCAAGCCAGTTTGCCAGAATTCTTTCAAATCCGGTGCAATTTGGTCCTTTGCATGTTCGGTTCCAAATGGTGTGTATCCACGTTGATGATGAAGGTCAGGTTGAGCATATGGTAATTTATCGCTTTCTTGAAGGTCAAAAAACAGATCACATTGGCTGTAAGCATCCCGGATAAGTTGGACAGGTATGCCATGATTTTTTAGAGCAAAAAATCCTATGTTTGACAATGCATTCTTCAATTCTTGGACAAAGAATTCCTTTGCACCACGGTCACCGAATGCGAAATCATGGAAGTCGAGTTCTGGAATCGTCTCCATGGCGTTGCCAAGTGGTCGAAGGTATGTGAAGATGTTGATAATCTATGGATTAATCACTTCGAAGTTTCACAATCAATCGAACCATTTCGATGTAAATCCAAACGAGTGTAATGAGCAGGCCAAACGCTGCGTACCATTCATACTTCTTTGGAGCACCATGGTTTACCGACGATTGGATAAAACCAAAGTCGCTCACGAGCATGAATCCACCTACGGCTAAAACAATAATCGAGAAACCGATGCCAATAGGTCCACCCTCGTGGATAAATGGCATTTGAGCACCGAATAATCCCATAATCCAGGAAATCAAGTACAATAAAACAATTGAAAGGACCATGCTGTACACGATTTTGTTGAAGGTAGGCGTGGGCCGAATCACTTTGCTTGCGTAAAGGCCATACATCACCACAGACAAAATCGCTGTTCCAAAGACTGCTTGTAGAATCAAGCCAGGATACATAACCTCCATGACACTTGAAAACCCTCCGATAAAAACACCTTCAACCACAGCATAAACTGTCATCAATGTTTGCGGGTTTTCTGGTTGTGTAAAATAAATAAAAATCACCATAACAAATCCTACAATTGCTCCAATGCCTGCAAGACTGTACACCAAAATAAGGTTCTCAAGAGAGGACAATGCAATGGCACTGGTGATAATTGCACTTAGCAGAAGGACGCCGGAGAGATAACCGATTTTGTTCATCGTTCCTTCAAATGTCATCCTGTTTGTATCTTCCATTGTTGACCAAAAATTCTTGGTCATGACCGGATTGCTATTTGAGTAAACCATGTGCCTCATATGTTCATTCTTGAGGTTCATCTTTAATGTTATGTTAGGTCAGTGTTGTTTTGAACTTGGTTTTCGTAATAATCGACGAGTTGGGCTATTGTCCACCCTTGGTCGATGTATTCTTGAATCATTTCATCACTCCACCCACGAAGCCGATGGCGTTCATCATCAGTATGTGACGACGTTTCAGTTGCAACATCCTCTGGTTCTGATAACGAGCCATCCAACACCGGTTGAACCCATGCGTTTTGGTCGACAGTAGGTGCAGAAGGCTCTATTTGAGAAGAGGTGTCAAATTCTGATTCGATGTATTCTACAATTCCTTCACTATTCTTCTTTCTTGCTTGATATGCAAGAAACGCACCAAGGACAAATACGAGTGATGCTATCATGGCATACAGCATCAAATTACTTTCATCAGGGGACCCTTGTCCTGCATCAACACTCAACGCATTCTCTTGGTCAGCCGTACAACCTCGAGAATTAACAAGTTCACCAGCAGGAGATAATGGGCAAAAATCAATATTATTGGGCACACCGTCTTCATCGTCATCGCTCGATGTGGTATTGTTGGTTGTGTTTTCAAAATTGTCGTATTGAGATAAATCACAGCCAAATTCTTCACCATCGTCTATTCCGTTTTCATTAGCGTCAGAGGATGTCATGGCAACATGGGGGTCAATCGATGGTGTTGTCGAATCTCGCGTTTCTGCTTGAGCCCATTGCAATTCTAGGCCATCTGGAATGCAATCATCATCTGTGTCAGGAGAAAGAGGATTGCTGTTGTACTGATATTCAGCAAGATTGGGCAAGCCATCATCATCCGGATCATCTTCTGATTCGATGAAACTCTCGCCGATGACGCTTCGACGGGTTCGATGCAAACCGTTTTCTTCCTCCCATTTGTCATCCATGCCATCAAGGTCGGAATCTATCTCTGTTGATAGTCGATTCCAGTCAAGCAACCACGATGTCCTATAGATTTCAGCAACCGTATCGCTTGAAAACAAAATCCCCATTTCTCGATTTCGAATCAGTGCTGAATCGCCCCAGTTAATCGATGAAATAAGAACTTGGCTTCCATCGATAATCGCTCCTTTGTTGTGTAATTTGGTAATCAATTCATCTGGTGCCATCACGATAGCAGCGGTATCGTATCCCATCGTCGCATTCCATTCTTCGTTGAAGAGGTCGATGGATGTTTGAATATCAGTATCGAGATATGCTCCATTGAGGATCAAACGTATCGAAACGCCTCTTGCTGCAGCCTGTTCGAGTGCAAAGATGAGAGGATTCTCACCCCAACCATATGACCAGTCAAGGTCTAAGTATTGGAGTGACAAGAAAATTTCATCATTTGCTCCTTCAATCATCGACACGAGCGATTGGATGCAATCATCAGGGCAAACAAGAAGTTCTGCAGTTCCGTCAATTTGTATTGAATTCGCAATGGGTCCAACCAAATCGATACCCTCGTCGAGGGCCCACCCATCTGGCATATCGTCAAGCGATACATCGTCGAGATATATCCGGCCATCTTCCTCATCTGATTCAAGGAATTCAAGCACCGATTGTGCAAAGACATCATTCTCAAGAATCATGCCCCACTCTCGATTTCCTGCTTCGCCCATTGCGGGTAGAGAAGATTGTTTCCAGTTTCCTGTACTTATCCAAACGCTTTCACTGTCCCGAACGCCAATTTTGCTGTGCAAGAAAAGGTAAGGGTCTGAACTTGAGGTGCCGAACCACTTCACATCGATTCCCGCCTGCAAGAGCGTCACTGCTATGCCCTTGTTTTGTTCAAGTTCATAATCGCTCCACCAAGAATCTCCAGCATCGATAACCACTGTTATCGCTACACCTCGTTCATGTGCATTGATGAGTGCTTCAGCTAGCACATCTGAATGGAATTGGTAAATATGAATATGGAGCGAATCCTCTGCACCATTGATCCAAGACAAAACATCGTGAATTCCATTTTCTGGACCGATGAGTGGAGTGATCGAGAACGTCCCTGTGTGTTCTCTATCTCCACAATGGGCGCTTCCTCCGAGGAGTTGCCACCGAATTTGCCAATCAGATGCAGAGTTTGTATCAACAAAATCACCACAGCCATCACCGCGAACATAGATGAGATTCTTCATCCCGCTGAGTGGTGTTACAAGGCTGATGCCATCCCAGCCTGCAGTTGAAACTGGACCATTCTCATAGACGATGACATCTGCGACATTCCCCTCTGGGTCTTCAAGTTGGATTGCAGCACCTGAATCTGAAAAAAACATCGTTCTGTTTAGCACCACAGAAATGTCGTGCATAGTTCCGTCTTCATAGACTGCAAGAGACGATGAGTCTGATGTCAATAGAACTGAGCTTTCTGGTGCTATGAGGAGTGATTGAATGGTTGTGTTGTAGGGGGTGAGCGATGCAGATGTGTGTCGAAGCGTCCAGCCATCAAGGGAGGCAAATTGCATTCCAGTGTTTGAAATTTCAATAAATTCGAGGTCAGAATCAACACTTGTTGAAGCATCGGGCATGAATCGGGTGATTTTGATATCTTCAAACGATGCTAAATTGGTCAAATCAGGTTCAGGTTCACCCGGTGTGGTCCATGGCATCGACGTCCAATTCCCATTGATTTGGGCTAATGATTTGCATTCGGTGACCTCATTCCATTGAATTTCTAGGATACTTACATGGTCCGGGTTGAGTACTTGAAATGAATCACCCAATCCCGAAATAAACCAAGGCTCCAGTTGAACAACGACTCTTTCGTTTGGACCGATTATGGTTGAATTAGTTGAGTCATTTGACCAAATATTGTCCGAAGTGATAAACCAGTACTCGCCATCTGAATCCATGACTTGCCACCGAGATACGTTCAATTCTTCAGTGCCAACATTGTGGAATTCAATCCAATCCTCTACAGGAGCTTGCGTGCTATCGGGGCAATACGGATAGATTTCGGTAATTTCTACAGACGTACTACCTGTATAACTTGGCCATTCGGGATTGACTTGGTTCGGGGTTGCCCACGGGTGCTTGACAAAATCAAAACTCTCCAAATTTGGAGGAAAAATAGAAGACAATCCTGCATGGCTTGTGTTTGAGCGAATCAATGATTTCCCTTCTTCTGTTTGGTTCCAGGAGGCAGTGTCAACCACGGCACCGCTCGGTTCAACCAAGACGATGGTATCGGCTGATGTGTGTTTTAGATAGAAGGAACTCGTTCCGTTTAGGGCGATGAGTCCAACCTGTCCTGCTGGTATGAGTGCATTGGTTTGGAATGGGAAATTGTACTCATGCAAGGTGAAACTACGTCCTGCGGCTTGAAGTTTCCAATCTGTAATGTCAATGTCTACGGTACCAAAATTTTCAATTTCGATCCATTCACCATTTGGAAAATCTTGCGAATCACTTCCAACACCGTCCGGAAGTATTTCCGAGAATCGTAGGTCTGCACTCGATGGGGTGGAGCCTGGTGCAGGTTGACCGGGTGTTTTCCAAGGTGCTGGTATCCACGGATTTGCTGCATTTGAATCACGTTCTAAGGCAATATCTTGGCCATAGTCTGTTGCATACCATGCCATGTCAATATCATTGCTCAATGCATCACGAAGGACAATGTGGTTGTAATCATCCCACAATCGTGTATCTGAGGAAAACTGAACGATTCGATATTCGCCAGATTGAATGGTCGTTGCTCCTTGTGTTGTGTTAAATACGAGTGTACCGGGGTCGAGATAGGTTGTGTTCCCCATGCCATCAATGAGGCTCCAACCCATCAAATCGACATCCGAAGTTCCCTGATTATGAATCTCAATCCATTCGCCGTCTGGAAAGACATCAGGTTCACTTGTGGCGTTTGGCAAAATTTCATTGATGATGATATCATTTGAAGGCTGAGCAATGGTCGAAAGCACTGGTGCATTCGTTTCATTTGGCGTTGGATAGGATGAAATTGAAGACCAAAATGTGCTGGTCGGAGCACCATAAATTGAGAAACCCGCAACAGATGAAGACCATTCCACGAGTTGTGCATTCGAACCATTTGGCCACTTGAGCGTTATCGATTCTACACCGTTGTTGAGTACACCATACGCTCCTGTACTGTTGACCGCAAGGAGCCGATACTCGCCACCTCGAATCGTTGAAGATTCTGGTGTTCCTGTTGAACCGACGAGATGGTCTTGGTCAAATTCTATCGTGTTCCCTGCAGCATCCACGACCGACCATCCCGTCAAATCTACCGGTGCCGAGCCAGTGTTATACACCTCAATCCATTCACCACCTGGATAGGAAGCGTTGTCAAAACTTGGCCATGGATTTGCCATGACTTCTGAAATCACAATATCAGCGGGTATGTATGTCACTGGGCCTCCTGCGCTATTTTGCTGACCTGGCGTTGGTTGTGAGGTTGGAATCCAATGAGATGATGGATTGGTTGAATCCTCTTCATAACTGACCCCTGAAGAGGCTGTAGAGCCCCACGATGCTTCGTCGACTTTGCTGGATGTTGCGTCGAGCAGCGAAATAACATCTTGTGTATTGGTCAGCCAGAAATTCGAGTTTCCATTTCGAGCAATAACCACATATTCGCCAGGACTTATAGTCCACGTTTGACTGTTTGAACTCGAATAGCCTATGATGCTCGATGAATCGAACAACAAGACTTTGCTCGCACTGTTGGTCACACTCCACCCGGTGAGGTCGACATCACTTGAACCAAAATTGTACAATTCTAACCATTCACCGTTCGGATATGTGTCGTTATCGTATCCATTTGGATTAGGAATGATTTCATTAATACAAACATCTGATGTGCAAGCCATTGCTCTTCCGGAGGCAAACGAAGTCGTGTTTTGATGGTCGAGTACGGGTAATGGAGTGAATATGGAACAGAGGAACAATGCTACTAGAAATACACTCAACGCCTCTTTTTTTCCCATCAGTCTCACGCTTCCCCGGTTTATTTTGTTGTTCAAGAAACTTCCTCATAAGAATCCAAAGGAATCGAACCTCTGAGCGAATGTGTACACCATAATTGGAACGAGGATGATACCCATGCCATGCGACCGACGTATGCCTATCCGAGGCGGCAACAAACCAATCAGTGTGCCAATGATAAGAACGCCAATTCCAACAAATCCAGTCGTTAACCACACGAGGGCAATGACAAACAGAATGACGCCCATCACCATTTGCTGTAGTGGAATGGCAGCATGGAGTCGCAGCATTCCCTTTCCAACGTATTTCATCATCGGCATTGCCAACAATCCTGCGGCCAATGTGAGAGCTAGTAAGCGAATAAAATCTGATGTTGGCTCAAGAGAGGACCATGTTTCGATTGGATACATCATTTTGAGAGCGAGTGTAGCACCAGATCGAGAACGTCCGATAATGTAGAGGAATCCGAGAACCATGACCGTAACAGCCGTGTTCACAGCAGAAAGAATGGCGATCACCTCCAAATCTTGTTTGGTTTGCGGTCCCTCGTAACCGCCCTCTGCTTCTGCCTTTGCAATTTCGAGCAATTCGTCATCGGTCAACTCGGTTAATTTCCGAGTTTCCCAGTCCATACCATAGCCTTCTTTCCCTTGAAATTTGGCAGCAACATTTCTGCCACCCATGACGAGCACAGTTGCCTGTGAAGCGGTCATACCAGGTAAAACGCCCATTGAAGCACCTGCGACCCCAGACCAAAAACAAGGGACAACGAGTGGCCGGATTGGTGGTAGTGTCCAGTCTTCTTTTTGCGGGGGGAGGTGAGAGGTTGTTGCATAGATGTCAAGCAAATTTGCGATGCCAAAGAGACCTGCAAGACTTGGCAGCAGGAGGCTCGCGTCTGGCATGCCCACTGGTGATTGGGCGGGCAAGGTGAAGACACCCCATCCGTAGAACCCTGCAAGGAGGAAAAACCCAGTTGCTGACATAAAACCAGCCAATCGAGAATCTTTCCCAAGGCGATTTCCACTCATTTTCTGCATCCACCTCGGCCAGTCGAGGCGAGTTGTTTCCGTTGCTAAGAGGAGCAAACTAATCCCCAAGAGCAAGAATGGCAGGATGTCCCGTAACTGGTCATACCAGCCTAGTTCAGGCCCAAATGCAATACGGGCAACGACGATGAGTGGTAGCGATAAAAAGAGACCAAGTTGTGACCCTCTTGCTGACCATGCCACGCCTCTCGCTGCGTTTCCGGCAAGCAACATTCTGTGACCAGGTAACAACGACAGTGCTGTATCACCATCGGGCGCCCCTATAAGTGCTGAAGGAATATAATTGAGAAATGTATGCACAGTGCCCGTCGAAACGATAATGCCGGCTACAGCGAACAGTGGAATGCCTATGTCCAAAAGAGCGGGAGATACGGCGAGTAAAATAAGTGCGACATTGTTGACGTGAAATCCTGGGATAAGACCGGTCATCGACCCCATGAGGACTCCGACAAAAAGGGCAATGAAAAGCCACCCTAAGTCAACAAAGTATGCTTCCATGTACATCACACCTGCTGTTCGTATGCAGTTCTATCATCAGTGCCATCATCATCGCTGTCTTCAGCATAGGGAGAAGTTCCAAATCCTTCCTCGATGGTATCTGCTAATCTGTCACCGTCAGAATCGAGTGCATCAGCATCGGTAAGTTGGAACCCCATGCTCACCTCGTCAACCTGAACCTCGACAAGACGGCCTTCCCACGTCATGGACTGATTCACGTGGAGGTCATCCATGCCTATGCTGCCAGTTACGGGTGAAAGAAGTATTTTCGTTTCAGAACCTTCACGAATGAGGTATGTTTGACCATCTTCTTCAATGGCTCTTCCGTCGAGAAGGACGCGTTGATTCAGTGTGTAACCCCATTGGACTGGCCCATCGTCCCACAACAACGTTCGCGGTGATGGAGAATTTCCTAGCGTATACTCATGGATAACAAACCGTATTCTCATATCTTGGTCATCCCAAAGAATTGAGATATTCGCAGTAATCGCTTGCCCAGCCTCTATCCATGTCGTGCGAGGACTTGGGAAAGTTGCTGCAATTGTAGTCCAACCCGGTGTGTATGACGCAGCGTCGACGAGATATCCGCGTTCATCATCAACGGATGGCTCAATGGCATATTTTACGAAGGCAGATACGGTGTATCGTTGGTTTTGGTCACCAATAAGCCCCATAGGGTCAGCCGAGAGAAGTCCGAGAAGCGAAGGTGCTGACTGTGGGATGGTCATGTCTCCTGCTTCACCATTGGTGGCGTCAATGCACCATTGTGATCCGCTCGTTGACCAGGTAAGTCGTCCACGGAATGTAATCAATGTATTGTGTTGGCTATCGAGGGACGAACGCTCGCTCGATAGAGGCACGACACAGATACGGGCGTTGTTCGGTCCAACGAGGGTCCAAGTTTCTTCACTTGTATCGAGCAGGCCAGTCATATCGACCAACTGTCCTGACTGATAACTCCAGGTCGCTTCATCAGCCCAGTCAAGTTGTGTGATGAGTATTTCATGAGAAGGGTCGACAAAAATTTCTGAGCCTTGAACCATGAGGCTCCAACGTATGTCGCGTTGCTGATACTGCAAAATACCTCGAACTTGAATCTTCGAAGATGCTTCAATCCATTCATTTGTTGCTGAACGAACAATGATGTGCATTTGGTGGTCAGAGTTACCGTAATTGGGGTGGTCACCCAAGTATGCAGAGGTAAATGTTGCATCGGGGGTGATGGTTTCACCAATGAATCCTGAAATTTCGATTGTCGTGTTTCCATAAAGCCATGGTTCTTTCGCAACATCGGCAATCGCGAGTTTTGTTACACTCGGTAGGTCACCTGCTGACCATTCAAACGCTCCTGCACCAAGAGATTGTATCCACATTCGCCCTTCGTATTCAATGACATCCCCCATCACCGTGACCGTGGTTCCAATTGGTGGCATTTCGCCTGGACGGAACCAACGGGCCTCGACAACGCCAGTATCGTCCTCGATGATGGCATCAATTCTATCGTCTCCGCTTCCGTATGGGTCTTCAACCCATGAAATGAGAGTACCTTGAACCTTGACAACTTCGTTTTTGTATTCGACAAGGTCATCAATTTCAACAATTGATGGTTCACGAACATAGGCGTACCAATTCATTCCGGCCACAAGGAAGAGCGATAATGCAAACATAACCCATAATTGTTGTCCACGAACCTCGGGGTCATCGCTGGTGATTTTGTCCATCATGCCTTTGAGAGGGTCTGCCATGTTTGACGATGAACAAACTCAATGTAAATTGATTTTCATTGAAAAATTTCGATAATCCAATCCCTTTAAAGCATAAAATAGTAGCCCGCAATCATGAGTCAGCGTGATAGGGTCATTCGCGATGAAATCCATCGGGACATCCTCGTGCCACAATCACATGCCACCATTATCGACACTCCTGAGTTCCAACGCCTTCGCTCAATACAACAATTGTCAACCTGTGAATATGTTTTTCCAGCTGCTACACACAATAGATTTGCACACTCACTTGGAGCCTATCATTTGGCAGGGAAATTCTTCGACCATCTCGATGATGTTCACCCTAATCTCATCTCCGAAGAAGACAAGGAACTCGTTCAATTAGCGGCACTGCTGCATGATGTAGGCCACCCTCCATACTCTCATCTTCTCGAAACTCCGGATGTTTTCGCTACCTTCCACTCTCATGAGCACTGGGGTAAACTGATTCTCACAAGTGAGGAAACCGATATCGGAAAAGCCTTACTCCAGCACCTAGGCGAGAAGCGACGAAATAGATTGTTTTCCATCATGGACGGTCATGATATCGATGCTCAAGGTGTTGAAATTCCACAATTTCTCAAGGAAATTGTGAGCAGTCAAGTGGATGTCGATCGAATGGATTACATGATTCGCGACCAGGCGAACACCGGTGCACAAATCGGTGGATTTGACAGTGCGAGAGTGATTCGAGCACTAAGGGTAAGTCCTGAGGGCCAATTCGTTGTGAAAAATTGGGGTTTACCGGCAATTGAGGCCTATCTCGTCACGAGATACCATATGTACCATCAAGTGTACTTTCACAAGGTGAATATGCTGACGCAATCCTATCTCGTTCGAATGCTCGTACGAGCGAGAGAACTCGCAGAGCAAGGCTCGTTGGAGTTGAGTGAAGAATTAAGTGATATGTTGCTCAATGATGAACTTTCACCAAAGAAATACGCTCAACTGAACGATGCACATGTAAAAGTCGCATTACCACACTGGGCCTCGCATGAAGATGACCAACTTTCGAAGCTTGCAAACCGTTTGCTTTCGAGAAAGAATTTCCACAAATCGTTGAGGATTGATACGCTCACGATAGAAATGAAGGATGTTGTCTTGCCCAAAATACGTGAATTTGTTCAATCAAACGGAGGTGACGGCGAACATGATGTCATTGCAGCAACGATTCGTAAGCGTGGTTACCTGCCCTACTCACAAGGCATCATGTTGGAAGACGGGCGTGATGCTTCGGAACACTCTCCGCTCATACGATCGCTTGTTCAACCAAAGGAAAAAGTTCTCATCTTCGTTCCGGAGGAAATGAGGCAACAATTGGAACATTCCGTTCGAGAATGGATTTTGCCCACCCAATCTTCGCTCGCTCAATTTTGAACAAACATTTGGATAAGATTCATGATGCGAACCATCCCGACTTGGAGCAAGGGCCTGTAGCTTAGTTGGTTAGAGCACCCGGCTCATAACCGGGCGGTCAGGGGTTCAAATCCCCTCGGGCCCACATTTTGACTCATTGAGAAAACAAATTTTTAACCTATGAACCCCACAATCGTTATGAGGGACTTACTGTTGGATAAGGTGTAGGGTGAGGTTATGGCATCTTTCAAGCGACCAATCTTTCTCATTGCACTGTACTTTTGTTCCCTCATGCTCGTGGCGGTTCCACCAGCATCTGCACAACTCTCTGGTGCTGCTGTTTCGATGACCTGTGCCCCAGGGCAAATCAATGTTGAAGTAAAGCCTGGTGCAACACTCACAGGGTACACAACCTGTACCGTTTCAAATCCAACTGCGTATGTTGAGAAAGTCGCTATCCAAGTGACAAGCGATGGCCTTGCTACCGCTGCACCTGGTGACATGTATGTCGGAGCAGGAGCAGATGTCGACTTCCAAGTTGTTGTTCGAGCAAATCCATACATGCAAATGCAATCTCGACAACTCACAGTATCTGCTTCGGTTCAAGAGTTGAACAACTTGCCACCGCCCAACACAGCGTCTTCACAAGTGAATGCACTCATCAACATCATGCAATTCAGTATCGTTCAAGTTGAGGCTGTCGAGCCATTCGTTCAACTCATGCCGAAGACTGACAAGAATTTTGAATTCAAAGTTTACAATTACGGTAATCAGATTGATCGAATGAAGATTGGCGTAACGGATTCGACCCGTGAAAACCTTGAAGAGAGCGGTTTCACCATCAACCTCCCAATCAACGTTGTTCAAATCGAGCCTAACACCGCTCCTGAAAAAGCACGTGTCCTCGTCCGAACACCAAAGAACCAAGGATGGACAGATGCGTACCACGTTCTTGACTTCTATGCAGAATCAGATTTTGCATGTAAGAACGGCGGCTGTAACAGAGAATCTCAAATGATCACCATCTATGTACGTGGTGTCTATCTTCCAGGCTTTGAAGTCATACCGGGCATCTCAATGATTGCTCTTGCTGCTGCAGTAGCAGGCCGGCGGTTCATCGTTCAAGATGACGAAGAGTCCGAAGATGAATGGAAAGAAGCAGCCCCGGGACTGTAACAATCGTCAACAAATTGGACCAACATGGTCCAACCATGCGTTTGATTCATAACCATGTTCAATTTTGACTCAATGTAGAGGGATAAGTATGGGCGGTCTACTCGAAAAAGCAACAGTTGGAAAATCAGAAGAATCCGAAGCGGTGAGCAAAGACTCTACGTTTGTTCATGTTGCAGAAACAACTCAATCAAATAGAGTCGCAATATCAGATAATCCCCAAATTTCTTTTTCCCAGTATAGTAAGCTAGGAATGGCTATAGGAGGGCTCGCATTTGTTCTAATGTGGTTTTTGGGAAGCTATACTTTACAGGACTTAACCGGGCCAATACCATTTGGTTTGGTCGTCATATCACTTTTCGGTGCATCATTTTATTTGGTTTGGTCATCTGTTGATAGACAAAAGACTGTCTCATTAGCAGTGATTTACATTCTTATGGCCAGTATACCATATGGTGCAGGTTTTATTGGAGGTGGTTTCGTTGGAATTACGGATATAGATTTCAGCGAGGAAGGCGACGAACTTACCTTTAAGATTCGAGGTAGTTTTGATTCTGTAGATGTTAAAATAAAAGCGGATGGAAAAGATGTGTGGACTGGTTCAGCTGAAATGTCGAATGAAATTAAAAACTTCAGAGTACCTGTCTTAGAATTTTTTTCCGGAAACGGAGAAAAATACGATGGCAAAGACGACGTTGAGTACACTATCTATGCAGAATCGTCCAATGGTCTGACGGGTGAAGTGGACGTCCCTGGGAAATTATTGACTAGAGAAGCTCAAAATGCAGGTGTAAGAATCAATGCATTACAAGGTTTCGAATCAAATAATGAGTATCTTGGAATCACGGTAAACTTGTTGGTTGGCTTGATAAATCCTAATCATTCGAATGTGAACGGTGGCGGATTCCAATCAGTTGGTATAAGGCCGATGAACGGAGATTATACAATAGATATTTCTGTTTCAGGGGGAAGCTCTCAATGGAGCGAGAGTACTATGACTGTTGATGAGAACACTGTGACTTGGAATTCGCAGAGTAGCGGAACCGGAGAGGCATCAACTGATGGTTGGTTTGAACTCACCGGAACAGATGAAGAAGATCAAACAGGAACATTATACGTTGCAAAAGAAAGATTTTATGAAGACCCAGGTTGCTATACATTTACGGTGGAGATTGTAAATACAGTCAGCCCGACAGAAACATTCACATCTACTTGGAGTTGGATGATTGATCTAGAGTCCGGAGATGATGAGGCTGGAATCGATAAAGGTGACGGTATTGGGGGAACTTGTTAATCTCAAGATTTAACGATTAGTGATTTTACAATATTATTACC
>JAYQSB010000007.1:0-75917 GCA_038146705.1 Candidatus Poseidoniales archaeon
TTCCATGCGTGTACTTCGATACCTTCAGGAGGAATTTCATTCGCTTCTTCGTCACCCAGCAAAATGATACCGCACCTTGGCCAACCCGATGCATCGTTTGGCATATTAGCTACGAGTTTGTCGAGAACTGCTGTGTCTTGGACAGCCAAAATTGCAGGTGTTGAATCGCCTAGAATGTACGCCCATTCTTCGCCGTGCTGATGTGTGTACATCGCTGTGTAAGCGGCACCGATGCCATTTGCACCATACGAGAGAGCGGCCCATTCAACCGAATTGTTGAGAATAATTGCAACTCGGTCCCCGGCTTCAACGCCAACCGCTGCAAGTTGTTTTCCAACTGAAGTAGCGAGTTCACCAAATTCATTGTACGACATGTGTATTCTTGGCATACCCGGGCTCTGTATGAAACCAAAACAAGGGTCGTTACCAAATCGCTCAACGCTCGTCGCTAACATTTGGTATAATGTTCTCGGGTCATCGCCTTCCGGTTTTTCCCATTGTCTATCATCTGGTTGTCGTTCCCAGGCCATACGTAGTTCTGCCATGAACACCTGATGTAGTGGAGCACATTTGAATGTCACTCCAATTTTTGATGAAGGACGGCAAGAACATTTTGTTTCCAGTCCTCACCATTGTTTCGATTTGCAAGCGGACTCGCTGGGCTAGGATGCCAAACGGTTTGAATCAAAATAGGCGTGCCATCGTCCTTTTTACCCGTCCCTTTCTTTGCTTTGAAGACCAATGTTGCTCTTCGTTCCGCATATTTTCCCACACCGATGATTCGTTCAATGTCCAATATGTCGACGAGGTCCTTGAGATACAGGTCACACAAGTCCATGAGGGGTTCGAGCAAGGATTTGGGCAACTGGTCCGGCGTTATGTTTTGGCCACGTTCACCAAGAAGCAAAAGTGGACAGTGATTGACGACAAAGACATGTGAGAAACATGTTTCAGGTGAGCCATAGATCTCTTTCATCAGATTCCATATTCTTGTTCCTGAGACCTCCTGACGCTCCAAACTCAATCCTTCGATTTGGCGCTTTGGATGAGCGTTTTTTGGCGTTTGGAGTTGGACTGGTTTGATGTCGAGAAACTCTCGAACACACTGCGTCGCACCGAACGGTACACCAGACTGGGCCATGCCAAACGGGCCGGGGTTCATGCCGAGCAAGATGGTCTTCGCTCCAAGACCTGCCCATTTCGTGAGGTATTGTTCATGAAGTGGCCAGGCATAATCCAAAGGATTGGTTGCATGGGCGACAAGTGCATGTTGTTCAAGCGTGCTCTGGAGTGCAGAGCACTCATCTCGAAAACGCTTGGTTCGTTCGACCAACTGGTCTTGAACACTGCCCATGCCAGCCCCTACGGGTTGACCTTGATGTGTTTATTCACTCGAATTTTCGGCGGGATGAGATGACGACACATGCACCAAGAATTGATGCAAGCGTAGCGAACATTCCGATTGAAGGAAGGCCAGAACTGGATTCCTCCTCTTCATCATCACCAGAGTCCTCAACTTCATCGTCATCACAAGCAGTTCCGATGCCATCACCGTCTGCATCGAGTTGATCAGCGTTTGCTACATTTGGACAGTTGTCCAAAGCATCAGCAATTCCATCGCCGTCAGCATCTGCAGGCATTGAAATTAAGACACAATCACTGCTGCTGTTCAAGACCTCACCCGATGGGCTCATAGCGGAATATTCAACACACAATTGTCCGTTAAACAAGGCAGTCAGTGTTGCAATAGATGAATTGGTGTACATTCCTGTGTTCTCGACCTGGAGGTGTCCATTGACATCGGTAAGGTCATTGGTTCCATTATCGCCATACGCAACAACTTCCCAATCGATATGTCCGGTCCAGTTATCTGGATTGTCAACCGATATATCAATGAAGAAATACATTTCATTTGCAGCGTTTTCAGTTATGGAAACAGAAATTTCAACGGTGGTCCACGGGTCGACTGCCACTTCTTCACAACCTGTCGCATCAACATTCGTTCCCGAAGGGGTGTTTGGACAATTGTCGTCACCGTCCTCTACACCGTCGTTATCGCTATCCGTATCCAAATAATCTGGAAGGCCATCTCCATCGGTATCTCCAGTGCCTTCTACGACATCGCTAATGCCATCATTATCGTCATCGCTGTCCACTCCGTCGCAAATACCATCACCGTCGAAATCAGTCGGCACATCGTTCGCATCTGTAGCATTCGTACCGCAATTGTATTCTTCCCAATCGGAATACGAATCATTGTCATCATCACTGTCGATAACATCGCATGTACCATCCATGTCGAAGTCAGTTGGTACGCTGTTGTTATCCGAGGCATTGGTGTAACAGTAGTACTCATCTTGGTCCGTCCATCCATCGCCATCGGTATCGGTATTCGTGTCGATGACGCTAAAGTTCACGCTTTGCGAGCCGACATCCCATATCGAACTTCCTGAATCATAGTAAATCCAGGTTTCGATGAAGAAGGTATAACTGCCTTCTTGCAGAGGACCAGAGGCTAATTGACTGAAATTGAAATACAATTCATCCCAATCGCTTTGAGCGACATAAAACTCAGTTCCATTGTCTATGACAGTACCATTGTTTGAAGCGGAAAGCGACCATGAATTAGCGATGGTCGCATTCAACACATTACAGTAATTTGCTACGTAAGCGTACATTTCGTCTCCGACGAAGTACACATCGCCCTCGTACAATCCGCTGAGGGACAAGTATGCGTAACTTGCATCATAACCGCATCCCGTTGCATTGTTGTTTTGAGCGACCACAGAGAAGTTAGCGTAGTCTTCGCCGAGGTTGTAGGTCGTTCCTTGCCACACCATTGTAGCACTTGTGGAGAACGAGTAGTTTCCAACACCAAGATAGGATAAATCGAGAGAGTGGTAATCGGAGGTGTTGTATGCGGTCCAATTCCAAGAACCATAATCAACATTTGTAGAACCAGAGTTTAATTCCCAATTGATGACCATCTGTGCCCCGAGCACATTACAATAGGTTGACAAGTATGGGTATGGCATGTAACTTCCAAGGATATACTCGTCACCTTCGTAAAGTCCACTCATGTAGAACATAGTGTCACTTGCATCGTATCCACAACCGGAAGGTGCTGTGACATTGAAATGATACGTGAAAGTGTCGAGCAAAACTTGCTGAGAGCTGCTATCGATGTACGACATCGAAGTTGATATTGTATAATTCCCAATGCTCAAGTTACTCATGTAGAAGTAGTGATAATCATACAGGTTGTACGCTGTCCAATTCCATGTACCGTTGTCAAGCTCAACCAACTCTGAATTACTGTTGTTCCACTGATAAATAGTGTAGTTAACAATCATGGTATGATTGAGCATGTTGCAGTTGGTGTATACCGTAGCGTTGAGCGTATCACCCTCAAAGATGGGGTAGTTGTTATTCCATGCTGAAACGTATGCATAACTCTCTTCATATCCACAACCTGTATTGTTACTTGTTGAGTTGTAGACATAAAAGTAGTCCAATGCTGAGTCGAGATATGTCCATGATGAACTTGAATTATCCCAAGTGTACCATTGTCCTTGTACCGAATGGCTACCCGAATTTGTTAAGGAGGAATATGAGAGGTATTGGTAATGATAGGTGTAGGTTGCATTCCAGGTGATTGTACCAGATGTGACATTCATACCAGTTGCATTGCTCACAATTTGGTAATCAAGTTTCATGAAATTTCCTAAAATGTTACAGAACGTATCCACATTTCCGTAAAATGAATCCCCTACGGTGTATGAATTGTATGAACTTGAGATACTCATCGATGCATTGCTTGCGCTATAACCACAGCCACTTTGGCTTGAATTCGTCACTACGAAGGTATCGTTATCTGAGTCGAGGAAATTCCAAGTTGATGTTGCGTTATCATACATGTAGAAATGTGCGTAAAAGGTAAAATTACCAGCTGGAAGATTTGAGTATGTTGCGTTGAAATAGTGATATGTATATGCCGCAGTCCAACTCAAATTTCCTGATGTTAGATTTTGATTGGCGTTGTGATCCCAAATGCTCCAGAGGATGTACATATTTCCACCTAGGACGTTACAGTACGTATCGATGTAGCCATAGAAATTGTTGCCAGTTGTGTATGTTGAGTATGATGATGAAACATAGATGTTCGAATAATTTGCATCATAACCACATCCTGTGTTGTTACTTGTAGAATTTGAAACAGAGAATGAGTCATAATCAGTGTCGAGGTAGGTCCATCCTTGATTTGTGGTGTTCCACATGTACAAACTTGCATACAATGTGTAGGAACCAGTGCTGATGTTGGTGTAGTTGATGTCGTAATAATATGTTGAGTATGTTGCATTCCATTGGAATGAACTTGTGGTGAGATTCATGTTGTTGTTGTTGTCCCAAATATACCAATCAACTTTCATTGTACTTCCAATAACGGCACAATATGTGTCAATCCAAGCCTCATAGGTATCGCCAGCATAGTAGGATGAGTAGTAACTGTTGAGGTCAAGATATGCATAACTTGAATCATATCCACATCCTGTGTTGTTACTTGTAGAATTTGAAACAGAGAATGAGTCATAATCAGTGTCGAGGTAGGTCCATCCTTGATTTGTGGTGTTCCACATGTACAAACTTGCATACAATGTGTAGGAACCAGTGCTGATGTTGGTGTAGTTGATGTCGTAATAATATGTTGAGTATGTTGCATTCCATTGGAATGAACTTGTGGTGAGATTCATGTTGTTGTTGTTGTCCCAAATATACCAATCAACTTTCATTGTACCTCCAATAACGGCACAGTATGTGTCGATGTAAGCCTCATAGGTATCGCCAGCATAGTAGGATGAGTAGTAACTGTTGGGGTCAAGATAGGCATAACTTGAGTCATAGCCACATCCGGTGTTGTTTGATGAAGCATTTGAAACCGAGTAACTGTATGATGTATTATCAAGCAGTGTGTATGTTGAAGCACCGTTGTAATGATATAAACCAATGTTGACCTGGTATGTTCCATATGCTAAGTTTTGTAAGTTATAATTTGATGAACTAATGTTGTACGTGGTACTGTTGGTCGTTGGAACCCATTGGTGACTCCCGTAGGTGTAGGTTTGACTGGTTGATGTTTCAGTTACATTGTACATGATGACCATGTTATTGTTGTACAAGTTACAATATGTTGTCACATAAATGTGGTGGGCACCACCAGTGTAGAACGAATATCCATTCGTCTGAGTCGAAAAGTATGTGTAATTCCAATCATAATTACAACCAGAATTTGAACTGCTGCTGTTTGAAACTGTAAAGTTGTACGAGTAACCATCCAGCCAAGTGAATGTTTGTGTATTGTCGTAGTAATACAACCCCATATTCACTGTATATGTTCCAAACACGAGGTTTTGAAGGTAATGATAATGCGTTTGCGTTAGGGAATTCGCCGTCCAATTCCAAGAGCCAGATTGAACGTAGGTACCGTTTGGGGCACTCACATTGTAAATGACAAACATCGTTTGATTGAGCATGTTACAATTTGAGTAGACTGATCCGTTGAATGAGTCCCCGACGTAGTACGGTCCGTTATTGTACCAACCCGAAATGTATGCATACGATTCGTTGTATCCACATCCAGTTGAATTGTTTCCTGAGTTTGATTCGGTGTTTGTGTCTTCCAACATGATTGTTGTTGAATTCATCATACCGGTTGTCATTGAACTCAAAACGAGAAGCAAGGTTATCACAAGTGTGCGGCCGTTCATGTTTGTTGTAAGTCCAAAAAGGATATAAAATGACCCCAAAATGTGTCGATTTTTTCATTCAAAAAAATTTGAAAAACTGGAATTCCAGTCAATATTTGCCGATTTGAACCAATTTTCTGCATCGAGTTCTTGGTTTTTAGAGAGTATTTTAGCACGTTCGCTAACAAGTTTCCAAGCAGACTTTTTACCAATACCTGGTATGGCCTCAAGTTGTTTTTCAGTCACAGAGTGCACATCGAGCCCTATTTCAACCCCAGTGATTGAACGCTGACCGTGACTAGTGACCATGATGTTTGAGGTTGTTTCAAGAGGAATTTTGTATTCAACACCAATAAGAATTGGATAAGCACCAATCTGGCGACCAAAAGTGACGCCAGCTTTACCGTGGCAGGCCTGGTCTCGGTGCTCATTCGTCTCATGAATTGGTAGTCGAGTTCTGCCATCATGGCTCTCCCAGTGAACATCCCGAAGAATTTGTCCAGTTGGAAACAACTCCTTGAGCAGCGGTTCATCGAAATTCTTGCGTACATTTGATTTGAAGTCGGCGAAGTCATCTTTGTCCACATGCTGAAAGCCCTCACCTTCGACTTGACGAATGTTAATCCGACGAAGCCAATTCCCTTCGTTTCGAATTTCTTGAAGGAGGTTGAGATTTAACTCGTAGGATTCTCGTCGCTCGCCATTCAAACCTGCAATGAAATTGAGGCCTGGCAACAGTTTAGGTAAGCCTCGTTGCCCACGCTCTTTTCCATAAGTATTGATGAGTGAAATTGCAGATTTTAATTGGTTCGAATCGCAATTTAGCCAGTTGAGTTCGTGCACGTTTGGATCTGCGGATTCAAGACCAAACGATAAGACAGCACCGTCAGAAAGCGTATTGACGAGTGTTTTTGTGATTTCTTCGGAGGGTTCTAGATGTTCTGCGATGATGGAAGGATTTGCATTATCGGTGTGTAAAATATTGAGACGTTCATCCTCGCGTAAACCGTAAAGAAGATTGGCAATTGGTTCAGGGTTTGGGATTGGATACTCAAGTTCTACAACACCTTCGGCCATGTAGGTGTATGTGTCAGTCATCCCCCCAAGTCGGACATGTTGCACTCCTTGGTCGTGAGCAAGTTTAACCTCACGAATAATGTCATCTGGACGACGCCAAATTGGCACACCCTTTTTTGGCTCAATGCAAAATTTGCAACCGTGCTTGTATCGAACACACCCTTGATACACCTCCACTTCGTATGTGAGGGGGCCTGGTTGCTGAGGTGAACCGAGGTCTGGATGGTCCGTTACCGCCTTTGAAGTAGCACCCAGTTGTGCCCAAGAGGTCCATTGTTCAGGTGTTCTTCGTTGATGTTTCCATTCGCCTGCCTTGAGATAATGATGAAGGGTTGCATCGGTATCTTGTACACAGAGGAAGAGGTTCTTTCGTAATGGTTGCCAACCCTGATGACGCCAACCACGGATGGCCCAGCCTCCAAACAGCATCGGGATTTCTCTAGGTGCTTGGCGAATTAATTCATCGACTTCTTTGAGTGAAATCGGTGTGCCACGGAGATATTTTCCAGGGACAACGGCACCTGCAATCATTGCAATGCCTTTGGATGAACTCAATAAGGAATTCAATTCTTGAGCATTTTTTTCTCTCAATCGCCGCAGTTGGTCTACGGTGATAAATCGATAAGGAATGTTTTGTTCTTCAAAGACCCCACAGAGATATCGAACATGAAAGCCGACATACGGCGGAACACCGAAAGCGGCGGGCTCATCTTCGTAGCCGTCGATGACAAGCCAATGATGAGTCTCCTCGGAGTCCATGGGCTACTCAAGTGGTGAAGAATTTCAATCCTTCTTCTCTTTTCGAGGTCGATGTCTTTTTTTGGATGAATCTTGTTCTTCTTCACGCATTGCTCGTAATTCTCTCGATGATTTCTTTGATTTCTTCCCGGATTGACCAGCGATATCGACACGAATCTTGCGGCCATCTATTTCAGTTCCATTTAATGCACCAACAACCTCTTTTGCATTCGTTTTGGATGTTGTTGATACGAATGCGAATCCTTTTGGTTTACCATCCGGACTTGTGACGATATTGATGTGCGTGACTTCTGCATGTTCTTTGAATGCTGCATCAATTTGTTCTTTTGTGATTGAGAAAGGAAGGTTGCCCACATAAAATTTGACTTCAGGGTCTCGTTTTGGCTTACTTTTCTTGCTCTTGTCATCCGCTAAATTCACACCTAAGATGCGACCTTGAATTTTCTTTGTTTTCATGGCTTCGATAGCAGCCTGTGCCATTGCTTTATCTTCGTATGTGACAAAGCCAAATCCTCGACTTGCTCCGCCTTCATCGGTCATCACAATACAATCTTCCATATCACCGAATTCGCCAAAGATTTCTCGTAGACCATTTGTATCAATATCTCGAGGAATCCCTCCTACGAAGAGACGACAGTCAGGGTCAGCCCGTGGCTTTGAGCCACCGCCGCCAGACCCGCCTTCGAATGAGAAATATTCTACTGCTCGACCATCGTTACGAACATCTGCAGCGATCATCGTTGAACGGGCTGCAGGGCCTTTTGCTCGGAACTTTTCAGTTGCTTCACTCCATCGCTTTCCTTTTCTTGAAATTTCATCTATATCTTCCCGGCCACTTCCCCAACCGATTCCAAATTGGTCGGACACCGCACGATAATCCCTTGAGCCACAAGTTGAACATATGACATTCCAATCATCGCTTACATCTATTTCCATTTGTCCTCCGCACGAGCCACAGAGTGAACTCAAGACACCAAGGTGAGGGGCAGAGCGGAAGTCAATTCGTAGAACTGGTTGTGTATCTGTTACAATTCCTCGACAAACATCTCGAACGTTGAGGGCATCTCTTGTTTGATGAAGATATCTGTCGGTGATGTTTGTGACATGGAATTGTGCAATGCGGTTCTCAGCATCAATGGAGCCTGATTTCCCCTCGATGAGAAGAATCATCGCTTCACCATGTTTCTCATTGAGTCGAGTTATTTCGCACAACACAGTATCGCCGACCTTCGGTGTGGGGAGTTCTTGTTGAGGTACGACGCTAATGATGCCATCTTCTTGATGAATTTCGCCGAGAACGAGTGCACGTAGTTCACCATGGTGGAGGTGGACGCCAGAGCCGACCTCGAATTCTCCTTCATTACCTAATTTCGTACCCGGGGTGACGATGCTCGCCGTCATGTTTCTCATTCCTTGGACATGGCCATCGACAGGTCGCACGCCGCTATTCGACCCCACATGTCTTTCCTTTTCAAACCCGAGTATGACAATGAATTCACTTTGGTCAGCCTTGTCTTGAAAATGACCAACAAGAGATTTTCGTCGTTTGTTGACGACTTTTGTGGTGTTGATAGGCTTGAGGTAACCGAAAATGGTCGTTGAATAATTTCTCACTTGACCAACCCTGATTTGACGCTATATCCTCAATATGTTTTGATTCAGCAGAATGAAGGATATGGACATGTGTCGCTTTTGAGGTAAAGGCAAGGTCAAAAAATGGGCGGTCTGCCTTCTGGGTTTGAACACCCCATGGGGGATTCATAATGATTGCATCAACATCAGTTGGCAGTTCGGTGTGATCTGAAATAGACGTTTGGACTACATTATACATGTCATCAGGAAATGATTCGAGATTTTGTTGTAGAACTTTCACTGCTTCTTCATCGACCTCATAGAATGATACATGCGTAGCACCGAGCAACAAACATCCGATGCCAAGAATCCCATTTCCGCTTCCCAAGTCTGCCATTCGTAATCCTTCAACTCCGTCGTTGTGAGAGAGGACGGTAAGCCACCTCGCAGCAAGAGCTCCATCTGTTTGGTATTGTTCAAGAATAACATCTCGTTGAGGGTGTGGCTCAAGATTTGATAGGAGCATCGCAAGATGCTTTGTTTTCATTCCCTCACCATCGAGGTTGCTGTTGGTATTGGCGCTGTTGCATTTGGAATCTCATGTTTTGAATTTGTTGTGCTTCCATTCGCAGCCTTTGTAGGAGGGCTTCGCCAGGTTGTTGATTTCCGCAAAATCGGCAAAATCGAGTTCCATCAGGATGCTGTTGGCCACAGTTGATACAGAAAGCCATGATGATTCCTCCATTTGTTGCTGGCGTTTTTTCTTTTTCAACCTATTGATGTCATTTCGACGAGAATGGACCAAGTATCAAGTTGAATGGCAATTGCACGTTCATTCATTTCTTCCCATCGAGGGTCTTCCATGAATTCTGAAACTTCAATGCCAGAATCAATTTTCTCTTGGATAAAGGCACGAAATTCAATTTCAATTTCAGACTGAGGTTCACTTTCTTCTTCCTGTGGCAATTCCACATCTGTTGAATCGTTTTCTTCGACCTCTAATGTAGGTTCGATTGGAACATCGACAACCACCTCATCTGCACCTGCGATTTCTTCAGCCCCATCATTGCTCTTCTCATCACTTGCCGAAGGGGGAAGAGGAACCTGTTCAGTCTCTTCTGATGTCTCTTCAACATGTTGAGGTTCGACTACGGGCGTTTCAACCTCTTCGGTTTGGATCTCTTCAACAGGCTCATCTTTGGATTCTTCGTTGATATTTTCCTCAACGACGGGTTCGGAAGCCTCTGAGATTTCCGGTTTAGGACGCTCAAGTCGGCCTACTCCTAGGACTTCAGCCTGTTGTCGAGCAAATTCTGCCGCTTGTCTTCTTGGAAGACTGACGAATGCTTTTCCAGGGAGTGAACTGGTTGGGAAAGGCAAGTAGTAAATATCAATTGGATTGATCTCTGGATGTGTAAAACACATGATTTGTTCGGCTTCAAATGCCCTTTGAGCAGGCGAATCAATAGAAAAGGGAAGGGGATGAACCTTGATGCTGCTTCTTTTCCAGCCTTCGCCTTTGATGAGGTGCTGAACCCACGGACCGAGGTCCGTTGTTGCGAGGTCAACGAATTGGAATGACGCATCACGAGGATTCAATCCTTGTTCCTCCAAGAGCTTGGCTTGTTCCCTTGGCCGATGAAACATCGACACAATCGGTTGCCCATGCTCGACAAGGTCGCCATGAAGTTCCATCATTTTGCGGTCTTTTCTTGGACAAAGCATGAGGATTCGCATTCTGGTTGCGTTCACGTCCCAAATTTCGCCCCATCTTTGCTCTGCCTCATCAAACAACTGTCCCATGGTAGCGTCGGGAATCATTGCAGTTATGCCCATTGTCTCACCGGTGTGTATGAGACTGTTTTCCTCTTTAGCGATAGGGGTCAAAATTCATGAGTCAAGGATACCTTTTGCATAGGCCAATTCAGCGAGGAGAATTGTACCCCCGGCTGCTCCACGGATGAGATTGTGAGAATACCCCTGGAAATGTATGCATGCCTCATCTTTTTGTTTGAAATTTCCCACCGTGACTGCCATTCCATTTCCCCGATGATAATGCTCATCCTCTGGTGTTGACATTTGAACACCATCAGACCACAGGTCTTCATCAAGGTTGATTTCATCTTTGAATTGAATCAGTTTTCTTGGACTTGATGGTAGATTCAAATGTTGTTTTTGATTGAAACTGATTAATGTATTTTGTAGTTCATCAACACCTGTTGGTCGGTTAAATGTAAGATGAATGTCGACAAGGTGGCCGTGTTGTCGAGGGACTCGCTTGCACGATACGTCAATAGGTATGCTCGATTGGGTGATGTATCCAAATTCTTGAATAATTTTCTCTGCTTCACCAGGAATGGTTTGGTCACTCAGTGTATTTTTGGCGTTAAACTCGTCGAGTAATCGCCTCCCTCCTCCAGAAAGTGCTTGCTTGGTGTTGATTTCACAATGTTTGATTTCGGTGTTGTGCATGAGTGGATATACAGCAAACAAAAAACTCAGGAGCGTGCAATTCGTAGCACAAACATGATGCGAGGTCGATGCGAATAATCGGTCAGCGTTGATTTCCGGTACAACTGTCGGAATGTCTTCTCGACAACGGTATGAACTAGCGTTCGAAAACACATGAATGCCGTATTTTGCCCAAATTGGTTCAATGTTCCAAGCATATTCTGAAGGAATTGTTGAAATCGCTAACTTCACGCCTTTATTTGCGAGGTCTGCGATTATGCTTTCATCATCGAGCGGGAGAACAATGTTGTCGAGTGGCTTGGGGCGAAAATACTCTATTGTCCAAGGCAAGTGCTCAACTTTTCGTCCGACGTTGCTTGGGCTTCCAGCAATATAATTGAGATTAAACCAAGGGTGGTCGTTGAGAAGAAATTGAACATATTGTGAAACAATCCCTGATGAACCAAGCAAGACTGTGCTGATTTGGCTCATATCATATCACCAAAACCTTTCCTTTTCAATTCATGTTCTGTTGCGTCGGTTCGTATGGGAGTGGAAAAATTCGTCGCACAATTAATTTCTTCAAGATGTGCCAACCATCAGCAGTCGAACCCAATTTTGCATCACCAATACGAGGTCGATAGTGAATAGGAACGTATTCAATTTTGAGCCCATGATGGACACAGGTCGCAAATAATTCTGCTTCTAACTCAAATGACGCACTGTTAAGTTTCATTTTCTCGAGGGCTTTTGATGAAAACATCCAGTAGCCTGAACACAAATCCTCACATTTTCGGCCAAACAGAATTGATGCAAACCATGTCAAAAAATGATTACCCATCATATTCAATTTTGTCATGCTATTGCGGGAACTTTTGCCAGTCAATCGATTCCCAACGACAATATCATTTTTTGAAAGCGATGGAAGGAATTCAATGATCTCTTTTGGATCATACGTTCCATCTGCATCAAGCATCACAACAACATCAGGGTTGTATTGCATCGCTTTCCCAAATCCTTCTCGAATAGCGTTACCCTTTCCAGTTCCTTGTTGTTGGAATACATCAAAATTCAATCTCTTTGCAATTTCATTTGAACCATCAATTGAGTGTCCATCTGCTACGATACAGGTTGTTTTGAAACCCATGTGTTCTAGACTCTCGAAAGGAAGATGTCGATTGACCCAGCGTAATCCATCTGCTTCATTGAGCGTGGGAAGAAGAACGACAAGGCTCTTCATGCTCCTGTCGAAATGTCCTTCTAAATTGATACTTTCGACGACTTAATTTGTTTCAATCGCTAGAAGCGAAACGCCAGTTACATCGAATATGTGCTTGCTTCGACCCGATATGCCCGTTGGATTGACGAAAAATGAAGAGTCATCATGTTCCCAGATGATTGAAAATGAATCCCCTTGAACATTCTCAAAGCAAAGACGATGATAGCCTGCTGAAGATTTGAGCGTGTGCTCGAAATATTCATTGGAAATTTTGACACTTCCTATTGAGCCATGTGTGATATAGGATAGACAGAATGTAGGTGAATGAACTGCAGAAGGTCGAATTTCAAGAGAAGCTTCTTTTCCTTCTTCAACGAATTCAATGGTCGATGAAAATCCATACCGATATGAAAGTGCGTGTTTTGAGGACCAAATGTCATCTCTCGACTCGCATCCTATACATTGTTCAGAATGAATAGGTTCAACCCTATATTGCTGAGCATTTCCTCCAGCACGAAACTCCCAAATTCGACTTCCATCAATCTGGTCGATTTCCTCCCAGAAACGTGAGCTGGATAAGATCCATTGAAGAGAACCCATGGGTGATGAAATTGCAGCCTGAATCCCCAAATCGGTTATTCCGGATACGTCGTCGTAGAGAATTGCAGTGTATGCTTTTGAGTGCGAGGTTAAATCAGACTGAACAACACCAACTGTTGGCTTCGCGACAAAAGAACTGTTATGCTCAAACCAAGTGTAGCCCCATGGTGCATTTTCAGTGTAAATCGATTCATATTCTTCGATATATTTGTCAAAAAGTAGAATATCGGACGATTGTACAGCATGATTTTGATCATGTGGTATGATTTGTAGAACCAAGATTGTAGGCATGCAGAGCATGATTGTCAAAACAATAGTTTTGATTGCCTTTTTTTGAAGATAAGAATCGAATTTCAAGGATAGTGCAACGATGCCGAGTAGAGGTATATGGAATGCATGGAGGCTCATCGAGTACAATATTTGGGACAATACATGAAGCGTTTCGATTGGTGCTTCAGGTCCGAAATACTGAACAAAAGTAAAACTGTAAACTGCGATAAACCAGAAACTGAATACTTGTATTTCTTTATTTTTTGATTCGACCAAAGAACAGTACATTGCCGCTGCAAACAAGAAGCCATTGAACAAAAGAAATGACTTGCCGCCTTGCCAACCATATTCGTTGTCGATCCAGTGGCCATTTGAAAGGTTCAAATTCCTAACCAGAAGTTCACTCAAAAGAAGAAGGAGGACAATACAGCCTCCAATGAGGAGTTTTTTGTTTGGTTGATTCATCTTAGGTGTGTTGTCTTCAACGATGACCGCCTCGACGAGATATAGCGTGAGCAAATAGATGAAGCCACTAGGGTGAATGAGTACGCTACCACTGAGTAAAATGAACTTTATTTTCTTCGAGTCATTTTGTTTGAACATGAGGAAAAGAGCAAATGAAAGCGGTAGAAGGCTTGCTATTGTTGGGTAGCCTGAGTCGAAGAATTTTGCGAAAATAGCGACACCAAGCATCATTGCAACGAGAGCGTGAAGTGATTTTTTCCGTTCATCAAATGCAGCAGTGAGTCCACAAATCAATCCAAACATACTTGCTGTTCCGACATCAAAGGTTGCAACATCGAGACTTTGTTGTGTGAGAAACCCAACGTGTGCAACGAGTGAAGGGAAGGCAGGCGAGTACCACCATGTCATATCCGTCCACACGATGCCTCCTTCTACTGCTGTGTATTCTGATGCAATGACGGCAAATCCAATCCAATCAACACCAAACTGAATGTCGGATAACATTCGATAAGCAAAAATTGCGAAGGTCAATGATGCAAAACCTATGAAAGAATCGATTTCGAATTTCGATTCCTTCACCTCAACCTTCTTGCCAGTTCTCAACCATGTCCATATTGCCAGAGCATTGAAACCGATGAGGGCGAAAAAGAACACCCATGGCGAGAAACCGAAGAGCAACATGATGAGTGCAGATATCGCAAACTGAGTGAAAACAGAAAGAGAAACAGAGAGGAGAATCCATTGTAATTTAGTTCTCAAATCAAAATACAGCATGAGGTATATTGCACTTGGAAGAATGCCTGCGAGGAGAATAAACAAGACTCCCCACATACCATACGCCTAGTGATGAAACCTCTTCTTCTTTCTGTTAAAGCATAAGTAGAACCACCAAATAAGATAGATAAGGGGGAATTCGATGTTTCATCCAACAGTAATGTTCGACGAACCATACTGGGTTTTTGATTTCACGAAACCAAGGTCGACACCTTGGCAAAACAGTTTCAAGTTCACCATTGGGCGTTATGATGAAACCCGCCCTGGCATGTACAACGCCGAAATATTTGGAAATGTTCGAAATCACCATGTTGGGATCGATATCGGTGGCCCGATTGGTACACCTATTCACGCATTTGCGGATGGAGAAATTTTCATGATCGATGTGAATGATGAAGAAGGATCGTATGGCCCGACCCTTATCACAAAACATCAGGTTGCATTACCTCAAAGCGTAGGTTCAGCAGAGAGTGGCGAAGTCGAAACATTTTGGGTTTTGTACGGTCACTTGAGTGCAGGCGTTCTCGATTCGTGGACGATTGGTCAATCATTTGTAAAAGGAACAATCCTTGCTCACATTGGGAACGAAGATGAGAATGGCGGTTGGGCACCTCATGTGCATGTTCAGATGTCACGAATTGAACCGACCATATGTGATTTGCCAGGCGTTGTAGCAGTTGAACACAGGAGTAATGCGTTGCGAGATTATCCAGACCCACGTCTCATTCTCGGCGAACTTTATTGAACAGATTGAAGGAATTTTTTCAACGAATCAATGGGCACAATGACCGACGGGTCCTTTCCATGAAGAAGCGAGAGTGCAATGCTCAACCAATCCATAACAATGCAATGATACAGCAATGCTTCGAATAAAGACTCGCCTTCGCCTTGAATTTTCCAAGCGAATTCAGTTGGGCTATGAGCGATAAACCAATCCAATCGCTGTTGGACGCGATGGTGCATATTCTGCCAGGTGAGAATAAGGATGACATGCGAATCGCTCGATGGGTCACCGTGCTCTCCAACACCACCCCATGCCACAATTTCGTTATGGTTCATCTCTGGAACCAATCCTATTCGAGCAAATCTTGCACTATTTTCATTCAATTGATTTTTGAAACGAAGAACTGATGGCTCACATTCAGTTGGGCCTAAGATGGAAATTGGTCTTGTTGTCATTGCTGCAGCTAACTGTGCTACATCACCTTCCGGGTCGAGCGTAAAGTCGAAGTTTTGGGAAACTTGTTGCAAGCGTTTGAAAGTTTCATCGAGAAGTTCGTCGCTTTCTCTTTCGAGAACACCAACTCGCTGTAAAAACGCATACTGGCGACTGAAAATATGGCCAAAAGCGGTTCGTGGTGGTTGACCACCGACGGTAGGAATTAGATGGCAATTTGGATACACTTCTGCGAAACCTGCCAACTCACCGCCGGTTGCAATGACCACGACAGTCCCCCCTTGTTGTAGGATTTGTTCTGTTGCGACAACAATCTCTTCTGTGGTTCCACTATGGCTTGTGGAAAGCACCAGTGTGTTTTCATTCAACCACGATGGTATTGTGTAATCTCTGTGAACCTTGATTGGAATTGAGCCTTGATGGTCAGCAAGTGCTGATAAAAAATCTCCTCCGCTTGCTGAACCACCCATGCCCAAACATAGCACTGAGGTCCATTTTCTGTGTTTCAACTCATCAATCCATTCAGCATGTAATCGACGAATGAATTCAAAACCGTTTCTCAAATCGTTAACAAAATTTTGCGTATGTCCAATGATGCCTTGATTGTCGAACTTTAATGCAAGGTCGACAAGAGTGCTGGGATGTTGATCTTCTGAGTTCATGCTTCATCCTCCTTGTCACTCGCTTCCATATTTTATCTTTTCATCAATTCCAAGTCGAGGGAGAGCAATCCATTCGCCCTCTATTTTACACAACAGAATCTTCGATTGTTGTTCGTGAGTGTATGGTAGGCGAACCGAGCTCATCTTCCAATTTGTAGGGTCAAGAAATTCTCCAACAGAATCATCTTCTGTGAGAAGTTCGACTTCGAGAATGTCCTTTCTCCTCGCAGCAACATTCGCTGACTCAAGGTCACGCCATGTGACACCAGTCTTCTCGTGATGAGTGACACGTTGAATAATCGCCCCATCCTTTGACCACGATGTTGGCCTCCACAATGCGTTTCGAAACGAAATGACATCGCCAAGGTCGTAGCCTGGTTTTCGATACAAGAGTGTTAAACGAGTGACGTCAACGCCATCTTTCTTACCAACGACCGAATTCGTTTCAATAACATGTCCACCAAATTCGGATATAAGGTGCCGCCCCCAAGAGCGTGCAAGTCCCTTGCTGCCTAAGATGACATCATATCCACCTTGTACTGGTCCTTCTTTGGTGATGAAAAACATCGGGTCGTCTGCCATTGCATCAAGGACGTCATCGAATGTTTCGCGAAGTGCTCTAAATTCTTCTTCGTCCAACTTTCTTGCTGAACTCCTTAACTGCACTGTAGCCTCGAAATAATTTCCCGCTTTACGAGTGCAAGTAATACAAACACCGTTTGCCATTCTCGCTCGCATCGTGTATTCTTCCTGGTAAAGCAATGAATCAATGATGCCTTCGACATGAATGTGCAATAGCGTGTGCCTATCGCTGACGGGTTCCACTTCCATTGCAACACTGGTCTGTTCTGCAAGATGATGAACTTGCACATGGCGTTGGAGCAACTCATCCCATAATTGATCATAGGTGAGGTCTGTCCATTTTCCTTCAAGTTCAACAATTCCACAACGGGCACATCGTACCCAGGGAACGTTGGTCGGAACGATAGCGAGTTTCGTTCGTTTCCTACAGCATTCTTCGCACAATCTGTCTGTGAACAATGGTGGTTCTCTGCCACAAACGAGACAAAAGTCGCCACCGAGGATGCTTGACATTTCGAACCCCATTGTTATGGAAAAGCCACTTTGTTTTGAAGGTATAGCCTTATTCTTCGTTTTCTGAATCATCTTTCAATGCAGTCATATTGTCCATGACTTCCTGCATCGATTCTAATTGTAATTTTAATCGATTGTGTCGGGTAGCAACGATATAGGTCCACAATCCCAAAGCAAAGAGCATGCCTAAATATGCGATTGCAAGATACGTTATACTTTCCATTTTCATCCATCCAATTGTGATTGCATCAATGCAAGTTGTTGTTCTAAACGACTTGTTTGAAGAGAAAGAAGAACTTGGCCAACGATGGCAACTGAAAATGAGATTGCACCGATGAGTAATACTGTCCCCATGTCTGAATCAAGTGAACTCCCTTCGCCCGTTGCAACCACAGGGCCAGGATGACGAATAGTCCACAATCTTGTTGCAACATAGGTGACTGGTACGAGCACAAAACCATAGAGTCCGAAGGTGGAAAATGTGTCGCGTGTTTCGACACTGTCTGGCTGACTTTGCCGACCGAGGACTAAGTAAATGGCGAGGAATGTGAGCAGTCCAAATGTGTTGAGGCGGGGGTCAGCCCAATCCCATGGAACACCCCATTCTGCAGCACCCCAAATACAACCTGACCAGACGGTCATCAAGCCTGTAACCAACCCGGCTTCTGCCCCGGCGATGTGAAGTTTCCACCCAAATTCAGAACGTCGAAAAATCCACATTGCTGAACCGGCAAAGAGGAAGGCAAAAGCGAGAAAAGCAGCCCATGCTGCGGGTACATGCCAATAGAAAATGCGTTGAGCACTCGGAGACTCAAAAGCGTCAATGGATACTTGAGGAGCCCAGAGCAAACCTAAGCCTAGTGTTGCCGCCATTCCGGTATAACCAACTGCCAAAACCAGAGGTGCTTTGTCAGTCAGCATACACAAAGGAAGGAACTCCCCTTCTTGAAGGTGGTGTCATGCTGCCAAAACATCCAGCAGAAGAGCGAATGGTAAAATCAGAATTGGCGTAAGGAGTCCGATAAATACTGCGTGAGGTCGTGCGAGTTGTTCAACTTGAAGTTGGATCAATCGCATGATGTGGGCTAGACAGCCTGCCAACATTGTTCCTGAAAGAACCAATTCAACAGATAATGAATCAATTCCGGCTAGTATTGAAGTCGAAAGAATAGTCATGATACACCCTAATGCAAAAGGCAGCCATGATGAATGCGGTGTTGTGTTTGCTGTTGCTCTCCACCACGATAGGCTTCGTTCTTCTCGCAACATGACCACAAGGCCGTCACCACATAGGCCAATGGCAAGTGCAGGAGCGAGCATGAATCCCAGATGTTCTATTGAACTTGAACCAATGGGAAGAGGCAAGATGGCCATGAACACCCCCAATGTCATGAATGCAGCCAACCCATTATGGCTTAACCATCGCATCGTTCGTAATTGTTGACGGAGACCAAATGTAGATGCATTGAGCCTGTTCTTTGTCTCACTTCGAGGAAAGTCATCAATCTGCTTGAATGATGATGGTTCATGGAGTTCGACTTTACTGGTATCCATCGAGTAAACTTGAGTTCCAATTTTTGTGAACACACCTTGGTGAGAACTGATGACAATGCCGTGACCGGCATTTCTCAAATGTGCAATCCATTTTACCAACATTCCAAGCGTTTGTTCATCCAGTCCGGCATCCGGCTCATCAAGGGCGACAAGTGTGGGCTCGTCCGAAGCGAATGCTGGAAGGAGTGCAGCGAGCACGGCAACTTTGCGTTGCTGGCCTGCAGATAATGTTGCCACAAGATCGTGCTTGCGATGCAACAATGAAAACGCTTCTAAAAACGGCGATGCATCTATTCTTTTCCCATACATCATTGTAGCATACTCAAGATGTTCGGCAACTGTTTCCGACCCCATCATGCCGTTGGTTTGTAGGGCGACACCGAGATTGAGCATACTTTTTTTACGACGGCCGTCGGAGTCAAGGACGAGCGATTCATTATGCTCGAGTTTACCTTTTTCAAGCGGCACAAGGCCAAGAAGTGTTTCAATCAACGTCGATTTTCCTGAGCCGTTCGTTCCGATGAGTATTCGGACTTCGCCTTCCCTGATTTCAAAATCCATATTGTCGAACACGGTGTGCATGCCACGTCGTACACTGGCCTGCTTAAGCTTGACCAGCACACGAGCCATGCGTGAGCGAAGAGGTTCTGATAAGTCAAATCTCCTACTGTTCCCATAGCGTCAAACCAATAGGCAACCACTTCATCGTTAGGAATATGGGCTACCATATGTTGACGTTTGGTGCAGCAGAATGGTTTGTTTTTAGCCTGTGGATTCTCGGTATTTCCACACCTATCTTGTACGCATTGAGGCATCAAACATCGCTTGCTTTGTCCTTAACATTGAGCGTTCTGCTCGGTTCAATCGTTCAAGTTATTTGGTTTATTTTGTTTCAATATGGACTAATGACGACTTGGTTATGGTACGATTTTGTTCTCGTTCCCGGTCGAACAGGTGAGGCTATGTGGTGGCACACGCTCTTCACCTCAGGTTTCCTTCATAGTCAAGATGTCATGCATGTGCTTGGAAATACGATTATCCTTGCACTCGTCGGCATTCCTCTCGAGCAACGATTAGGAATGAGGAGGTATGCAGCCGTCTATGCTGCGGGGCTTTTCTTTGGTTCACTTGCTTGGGTACTCATGAATTCGGACTCATATCGACCTGCCCTCGGTGCTTCAGGAGCAGCTTTTGGCTTACTTGGAGCATACCTTGCCGGTTGGCCAAAAGATGAGATACCTTTCCCGTTCATTCTGATTCGGAAGTGGCCGGTTACATTGATTGCCCTTGTGTATTTTGGTCTTGAAATCTTACGAGCATACTCGACATATGGTCTTCAGGAAACGAGCGATGTCGCCCATATGGCTCATCTTGGCGGGTTTATTGGGGCATATATCTGCCTACCACTCATTGCAAAAGGAGGTCCAGTTCCTCTCGGAATTGAGGATGGAGGCCCATCCCTCATCAACTCGATGCAAAGCAAAAATAAGGCAATTCGGGCAAAAATGGTCGATTTGTTATCGATTGATGACCCGTGGACTGCAGAAGGTCAAGCGATACCGAAAAATCTACGAGAGCCGTTCAAGAAATTAAGGCAAGAAGGCGATGAGGTCGAAACGAGGCTCGCATGGATGGAGCAGATAGCAGTTCTCGGCCAATGCCCTCGATGCTCAAATGAACTTATCATGAACGAATATGTTGATGGCCCTCGAATCAATTGTACACAGAACAAAAGCCATCTTGATTGGCCACAAAATCCAACCTGATTTTTCGTGATTTTTCGACCAAAATAAAGATAGAATCAAAGAGGTAAACCGAGACATAGAGGCAGGAGGGGTGAGAATGTATCGTCGAAATTCGCGAATAATGCTTCTCATACTCATCTCTGGATTGATGGTATCTTCAACGACTATTGCTCCAATCTTAGCACAGCCAACACCGGCTGAAACAATGCAAAAAGACCGCACTGCTCCAATTCTCATCGAGGGATTGCCGCCGTTGATGTGTGGCCAAGATATATGCCCCTTTGAGTCTAGAATCATCGAACGACATGATTTGCCAGCATCAGAAGACTACCTTTGGTGGTTGTCATATGGTCCTGACCTTGATTGGAATGGGATGGATGACCGTCTCCAACGCGTCATGGCAGGAGCCGACTCAATTTCTCCGACCGCTATCGTTGGCCCTGATGGAAGAAAAACGGTCGCTATCGTTGTTGATTTTGCATGGCACCCAACCCAAGATGACCACAATGCGTTGCGAGATGTTTTGCAGCAACATGGGTGGGTAGGTGAAGAAGGTGGAGCTTGGTATCAAGCCCTTGATTCGTTGGATTCAATTGTCGTTGACAAGGTTCCTGTTTCGGCTCTTATGGACATTTATTTCCTCGATGGTGTTGTTGTTGTTGAAATGCAAAATGTCATGATACCATCCAATGATATCGCTACTCGTGCACTACGAATGCGGTCATCAGAAGTGTACACCGCAACAGCGTATGAGCGAGGATACAGTGGAGAGGGTGTCGTTATCGCAGTCCTCGACACAGGTGTGGATAACGAACATCGTTCACTCAACGACTTTGATGATAAAAATGACGCACCCGACGAAGACCCAACCTCTTACGATGACCAAAAATGGGTTGCGGGATACGATGCCACCTCAGCAGCATCGAATGCAGATGGAAGTCAAGATCCAGACGATGGACAAGGGCACGGAACGCATGTAGCAGGTAGTGCCCTTGGTACAGGTGGAAGCGATAGGGTCCACATGGGTACAGCTCCAGGAGCATATCTTGTTGACATCAAAGTACTCACAGATTCTGGCGGAACCAATTCTCAAGCATCCCTCAACGGTATTCAATGGATGATCAACAACCGAAACACGGATTGGGGTAACAATGCTTCGAGTCGAGGAATCGATGTCGCCTCAATGTCGTTTGGTTCAGTATCCTCTCCACTCAACCCAGATGATGAAGGCGATAATGGTACAGGAGCAGAAGCGAGGCTTGTGAACAACGCAACATCGGCAGGTATTGTTTGTGTTGTAGCCATGGGGAATGATGGCTCTCAGCGTGTTCCTTCACCCGCAAGTGCGGACGGTGCAATATCTGTCGCAGCAGCGAACGATAGAAACAATGTCAACAGAACAAACGATGTCATCGCTTCATACTCAAACTCAGGGCCACGTCTCTCAGATAATGATGATGATGATTGGGATGAGCTCAAGCCCGATGTCACATCTTATGGTACAGCGATTATTTCGGCATCTGCAGCCACCGGACCTTCTCTACCTGGTCAGTTTAAGACACTTGCAGAAAATGAGTATGAATCCCTTGATGGAACGAGCATGGCGACACCTCTTGTATCAGGGGTTGTAGCCATTATGCTCCAAGCAGATGATTCTTTAACTCCTGAGCAGATTAAAGACATTCTACGGAATTCTTCAGAACAAAAGGGAAGTGCAAGCGAACCATCTGTTTCAAATCGATGGAATGCCAACTGGGGCTTTGGCCTCGTCGATGCGTCGTGTGCTCTCGATAAAGTGTTGAAGCGTGTTTGTACCTCTTTGGACGATTCAGGGGTTGTCATCGACCCGCCCCCCGGCGGCGGTGTTGGTGACCATGTTGATGTCGACGAGCCCGAAAATCAAAGTTATCACCTTGCTGGCCAATACCTAAGAGTTTCAGGGACGACAGACATTCCATCGGATGTTGATTATGTTCAGGTTCAAGTCTTGCTCGAACAAGTGAACCAAGATGGAGATAAAACCGAGTTATTACCATGGACTGCAGCGACCGGGTCTGTTGAAAATTGGTATCTCGATATTCTTGTTCAAGATGATTGGGCAGACCCAGATGCAGATTACAATGTGGTCTATGCACGTGCGGTAACCGATGAGGGTGATGCCTCTTCAATCGCTTACAAGATTGTTCAATTTGGAAAAATGGACATCACCTTTTCATCACCTGTAGCAGATTCAACGATTTCGGGTTCCATTGAAGTGTCTGGTACTGTTGAAGGTACAGACCATAACCGCATCGAATACAAAGTCGATGGTGGCGATTGGATTCTTGGTACCAACCTTGAGTCGATGGAAGAAGGCATTCAATCATGGTCATTTGTTTGGAATTCACAAGAGGTTGAGGACGGGATTCACAAATTGAGTGTTCGAATGGTCAATGATTCTGAAATCAAAACAGATGTCGAGCGTCGTTCTTTTACAGTGGATAATTTCCCAGCAACACCTGATTTTGAGATATTTGGCGTTCCTGAAATTCATGAACAAGGTCTGCCCGTCTACGATGCCATCGCAGGGACCCTCCTCGAGGTCAAAGTGGCCATTCGTAACATTGGCGATGATGATGGTGAAGATGTCTATATCGTGTTGAATGCACCTGGTACCAACTCCACCTCGTATCCCTCTGACAAGATCCTCGATTTGATTGAAGAAGGTGCTACGACCACATTCACACTTTATTGGTGGGCTACAGAACCTGGTGAGCACACAGTTGAGATCGAAATCGACCCAAACAATCGATTTAGTGAACCCAATGAGGAAAACAATGTCTATTCGTTCACATTCGTTGTTAACGAACGACCAGTACAACCAGTTCTACGATTCCAGTCTGGAGCTGTGAGTACTTCTCCAGTCATTCCTACACCCAACACTGAGTTTAAAATCAATATTCGAGTTGATAATTACGGTCAAAATGATGCAACGAATTTGCAATTAGCACTCGACAAAAAAGTCGAAGGCGTTGGATGGGATAGGGTCGCATCAAAAGAAATCATTGTCATACCAGGGTCGATTGTTTTCCCGGGCTTTGTTGAGGTCACATTCGATCAACTTACTCAAGAATCGGGTGTTGCAGAATACAGAGCGAAGTTAAGTGGAAATGGTGTAGAAGTTGACCATAGCCAATATAGATTCAACATCACTGTTACCGATTACGAGGTCAGTGCGCTCGTTCGGGCTGAACTTGACCCAAATGAAGTTCCTTTAGAACTCGTGAGTGTTCAAGACCGCTCACTTCTATTTACATTACAAAAAGAAGAATTACATGTCCGAGTGTATGATAAAACAAATCAACTCTTCACAGATATTCTCTTGGAAAGCAATTGGGATGGAGAACTTGCGACACTTGAACGTGAGGATGAGCTTGTACATGTTGCTTGGACAAGAAAAACAGAAAGTATCGATGGGTACACACTTACGGATATTGGTATGACTTCAATATCGTACGAAGGAAAAATAACGCCGAAACATTATCATATGCAACCACTGAAACTCTCGGAAGGAACGTATTGGGGTCTCGCACTCGACGAACACGATAACCGAGTTGTCTTAGCAGGATACCATCGAGATATTTCGACAGGTGGTTCATGGCAAGATGTTACATCGATCTTCGCCCTTGTGAGCGAAACACCTGACAGAGGAACATCTTGGGGTAACGAAGTTGTTGTCCTCGCTGATGTTGATATTCGTGAAAGTGATGCACAACCTCTTGCGATTGCCTTGGGCGAAGAGTATCTGCACATCATCTACCAACAAAGGAGAGATGATGTCACAGGTATTGAACGGGTTGGATTGATGTACACGCATGGAGACCCAACCCAATCATCTTGGTCGTTCAAATCTGCAGTTGACGATGAGAGTTACAATGCAGAACTTGATGTCATCGTTGATGACGATGAGGATATCCTCATTGCCGCTTGGATGAAACACACAGGGCGATTCACTCAGATAGCGACTGCGATAACTGACTCGAGTTGGTCAATTGGTGAACCAAATTATATCCATTCACCAGGTTCAAAATATCTCAGCATTGGACAACACAAGGACGGTCACTATCTCGTGTATGATGAAATCAATGTCTTCGGACCAGTGACTCGATTTGGAAAAATATCTGACCAAGATGGAAATGCAGTGAATGGGCTTTCAAACATCATCTCATCAGGATATATACGTGGTTACGATGTGAATGAAGACAACGATGGCCTGATGTTTTTGATTTCAGAAACTGGTTCCTATGAATTCAAAGACATTCTATCGAAAAACAGTTTCAAGGAAGGTGAGCGATTGTCTGGACTTGAATTGCTCCTCGAACCTCTTCCAGGCTCCTACGAAACAAAACTCATTGTTGCATCATCCGCAACACTATTTCTTGGATTGTTTTTGATGTTCATCATCGTCACATTGCGAAGAAGTCGTAGAGAAGTTGAACTTGAAATTGCTAAGGTGGTCGAAGACCAAGACAATGTGGAATTGATGATACAACCACAAGAAGATGTAGGTCCATTGCTTGCTATTGATGCCGAAGAAGAACTTGTTGTTTCTTCACCGACAATCATCGAGCAGCAAGATGCCGAAGAGGAGCAAACATTAACAGAAGAGTTGGAGCAAAAAATCGAGCAAGGCGAAGGAAGTGCCAGACTTGAGCGCCGTATGAAGAGAAAGAAAGACCGTGAACATGCTGAGATGTTTGCGAATTTACCACCACCGATGTTGCCCCAGATAGCGGACATACCCCCACCCGACATCGCAGTTATTCCACAACCTGTAATGCCGCTACCTGAATTATCCAAACAAATGGTTTGTCCAAAATGTTCGGCGACAATCAAAGTCAAAGACATCATGCGAACATCGATTATATGTCCGATATGCTCGGCAACGATTGAATCCTGAAGTGGAATTATGTGTAGCATCTTTGCATACATCGGCCATCGACAAGCACAGCCAATTTTGCTCGATGGTATTCGAAGGATGGAATATAGAGGCTACGATTCTGCTGGCGTAGCGATTAAAAATTCAAAGATAAAAGTTGCTAAATCCGTAGGTAATGTGTCACAATTACAATCACGAATATCCGAACGATTGCTAGGTACCCGAGGCATAGCACACACAAGATGGGCAACTCATGGGGGCGTGACCAATGAAAACGCCCACCCACATTTCTCATTTGATGAAAAAGTGGTTTTAGTCCACAATGGTATCATTGAAAATTACAAGGTGCTCTCCCGTCAACTTGCATCGAAGGACATCAAACTAAAATCGCAAACCGATACTGAAGTCATAGCACATCTGGTGGCCTTGGAATTAAAGGATGGTAAAACGCCGACAGAAGCTGTACAAAACACCATCCTCAAATTACGAGGAACGTGGGGTATCTGTGCGATGTTTGCTGACCATGAAGAACTTGTATGTGCACGGTTCGGCTCACCGCTTCTCGTAGGCAAAAGCGAGGGCGAAATGTTTGTATCAAGCGACCCTCATGCTCTTCAACCATACACTGACAAGGTGATTTTTCTCGAAGAAGGCCATCTTGCAACAATAACAGCGTCAAAGGTTGACATCTCATCTTCTTCAAACAACAACCCTGTCAAAGCAGAAATAGTGAAACTTGAACAAGAATGGGGTGAATCTGAATTAGGTGACTATGAGCATTACATGCTCAAAGAGATTTTTGAACAACCGGATGCATTACGTCACTGTGTTTCTGGACGAATGAATTTGAACCAAGGCATTGGCCGACTTGGAGGAATGCGGCTTGAACCAAGTGTACTTCAACGTACACCACACGTTCGACTCCTTGGATGTGGAACTGCATTTCACGCTGCAGAAATAGGAGCGGCCTTAATCGAACGATTAGCAAGAATTCCTGCGGTTGCAACAATTTCGAGTGAATTCAAAACCAATGATCCAGTCATCAATCCTTTAGCCATACATCTTGCGATTTCACAGTCAGGTGAAACTGCGGATACAATTGCAGCGGTTCAAGAAATGCATCTCAAAGGCGCAAAAGTGCACGGGGTTGTCAATGTCGTTGGTTCAACAATTGCTCGGTTATGTGGTCAGGGCGTTTACATTCATGCCGGCCCTGAACAAGCAGTAGCCTCAACGAAAGTCTTCACAAACATGATTGCAGCACTCGCCCTTTTTGCAACTCAAATTGGACGTTCTCGACACATTTCAAAAGACCAAGGTGTTGAAATCCTGAAAGAACTTCAACAAATCCCTCATAAAATGGAGGAATACCTTGAATCTCAAGGAAGCATTCAGGAAGCGGTTGACGTTCTCAAAGATGCTTCATCTGTTCTCTTTCTTGGAAGGGGTATCTCCGCCCCTGTAGCAAAAGAAGGAGCCCTCAAATTGATGGAGGTTGCGTACATTCCTTGCTTGGCATATCCAGCGGGTGAAATTAAACACGGTCCTATCGCACTTCTTGAAGAAGGTAGTCCAGTTGTCGTTGTTGCACCAAATGATTCACTTCAGGTCAAGGCCATGTCTGCTATTCATGAATGCCGTGCACGAGGTGCAAAGATCATTCTCATCCATGAACAAGGAGATTCGATTGCATCAGAAGGCGATATTTCCATTGCAGTTCCGAGTACCCATGAAGTTCTCTCCCCACTTTTGACAGTATTGCCGCTTCAACTGATCGCTTACTACACCGCTCTTGCACGTGGATGCAATATCGACCGGCCTCGGAATTTGGCAAAATCGGTTACAGTTGAATGATTTTACAAGACTGAAAAACGCTGTTCGCTCTCTTTCCATGTGAATGGTTTGTAACCTAGCACGTGCCGTGTGTGCCGCATTTTCACGATACCAATTTTTCTTGAAACATCATCGCCGTGACGTTCCATCACGAGATGCAAGACGCCGTCTGAGAGGTAATCTTCGACTCCGTATTCCCCAAACTGTTTGTGGTCATCACCTGTCATTTCACAGATGAAGAATGAAGTGAGGTTGAGCCTGCGAACGGCTTCAAACAGTCGGAAAATCTCGTCTCTTGGGTTTTCCATTTTTGTTAATGTGAAAAATGCTCCCAGCGAGTCAAAGACAAGTAATTCAAATCCAATGGACTCTCTGTACGATGTGAGTTGTTTAATGAGTTGACCCATCCAATCAACACGCTTGTTCATTCCCTGCTCATCAAGTTTAACACGAAGGTCAGCCAAGTCAATGATAGCGATTCTGTTTCGGACACGTGCATCCTCGACATTCATACCCATATTGGCCATGTGTGACCTAAGAGATTCTTTTCCTTGTTCCAGCGTCACATAGATTCCACTTGTTTCACCATAGAGAACTGCATTGTAGAGCATTGAAAATGTCAAACTGGATTTCATTGCACCCGATGCACCAGCTACGATGCAAATGTGACCTTGAGGGATGCCTCCTTGCATATTTTCGTCTAATCCTTCAATATTGGTTGGGATTCGTTCGCTGTCTGCCATAGGACTCACTAAGTAACGGGATTTGTTTGGTTTCTTCAAGTTCTCGTTCGATTTTCATGGATAAAATTACGGCATTTCGTGTCCTAGCCATCCTATGGAGGTCATTTTGGCGTCAGCATCTCCACGCAGAAAAATTGTGCTTGAGGAGTTCGGTTTTCGTGTCGTACAGCACCCATTGGCCGGTATCGATGAGCGTGCCCCTACAGGAGTAGATGTAAAATCTCAAGTTGAGTCAATTTGTCGACGAAAGTCTGAGGGGTTCAAACCTCAAACTGACCAAATTGTTGTCGTTGCAGATACGATGATTGAACATCCAAACGATGTGTTGCATAGCATTGGAAAGCCAATAAATAGGGCCCATGCAAATGAAATATTGTTGACTCTTTCAAATCAAAACCACAACGTCTGGACTGCGACCGGTGTAAGTGTGCATGGGAAATGGAAATTTTTCGTTGATTATTCTGTGGTTTTTATTCCTCAACTTGAGTCTACGACTCTCGAGATTCTGCTCGATTCAGGTTCTTGGAAAGAAAAAGCTGGTGCGTATGATTTACAAGGAAAAATGGGCGATTATGCAAAATTGAAGGAGGGCCATGAATCGACCGTTCTTGGCATATCATCAAGTGCAATCGACTACCTGCAGACAGTGTTTCACGAAGACAATTGAGGGGTGAGCCCTAAATCATGGTTTGATGAATCTACAACGACATCGATTCCAGGAATGAGAAACAATTTATCCTCGTTGTCGAGTGAATACACACCAATGCCATAATGATTTGAATTCGACTTTAATTCCCTCTTCAATGCATCTTGATGTGTTTCCATATGCAACAATGGTCGGAAGTCGAGGATCACTGAATCGCCCTGCATCACTCGTTCGAACATTGGACGGAATGGAACTCTAAACTTTTCATCTGGGCTAAGGTATCGAACCGCTTTATCGGGTATTGGATTCTGATAGGTGAGTGGTACACCGAGGTCATGAAATGGTTCACCATCTGAGGTGACAGGGCCTTTCCAGTCAAAAGGAACCTCTCGCCTTTGCTGAGGTGTGGCGATTGGAACAGGTTGAATGACTGGCGGTGGGATATCGTCTAATTCCGCTTCGAGAATATCTTCACCACTTGGTTGAGGGGGTTGTCGTTGCTGATTTCGCTTTCTCTTGGAAGGAGGTTTATTTCCATCGGGGTCGGGTAAACCAAAAAACTGCCAAAGGCTCACCATAATTTTTCCTCAGAAATCTAGATCGTCCAATAAATCGTCAATCGATGGCTGGGCAGGTTGAGTTTGGGTATCAAAGACTTGTGGTTGAATAGGTGCTGGTGGTGCTGAATTTGCCTCCAACCATTGGTGGCCGTAGTAATTCCATTGTTCTAGCGTCCAACCTTGTGGTAGACCCGTTACAGGAATTGGCGGGGTAGGCGAGGTTTGTTGCGTCACAACAGGTTGTTGTGGAACTTGAGCGTTCAACGATGGTGCTGGTTCCAACTGTGTTTGTTGTTGAGGTAATGCAGGGAGTGCAGGCAATTCAGGCAGTTGGTTTTGCTGAGGTTGTTGAAATGCAGGAATATGACCAGTCCCGCCAATGCCAAAGACAGCATCGTCAAATTTCGTTTCATAGACTTGGTCCGAAGCCCTTGGCTTTGTGATCAACATAAATCCACCGAGGAGTGCTACGATGATGAGGATCGAAAAAATCGTGTACGTCATTGTTGTTCCTATTGCTGCTTCAATCGATTCAAAGACGCCGTCTGGAGGCAATTCTGCAACTTTGATGGTGATGGTCGTCGTTTGAAATTCCCCATCATCGTCAATGACAGTGAGAACGATGTCCCATGTTCCAGGAGGCAGGTTCATCAGTTCGATTGTCTCTGTGCTAAAATCGACATCACCAGTATTTTTCCCATCGAGGTTTCCATCCATGTAACCAACATCCCAAGTGTACAGCAGCGTGAGTTTGTCTGTCTCTGTTTCTCGTGTTCCCGATGCATCAAGGACGAGAGAGTCACCCTCTGTCAACTCTGTTAGAACAGCTTCAGTACCAATGACTGCAACAGGTGGAAGATTGAGTACACTCACATTCATGGATATTGACGCTGAAGCACCGTCATTGTCGATAACAGTTGCAGTAATTTTGCGAATCCCCATTGTGCCCCATGATGCATTCAAATTTTCACCGGTCACTTCACAGTCATCGTCCATGATTCCATTATTGTCCAAATCGATGGTGGAATCAAGGTCCCAGCAAATGCGCAATGAATTCATGTCTGAGGGTGTATCATCAACATCGACAGTCAAATACAGGGGGTCATCTTCAAACAATGGTACATCGCCAAAGAATCCAGAAATTGTTGGTGCAAGATTGTTGACCATAACCGTTCCATACCGTGTTTCTGAGGTTACTCCATCATCATCAATAGCCCGGACACTGATGATGTGTTCACCTGAAATGTTCCACGAAATGAGTTGATTTGATTCGGCACCTGTGGTTGTCAACGTCCAATTTTCATCTTTATCGGATGGGTGCCATTCGATGAGCAAAGAGGGCTCATCGCCTGTAGAATCATCGGCCTGAACTGCTAGGAATCCAACTTGATCTTCGTTCACAACCCAAAGACCATCTTCATTTACATTTGCGGCTTCTCCAGCGAGAATAAGTTGTGGGTCAGAAATTGTTGGGGCAATGTTAAGAACTGTAACGCTGAAATTCACTTCTGTTGATGCACCATCATCATCCACGCCAATTGCTGTGATTGTCATTTCTCCCTCTTCAACAGGTGTGAATGTACAGAGTCGTTGGGTGAGACCTTCATCACAGGATATGCCGGGCCAAGAAATTATGACATCTTGACCTTCGGGTGATATTGTGTCGTTATCAGCGACACCTGTCGCTTCAACAGTAATCTTTGATTCGACGTTGACAGTTTCAGGTCCAGTCAATTCGAAAACAGGTGCTCGATTTAATACGCTAACTGTGTGATTGAGTTCGGATGTATCCAGTTCATCATCGGTGACAATCAAATGTACATTCCATTCCCCATCATCTGACCAGTTGAATTCAGTAACACAAGTTTCTGAGTAAATTCTTGTGATAAGGCCAGGTTTGTTTTCGATTTCAAACATACACTCAACTTCACCACCGTCGATGTCAAAGCTCGCCGTGGCATCGAGTGTGATGTTTTCCCACGTGTACATTCCTTCAGTCGAAGTCATATTGCTCGTAGGCAACCTTCCAAAGAAGAGATTCATTGTACCTTGGTTATTTGTTCTATCAGCATCTTCAGTTACACTCTCAGTTGGGTCGACGATGTATGTGAACACCGATGTACCAATCGCTTGATCTTCTGCGACGGTGAGGTTAATTTCAACCCTGTAGGTCGAGTATGGACCGATAGCGGGAATGGTGACGCTTGACGTTGAAGAGAGTGGGCTGCCATCAAGCAAAAATTGAACATCGGTTGTGGGTGATGTTGCTATACCTCTATTTTGAATGGGTAATGAAAATGTAAGCAAATCACCGGGTATTGAATTAAAACCAATGGCTGAATTCAGCGTTGTTGTTTCACCATTTCTGGTGCGCTCAACAATGCTTGCAGACGCTTGTGCAATGAGGTCCACGCCAACGATTGAAAGGTCCATGACGACACTTGTGACACCAATGACTCGGGCCACAGGGTCCCACACAATGAGGCCATTGCTCGAATAATCATCGCTGCTCGGGGTGTCATCTGTAAATTCAGATGTGTCTAAATCAGAAATCGAAATATTACCAACACCATCAGTTGTTGGATTTCTAATGGTTTTGTCAATTTCATATCGTACCTGCAAGTTTGTGTTTGCCACACCATTTCCATTGTTGAGGTATTGTGCTGTAAAACTTGTATCGATTTCGGGAAGAACTCGGGGGTATGCCATTTGGACATCGATGACCTTGTTTCTCGTACCTGGGTTCGAGGTTGCAGATACGCCAGTAGAGTCAACTGGGCTGTAACTTTTCAAAAACCAGTCAATAGTGAATCCTGCAGTATTCGATACCCTATTCCATGCAGGGCCTCGAACTTCTGGACAATACCAATTGAATCCAGTGTTCACTCCTGTTCCATTCCATTCCATGATCTTGAAGGAATTTTGACAGCCTTGATATGAAGGAGCGTTACCGTTTTCTGAAGGAGCCTGATTCTTGGTGATTTGCCACGAGTAATTTTCTGTTACTGTATTATCAAATCCGGATGGGTCGAAATAATCAGATGAGCCCGATACAGTTGTTTCTGCTTCAAGATTTGAATACCACTGGTTTCCATTTTGTAAGGGGAAATCATGTGATTCCTTTGGAGGCGTGTATGTGGTGTTGAATTCAAGGGTCGCAATGTCCTGCTTCAGCCAATTCGCAGGAAATCCAAAAATGGATGGGATGAAATCGACATCGATTTCAAAGACAGTAACGACGGTGGCAAGGTCTCGTACTCGAACATAATCCGCTCCATCGTAAGCGATGTTGAGCGTGCCTTGATTCCCGTCGAGCGTCGCTCCATTCGTTCCCGAAGTGAAATCTCCACTGATGAGAATTTCGTAAATGAGCGTTTGCGTGCCATCAATATCAACGAAGCCTATGTTGTTCACTTCTCGTGTGGTATCTCCGTCGAGTGTGTTGATTGATGCGGAGACACCAGACTGTTGCACGAGACTTGACACGTCGAAATCAGTGTCATACACCCAAGTATCCCCAATCCTGTAATTCGGAATATCAACAACGGATGTTGAACTTCTTCCTGATTCGCTGGGAGACACATCGGTTAGAAGTCTATGTTCTTGTTCTAGAATATTGAGTGCAATTGGTTGCAAGAGTACGAACAAAAGGAAGAGCGAAACAAGCCTTCGGTTCATATCCATGGGATATCATTCAACTACTTGAGTGAATGTATGGAACGACTAGTATTATCAAATGAAATTTCAGAGAAGATCTGCTAATTCGTCTTTGATGATTTCAACAGCCTCAAGAATCTCGTCCTTGTGGCGTGCACCAGTAATCACCATTTTGCCCGAGCCGAAAATAAGGCAAACGACCTTGGGATAATCGAGTCGGTAGATGAGTCCAGGGAATTGTTCTGGCTCGTATTCTACTTTATCGAATGGAAGATGGAATGTAAGGTGATTGAGATTAAGCTTTCGTGGTTGACCTGCTAATGGCTCACCAGTGAATTTGTCAGCACCATCGTAATCTTCTGGATAGTGGAGTGCATAGGTCGCAACCATGTTTTGAACTTCAATTTCAACTTGGTCAAGTTCCCATGTTGTTATGCCTGCTTTTCTGAGGTCTTCAATCATGATTTGAATACCGTGGTGAATATTGTCTTCGTCTTTACCACCTGTGCACACGGCTCGTCCACTTCGGAACATGAGAATGGCAAGTTTTGGTTCAACGACTCGATACACAACACCAGGGAATTGTTCAGGTTCATATTCGCAGTTCAATTGAATTGCGATGTCAGGCAGGTCGAGTTCTTCAGCAACTCGTGTACTTGCGACTACATTTACTACGGTTAGGCGTTCTTCATCGGTTGGCATGAAAATCCCACCTGCAACCAGTATATAAAAGGAAAACACTTTACAATTTACTTTCTTTTTTCGTAAATGCTAAGTTCTCGTAATGTTCTAATCGTACGCCATCCCTTGAAATTGAGGTGATGTAACTCGTTCCACCCGCTTCTTGGATGGCACGAGCAGTCGATTCAGGTTGTCTTGTCAAGGCGATCATGCAGCCTCCTCCACCAGCTCCAGATAGTTTCGTTCCAAGGGAAAAAGGAAGAGCGGCCCGAATCAAGCGTCGAAGCGGAGTGCTCGAAACCTCGAGTTTTTCGAGAAGAATTTGATTTTGATTCATCAACCGTCCTACTTCTTCAAAGTCCCCGTTCTTCATCGCTGCATATCCGTTGAGAGAAATGTTGCCGATGTCTTCGACGTATGTCATGTGCTCCTCAGAGGAAGCAAGAAGGTGAGCAACATGTTCGACTTGTTTTTTGGTTGAAGAACGAATTCCAGTGGCTCCTATCACGAGGTATACATCATTGGGTAATTCACTCTCGATTTGGCTCATCTCCCATTGTCGAATAGTATGATCCACGTTCAATTCACGCTTGTACAACATGTGTTCATGTTGAGTTCCACCAATGAGAATGAGTCCACCATGGGCTGAGGTTGTCGTGTCCATAGGTGAAGCTAATCCCCCCTGTGCTATTGCTTCAGCAGCATGAGATAACAAACCGCATTCATCGATAGAAATCGCATCCTTACCAAATACATGTCCACTTACCTCCGCCTTTTCGTCGGTAGTATGTTCGGGTTTGTATGCTTGTAATGGTTGGTATTTCGACGACCATCCTTCCAACCATTCTCCGCGAGAATCAATTTTTCGTCCACGTGCGGACCGCAAGCATGCTACAAGTGCATTGCACAGGGCAGCGCTCGAACCCAATCCTGATGCCGAAGGAATTTCGCTCTCAATTTGAATCGAAAGTGACTCGAAGTTATTTGCTTGATTCCACAATTTCTTGAGCAAGAAATCGATATGGGGGTGAGAATCAGGATGATATTTTCGACCCTCTAATCGCATAGTATTGCCCGTTTGAATTGAAACTGTTGTTCTCAAATCGAGGGCTACGGCTATTGCAGGCTGACCATACACGACAGCGTGTTCTCCAAACAAGACACATTTGGCTGGAGCACTTGCTGAAATCCTCGGACCTTGCTCCCCCATGGCCATATCATGAGCAGAGTGTTGAAATGTCTTCCTCACATTTTTACACATCGGTGCATTGAAAGACGGTCTTGTCTTGGGACGAGGTGAGCAACATAGGTGGTCGTCACGAATGATAGTTCATCCTCTTGAAGTGAAATATTTCGACGCAGTACAAGGATGGTGGTTCTTGTTTGTTCTGTTTGGTGTATCGGGAGGATTTTTTGCCTATCAAGTCATTAAGGCCACACGCCTCGTTCTCGTCGGGAAACCGGAAAATAGATTTGACAACTGGGGTCTTCGAATAAAGGAAGTCATCACTGGTTGGCTTGGACAAAAAAAGGTGCTAAAAGACCGCATCGCAGGTGGCATTCACGTCTTGATGTTCTGGGGGTTTTTGATGCTCTCCACCGATATGCTCGACCTCGCCACCGCAAACAAATTTTCTCACGCTCTTCCTGAATGGCTTCGAAACCCTTGGAATCTGATGGTTGAAATCGGATATGTTTCTGCTTTCATTGGTTGTGTTTTTGCCCTCGTCCGAAGGGTTGTCTTCACTCCAGAGAAACTGAAAGGCAAATCTCAACTTGAGGGCAATGTCATCCTCTTGCTCATCCTAACCATTACAGCCACCTCTTTCATCATCGAATCCTATGAGGCGACGCTCACACAAACATGGGAGCCAATTGGTTACTTCGTGAGTCAGGAAATGAATCCAGACCAGTCGATGGTCAATACAGCGTACTGGATGCACATGCTCGCAATTTCTGTGTTCCTCTTTTTGATCCCGTTGTCAAAGCACATGCATCTTGTTATGGCCTTCCCGAACGTGTTTTTCCACGACCTTCGTCCAATGGCGACCATGGAGCCACTCGCTCGAAATGAAAGCGGAAAGGCGATGTCACTCGACGACCTTGACCTCGAATCATTTGGTGCAGTCAATTACAGTGATTTTTCTTGGCGAAGTCTCATCGACGGATGGGCGTGCACCTCTTGTGCGAGGTGTCAAGATGTGTGTCCAGCGTATGCGAGCGGCAAAGCCCTAAATCCAATGCAAATCATTCACGATGTTCGACATTATGCAAATGACCATTCAGCAACCCTTTTCGCTGGAGAAAAACCAGAAGAAGACATCATTGCTCGATTTGGAGAGGAAGCGATTTGGGCTTGTACAACTTGTCACGCTTGCGTTGAAGCATGTCCAATTTATATCGACCATGTTCCAAAATTGACCGATGCCCGTCGACATCTCATGATGGAGAGAATGGAATTTGATGAGAAGGTCGAGGATACAATTATGCCTCTGATGGCAACAATTGAGAATCTAGAATCCGATTCGAATCCATATGGAATGCCTTCCCACGAACGAGGTGAATGGGCCGAAGATTTGGATATCAAAATCGGAGAACCTGCCGAGTATATTTACTTCGCAGGCTGTGCTGCATCATTTGATGAGCGAAACAAAAAGGTCGCACGAGACACCATTCAAATCATGAAGCAAGCAGGTCTCGATGTCGGTATCCTCGGTATGCAAGAAGGTTGCAGTGGCGACCCTGCACGTAGAGCAGGGAATGAATATCTTTTCCAAATGCTCGCAGAAACAAATCTCGCAACATTTGAAGAAATTGGTGTAAAGAAAATAGTTGCATCTTGCCCTCACTGCTTCCATACATTAGGAAAAGAATACAAGGAATACGGTGGCGAAGATATTGAAGTCATGCACCATTCACAACTCATCTCCCATCTTCAATCCTCAGGTGAATTACCAGCACCGAAACACGACGAAAGCGTGACCTATCACGACCCGTGTTATCTTGGCCGAATTGGCGGTGTCCTCGAAGAACCAAGAAATGCAATTGGAGGCGTCGATGTCGAAGTCGAACGCCATGGCGAGCAATCCTTCTGCTGTGGGGCAGGTGGTGCTCAGATGTGGATGGAAGAACACGTACCTGAAGGCAATGACCGTGTCAACATTATTCGTTCTAAAGAAATTGCAAAGACTGGGGCACAAACTGTCGCAGTCGGGTGTCCGTTTTGTTCAACAATGGTGACTGATGGCCTCAACGCAATTGGTTCTGACATGGAAGTCAAGGATATTGCCGAACTCGTATGGGAGCAATTGAAGGCAAACGATGCAAAGATGACTGAAGCAAGTTCAAAGAAAGAGACCGCAGAAGCGTGATGGCGAATGCACCACATGTCGAATGAGGACAAGGGTAATCTCATCAACTGGTACAAAGCAAATCAACGAGATTTGCCTTGGAGGGCTACAAAGGACCCTTGGCACGTTCTCCTTTCTGAAATTCTGTTGCAACAAACCCAGATGTCGAGAGGTGTGGAATATTGGAAGACGATCGTCGAACGATTTCCAACGATTGTTGACTTGGCTCATTCAGATGTAGAGGAACTCCTCTTGTTGTGGCAAGGAGCTGGTTATTATGCACGGGCAAGACGATTGCATGCTTGTGCTCAGGTCGTGCTTGAAGAACATTCGGGCATCATCCCATCAAGGTACGATGTGTTACTCGGTTTGCCAGGTATTGGACCATACACCGCTGCGGCTGTAGCGAGTATTGCTTTCGACCAACCGCATGCTTGCGTGGATGGAAATATTCGTAGAGTTATGGCACGATGGTGCGAGGATGAGGACCCAAGTGAACGAGATGTACAACATTGGGCTGAGACACAACTCTTTTCTGCTGATGCAGGCCTTTGGAATCAGTCATTAATGGAACTGGGTGCACTTGTTTGCAGTCCAAAGAAACCCACTTGCGAGGTATGTCCGATTTCGTCAAACTGCCGCGGAAAACAATCTCCTTCCAAATATCCGCGCCCAAAGAAGAGGTTGACAAAACATGTCAAATTGACCGCAATACTCGAAATAGACGAGCACGGGCTTCCTCGTTTGTACAATCGTCCATCGGATGGCTTATTCGGTGGTATGTACGGACCAAAAATTGTGGAAGGAGGTGTTGCACCGGACCACGCTGATTTTCTTGGCGTCATCCACCATTCACTATCTCATCGTGAATTCGAAATATCGGTCTTTGCGACGAAAGTTGATGATGGCGGTAAAATTATTTCTTCCTATCCGTTGTCGACTATGGATTTGAAAATCCTAGCGAAAGGAGGTGTGACTTGATGAGATTACTTCTTGTTGATTTGCTCGCAGAGAGGCACGGATTTGGAAAAGAAGGTGTTCGTAACATCGTCAATGCATTAACGCCCGAATTGGTGTTTTTGTGGTCCCCACACACTGATGCACCACTCGACTACGGTTTCGGCACCCGTGTCGATACACCGGTAGAATGTGATATGATCGTCATATCTGGGTCGAGAAAAAATGTCTCGATGTGGGAAGATTGGATGGATGAAGTTGCCGAACTTATTCGAACAACAAATGTCCCATTGTACGGTATCTGTTTTGGACATCAGATTATCGCTGCAACCTTGGGTGGGCAAGTCATTCGAGCAAAACAGGCAACGGAATCGGTTTGTTCTGTTGATTTCACAGACGGGACCCAAACATTTGGCTTATTTTCACATCAAGATCATGTGGTCAACTCAGGAGAACTGAAGAATATTGCATCGAGTAAAGAATGCGGTAACGTCATCCACGTACATCCAAACCGTCCGATTTATTCTGTTCAATTCCACCCCGAAACAGACAGCAGAGTTCTCGATGAGGCTGTGAAGCATGGTGAGATGACGGAGGCTGAACGCAAAGGGTATGTGTTTGAACATCAAGTGCTCTCGCTTGATGAATTCTTTTCACCGTCGACATATCCAAGAGCATAAATTGAGGCGAGCAAACCTGCAACGAGTGCAAATTCCGCTGGTGCAGCAATGACAATGAAGTGCTGAATATTGTCCAAATACGCATTCGTTTCTAGATTCGATGTATACCCAGGTGCGAGGAAGAGGGAACCTACCATGGCTATACATCCAGACGTAGAAATCAGCATGCCTCTTTCAAAGAGAGTAGAATCAAGACCGATTGCTGTTCCGTAGACTTTGGTCCAAATGAGGCTGGAGATGAAACATATACCAGCAGCAGTGGTGTGAATTTTTATGTTCGAATGAAGATCGTAGATGATAACAAACCACAAACTTATGATGGCCGTGACACCTAAAGCAGTCGTGAGAATTCGTTGGGACATATCCTTCTTTTTCACGCGCACTCGTCTGGGTGCATCGAACCTCCACCATGTCAGGGCTAGACTTGAGCCAACAAATCCCCCTTTGAACAACAAGGAAGGGATTTGCCCTACATCCGCCTCAGAAATGAAATGAGGGAAGGCACGATACTCGTTTGAAAAGAGGAATGTTAAACTTGAGAGGATGGTGGTCAATGCAATGAAAAGTGATGTCATATGATAGGCATTGAAACGAAACATCATCATTGAAAACCCTCAACTGTGTCACGAACAGCTGTGTCGAAATCAATCCACTCCATTCCCAAAACATCCTCTGCTTTCTTACTCGAATAGTACGCATCTCCTGACCGAAGACTCTTCACAACTTGTCGTGTCAAATACCTATTTTGGCCGCGCAGACCATTCAACATATCAAACAAAACAGCGGTAGGCAAAAGGAAGTTTGGTAATGCACGTTTCGGGGATTTTGACTTTGGGTACAATTCACGAATTCGTTTGCATAAATGAGCCATATCGAGACTATGATGGGGTGCGAGAATGAATCGACCTTGTGCCTGGTCAACTTCAAATGCTCTTCGATGAGCGATGGCAACATCTTTGACGTGAACAAACGCCATTGGGAATTTTGGAGCCAGCGGGAATCGTCCATGAAACGCATCGTCGAAATATGCTACGCTCGGTGTGGGGCGAGAGAAGCCACCTCCTATGACTGCACTCGGGTTGATGATTCGCAAATCGAGGCCAAGTTCATTTGCTAACGTTGTCGCCAACTTTTCAGAATCTGTCTTTGCTTTGGTGTATGGTAGTGCATGGTTTTCCTGCCAAATGGATTCATCCTTTTCCACTCCTTTTGGCATGCTACCGACAGCTGCGACGCTCGATGTGTACACAATCCGTTGAATTCCGCATGACTTTGCTGCATTGAAGAGGTGAGCTGTGCCTTTCATCGCAGTATCGATAATGGTCTCTGCACTGGCATCAATCGAATAAACTGTTGCGGTATGAAGTAAAACATCACAACCAGCTAACAGTTCTTGCCAAGGGTCTGCATCAAGAACATCGCCTTCAACTAACTCCAAACGTTCTTCGCATCCTAAATCGACAGCATGCTGGAGTACGTGTCTGGTTCGAGAAGGGTCGGACAGGGAACGGACAGAACCTTTGACTTCGTAGCCGTGTTCAAGTAAATCTCGAACGATATGGTTCCCAATATGACCATTCACACCTGTGACAAATACGCGTTTGAAGGTCGGCACAGTCAAGTCCAAGGTGCGATATTGTATCAACCTTCAAGTAGTCAATTTCTCTCGTTCGGGTGAGCGACATGGCCCTTCACCTGTATGACACGAGACATCGGGAAAAGGTCCCATTCAAGACAATCCATCCAGGAAAAGTGTCAATGTATGTTTGCGGCGTCACAGTTTACGACCGTTGCCATCTAGGGCACGCTCGTTGTTACATCGCATTTGACGTGATTTTTAGGTGGCTGAAACAATCAGGTTACGATGTCACCTATGTTCAAAATTTTACAGACATCGATGACAAAATCATCAACCGTGCACAAACCGAACATCGTGACTGGCGGGAAATAGTTGACGAAAACATCGCAGCCTACTATCAAGACATGGACAGGCTCAATATTCAACGGGCAAATCACTATCCACGTTGTACAGATTATGTTGAACACATGATTGGTATTATCGATGTTCTCATCGACAAAGGACATGCATATGCGGCCGACGACGGCGTCTATTTTGATGTTGAATCTGCTCCTGAAAAGTATGGTCAACTCACGGGTCAATCGATTGAAGCAGTCCGCTCAGGTGCAAGCGGAAGAGTCGAAGACCAAAGCGGAAAGCGTGACCACAAAGATTTCGCATTATGGAAAGCGGCAAAACCCGGTGAACCAACATGGGATTCCCCTTGGATGCCGGGTCGTCCTGGTTGGCACATTGAATGTACTGCAATGTCACTTGACCATTTTCTCAATGAATTCGACATTCACGGAGGAGGACACGACCTGCGTTTTCCTCATCATGAGGCTGAAATTTTCCAAGGCGAATGTTACACCGACCATGCTCCTGTTGTTCACCACTGGCTCCATAATGGATTTGTCAACATCGACGGAGAAAAAATGTCGAAATCGCTAGGTAATTTTTGGACCATTGATGAAATTTTAACGAAAATCGACCCACTTGTCCTTCGATTTGCACTGATCAATGCACATTATCGCTCACCGATTGACATGAATGAATCCCTCCTCAAAGATGCAGAGCGGAATTACTCAAAATTGATCGATGTCTATTCCGCAATGGTCAAGCAATTAGGTGATGATGAACCTGTCAATCTCCCTCATCCTGATTCTTCTTCGAGTCAACCACTCTCAAGAGGGTTGGGTATGCTTGAATTGATGGGTGAACAGTTCGCTAAGGCCATGGACGATGATTTCAACACACGCGAGGCTATTGCAAAAGTGCTTACTGCACTTAGAGAAATGGCGAAAGTCAGCGATAGCGGTCTTGAAGAAAGTGACCACCACGCATTCGCCCACTACTGTGTCGAATGGCTCGAGGAAACCGCAGGTGATGTGTTGGGTCTTTTGCCAACGCGGGAAGAAATTCTTGAACCGAAAGAAGACCCTCGAAGAGTGGAAATTGCTGACAAAGTAGAATCTCTCCTTGCCCAACGTGCTGAAGCACGAAGTGCAAAAGATTGGGAAACAGCCGATCTTATTCGTGACCAACTCAACGAACTTGGTGTTATCGTGACCGATACCGCAGAGGGTCCAGTTTGGGATTTAGTCTGAAGGTGGCGGTCCTAGCGGTGGTGGAGGCGGCACAAAATCTTCCACTTGTTCCTCAAAGAATTCCTTGGCTTCGGTGAGGTCCACATCATCTTCTTTCTTCCCTGACGCACTAAAGACGTACAGTGCGACGAGCAAACCAATAGAAATAGACCAAAATGCAAGTTTTACGGTTGTGGTCGATGATGAATCATCGAGGAGGATTTCATCATCGTCAAAGACGACTTCAGTTTTATTTGTGGAGGTGTTGTTTTCGATTTCAGGTTCAGGGTCATCATTTCCTTCGACCACTTGGCATGGCGGTAATGTCCCATCTTCACATCGTTCTTCTTCAATAATTTCAAACGATTCTCCAAGCAGTAATGTTTCATTTCTATCATAATATCTATCATACAGCAATGAAAGATTGATTTGTGCATTTGCAGGTATAGAGGAATTTAGAACGTCAAAATATCGTTCGTCCCCGTATGTGTACCACGGGTCGAGTCCGACTTCGGTTGTTCCTGATGTAGCCTTTTCAAAATCGGTTGCATCTCCAAATGCAGATTGCATTTCAGCAGGGTCGAACCGCATCGCTTTTTCCAAATCTTCGACGATGGTTGCCCAAGTTTGTGCCCCGTCTGGAACGGAGATAAATGTCACATCGATGACTTTGTCAAATGCACCGGCGGGTTCATGGTCGTCACCTTTGAGTTGAGTCATGAGATCAAGGTCACCGAACAGCGGTAATCCCCCAACAATCGAAAGACGCACATCAGGGTCAATTGCGTTGATGAGATTTCGATAAGGATTTGAATGGATATTGTCGATGACGACCAAGTCAGCCGCAGTACCGGGCGTTAGTGTTCCTACATCGTTTGACCAGCCCGTTGCTGCTGCAGCGTTGACAGTGACCATCTGTACAAGTTCGTAATCCGAAAATACATCTCCAAGAATTTCATCATCCCACAAATCAGCAATCTTCAATTCATGCAATGTCGATTTTGATCCCGATGGAGTCCAGTCGGGCGCGAGTGCGATACGAACACCTGCTTGTTTTGCTGCTGCAATATCTGCGGTTTGCCCGTAGAGAAGAAGGTTCGATAGTGGTGACCACACAAGAGTGGCTCCAACATTTGCCATTTGTTGAAATTCCACAGATGTAAGGGCAACACCATGAATCAAGACGAGTTCACCGACGAGAAGGTTATTGTTCACTAAAATATCAAACTCAGCTTTACTACTCGAATCAACTCCCTCAGCGATATGGACAAACCAAGCATCGAGGGTGCCTGATGCATTTCCATTTTTGATATGGGAGCCCACGTAATCGGAGGTCAGTTCAGTCACTTTTGTGTGAATTTGGTCCCTTCCAAAATTCCAATCTTCAATATTTCGTGCAAGAATTGTTGCATAGGTCTCATCCGGGTTTGACGGACTTCCTTGTGAAGCGGTTGTGCCTCCCATAATCGCCTTTGCTTCAACATACTTCATGGCTTGAGATTCCATGTTCCAATACTGAGGTGAATGCACGAGCGACTTTGGCTTGGTGACTTGCGGACTATAGTCCGGATGGTTTTTCCATTCATATCGATTATTATATCCTCCCCAAGCATTTCTGTTTTGAAGTTGAAGATGTGGAGTCATTTCCCACAATGGTGCTTGGTTGTAATGGAGGTGGTTATGCGTATCAATCAATCCAGGATAAATTGAGCCATTCGTTTCGACAATAGGAACATTTGTGAGTTCTATTGATTCTGGAATACTCTCATTCCAAACAGCCTCAATCATGCCATTTCGAACATAGATATACCCATGATTGAGGACGGCTGATGAAGATGTCATCGGCACAATTCGACCTCCAAGGATATACGAACCCTGATGGATATGGTCAGTTAAGCCGTAGCAACCGACCGTCCGAATTGATGTTGGTTGCACTTCAGTTGAGCTCCATCCTGGCGTTGGTGGCTTGACTTTCTCGATTGAACCATTTTCCAAAGGAACATACGAATAGTCCCACCAAGAATCTCTGGCGGGATACGACAACATGTCCACAAGAGTTCCGTTTGCATCTCGAATCGTTGCAGCGTCATCGTTGTAATAATCGAATTCAATTCTCGAATCAGAACGAAAGATGACCAGCCTTTCATCTGGACCAAGGCTTGTGTTCCATGCTATTTTGCACGGTGCTGAACCTTCATTGATGGTATCGTCGAGTAGCCAATTTGATATGTCAACAGGTTCAGTACCAAAATTCCAAAGTTCGACGAATTGGTCTGATGACGACCCTATATCTCCATCTCCATTCCAGTCCGTTCCATTATACTCCTCAGACGATGCAGAAACCAAAATTTCTGAAATTTGAATCGTGTAATTCGGTTCAGAGAATTGCGGTTTCGTATCGTGTAAACCAATGAATTCAGTTTTCATTGTCGTTGAAAAAGCCATGAGGAGCGCAAAAGCAACAGCCATACAACGACTATTCGCCATACCCTACCGTGTCATCTTGCGCTCATCAAATCAGCGGCGAAATTCTCTGCACCACGAACACGCCTTCAAAAACCCCTAGTGATAGGAGGAGAAGTGGCAGTCGTAGAAATATCCATGGAAAATTTTGAAACCACGATTCATGACAATGATGTCGTCATCCTGGACTTCTGGGCAGAATGGTGCGGACCATGCAAGGCATATGCACCTGTTTTTGAACGAGTATCAGATGAGGTGCTAGACGTAACTTTTGGAAAAATTAACACAGAACTTGAACTTGAATTATCAGGTATGTTTGGGATTCGAAGTATTCCGACAACGGTGGTCTTCAAAGATGGTATTGGCGTCTTTATGCAGCCTGGAGCACTGCCTGAAAACGCACTAAAAGACCTTATTGAGAAAGTGAAAGACCTCGACATGGATGAAGTACGAGCCGAAATGGAAGCAAATTCCAATGATGAATCCTGATACTTCATGTCGATGTCTTGAAGAATATTTGCGTTACCGGATAAATATGCGTCCACAAGTGCTCTTCATCTTGAGCATACTTTTGACGAGTTCTATCTCAGGATGCTTTGGTGAATCTGACGGCGAATCGGAACAAGAGAACCCCAACAATCCCTATCCAGAGCCGTGGGAACGTACTGAACTTTCATATCAAGCCACCGATGTATTCGCCCGAGTATCAATCAACGGCTCTTTCCCAATTGGCGAAGTGTCTTCGGTTTTCGTGCCAGTGCCCACCATAACAGCCGCCGACGGGGGTGCCGGGCTGACGGGGGATGCTCAAGTCCATCTTGGACTTTGGTTACCCGTTATCGAAGGTTGTGATTTTACTTCAGCCAACCTTTCACCCGAGTGTCAAGTCCCAGTGATTGCAGAGATTGGACCATATTACAGCGATGGGGATGTTGACGCTCTAACGCCCGCTGACCGGCTTGGTCGAATGCTCATCGAGAATTATGTACCTCATGGTTACGGTGTCGCCCAAGTTTCCGTTTTTGGAACAGGAGAATCGAATCACTGCATGGACTTGATGGGTACGGACGAACAACGAGGTATTGATGCAGCAGTTACCTGGTTAGGTTCACAGCCATGGTCAAATGGAAAGGTGGGTATTATCGGTAAATCTTACGATGGTAGCACGCCTTGGCAAGCAGCAACCTTTGGAAATCCGTACCTTGCTACAATTGTTCCAATGTCAGGGCTCATTGGAGTGCATGAACTGATGTGGAGAAACGGAAGTATGGAAGCCCGTGGTATGATCATGCACAACGGTGTGTACGGTTCCTTTGGCATCGATGGTGATTCAAACGACCTACAGACCTTGTGCGAAGGGTATCTTGAGGGATACTTCAACGGACCAGCGGCATATTTGTCCGGTGGCATGGTCACATATGCAGGCAACGATTATTGGACAGAGCGGTCATTTTTGGACAGGGTTGTCGAGAATTACAACGGTTCAATCTACATTATCCAAGGCATGCAAGATTGGAATGTCGACCCTCATATGGCATTTCCCACTCATCAAATTATCGAAGATGCAGGCATCGAAATTAAGACGCTTGCAGGTCAATGGGCTCACGACTATCCCGACAGAGCAACCGGACATGCTTCGTTACCATCTGGTGAAGGTCAAGAAGCGTATCCCTACACACTACGTTGGGATTGGGCCGATGAAATGCTGTATTGGTTCAATTGGTACTTGAAAGGTGAGGGCACTGCCCCGACACTCGGCGTTGAAATGCAAGATAACCGGGGAGGCTGGCGGTTTGAAACAACATATCCGCCAGTGGACACAACGTTCCTTGAAATTCCCGCAACTGAACTGAACCCTACCGGAGCCTCAATGAGTTCAACAGATACAATCACGATGACCTATGGTCCATTTGAAAGCGATGTCTACATCATAGGTATGCCGTCTTTTCACATTCCTGTGACGCCTCATACCTCAAACGGTGCTCATGCATATCTAGAGATGACAGATAGCACGGGCATGCATCTCGGTCACGCCGTTATGGACTTCCGATTCCACGAAGGTGGCCGAGATGGCCAGGAAGCCCTCGTCCCATTTGTGACCGTGACAGGAAAAATGGAATTTCTTCCGATGGACATCTTTCTCGAAGCGGGTGAGTCAATCATGATCGAAATGCAGCAAACCGGGTACGATTATGTGCCGTCACCGGTGAGTGCAGGGCAATTTTCAATCGATTGGTCTACTGCAACGCTCACTTTACCACTCATCTACAGAACATGCAATGATTTGTTCCAAGCACCAATGCATGAGTACGGTGAAGAAAGTCAACGACAATGTTAATTTTCGTTGAAGTCGATGCCTTTTTTGATATATCGAGTCGCATCTCGTAACCATGTTTTCTTTTCTTTCGTTGTAAGCACCGAGTCAACAAATTTCATACCACCTCGATTCAATTTTGTTCTTCTCGTCTCAAGCAGGGGCAAGGCAAGAATCAATTTAGCCAGTTGGACTTTTTCTGTCGAATTCAGTGTGTCATATGCCGGCTCAGGTGTCGTGAACTCACAATTTTTGAAGTTTAGAAATAGGATGATGAATTCAATGTTTGGATGAATGGCTTTTGCCCCATGAACATGGTGTTGAATGGAATTTTTGATGAATACAGTCATGTGAGGTGACAAATTTTTGTTGAGTTGAATCTCATCGAGCACACCTTGCGTCGCTTCTCGACCGTTTGCTCTACAGATCAGCTCATTCATGACAACAGTGGTTCCAATCATATTCCAAATGACATAAACTGGAAGGAGGAGCCATTCAACGAATACTCTTGGGGCAGTACGGCCAAACATTCTTGCTAAAATTCGACGTAAGATCCGTTTTACAAGTGCATTGAAGAGAAGCACTTGTGCTCTGTATGCTGCACCTTTGGCGGCAATGGCAGCCTTCGAAGATTTTTCAAGTGGGTCGATACCGAACTTAGGACTCGTATCTCTATTCATCCCAAGAGCTGCCTTTGTTAATCCAAGCGGAAGCGTTTGTTGGATGGCCTCGTCGACTTCACTTTCTGCATCAACATCTCGTTGCGTAATTTGATTCATTTTGCCTGCGGCACGTACAGCGTCATAATATAACAACAGCAATTCAAGAATTGTCGCTAGAAGAGATACTGCAATGATCAAACCGATTAAGAATGCGTAATCCCAACCAGTAACACTGTTGGTTTCTGTGTTCAAGTGAGGATAATGAACGAGAATGACCTGGTACAAGATGAGAATTGGTATGGCACTGGCCATCGCTCCAATCCCTCCACTTCGTAAGACAGCGATGTACCCAACTTTCTTCGTTCGCTGAACCCTTTCTTTGCGATTTTGAGGCGCCCCATACTTCGTGTCAAAGATTGAACCGAAGGAAAGAATTCTTTTTGTTGCAAAATCTAGAATTTTTGAACCAGTTTGCAGGAAGTTCTTCGGCTGAGAAGATTTTTCCTGCATGATACTGTTGATGAGAAGTACTTTTTATGCTTCTCGATTTTCATGCTAGGTTCTCAGCAACACCCATCCGAGCGCGAGGGTGCAGTGACGAATTGTACTCTATCGATGTGTGTCGTGTTTTTCAGTTGGTCGAGTACAGACCGAATTGAAGCAGCTGAACCTTTTGTTTGTAGCGTATCAACGCACGTGTGGGACTCAGTTAGGCAATTGTGATGGTATGAAGAGACCTCAATTGAGTGTGAATGTCGAATATTGAGTAACTTCTGTTCTATACCATGCTGATAATAAATAATGAGGGTCCCTTCAACCATCTCTTTGTCGTCCATCGTCTGAAGGTCTCCCCTTTGAAGTGAGTCGGAGAAAAATAGACTCGCATCCCGAAGAAACATGCTTCTATTTTTGTAGCCGCTATCCTGTATCATCTGTTCTAACTCAACTGCAAATTGGTCATCCGTGCTGAATGAAAGTATTCTAGACATAAGTTTGCCAATTTTCAAAAGTTAATAACATTTGTTAAATATGTATTAATTAGGCACGGATGTATGTACGAACTCCTAACCTATGCAACCATTGCTCTTGTCATTGGCCTTGTGTGTGGACTGTTGCCTGTTTTTTCTAAATTTGATGAAGACCAAAACCGACTAAAAATGCTCACAGGGATTGCCTCTGGAATTATTATTGCTTCTGCATTTCTTGTTGTGATACCCGAAGGTTTTGAATTGGCATCAACAGATGAACACGGGGATGAACAGGCACTTGTTGGCAGCGTAGCTTTAGTTCTCCTCGAAGTCAATGATGGTGACATTACTCCAGAACAAGGAATCGAAGAAATTGAGGAGTTGCTCGGTGGTCACGACGAACATGAAGATGAACACGCTGACGAAGGCCATGACGACAGTCATAGTGAAGGTCTGAAATCTGAAATTGAACATGTGATCGAAGAAGTAGAATCTGGAGACGTTAACGCTACTACAGGTATCTCTGAGATACATGAGTTGGTTACTTTGCACGCCCATGCTGAAGAACACGAAGAACATGATGACATTTTGATCATCGGCGGTGCAATTCTCGCTGGTTTTCTTCTCATGCTCATTTTGGAAGGTTCAGGTATCGGACACGCAGTTCATGAAGAACATCATCATCATCACGATGATCATGGACATGACCATGTTCATCACAATTCGGCAGGATGGATGCTTGTCTTTGGGCTGACACTCCACGCTGCAGTCGATGGCCTAGCCATCGGTGCAGCAGCAGCAACTGGTTCAATCTCAGTTTCGTTGACTATTCTTCTCGCTGTGTTGATTCACAAAGGACCAGCCGCCTTGAGTCTCGGTATATTTTCACTCCATGAACGGGAATCTCGCAACGAATCAATCCGAGATGTCATCATCTTTTCATTGGCAACACCAATGATGATCTTTGTTGCATATTTTCTCTTATCGTCACTTGAGACACAGATGATTGGCCTCGCCATGCTGTTTTCAGCAGGTACATTTCTTTACGTCGCTACTGTGGATACGCTACCGGATATCCACAATGCAGAAACCGGGAAGAAAGCCATGCTTCATGTGGTAACTGGAGCACTTTTCTTGACAGTACTTCTCGTTGTCTTTTCTATGACTGGAGCCTTATCCCACGGACATTAGTCATCAATGAACATCGTGCAGAGGGACAATAAAAATCCGCTATGCTCTTAAGCCATTGACAACCATTGTTTCGCATGATGTCAAAACAAAGTGGAAGAATCACTGATAAGTTAATGCACAAATTAACCGCACACTTTGGTAGTGAAGAACAAGTATTTGACACACTAAAAAACGGTGATATCGATAAAATTGCCCAAGTCCAAGGCATTTCAACGCAGAGAGCGTTGTCTTTAGCAAGACAATTCATGGGTGGAGAAACATCGTTTCTTTCAACAAAAGAATCTGTTCGGCTGTATGAATTGTTGATCAAAGACCTCCAAAATTTCACATCAACCTCGGCAACAAAAAAACAGATTCAATTGATGACTCCCCTTCAAGATCAAACTGAGAGAATCGAACTATCCCGTCATGCACTTCAACTTGAAGAAGAGGTGCTGCAAGACATGGGTGACTTGATGTCGCACATTCGCCCTTTCAAAGAACCTCAAAAAAAGTACGACCGTGTTATCGTCACAAAAAATGAAATTCCACACCTCAAAGGAAAATGCAGAATGTATACCCCGTCAGATGAAGAATCTTGGAAAGATTATACAGTGTTTCCAAAAGTGACATGGATTGGGGAAGGTGCTCCAATGGATGCACCAGAGGGTTGGTTGGTGTTTTCTCACCAAGTGGATGACTTTCGAATATTACCCGAATATATCATCGATTGGTTCCAGCTCAACGTTGATACGATACAAACGATGGTGAACATCATCGAGCGATGTGCAGAAATGGCAAAGGATAATCTCCATTTCGAATCAATTTCCCAACGAATTGGTGAAACTCAGGGCCTTGATAGGCACCTTACAACCCTTGGTTCAATGGGGCAAGAAGACATCATTGAAGGAATTCGTGACCAATTATGGCGAACTGCAAAACGTATCGAGCAAGAAATGCAGGATGAGGTGACAACATCAATTCAAGACCAAAGTGTTGCACTCCAGGGCGAAGAATTGCTTGAAGCATTGAGCAACAATTCTTCTCTCAAGCGAAAGTTACAATCTGCAACGGCCAATATCATTGACGAAGCGGTGGAGAAAGCTTATCATAAATTCACTCAATTTTTGGAACCATCAGGGATACAATGCTCGATGCAGCTGTTTACAGATGGTTGGCCATCGGTTGTGAATAAAGCTGAACTTGATGATATTCATGCAGCACTCACTGAAATGATTGAATCGAATGAACTTCAAAAGATTGTTTCGCTCGCAACGGCCCTTGAATCATTCATGGAATCATCAAAAGTATGGTACCGAGATTGTATCTCTTTGGATATTTGGATGTCCGTTGGTCGTTGGGCACATCATCATGGATGTAGCCTTCCCTCGTTCTCTTCTCATGGCATTTCTGTCATCAACGCATTTCACCCATTCATCGATGGAACACCTGAGCCAGTGACCTACGCATTAGGTCAATGTGCCCAAAAAGATGACAGGCAAAATCTTGCTCTCCTTACTGGAGCAAACTCGGGTGGGAAAACAACACTCCTCGAGACATTATCATTTGTTGTCATTTTGGCACACATGGGCCTTCCTGTCCCTGCATCTTCTGCAATAGTAGGAAAGGTTGAGTCGCTTCATGTCCTTGCTAAAGCAGGAGGGACGCAAAGTGCAGGAGCACTTGAACAAACACTCGAACAACTTGCAAGGGTTGTATCAGACCCTTCGCCGAAATTCATTTTTGCTGACGAACTCGAAGCCATCACAGAACCAGGTGCAGGTGCAAAAATTATTGCTGGTATGTTGCTTGCAGCAGAACGTCAGTCCCATACAACAACAGTTCTCGTCACACATCTTGCCCCAGCGATTATCGAAGCAACACGTAGGGATGATTTGCGGGTCGATGGAATTGAAGCGAGAGGATTGGACGACCAACTCGAGTTGGTGGTTGACCGCAACCCTCGCCGAAATTATTTGGCAAAATCAACACCTGAACTTATTCTACGAAGGCTACACCAACGAAATTCAGGTTTGATAGAGCAATTGTTTGGCGATATTCTTGACTCATTTTGAACCGGTTCATTGAGGTAAGTCAATTTCAACTGCGAATAAGGGATCAGCATGGCTTGAGTCATGGTATGCGACGACAACACCACCGTCCCTCAGAATACCGAGTGAGGCGAAATCAAATCGAATGTCATTTCCAGCACCTGAGGTTGAGTCGAGGTCACCAAGACCAATGTAGGTCAATGTATCAGGGGCCAAATCTTCGGAATATTCTCTGACATGGTACACGACATCAACATCTGGCCCTTCGCTCGACTGATATCGGACATTGAGAACAAAGAGGTCAAGTTCGCCATTGCCTTGAAATTCCCACTCCTCAATTGAGGAAGCGATGGAGGACAAGTCGTATGTTTGATTCTTCCAAGAGAGAGCACCATCGTTGGATGTGTAGTGGGTGAACACAGCGGATTGCATTGCTACACAGTGAATTGTTCCAGTTCTATCGATATGGCAATATTCACTTGGAAATTGAATTTCAACTTCATTCCATGAAAGTGTGGTGTCGAGGAATGCAGCATTTCCGTTGTTGAAATATGACGGGAACAACAACCCTCCGCTAGGTACTGAAAACGCTCGCATTTCTTTGTGTGGTTTGTTGACATCCCAGTATGCAGGCAGGTCTGTGAATGTGAGATTCAATTCTTCAATTGGTTCTCCACCACTTCGACCAGGGAATTGAATTGGATAGTAATTGAGTCCATCAACACTGATTTGTCCACCAGCATTTTGAGTTTGGTGCCAGAAGTTCGAGACGACGAGACTTGCCCATTCACCGTTTCCCAAAGTAGAATCGATTGGCCCTACGACTTCGACTTGCCATGAGCGGTCGTAAAATGGTTCAGTGAGCCGATTGTAGCACCATTTCCACGCCATTTCAGATTCATCGTAGAGAATTGCGTAAAATTTGTCGAGTTTTCCATCTGCACCGATGTATGGGAACCATGACATGGAAATGATATCACCATTGGTTGCTTGTACGATACTGCCTTCACCTAGACCTTCTTGACCGGGGTTTGTTGGAATTGGGGTCCTGCATTGGGCATCTGGAAGGACACCGGGAATATATGTGTCCCATTCGTGCCCACGATCAACCGAATACACAGGGTATTCGCCACCAATATTGAGGATGGAACCTTCAACCGAAGTTGCCAGATAATGTTCACAACAATTTCCGCCATAGGTTCGGTCGAATACAGCCCAACTCGTGTTCGTTGACATGTTAGTGTTGAGGTCAATGGTCTGAAACATACGCTCATCCACATGTGCTTGAGCATCGATACGACTGTAATCTTCCCATATGCTTTTGATATCTTGAGTCTCAATTTCTCCTTCTTCTACCCCAAAGCACCCTGCGAGGGTCATGATGCTGACCATGAAAACTGCGAGTGCGACTCGTCGCATGCCTATGGCTTGTATCGGTCTCATTTGAACTCATTGATGCCCTTCAAAACGATGGCTGAGGGCACTATACAAGTTACCAATCGCCGTTAACGTACGACTTCCCATCCATGTCAAATCTTCACCATCAACACATTGAAACCAAGGACGTGAACCTGAGATAGCCTCAACTTCATCGCAAATTACTTCGCCTTCGGAACGTGCAAATTCATGTGGTTCACTCGATAACAACAAACCTTCAACATGATGTTCGACAATATGTTGTGGCGTAACAATTGGGTATCCTGTTCCACCTTGTTCAATCAATGGAACGCTGAAACCAATTGATTCGATGAGTCCGCCTGCATATTTTTCAGGGCTTACCGCCATGAGTGGTTCGTGCCAAATGAGGGGTAAAACGACGGGCCGTCGAGAAGGAGTTGCGCATTTGTCAAGTGCTGAGTTGATCTGTGCAGCGATGTTTTCTGCTTCGGAAGTACGACCGATGGCCTTGCCAAGTTTGATGAGCATGTTTGAGACATCACGTGGATGATGGACCTCACACACGAAAACCTCGATATGTTTTGACAAGGCCCATTCATAGACCTCTCGGGGATTTTCATCTCGGTCAAGGACGAGTAATGTCGGTTCAAGAGCCTCAATTTTGCCTAAGTTCGGTGTCTTTGTTCCCCCGACAACTTTGATGTTGTTCACTTCTGGTTTTGGATGAATGCACCACGGTGTCCGGCCAACAATTTCGTTTGTCGTGAGGCCTAAATCAAATAGACTGGCTGTCAAACTTGGAACGAGCGAGACAACCCTCACTTGCTCACCTATTCAACATGAAACCAAACTGTTGCTCCATCGACCTCGAATGAGTCTGTTGTTGATTCTGGTTGAGAATTTGGATGGTATGAGGCATTTGATGCTCTTGTCTCCTGATTAATGTAGTTTGAATCCGCTTCAAAGAGATCGGGTGCATTCATCATCCAAATGTGCAGTTCGATTGTCGCCTCCATTGGCAAATCCATTTCTTTTCGCTTTGCCTGAATTCTTCGAGTAATATCTCGAGCAAGACCTTTGGAAAGAAGTTCAGGGGTGTCATTCATGTCGAGGACGAGGCTCATCGAATCGTTCTCGCCTTGGTCGACTTGCAACGTTTCAGCAGCAAAGCCCCTGCGCTCAGTTCGACGTATTTCGACATCTTCCGAATCGATTTGTACACCCAAAATGGTGGCTTCGCCTCGCTCAATGTGTTCAAGGAAAGCATCAACGTCTTCAATGGCACGAATTTCCGCAGCAACAGCATTCACTTCAGCTCTTGCTTTCGGGGCTAAATTTCTGAAATTTGGTTGAAGTTCGACTTTTTGAAATCGATCAAGGTTTGTCTCGACTTGAATCGATTCAACATTCAGTTCCTCTTCCAAGATTTCATGGAAAGCGGAGAGGTCAGGCCCAGCGACAATCCACCCTTGGGCGCAAGGCAATCGTTGCCTACGATTGTGATTCACTCGAATACGACGTCCTGATTCAGCAAGTTCGCGAACCAGGCTCATCTTTTCTTCAAGTTCAACATTGTGTGGAGGTAATTGTGCTGTTTCACGAACCAGTGCTTCGTCCCAATGGTCCGCTGTGGCTCCTTCCGTTGTTCCTGGTGTTCCCGATGGCCAGGGCGCAGTATGAACAGATGTTCCTTCGAGATTCTGATGAATTTCGTCGACCATGAACGGAGCGACCGGGGCGACGAGTCGACAAACGGTCACAAGAACCTCGTGCAATGTATGCTGGCACGCAAGTTTGTCGTCATTTTGACCTTCGTCCCACAGCCTTCTTCGACTACGGCGGACATACCAATTGGAGAGGTCGTTGACCACAAAATCTTCCAATTCCCTACATGCTTTGTGGAACTCCCAATCGACGAATGATTGATGATAATACGTAGAAACTGTGTGGAGTCGGGAAAGAATCCATTGATCAAGGAGTGGTCGTTCTTCAACTGGATTTGCTTGTGCTTGAGGGTCAAAACCGTCCATTGCAGCATAATCTGCATGAAATTTGTAGACGTTCCACAAGGTTGAGAACATCTTTCCGTAGGTTTCACGGACACCGTTTGGGTCAAACTTGAGCGGGTTCCATGGTGCACCGGCTGTAACCATGTACCAACGGGTTGAGTCAGCACCTTCGCGATTGAAGTGATCCCAAGGGTCAACGATGTTTCCTCTTGATTTTGACATCTTTTTCCCCTCTGCATCAAGAATGAGGCCTAAAGACAGACAACGTTTGTAACAAATGGAATCGAAAACTGTTGTGGAAACAGCAAGGAGGGTATAGAACCAACCTCGTGTTTGGTCCACACCTTCACAAATGTAGTCCACCGGGAATGTGTTCGCGAATTGTTCACCGCCGTCAAATGGATGATGCCATTGTGCAAATGAAGCACAACCTGAGTCAAACCAACAATCCATGACGAACGGCTCTCTTTTCATTGGAAGACCAGTTGATGAGACAAGTGTGAAGCCATCAACAACAGGTCGATGTAAATCGAGGTCATCCGGGCAATCAGGATTTTCAAATCCAGCAAATATTGCACTGTTGACTTCATTCTGCAATTCTTCTATTGAACCTACACACTTCATTTCACCATCCTCAGAACGCCATACTGGTAGCGGTGTTCCCCAATACCGTTCGCGCGAAATTGCCCAATCCTTGATGTTACGTAGCCATTCTCCGAACCTTCCTTCACCTACCCAATCAGGTGCCCATTCGACTTGGCTGTTGAATTCGAGAAGTCTGTCTTTGACCGCAGTCATTTTCACAAACCAGGAATCCATGGCATAATACAACAATGGGTGGTCAGTTCGCCAACAGTGTGGATAATCGTGAGCATAGGATTTTTCGCGATACAAGAGACCACTTGTTGGCCCCTTACCGTTGCTACCGTGTTCACTTGACAAAAGTTCGATGATGGCCTCATCGCAGTCTTTTACATATCGTCCGTCGAGTTGTGGATGTACGCCATCGACGAATGCTCCGTCCATGCCAACCGTGTGGAAAGCTGGTAGTCCTACTTCCATTCCCAAATTGTAATCATCTTCACCGTACATGACTGCGGTATGCACCACACCTGTTCCGTCGGTGGTCGTGACCCAATCGGCTGAAAGGACGGTCCATGCCGTTGTCGAATCGCCTCGAGGAACTGCATCTGGAAAGAGTGGTTCATAGGCCTTGCCAACAAGTGAAGAACCATTGAATTCTTCAACGATTTCAACATGGTGGCGAAGCACTTCTTTCATCAGGTCCTTTGCAAGAATGAACTCTTCGCCAACATCTGCCCCGCCTGCTCCTTCCCAGTGTTCAGAATCTGCAGTTACCCGAACACGAACATACGTGACTTCTGGACCAACGGCCAAGCCAACGTTGCCAGGAAGCGTCCAAGGTGTTGTTGTCCATGCCAGGATGTGAGCATCATCATCTACGAGCTTGAATTTGACATACACCGATGGTTCTTCAACTTCTTTGTAACCGAGGGCTACTTCGTGACTTGAGTATGAGGTACCTGTTTGTGGACAGTAGGGTAGGACTTTGTATCCACGGTAAAGCAATCCTTTGTCGAACATCTGTTTCATAGCCCACCAACAAGATTCGACATATTCGTTGTGAAGGGTGACGTATGGATTGTCCAAATCAACCCAGTACGCCATTCGCTCGGTCATCTCTCGCCAAGCCGATTCGTAGGTCCATACAGACTCTCGACATGCATCGTTGAATTCCTGCATACCAAATTCTTCAATGGCTTGGTTGCTCATGAGATTGAGGCGCTTTTGAACTTCGATTTCAACAGGTAGACCATGGGTGTCCCAACCTCCTTTCCGTTCGACAAGAAACCCTTCCATTGCTTTCCAACGGCAAACAAGATCTTTGTAGGTGCGTGCAACGACGTGATGGATGCCAGGTTTCCCGTTTGCAGTAGGTGGCCCTTCCAAGAAAATGAAAGGTGCACCTTCCCGTCGAACATCGATTGATTGTTGGAAGGTTTGCTCTTCATGCCATCGCTTCAAGAGACTGTTTTCGAGTTCCACCGGATTGAGTTCTCCGACGGGTTTTGGTTGAGGCATAACCAAAGCCAACCAAGCCGATTTCTTCAAAATTCCTCTACTGCCAAGAAAAAATTCACCAATTGAAAAAAGCGTTTCATTCAAGACCTTCAAAGTTCACGCACCATTCATGGCGGATGGTTCTCGTGCAAGGAACGCACTTTTCATCACATTTGTGTTCCTCTTCTCGTCGCAAGCAATCATGCTCACCGGCACCGATATGTCCTACCTCAAGAATGAACCAAAACCACGGTTATCTGCAGCCGATCAATTGGCTAATCTCACCCTCAATCCAACGACACCAAATTCAAATTTCAAACTCAGCCTTCCAGAAGGACAACCACTCACCTCTGCGTCCATAGAAATCGAACCCTATGCAACAGCAATGCACTCAGGGTTCGTATGGGATGATAATAGCATTTGGTCTCACAGCGATGCCACAAACGGTGGCGTAAGCATACAAGGAAATTCAATGACGGGCACTTCTGCTGGCAACCTTTGGGATTTCAACAATGGCAATCAAGGATGGACATTTTCAGGCTACGGTGCCCGAGTAACTTCCCCTTCTTGTGGTATGAATGGAAGTTCTGGTGGCTCAATTCGGACCTATGCGGGTTCGTCGTACGCTACTTCGCCGGTCCTCAATCTCGCCGGAGGAAGCAATATACCATTCCATGCATGGGTGCGACAGGGTTCGAGTGGTTGCGGTGAAGAGCCAGATAGCAACGAAAACCTCTACCTTCAATACAAAACGAGTTCAAATTCATGGACCACGTTCCGAACCTTCCAAGGTTCAACATCCGGTGGCTCTGTCACCAATGTGGTCTACAACCTGCCTGCTGCAGCACTTCATTCAACATCGCAATTCCGCATCTATCAGAACTCTGGAAGTGGAACGTGTTGCGATTACTGGTTTGTCGATGACGTCCATATTGTCTCGCCGCCTCAATCAAATTGGACAAGTCCTTCGTTAGGTTGGCAATCTGGATCGACACAGATGCTTTCCCGCAATTCGTATGCCCCAATTTTCCTTGAGGCTGACATTCCTCAAAATGCGTATTTGAACTGGACCGTTCTCGATGCGAGTGGATTACCGATTCCAGGTCTCCGTGGTTCGAATACACTCGTCATTCCTATGGAAGGCATCGACCATGATGTGTATCCAACATTCCGAATCCATCTCGAATTGACTGGTTCATCCAACGGCATGCCTACGCTTTACACAATTTCAGGTGATGGCAGTTTGGAAGAACATTTCTACACCGACCCTGCCGCACGGCACTGGGAACTGAATGGCAGTTCCTACAATGCCGTGACAAATGTTGTCACCGGTGGAACTTCAGATGAACTCATATCCCCATGGTTCCTTTCGCATATGCCGCTTTATGGAGCCCAAGTAACAGGTATTTCCTCCAATGCCTTGATTCAATACCGAACAGGTCCAAATGATGTTTGGCACAACATCACATTCCCTCACAGTTTCAACATTTCAGGCCAAATGAGTGGCGTTCAATATCGCATTTCATCTCTGGTCCCAGCAAACGGAAACTGGCAGATGAACGAACTCTCTCACACGTTTTACGGCGGTCTTCAACCTGCTCTGCCCGCTCTCGATCTCGCCTTAGACGGTCGATATGAATGGGGTGGAGGAGACGAGCGTGTTGGAATGTGGGGTTGGCAGAACACCTTCGTCAACAAAAACACAGCATACACAGTGTCCGTTTCAAACGGCAATCCAAGCAATCTTGCATTCTGGGTCCCAAGAGATTCAATGAAGTCACTCTCCCTGTCTTTCGTTGCATCGACAGGACATGTTGAGGCCGTCATCTTTTCTGTGCAAGGTCAAACCCTCGTGACCAAATCCTTCGGAAGTGGTGTGGAGAACGGTCTCATCCAATTGAACGGTTCAGAGTTCCAATCAATCTCTGATGCTCTCTATGGCCTCGCATCTTCGGTAGAAGTGCTTGGAACCATGTATGCAGAAGTTCAAGTTGAGGTCGTTGGTAACGGAATCGTCACCTTTTCAGGATTGAGTGCACCTCACCATGCTCAAACAGTTGTAAGTGCTGGACCAACCTCTTCATTTGTCATGGGCATCAATGAAGCAAGATACGGTGTCGTCCCAACTGGCGGTACCGACGAGGTCGTTTTACCCTTCGTAGCACAATCCCGTGGCGGTCTAAGAGTGAGCATTGCCGATATCGTGACCTCCAGTTCAGTTGAATTAGTCAGTGGTCAAATGCAAGACCAAGTCGCCGTACTTACCCCGAGTGAACGATGGCATACCATCGAAACTGAATACACTGTCCTCGGTGGCAACATCCAATATGTCCGTCTCGATGTATACGGAACTCTTCATCATGCTACCGTTCTCTATCAACTCGATGGCAATCCTATCATCGAAACAGGGGACAGTGATGCAATCATACTTCCAGAATTAGATTTGTTTACCCACGACGTAAACGGCACCAAAGTTGTGAGTTCTGCAACATTCCGAATAGCACCTGTATGGGACGATGAGATGATGTTGAGTGCAAGTCTTCGGCTTGTGATGGCCAATGGAGTGGCTTCGATTCCGTTTGTTCAAACTTGGGGGTCAACACTCTCACAAGGATATGAAAATGACCTCATCATTCGCTCAGTTTCGTTCACGACAACCGATGGGCCAGCCCTACCGTCACAACAATATCTCAAGGGTGGAGAGCCTCTTCACCTCAGTATGCAAATCGGATTTGAAGGTGTTCAAACCGAAGATGCCTTCCCCAGTGGCTTTGGTGAAGTTCAACTTTGGCGAGGTGAAACCCTTGTTGCCAACACGACTTCACTCGATGGAACATATTGGAACTATACCGATACTATTCCATTCACATATGCAGACGTCGTATGGACTGTCAAGCTCGTTTCCATGAATGGTTCTCACATTGGCCAACCAGCAGAGCTTACTCGAACATTCACCGTTGATTCAGTACGGCCAAAAGTGATGGAAACCAACCTTCCTCACTACGGGTATCGCTCGCCCAGCCCGACTCAAACCCTCCAAGTCACCATTCGTGACCAGCCTGTTTTGCCCACCAATGTTACCCCTATGGTGTGGAGAGAATGGCTCAATGATTACAACATGAATGGTTGGCCAGATGAAGACGAGTATGTGCCAATGACATTCAACTTGCCATACAATCTTTCAACCCTGACAGGATTGTACACATTGCAACTTGACGATACCGCCGGTCAACTTGGGCATAAAATTGCGATGTATATCGTCGGAACAGACCCTTCAGGCTACAACATACAAGACGGTGGTGGCCCAGAATATGACCAGCATCTTGTCATGTACCAACTCGGTGTTTCAGCCACACCTAAAGTGGAACCAGCCGCATTCAATTGGGAAGGCGGACGAAAAGCATGGCTGCATCCTCAGGAAAAATACACACTCAATGTGGATGTCAATGAACCAAATGGTGCATCAGACCTTGCAGTTGTTGAGGTTGCCCTTGCCTCAAATCAAGGCAGCGATTCAATGACTGTTTCGTGGAGTTTTGAGACTGGCAACTGTACGACCACCTCGACACATTTGATCATTGAAGATTGTGAGATGATGAGCAAAGATGGTGGAACTGCAGGACCTTATGAAACCGATATGGTGCTCAGTATTGAGTTCCATCTCAGTTGGAATACGCCTGACCTCGGTGAGACAAGGCGAGAACCTTCGATTCGAATTGAAGACAGAAGCGGGCTTGATGTTCTTCGCACCTTCCCCGAAAAACGATGGCGCTTTTCGTCAAATATGATGATTCCAGAAGAATCTGTTCAATTGTACCTCTCTGCAGGTTCATTCCTTGGTGACGGGGCACGAGTTGTTCCAAATACGCCAATGGAAATTTCAGGCGGTTTGGTGTTCTCAGAAACAAATTCAGTTCCAGAATTTGATTGCGATGTCAACATTCTTTTCGCAGGCAGGACCATTATTGCAACGGCTAAAGATGGCATATGGTCTTCCGAATTGACAGCACCTCCTACATCAGGCGAAGTCCCACTTACGTGGGCGGTTGACTGTATCGAAGGTCAAGGGCAAGATGTGACTGAGAAAGAATCGTCTGTGAAATGGATTCTCGTCGACGGTATTGGACCGGAGCCCGTCGAAGTACTCTCTCCAAGACCAAAAGCAATACTCACAGCCGGAGGACATGATGTTCTCATCACAGTGAATGAAATTGGTGGACTTGATGTCCAATCACTCCAAATTCGATGGGAGGTTGCAGATTACGAATCTGGAGAAGTGTTGAGAGAGGGCGTCGAACCAGTTCTTCTCGAAAGCGAGCAGCCAGATGGACTCATGCTCGAATTATCATCAAATTTCAATTTGTCAGAAATTAGTCGTGAGATGCTCATTGACCGTTTGGTTGTTCATCTGTATCTTGAGGGCCGAGACCTTGCAGGAAACAATGTCATCGGTATCGCAGGACAGGCTCCAAATCAACCGATTCAAACCTGGAATATGGAGTGGTTGCAACCTGAATTTGAAATCAACTCTGCAGGTATTGCATACTCACGACTGCTTGTTGATGTTGGGCAAACCACAGCAGTCACTGTCGAAGTTTCAAATTCTGGAACGCTTGACGGTGAGGTTGAATTAAACATCTACTGGGTTGAACTTACTGAAGAATCGGGCTTGCTTCAGCGAGTGACCGTCTTTGTTCCTGAGGGCGGTGTTGGTTCTGCAACGCTCGATTGGGGGCCAGAGCGTCCAGGCGTTCAATGGATAGAGGTCGAACTTGCGAATGGTGCAACGGCGAGTGGGCCTACAATCGATGTTCGTGTGCCAGAGGAGTTAACCCTCTCAGAGAAGGTCTTTGGCGATGCGAATCCAATTCTTGGCTCCATTGCTGGTCTCCTCTTCATTGGTGTTTTGCTGACCTCACTGGTTTGGTTGATCCGCTTAACGGGTAATCGAGGCTCAAAGGAAGCATATGACTGGGATGAATATTCCTCAGAATACGAGGAAGAAGAAGAGATTGACGATGAACGATTTGAAGAAATGAGCAATCGCAAAGATGTCCCTGAAATAGCCACGGCTGCCTCGACTGCAGCAGCAGTTTCCGATAGTACCGAGGAGACTGATTGGGTGATGGGGGCTGATGGATACTGGTGGTATCATGACAAAGAATCGAACGAGTGGTGGTACAAAGACGCAGATGGTAACATTGTAAAACATCCTTGAGCGTCGAAAAAATGAGGTGTCTTGATGTCCATGATTGCACTTTTGCAAATGGATGCAACAATCGGTGCCTTGAAAGCCAACCAATCAAAATTACAACAACTCACGGCAATTGCTCAAAGCAACGGTGCCACATTAGGCGTATCTCCCGAACTTGCGATTTGTGGATATCCTCCGAGAGATTTGTTGTTGGAACCTGAATTTGTACGTTCTTCATTTGAAATAGCGAGAACGATACAGCCCGAATTACCACTGCTTGTAGGGACGCCAGTCCCCCCTGAACATGAACGGAAGAAACCGACAAACGGAGTTGTCAAGGTCGAACCTCAACCAACCTCACCAATGATGTCGAAATCTGTTGTGGCTCACAAGCAACTCCTTCCTACCTATGATGTCTTTGATGAAGCGAGATATTTTGATGCGGAGAGTCGAACTTCACTGGTTCGCTCAATTGGTGGGTTCGACCTCGGTGTGACCGTCTGTGAAGATGCTTGGCAATCGGCAGGATTAACCCCCTCCACCTACGAATCCGACCCCATCGAGCATCTATCACAATTCATTCGACAAGGTGTAGAACTCGATGCGACGGTCAATCTATCCGCTTCACCGTATCACCAACATAAAGGATCAACTCGAATTGAGGTTTGTCGACACGCAGCAAAAACCCTCGGGCATCCGTTCTTACTCGCCAATCAAGTCGGTGGAAATGATGACCTCCTTTTTGATGGTCGTTCAATGGTCGCTTGGCCAGATGGAACGGTCGTCATTGCTCCAGCATGGAGAGAAGGCGTCTTGATCGTGGATATACATACACCTTCCAATTGTACATGGCTTGATGCACCATACGAGACTGGTTTAACCATTGGTCATCAAGATACACCGTTGACGCTAGCACCTTCCGAAGACGGTATTGTCGGTCAAGATATCACAGAAATAGTTGAAGCAGTGACAACGGGTTTAGCAGATTATTGCAGGAAGTCAAGCATCCAAGGTATCGTGCTTGGTCTGTCGGGTGGAATTGATTCTGCTGTTGCTGCATGTATTGCTCAACACGCTCTCGGGAGTGAGCATGTGCTTGGGATTTCGATGCCGAGCAGATTCTCATCAGACCATTCGAAGACGGATGCAAAACACACAGCGGACGCACTTGGAATTGAGTTCATGAGCCATTCAATTGAATCCCTTCACGAAGCGACTGAAGCAACGATTGGCTCACAATTGTCTGAAGGGTTTGCAGTTGCAGCGGAGAACGTTCAGGCACGTCTACGTGCACTCATTGTCATGGGTTATGCAAATTCGAAGGGTTACATGGCCATTAGCACAGGAAACAAATCAGAGATTGCTCAAGGATATTGCACACTCTATGGCGACATGGCTGGAGGCTATTGTCCTCTAGGTGATGTGTACAAAATGGAGGTGTACGCCATTGCAGAATGGTTCAATCAAAAAGCCATCGGTGAAGGAAGGATTGCTCCCGTTTCAGATAGCACGATGACAAAACCGCCGTCTGCTGAACTTGATGTTGACCAAAAAGACGAGGATACACTCCCTCCGTACGCAACGTTGGATGAAATCTTGCATCACCACATCGAAGGTGGAAAATCTCAGGAAGAAATCGTTGCTCTTGGTTACGGTCAAGAGATTGTTCTCGATGTGCTTACGCGATTGGAACGAAACGAGCACAAGCGCTGGCAAATGTCGCCAGCACCACGTGTGAGTTCTCGGGCTTTCGGACAAGGGTGGCGTCGTCCGCTGGCTTCACGCCATCAATGGCGAAGAGATCAACATGAGAACTGAGTGGAGTGAGCAGGAAATGAGCAACATTATTCTCAATATTGCAGGATACCGTTTCGTTGACCTGCCCGACCGAGACGACCTGATTGAACCATACCAACATACTTGCCAGCGTCTGCACCTCAAAGGAACAATCCTCATGGCACCAGAAGGCATCAACTTTTTTCTTGCCGGTGTAGAACAAGCGATTCAAGATTTTATTCTCTTCCTTGAGCAAGATGAACGATTCAAAGATATACCACTCAAAAAATCATGGACAGCGTATCAACCGTTCAATAGAATGAATGTTCGACGAAAGAAAGAAATTATTAGCGTCGGACTCAACGAGATTCGCCCAGCAGATTTTACTGGCCCAAACATCAAACCAACCGAACTCAAACATCTTCTCGATGGCGGGCAACCAGTCCACCTCCTCGATACACGGAACATATACGAAATGAAAATTGGTACTTTTGAGAATGCGATTGATTTGAACATCGAATCATTTCGAGATTTTCCTGCAGCCATCAAGGAATTACCGGATTCAATGAAAGATGAACCCATTGTGATGTTTTGCACCGGAGGCATCCGATGTGAAAAAGCGAGTGCTATCATGCTCGATGCAGGATTTCGAAATGTGCGTCAACTCCAAGGTGGCATTCTTGGCTATTTTGAGGACGTTGGCGGCGACCACTGGAACGGCAATTGTTTCGTATTTGACCAAAGAGTTGCCGTTGACCCAGGCCTTCATGAAACAGGTGAAGTGGTTTGTTTTGCATGTCGAACTCCACTCACCATCGATGAGCAAGACCACGCCTCATATGTTGTGGGTCAGTCATGTCTTTACTGTATCAAAGAACCTGTGGCTTCCATCAAATGAATATCCACTGCTCATCGTACTGCAGAATATTCCAGCTGTACAATTCATGTCCATGTGTTCCATCGTGGGCGATGAAGAAGAGGTACGTGCTCGAAAGAACCAAGTCTCCATACAAGCCAGTTTGTGCATCATTTGTTGTTCCAGGATAAGGATTGAAAACAAACTCAAGTCCTCCTTCATGTAAAACCCAAAGTGCTGAGGATTCAAGGTTCGAGTTTTCCACCCCATGAGCGATGATGAACAGATGTTCTCCGTATGTTTCGATATGTCGCGGTTGTGATGATTGAATTCCTGGTCTCAATGAATCGATGGTACCTGTTCCACTCGTACTTCCATCTGAAAAGCAAAGTTCATGGCCAAATGATGGCGATATGCAATCAAAATAGATCATATTGTTCATGCTGACACCGCCTGCTGATTGACCGATAGCAAGATGTTGATTTGACAATTCTGTCGCCTCAAGTGTGTTGAGGTTCAGTGACCATAGCATTGCATCAATGCCTTCAGTCACAGCATCAAAGACGAGCGTCTCGTTGAGATAATGCAAACCAATGTTGTCGCCCAGGTGTCGAAGTGTCGTATCGCTGCCATCGTATTGCAAGTTGGTCAGCCACTGAAATCCTCCATCATCAAGGAGATGAAGAATTTGTTTTTCCTCGTCTTGTAATGCAACAAATGCAGTTCCATCATCGGTTCGACATGATTCAAGCAACACAAGGTCACCATCGTGTGGGATATGCCAAACGGTGATGTTATGAGAAATGGAAATGATGACCTGCTCAGCATCGTTCAAAACAGCACTCATGAAGAGGACATTATCTGCCACGACGGCAAAGACCTCACCGAGCCTTGACACATTGCTCATTTGTTCAAATTCGAGTGCGAGATGTTCATTCGAAATACCCTGTTCAATGGGTAGTAATTCTGTTGAGTTGGTCCATGATACTTGATTTGACTGGTTCCACACCACCAAGCCATCGTTCCAAACAAGTGCATTTCTCTCAATACTGCCTAGCAAAGGAAGCACCGTCAAATCCTCGGTATGAAGAGCCCACATTTGGACACCTGTTCCATCATCAGCATCGAAGTATACCCAAGGCGTCGATGGAACATGCAGAAAGCCAAAGGTCGACCCAGGGAGGCTGTCGCCTGTAGGATTGATGTCGAATATGAGTTCTGTTGCTCCTGTTGCTAGATTCATGATGTGAGGCTCACATCCTACAATGCTGTCCACTGCAGAGAAGACCACGAATGGAGTATGTTCAATATGCGTCACTTCTTCACAATTTGATGTGAATGAATTCCCTGCACCTGATATAATGTCTGTCGACCTTAACGGCACATACGTGTCGAAGCAGAGTTGGAGCGAAGAGATGATTTCATCGCTTTGCAAGACGCCATCCTCAGCGATGCCGGTTTGCCCTCCATCATCGATCCCAAAAGAAATCGAAATACCGCTTCCACACATCCACTCCGGTGGACGAGATTGCTCGACGAGTGCCGAATATCCTGAACTTCCATTCGTACCATTCAGTCCGGCTGTGCCCATCGAACCGTGGCACAGAACCGACGATGAAACGACCTCGCTCATTTGAAGCAATCCATCGTTATCTCCGTCTTGTCCTGCGTTTATGGTTATACCTTGACCACCACAAATGTCTGAATCTTGAGATATATTCTGAATGTCGAGAAGGTAAGATCGCCCATCAAGACCATCATTTCCTGAAGTTCCAGGTTGACCTTGTGGTCCACTCAGCCCTTGAAAACCATGACAGAGGAGCGTTGATGAATCAATTTCTTCATCGCTCAAAAGACCATCGAAGTTTTCATCGATGCCGACATAAATCATTTGACCACCTTCGACACATGGTTCAATTTCTTCAAAATGTTTGGATGTGGAGAGAATTTCTCGGTTTGTTTCCTCTGTTTCGCCTCGTTCCATCGTCCAAATCAAAAAAGAATTGAGGCCGGTGATGGCGATGAGGAGTGTCATTCCAAGGACTCGTACAATGTTTTTCTTTGAGGTGTTTTTTTGGCTTGATTGTTGCTTCTTAGGCATGCGGGGGGAATTCTAAAACGACATTCAAAGGTTACGCCTTTCATATCAAGTCATTTGGTTTGTCAAAGGGGTGATTTGATGAACTGCGACGAGGTGGAAGCAGCATGGAGAGGCCACAGCGTCTTCAAGAACAACTTGAAGGCCTCGAGGGTAGCACTCGGCAAAAGGGTGCTCGCCTTGTCGTCGACCTTGCCATGACCGCAGGAGCAGAACGAATCATTCCCGTTGACCACGCTCATATTTCGGGTGTCTCTGTGTTGACTGGTGGACATGGTCTTCGCAGATTCTTGTCAGATTTGGAATGCAATGAAGGGCAGGGTGTGAGCATTCCAACGACCCTAAATTCAGCGGGGTGTGACGCTGAGAAATTTGAAGAAATGGGCATCTCCGTGCCAAATTTCCTTGAAGCACAGTTTGAAATTATCCATGCTTATGCGTCTTTGGGCATACAAGCAACATTGTCCTGCACACCTTACGACCGTGGCATTGAAGTTGAATCGGGCATAGGAAGTTGGGCTGAATCAAACGCCGTGTGTTTTGCAAATACATGGTCATCCTTGATGACAAATAGAGAATCAGGGCTTTCAGCACTCGCAACTGCACTGACTGGATATGCACCGGAATGGGGTTTGCATCTCCCTCAACATCGACAGCCAAACATCCTTGTCCATCTCGATTGTGACTTACATCACCTCTCTGATTGGTCAATCTTTGGGGATTGGATCGGAAAGCAGGTTCGGCCAGAATGGAATGTTCCTTTCGGACCGATGCCCTACATTATTGGGGCACCTTCGTACATGTCGTTTGGCATGAAGAAAGCATTAACTGCGGCTGCTGCAAATTACGGTACACCAATGCTTTGGGTCCATGAGCATTCATCCGAAGGCGTCCTACAGGTCGACCAACGTGGCCAACCTATACTCAAGGAAGGAGAATGGCAAGGCGTCCTTCGCTTTACCAATGATGACCTTGAACAGCGTTATCTTGAACTTGAACCAAAACAAACCGTCGATTTGGTTGTGATTGGCTGTCCTCAAGCGAGCCTCGAAGAAATTCGAATCACTGCTGCCTCAGTTCGAACATTTTCTGAAATGGGTCAAAAATTAGACGACCATCGGCTTTGGTTGTTTACGAGCAAGGAAAATTACGAACTCGCAGTCTCTGATGGTAGTATTGACATTCTCGAGCAAGCAGGTGTTCTGATTCTCAAAGATACATGCCCCGAAGTTACACCGTACAACCGTGAAAAATACAATCATCTCTTGACAAATTCAATGAAAGCTGAACACTATCTCACCAGCGGTCTCAACCGGCTAAAGACGAGCGTAGCCTCTATTCATGATTGTGTGAAAGAGGCCTTTCTTCCAACGGCATTTGATGAAATGAACATTGAAGTCGAGCATAAGAACACTCCGCCAACATTACAATCAATAAAAACGGATCAACAAGGAGAATTTTCTTCACAAGGAAAGGGACTCTCAAGTCAAGGTAATTTTTCTGTTGAAGGAAAGGCTCTCGTTACCGATATTCCAATCACATTTTTGGGCTATGTGAATCCTGACACAGGCGTTATTGAAGAAGAAGGCCATCCGCTTCATGGCCAAAGTATCGAAGATTCCATCCTCATTTTTCCAAAGGGTTCTGGCTCAACTGTTGCCCCTTATGTTTTGATGGGATTGATGTACACCTCAAAAGGCCCCAAGGCAATTGTCAATAGAGATGTTTGTCCGTTAACACTTCCAGCGTGCTCTCTGCTCGGTGTGCCCTATGGTTTCGGATTTGAACAGGACGCCTGCTTACATGTGAATAGTGGAGATGATGTCCGACTTGAGCGAAAAGGAGATGTCGTTCAATTACGTGTTTTGAAACGAAGCGGGGAATGAATTTGGCCACCATTGTGATCACAGGAGTAGCCGGTTTTCTTGGCTCCAGTCTCGCAGAATATTGTGTTCGTCAGGGGCATACTGTTGTTGGCTTTGATAATTTATCTCGTGGTTCTACATCGAATCTTAGCGAAATTATTGACAATGTTCAATTTCGTTTTATCGAACTTGATCTGACCGACCAACAACAACTCGAGACAAATTTTCCAGAAGCAGATGTATGTTTTCATCTCGCTGCGATTAACGGCACGGTTTTTTTCCATGAGCGAGCGCTTGACGTGATTTCATCAAATATTGGTATGACAATGAATGTCCTTCGGTTATGCATGCAGACCTCAACTCGCCTTGTGTTCTCTTCCTCTCCAGAAGCGTTTGGCCTCGTAGAAAGTATGCCACTCGAAGATTACAACGAATCGAAGTTTCCAGCGGCCAAAGACCATCAACGATTCTCATATGGTGCAACGAAGTATGTTGAAGAATTGGCGATGCATTATGGAGCGAGGCAGTCGTTGGATGTTCGGATTGTTCGACCATTCAATGTCTATGGGCCACGACTAAGAGGAAAGAAAGACGGTCAAGTTATCGGACGATTTCTCTCCCAACTCTTGAGCAATGAGCCTTTAGAATTGCATTACGAAGGAAAACATACGAGGAGTTTTACATACATTGATGATGCTATCGAGGGCATATACAAAGCAGGTTTGCTCGACGTGTCCTATCTGGATGGGCAACCTCTCAGTGGAATGTCATTTAACATAGGTTCAGACCAAGAACATCAGATGATCGATGTGGCTGAACTGCTCATTTCTCTTTGCCAATCGGAAGACATCTCTCTTCCAGAGAAACCAATGATTTTGGTTGAGTCCGGTTACCCTGGAGATTCAACTCGCCGCTCATGTCAACCTCAGGCTGCACGAGAACATCTTCATTGGGAGCCAAAAACAACATTGGAAGATGGACTTACACTCATGATTCAAGAAGTTCAGTATCAATCATCGCTTTCTTGACGTCGAAGAGGCTCGTAATGAGAGGAAATGATTGTTTCATCCGTAAACAACAAACGCCCAACTCTGTCCATGCCATGTTGACAAAGAAGATGTTCGATGTGTTCTGGAGCGGATGTTTCATGGTACCAAATTCGCAGAACCTTGAGAAGTGCTAATTTTGCCACTGCTCCGGGCATATCGTATTCTTGAACAAATTCGACTTCAACGGCACCGACAGCTCCCGGAATGATGCCGTTTTGGTTTGGCTTCGATTGTGGGTTGAGTTGCTCAGCCTCTGCTTCACCAAAGTCGAGGGGTCGTGCTGCTGTTTCGATGATGTTGAGGACATCAGGGTGTCCTTGAAAGAAATTCATCGTTGCCTTTCCATGTTGTCGAAGGTGAAGGAGCGTATCCCTCATTTCACCATCCCTGTGTTTTGAAAATGAAGCGAGAATATATGGTGGAGATGTTGAAACATGCATGCAAGAAGATATCGTTGAAAGATTGAATTTTTTATTCGATTGTTTTGCAGCTATGATGGAAATGGGACGAGGGGAGAGAAGGGCTGTGAGCCATTTACTTTTTTCCTGATGAGCCATGTCTGCAAATTCAACAGCGGTCAATTCGCCATGTTGGAGTTCAACATGAAACCAATCATCAAGGGTGCCATCAAGGATTTCTTCGATGGCGTGTTGATTGAATTTAATGTAGGATTCCCATGCACTGATTTCGTCATTCTCGCCTCTCTCTTTTTTCCTTTGAATTGAATCCTCAGCGTATGAATTACAACGCATCAAAAAGCGTATGATGACATCCTTTTCAATCATGTATTCGCCTCTGTTCATATTCTTCTCGAGTCATGTGAAATGATGCTGGATTCCCTATCCAAACTTCGTTGCTTGGAATCGAAGTTGTTACAGTTGCACCAGCACCAATGACCGCATTTTCACCAATTTTAACCCCGGGTAAAATTGTGGAGTTTCCTCCTATGACCGCATACTTCTCAATAACAACAGGTTGCCATAGTTCCGCATTTCCAGATGGGGGGTATTTGTCGTTGAGTACGACAACACTGGGTCCGATAAAGACGTTTTCAGCAATCATGGTTTTGTCTGCGATGTATACACTACCTTGTATCCGGGAATTTCCACCAATCGTGACATTACGGCCGATGTGAGCAAGTGCTCCTATTGAAACATGTTCGCCTATGGTTGTATCTTTTCCGATGTGGCATGGCCACCATGCGACTGAATTGTTGTTGAGGTCAATTCGTTTGCCATGGAGGGGCTCTTCGACCATATTGTCCAGCTCAATATTTTAGTTCTCGAAGGAGCATTTCAACATGCCCGGTTGCTTTTACATTGTACCTTGCCCATGTTATTGATCCCTCGGGCGAAATCACGAATGTCGAACGGGCGGTGCCCAAGTATTCACGCCCGTAATTTTTCTTCAATCTCCATGTTCCAAACATGTGATGCAACGACAAGTCTTCATCCATAAGGAGAGGGAAATTGAGTTCTTGCTTGGAAATAAAATTCTGGTGTGATTTTACGGAGTCCTTTGACACACCAAAGACAACAGTATCATTCGATTGAAGTCTTGCGATGTTGTCTCGAAAGTCACATGCTTGTTTGGTGCATCCGGGTGTCGAATCTTTAGGATAGAAATACAATATGACGTGCTTCCCTTGCCTCATGTATTCTTGAATATCATGTTCAACTCCGTCGCTATCTTGAGCGACAAATCTTGGTGCGTCGTCTCCTACCTCTAAATTTACTATCTCTTCCATGAAATCACGACAAATCTCAAATTGATAATATATTGTATTGAAAATGACCATTTTTATTCGTAATTTTTGAAGTGTGTGGCCCGGAGTCCTTCTAATATTCATAATAAATTAACAATATTCATAATGAATCAATCCATCAATGACGGCCGATTCTTTCAAGAACTGCCATGTTCACCGTAGGTGTATGGTCGGGCAACGTATGTCTCGTGTTTCCCGACGTTTTTTGAAGAAAATTCAGAAAGCAACGACTACTTCGGGTCTTCAAGAAATCGCAAGTAGCATTCAACTTGAACTCGATAAGCGCAATCTATCGTATGACGAAGCCCTTATGCTTGGAAATATCTTGCAAAATCAAGCAGACCAGTGTCCAGGAAACGACATCGTGTATGCGATATCTGATCGAGATTCGTACAGGAGAACACTCGAACTCTATCTCAGAGATGCTTTGCTCACCAAAACTGAACAAATGCTCCTTTGGGAAGAACGACGCAGGTTGGGTATCAGCCAGTCCATACATGACCGTCTCCTCGAACAATTGCTATCGTTATGGAAACGACAAGGAAGGAAAGTCACCATCGAAAGTTTCCAAGACCCGGGTCAAAAAGGAGGCGAGGCAAATGCGTAAGCACTCGGTGACATTTTTGTTGCTTGGTGTTTTCCTCTTGTCACTAGCATCACCGTTGGCTAGTCCGTCTCAAACAAGTGGCCGCTCGACGCCCAATCTCAGTATTACACTCATCTCGCTAGACAACGGAGGTTCAATGAATGACGGAACAAATAACCTCGTTCAAGACAGTGTTTCGCATTCTGTTGTCGTTATTGTGAAGAACAAGGGCGGACTCGCAGGATCTGGAACCTTGCGTCTTTTGCACAAGGGTTCTCCATCAGCTGACCCTGTCGATAAGGGGACTATTCCAGTAACGAATTTAGCAGCAGGTGCTTCGACATCACCTCTTACATTTACTTGGTCGGGGTCGCTCGGAGATGGGCAAACACTGACAGCTAGAATTGAATCTTCGGTCGATTCTGATTTGACAGATAACGAGCAAAGTTTGTATTTCAATGTGGTCGACTTTACCGATGCATCATTTTCAGAATTGTTGGCCAACCCTCTTCCCAGCATTGCTCCCGGCGAAACGACCGCCCGAATTTCTAAATCACCTACCGATTTTGAAGTTTCAATTACGAATCAAGGGGTCAATGATTTCACAGCAGAACTTGAGGTTCAACTCACTCCCGTAACTCCAGGGCCTACTCCAGTGTCGTTTACTTCCAATCAAGAGATTATGGCTCCAAGTAGCCTTTACGATGTCACGACAAGTTTGCCTCAAGTCAACGAGGTGCTCACGGCATCGTATGATTTCACTGGTGCTTCCTTCGTCGGCGATTGGGATTTGACAATCGAGTTGAATCTCAATGATGGCTCCACCACAACCACAATCACCGTTCTCGAAATCGTAGTAACATTCTCAAACTATGCAACCATTATCACGCCTGCTCAAGACAGAACGACAGAACCTGGTTTGACAACAACATTGACCTATCTTCTCGATAATATTGGCGATGTACAAGGTTTCAGTGTTGTCGTTGATGATGTCTTGGGGTGGGTTGAGCCAACACCACCGAATGTCGTCAGCCCATTTTCTGATTCGAGCACACTCGACATCAGTGTCACAGTTCCAACAACGGCTGAACGGAGTGAGGTTGAATCTGTTACGGTCACCTTCACATCAGACGAGGACCCGAGCTATGTGATCGAAGTAACAACCAAAGTGATGGCAGGTGAATCATATGGTGTTCTCGTGACCATGCCAGACCCTGTGACGTTGCTCAGCCCCGGTAAACCTACATCCGTCGATGTTACAATCACCAATACTGGCAATACACCAACGACGTTCTATCTGAGTGCAGGTTTGACCGCTCCTGCAGTAAACTGGGAAATTGAATTAACATCAATCGAAACCTCAACAGTAGCGAGTGGTGCAGATGTGACGACATCAGTGGAACTCACTCCCCCTCCAATCAAGAACCCCATCAATCCTAATGAATACAACCGAGCAGGTGATGTGTTGTCTGTTTGGGTTATGGCATCTGCGTCGAAAGGGGGCGTTCCTCATCAAGATTCTGCTCCACTCGAAATCCGGCCTGTTTTGACGGTTGATCCCGGTGTTGAAACCACGGATGTTTACTTAACACCGAGCCAAGTTCTCGCAGCAAAACAGGGACAGGGCGTGGATATCATTCTCGACTTAGAACTCGAAGCGAGACACAATCTTATCACAAATCTTGATGGAACCTTGGATACTCTTCTATCTCTGGGAGATGTAACTTTTGATTCGGCGTCCACTGGTGGTGCGGATGAAGAAGATCGCTGGGCAATACCTGAACCTTCACCATCAAATTTCATCGACATGACCCTCGATGAGACCTATTTTGCTAGCATTGGAATTCAAGGTCCTGTCGACGACTATCCTGTGTCGGGCGTCATGGAAATTCCTCTCACAACGACGCCAACATTAGGTGCGGGTTTCCCAGCTGGCATTATCGCAGAGGAAATTGACACAGTTGTACGAATTCACATTCCTCCTGTTGATGAGGTCGACGTGCTCCAAGATGCCCCATTCGAAGTTAATGTTGGGGAAGCAAACTCATTTGATGTCGAACTTGCAAATCTTGGGAACAACCAAACCAGTTACAGATTAACACTCGTCGATGAATTGCCGCTTGATTGGACAGGCTCGTTTGCAAACGGCACAGTATCTCAAATCACAGAATTGCCGAATGTACGTGCAGCAGTTGCTGATTATCCTACAATTACGACAAATCACATTTCAACATTCCCTGTTACAGTAACGCCTGCTAGCGACGCTCCTGCAAATTCTATCGAACAAGTCACCATAGTTGTAGAAAACTTGGATACAGGAGCCTACATCAGCTCACATGTCGTTGAATTTATCGTCGTGGAATCGATTGACCTCGACGTCGATCCATCGAGTCAACTCGTCAATTTGTCTGTAGGCGAATCAGTGGTGACAAGAGTGAAAATTAGTAACACTGGTAACACTCAGACCCTTTACAATCTGTGGCTTGATGACTCCACGAGTGAGGAAGTTGAGTTCGAAATCGAAACAGATGATTCAGTTCTCGTAGGTTCGGGCTTCGATACAACAGTCAAGATTCGACTCACAGCATCAAATGATGCACGAGCAGATATCCAGTATACTGGAACACTCTGGGTCGAATCACCTGCAAGTGGATTGAACGTTTCTGCAGACATCATAGCAAATATTTCAGAGAATCATGGGGTAGATATTGACCCAGATGTCATGCAAATCGCAGTCATCCCTGGAACACAAGAATCCATTGCATTCAATATTTCCAATCTTGGAAATTTGGCAGAAAGTGTCAACTTGGTGATTAATCATTCAGATGGATGGAGCATTGATGGAGGCGATCAAGATATCCCACTCTCTATCGGCGAGACGTTCGGCGGCTCGTTCATTCTCTCAGTCCCAAGTTATGATGGCTCAGAATCGATGCTGGATGGAGCGTCGCATACCATTACACTCACCGCCTACGGGGATGAGGATTTCATGCTCGATCAGGAGGTCATCGATGTCATCATAGCACCCAAGTTCATTCCTGAATTCGTAGACTGGCCGAGTGAAGTTGAATTTAATGCACGAGATACTCGAACATGGAACACCGTCATTGTCAACAAAGGAAACAAAGACGTCACAGTCGGCCTTGATTACTCAATATTTGGTGCAGGGCTGTCGACGTTATCGACACAGTTCCAGTTAGGTGCTGACGCACCCGAAACGCTCTTCCTTCCAAAAGATGTTCCAGTTGATTTGACGTTCTCGGTCATCTCTACAGAAC